>NZ_AOJL01000001.1 GCF_000337035.1 Halorubrum coriense DSM 10284
CAGTGCGTGTCAAGCACGTCCGTCAGCGCCCCGACGTACACCGTCGAAACGCCATCCTCGTACAGGCGTTCGATGAGCTCGCGGGCGAGTGCGTCTTGGGCGTGGTCTCGTCGCTTCGTGCGCCGATCGTACAGGCACTGGATGCGGTGACTACTGTATCGGCCGTCCTCCAAGAGCGATTGGAGGCGGGCTATTTCTCGTGTCGTCTCGCGGAATCGCTCGAACAGC
>NZ_AOJL01000002.1 GCF_000337035.1 Halorubrum coriense DSM 10284
GATGTGTATAAGAGACAGGTGATGTACTCGTGCTTCTCCTCCTTCGACGCGGGCGCTCTGCGGTCCACTGTGAGCGTCAGGAACCGACGCATCTCCGGGCGCTCCTCCGTGATCCGTTCTATCTCCTCGATCAGTCCCATCCTCAGCCGGTGGCCGCAACACTCGCAGTCCCACGAACCGCAACGGTACGACGCCTGTTCCCCCGATTCTGTCTGGTACTTCAGGTGCGCCAAGTCCTTCCGGCAGTCCGGCCGCTCCCGATCCGGCCCGCAATCCC
>NZ_AOJL01000003.1 GCF_000337035.1 Halorubrum coriense DSM 10284
CGTCACCACGACGGTCACTACTCATTCGCATTGGACTGTACCCGTCCGCCCACCCACCGGCTTGGACACCTTAGAACGACCACGGCTCATACCAAACGCGAGAACCTTCCCACCAGGGAAGGTGGGCTCATAGCTCAGCGGTAGAGTGCCTCCCTTGCAAGGAGGATGCCCTGGGTTCGAATCCCAGTGAGTCCATGTCCGTTCGAAGCGAATCCGTCCCCTTAAGTGGGAGACGCGANCTCCCTTGCAAGGAGGATGCCCTGGGTTCGAATCCCAGTGAGTCCATGTCCGTTCGAAGCGAATCCGTCCCCTTAAGTGGGAGACGCGATTCCATTGGGTTACGACGACCGATGCACCATCCCGGGAAACCGCGGATGGGAAGGGTTCGACGAACGCCCTGTCACACCCGGGGCGATTCAATGACAACCGTGTATACGTGCGATCCAGACGTCCACTGAACTCATCCGAGTTCGTGGAACGTCAGTGAA
>NZ_AOJL01000004.1 GCF_000337035.1 Halorubrum coriense DSM 10284
TCGCGCCATCAGAGATGTGTATAAGAGACAGGGACTACGTCGCGCACTTCGAGGACACGTCGACGCTTCAGATGTCGTCGGATATCGAGGCGTACGAGGCGCAGGTCTCCGAGATCGACCAGTTCAATCAGTACAACAGCGGTCTCTCGCGCGTGTTCATCCTCGCAGTCCTGTCGTCGATCATGCTCACGGGGATGGCGTTCATTCCGTCGCGATACTGATCGGCGGTTGGACGGGGGACAGTTTTACGCCGCTGGATTTCACCGACAGCCACTAGCCCGCGGCACGGCTACTCTGGGCATGACATCGACAGCGGAGAAGGTCCGACAGCTCGCTCCGCACTGGGCGGTGATGTTCGTCGTCATGTTCGCCGCGCTGGCGGTCGTCGAGCGCGCAGTCGGCGAACTCGGTCTCGCTCTGTCGCTGGTGATCGTGTTGGTCATCGCCTTCGCCTACCCCCTCGCCGTCCGCGCGCTCGGCGTCGCCCCGCCCGTCTGGCAGCGGTGAGGGTGCCGGCCGGGACGGCGGCTCGGTCCGTGCGGGCGCGTCCCCGTCGTGTGGGCGAGTCGAGGGGTTCGGACGGTGAGCGCTCGCCGGCCCGCCCCAGTCCGTCCGACCACCGGGAGTCGGGCCCGACCGCCGGTCGCGCCGGATTCCTGCCCCGCGTGGGGCGGGACGGAACGTCTCGGAGTGCGATTCATCGACCGATAACACCGGTGTCAGCCGGTCACGGTCCCGTTACGTTCGACTTTATACGGCTCGGCCGTCTCGGATCGGTATGAGCGACGAGAAGCCGGCTCCGGTCACCTCGGAGCATCCGGACGCACCGTTTCACACCAGCGGCACCGACCACGTCACGGTCTGGGGCAGCAACGAGGAGGACACGCTCGCATTTTACCGCGACCTGCTCGGGATGCCGCTCGTGTTGCGGCAGCCGAACCTCGACGACCCCTCGCAGACGCACCTGTTCTTCGACACCGGCGACGGGCGGATCCTCACGGTGTTCGTGAGCGACGAGCGGGCGTCCGCCCGCGGCCAGCGCGTCAACACGGGAGCCGTTCACCACCTGTGTTTCAGCGTCGAGCCCGACGAGTACGAGGATATCATGGCGGCGCTCGAAGACGCGGGGAAGGGGTACAACGTGTTCGACCGCGGTATCTTCCACTCGATCTACACGCAGGACAACAACGGGCTCGTCATCGAGCTCTCGGCCGACAAGTACGAAATCCCGAACGACCGGAAGGGAGAGGTGCTCGCGACCGCACAGCGGCTCCGCGAGGAGGACGGCGCGGACTTCGCTCAGGACCGCCACATGGAGGGCGCGCTCGAAGCGCTCGGCCTCCCGGTGAACAAACACGACCTGCCCGACGCCGACGCCGGCGTCGGGATGTGAGATGCCCGCCCGATCGCCGGGGCCGCACGGCGGCGACGATCCGCACGGCGACGAACCGCTGGTCACGGTCGGGACGCCGCTCGACGACGCGGACGCGGCGCTCGTGCTCGTCCACGGTCGGGGCGCGACCGCTCGCAGCGTCGTCGACTTGGGGGAACAGCTCGCGGGGGACCGCGACGTCGCCCTGCTCGCCCCGGCGGCGGCCGGCAACACCTGGTATCCGAACTCGTTCCTCGCTCCGGTCGCGGACAACGAGCCGGGACGGAGCTCGGGCCTTCGGGCCGTCGGCGCGGCCGTCGACCGGGCGGTCGAGGCGGGGATCCCCCGCGAGCGCGTCCTCGTCGGGGGGTTCTCGCAGGGCGCGTGTCTCGCGAGCGAGTTCGTCGCCCGCAATCCGACTCGGTACGGCGGGCTCGCGGTGTTCAGCGGCGGCCTGATCGGTGAGTCGGTCGCCGTCGACGACTACGTCGAGCGCGCGACCGGGGACGATGAGCCCGGATCGGGCGACGGAACGGAGCGCCCTCTCGCCGGCACGCCCGCGTTCGTCGGCTGTAGCGACGTCGACCCGCACATTCCCGAGGAGCGAGTCCACGAGACGACCGCGGTGTTGGGGGCGCTCGGGGCCGACGTGGACGAGCGGATCTACGAGGGCATGGGACACGGGATCGACGAGGAGGAGGTCGCGGCGGTGGCGGAACTGGTCGCGTCGCTGTCGTCGAACCCGCGGCGCTGAGGTCCGCCCGCAGCTGCGCCCCGTCAGGAGACCGTCGCGATCGAGAGCCCCAGCGTCGCCAACGCCGTGAGGAACAGGACCCCGCCCACCGCCGTCAGCGACGCCGAGAGACCGCCCGTCACCGTCGCTACCGAGGCCGGCACGCCGACCGCCGCGCCGATGAGCGCCACGGAAACGAGCCCCAGCGCCATCGGATCGACGCGTTCGACCCGACGCCGGAGGCCGGCGAGCGCTCCCGTCCGGGCGGCGTCGCGGTCGATTCGGCCGTCGTCGGCCGCTCGATTGCGGCGCGCTCGGTCGGCCTCGCCGGCCCGACTGCGATCCCCCTCCGACCGACGTCCCGTCACGATCCGCCAGCGGCCGTTCTCGTTTCGCGCGCGGGCGAACTCGCCGTCGACGAGATCGGCGGCGCCGGGCGGGTAGCCCAGGGCGCGGACCAGCGCGAGGAAGTCGCTCTCCTCGTACCGCCCCGCGGTCGGCCATCGGTACCGGTCGCGAAGCCGCTCTCCCGTCGGGAGCGCGTACGTGACCCGGACGGTGTCGCCGTCGCGCTCCCAGCCGAGTACCTGAACCCGAACCGTACCGTCGGCGGCGGCGTGTCGGTCCAGCAGGTACAGCTCGGTCGCGTCGTCGAGGGCCGCGGGGTCGCGCTCCGCGAAGGAGAGCGGCGTCCCCTCCGGGAGCGGTGCCGCCCGCTCGGCCTCGCGTTCGCCGGCCTCCGTCTCCGGAGCGTCCATGCGTCTTGTTGTCATCCGACGATAATAAGTGTCTGTCCGAACGGTCCGGGCCGCCGGACGCCCGGACCGGCTGCCCGGGTCACGCCAGCCAGTCGTCGGGCTTCGTGTCGTAGTCGACCTCGTCGGCGGTGATCCGCTCACGGACCGACTCGTCGAGGTCGTGTTCCGTCACCTCGCCCCCGTCGTACTGGAAGCGCACGCCGACCTCGGTGCCGTCCGGCTCCTCGCCCCGACGCTTGGCGCGCCGGACGGCCCCGTCGTCGTACTCGACGCGGATCGTCGCCAGGTTCACCGGGCGGCCCCAGAGCTCGAAGGCGCGCTTCAGCGTCGCCTTCGCGCGCTCCTCGTCGAGCGCGACCCCGTTGTACCGGTGGCCGATGAGTAGCTCGCCCCGGTTCCGGAAGTTCCCGTCCAACACGACGATCGTCGGCTTCCCGAAGTTCGTGAACCGGAGGAGCAGCTTCTTCCGCACGTCTTCGGCGTCGACGCTGGCGACGCGGTGTTCCTCGGCGGCCCGGCTGTACTCGTAGGTGAAGTAGTTCCCCTCCCGGACGAACTCGTCGGTGAGGAACGCGTCGACGAACGTCACGTCGTTGTGGCTCTCCCGCACTTCGAACATGCGCTCCCAGCCGGCCGCGCGGTCGACGTCGGCGATCGCCTCCGCGACCGTCTCGTACCGGTCGACGTCGAAGAGGTACCGCGCCTGCTCTTCGAGCGCCTCCCGCGAGACGTTCCGGAGCGCACCGCGGTGCTCCGGCCGCGAGAGGACGTAGTGCCGCTCCGCGAGCCCCTCGCGCGTGAGGAGCTTCCACGGGTACCGTTCGATGTCGATGTCGGCTCCCGCACCGTCGCTCGCCTCGCCGTCCCCGGACTCGTCCCGGGCGGACAGCGCCCGGTCGACGGCCTCGGCGTCGACCCGCGGGTCGTCGTCGGCCGCGAGCGCCGCCAGTTCGTCGAGCGTCGCCGGCCCTGCGCCCGCGATCGCCGGGTGCGGTTCGAGCAGGTCCGCGACCTCGTCTAAGTCGATCCGCGAGTGGAAGTTCTCCGGGGTCACCCCCTCGACGCGGAGCAGCTTGTCGACCACCTCCCGGCGCGCGGCGCGGAGTTCCACGTGCGTCCACAGCTCGAACCCGAGCTTGTAGGGGTTGAGGCCGGGCGAGCCGAGCACCCGGGCCATGTGGTCGGCGTACGTGAGGAACTCGTCGGGACCGGCGAACCCCTCGCCGCCCATCATCAGCGACTCCCAGTACGTCGCCCACCCCTCGTTCATCACCTTCGTCTGCTTCTGGCCGGCGAAGTAGTACGCCTCCTCGCGGATCGCGTCGATGACGGTCGTCTCCCACGGCTCGCGGTCGATCGCCTTCCCGCTCTCGGGGTCGTACCGCTTCCCGTGGTCGCGCAGGAACGCGAGCACGTCCGGGCGCGGGGTCTCCGGTTCGACGCCCTCGCCGCGCGCCTCGAGCCACTCGTCGTCGAACACGTCGCGGCGCACCTCCTCGGAGAGGTCGAGGTCGTCGATCCGCGCTTCGACCGCCGCGACCGGGTCCTCGTCGCCGTCGCTCACGTCGGCCGCGATCCCCGGCTCCTCGACGGACCGGGCGGCGTCGACCGGGCTGTGCTGGTCGATCGTGTCTTCCAGCGCGCTCACGGCGTCGACGAGCCGCTCGACCTCGTCGCGGTCGACGTCGGCCCGTGTCGCGATCGACGCGATCCGGTCGGCGTTGCGCTCCAGCCTGGCGGCGGCGTTCGGGCCGCCCTCGCCGCGGTCGGCGTACAGCCCGAACCACTCGTTGTTCGCGAAGAAGTCGGCGTGCGCCTCGACGTGGGTGATGACGGCCTTCTGGTCGGCCGGCGCGTTCGACTCTTGAAGGAAGGCGTGCGACGGGTCGTCGTTGTTGACGATCTCGAACGCCTTGCCGAGCCCGTGGCGGTCCTTCTTGCGCTGCCGCTCGTAGTTCATCCCCCACCGCCAATGCGGGTACCGGCGCTGGAAGCCGCCGTAGGCGATCAGCTCGTTCATCTGGTCGTGGTCGACCACCCAGTACCGCACCGGGTACGGTTC
Organism: Halorubrum coriense DSM 10284; assembly: GCF_000337035.1. GTDB lineage: Archaea > Halobacteriota > Halobacteria > Halobacteriales > Haloferacaceae > Halorubrum > Halorubrum coriense. The sequence continues at coordinate 4,926 of NZ_AOJL01000004.1, forward strand.
CAGCCCGAGCCGCTCCGCGAGCTCGCGCGCCTCGCGCGCCGGCTCGTCGAGGGCGTCGGCCTCGCGTTTCGCTTCGATTCGGTCGTTTCTCATCTGCGTTCACCTCCGTCGGTCCGGCGGGCGACGGTCGCCCCGTCCGGGGCGCTCCCCCCGCCGCCCGACTCCGTGCTGAGGATCTCGTAGATGGCGTCGGTGACGTCGTCGGGGTCGGAGACGCGCGCGACGGCCACGTCGTCGGCGTCGCCGAACGCGGACTCGACCTCGTCGGCGTGGCGGGCGTTCGCCGCGCCGTCGCCGGGCTGCGTCTCGACGTACGCCTGGAGGTTGGCGTCGATCGACTCCATCGTCGGGATCACGTTATCTCTGGTGTCGCTGCCGGCGTTCTCCGAGTCGCCCGCGGCGAACACGTACCGGTTCCACTCGCTGTACGGGTACTCCGTCAGGATCTCCTCGACGAGGTCGTACGCGCTGGAGATGCGAGTCCCGCCGCCGGACTGGATCCCGAAGAACTCCTCGCGGTCGACCTCCCAGGCCTCGGCGTCGTGGACGACGTACCGGAACTCGGCGGCGTCGTACTTCCCGGTCAGGTACCAGTCCATCGGCGTGAACACCCGCTCGACGAGCTCGCGCTTCGTCTCGCGCATCGATCCGGAGGCGTCGCGGACGTTGATCACCACGACGTTGCGCTCGCGCTTCTCGATCACCTCCGGGTGGCGGAACCGCTCGTCCTCGCGGCGGAACGGGACGCTGTCGAGCCCCT
>NZ_AOJL01000005.1 GCF_000337035.1 Halorubrum coriense DSM 10284
CCCGGACGTACGCCTCGTCGAAGTCGGTGGCGAGGTGGCGCTTCAGCCCCCGCTTGAAGAACTCGTCGACGTCGAGGGTGCCCCGCGGGCCGGCGCGGGCGGTGTCGGTGAAGTCGCCCTCGACCTCTTCGACAACCCGCTTCCCCTTCGGTTCGAGGTCGAGGCCGAGCGCCTCGTCGAGCTCGCGGGCGAACTCCTCCGGGTCCATCTCGTAGTACTCGTGGTCGCCGCCCTCCTCGCCGGGATCGCCCGCCTCGTCGCCGTCGCCGGGCTCGGGATCGACCGGCTGGCCGGGCTGCGGTTGGCCGTCGCCGCCCTGTCCCACGCCGCCGGCGGAGCGCTGGTCGTACTCGAAGGCGGGGAGGTCGACGACCTTGATCGGGATCCGGATCCGGTCCGCGCCGGAGCCGCCGAGGTTGCCGTGGCTGATGAACTCGGCGAGGTCCGCGCGGCGCGTCTCGCCGACCTCGCGGAACCGCTCGCGGTCCTCGGTCAGTCCCACGGGCTCTCACCTCCGTTCGCGCCCGCGCCGCCGTCCGGGTCCCCGTCGGCGACCCGCCCGCCGTCGACGTCGGGCCACTCCTCGCGTATCTCCTCCATCACGGCGCGGCTCGCCAGCTCCGCGGACGCGGGACTATACCCGCGCTCGCACAGCCGGTTGACCGTCTCGGACTTCACCCGTTCCGTCTCGGTGTCCGCCGGCGGGTCGGGCCACGCCCCGGGGTCGAGGTCCGGGAACCGACGCTTCACGTCGGTGAGGTCGTTCGCGTCGATCACCGCCTTCAGCTCCGGCACCTCCGCGAGGTCGACGTCGTCCACGCTGAACGCGTCGTCGCGGTTGCGCCACGCGTACTGGGTGAGCCCGCGGATCACGCGCTTGCGCCGGAACCGCTCGACGTCGCGCCCCGGCTCGGTCCCCCGGTAGTCGCTCTCGTCGAACCGCCCGAGCGTCTCCGTCTCGAACACCTTCATGACGAGCGGGTCCGGGGCCTCGTCCTCGCGGCCCCGCGTCGTCGGGTCCTCGTCGTCCCACGCGTACACGTGTTCGACGTACTCGGCGACCGTCTCCGCCGAGACGGTCTCCTCCGCGAGCATCGCGTCGATCACGTCCTCGCGCTGCCGCTCGCGGACCTCGGTCGCGACCGCCCCGCGCCGTCCCTCGAACTCCGCGACCTCCGCCCGCGAGAACAGCGGCGCGTCGGCGAGCCCGTCGGCCATCGCGTCGAGCACGTCCGTCGGGGTGACGACGCGCTCGACCGGCAGCTCCGGGTGGTGTCGGTCGGCCGTCGTCGCGAGCAGGTCCGCGACCGCGTCGCGGGCGTAGGTGACCGGGATCCCGTTGCGCCCGTCGCCCGCGGCGAGGTCGACGTCGGCGACGGTGACCGCGTCGTCGCCGCGCCCGACCTCGCCGGTCTCGTACAGCTCGGCGGTCTCGATCAGGTCGAGGTCGCCGGGCAGGTCGTCGGCGTCGAGCCGCGTGACCACCGCGTACAGCGCGGCCGCCCCGATCGCGTGCGGCGCGATCTCGCGCTCGGCCACGCTCCCGTCCGACTCCCGGACGTCGATCGACAGCGGCGCAGCGCCCGGGTCGCTCCCGGGATCGGCGTCCGCGCCGCCCCGAGCGGCCGCCGCGTCGGCGGTCGGCGCGCGCACGACGGACTTCGGATCGGTCGCCTCGGGATCGCCGTCGACGGTCGCGCCCCCCGCCGCGGTCGCCCCGGCGATCTCGCGCCGAAGCAGCCGGGCCTCCAGCCGGCGGTTCGTGAGGTAGCGGAACTCGTGTTTCGAGAGCCGCCGCTTCAGCGCCTTCAGCGGGTCGGCGTCGCCGCGCTCGGCGTGCCGGTCCAGCTCGGCGTCGAGGTCGGGGTTCGAGATGACGATCAGCTGGGTGTCTAAGTCCATCCCGATCCCCTTGTCGAGTTTCACGCGCCGCTCGTCCGGGACGTTGAGCAGCCGCCGGAGGAGGTCGGCGTGCTGGCTCGCGTCCTCGACGACGGTCGCGACGCCGTTCCCCTGCGAGAGCACCCCGTCGTAGCTGAACGCCTGCGGGTTCTTCCGGCCGCGCGAGTCGAGCTCGCGCAACATTCCGCCCATCCACGAGCCGACGAGCCGCTCTTTCGGCGTGCCGTCGTCCTCGGCGTGGAGGACGCCGATCCCCCGCCCGACGTCGACCACGTAGCTGGTCACACGGAGGTGGTCGCGGTCGGTGATCGCCGAGAAGAGGTCACGTCGCCCCTGCTCGCGGTAGGTCGACTCCAGGTGGTCGTACGCCTCGCGGCTGAACGGGTCGAGTTCCACGTCGGCGGCGATCGGGTACGCGTCGCCGTCGACCGCGTCGGCGACCGACTCCCGGACCGGCTCCGGGAAGACGGACAGCGGGTGCGTCTGGACCGGACTGCGGTACCACTCCCCGGCGTCGCCGCCGTCGCCGTACGAGAGCGAGGCGGCCCCCGCCCCGCCCCCGCTGCCGACGCCCGCGCCGGCACCGGCGACATTCCACTCCACGGTGTACCGGCGGCCGGCGTCCGTCTTCGAGAACGCGCGGAGCCCGTTTATCAGGCACCGCTTGAACTCCGACTTCCCGGTCGCGGTCGGGCCGTCGATCCAGACGATGGTCTCGTCGTTGCCCCGCCCGGTCGCGGCCGCGCGGAGGTCGTCGACGAACGCGTTGAGCGCGCGGGTGTTGCCCAACACGGCGTGTTCCCCGTCGTTCGCCGGATCGTCGAAGAACCGGAACCGGTCGAGCGTCTCGCCGCGCTCGCGGACCTCCCGAGTCCCCTGCGACTCGATCGCCGCGAGGACGTATCCCGCGCCGGAGGCGGCCGCGGTCGGCCGCTCTAACACGCGGTCGACGTAGGACTCGATGTCCATCGGCGGGTCGTACGCCCCCCGGAGCGCCTCGTCGGCCGCGTCGACGAACCCCTCGCCGTCGGTTCGAGTGCGGTCGCTCATCTCAGTCCCCGCCGTCCTCGATCTCCGAGCGCGCGACCGCCGCGCCCGCGTACTCCAGCACCTCGGCGGCCCCGTCCTCGGAGTAGCCGCGGTCGACCAACGCGTCGACCCAGGCGCTCCGGTCCTCGTCGTCGAGGTCGGTCGCGGACACCAGCGCCGAGAAGTTGATGTTGTGCTTCTTGTCCTCCCAGAGCTTGCGCTCTAAGGCGCGGCGGAGGCGGTCGTTCTCCTGCGGGTCGAACCCGCGCCCCTCGCGGGCGCGCCGAGAGACCCAGTTCGACACCTCCTGCCGGAAGTCGTCCTTGCGGTCCGAGGGGACGTCGAGCTGCTCCTCGACCGCGCGCAGGAACGTCTCGTCCGGCTCGGTCTCCCGGCCGGTGAGCTCGTCGTCGACGGTGTCGTCGTCGATGTACGCCATCACGTGGTCCATGTACTTCTCGCCCTGCCGCCGGAGCTCGTCGACGTCGTACGCTAGCGCGTGGCGTACGTCCTCGATGGCGCGCTCGCGGTACTCCTCGCGGACGCGGTCGAGCAGGCGCTCGTAGCGACCGAGGTCCTCGGCCGCGATCGAGCCGTGGCCGCCGAGGTTCGCCTCGAAGTGGTCGAAGACGGACAGCGGCGAGAGGTGGCTGCGGTCGCGGTGCGTGGCGTCCATGATCGCCTCGGCGATCTCGTCGCCGACGAACCGCGCGGAGATCCCGTCCATCCCCTCGCCGACGTCGGCGGATTCGGCGGCGTCCTCCCGGAGCTTCCGCCGGTCGATCTCCTCGTCTTCGAGCTCGCCGTTGTACGCCTTCGCCTTCTCAAGCAGGCTCACGGTCTCGTCGGTCGGCTCTTCTAACCGGGTGAGCACGCCGAAGAGCGCGGCCATCTCCAGCGCGTGGGGCTCGACGTGGACGTTGGGCACGTCCGCGTTGTCGAGCATCTTCTCGTAGATGCTCGCCTCGCTCTCGTACTCCAACACGTACGGGTAGTCGATCCGCTTGGTGCGGTCGTTGAACGCCTCCATCTTCTCGTCGCCGGTCTTCTCGCGGTACTCCGGCATGTTGGTCCGGCCGACGATCACCTGGTCGATGTCGATCCGCGGGTTGTTCTTCGGCTTGATCGTCGACTCCTGGGAGGCGTGGAGGAAGTCGTAGAGGAACTCCCGCTGGAGCTTGAGCAGCTCCTCGCCGGAGAAGAGCCCGCGGTTCGCGTTACAGAACGCGCCGGCGTAGTCGAACGCCCGCGGGTCCGACTCGCCGTAGACGGCGAGCTTCGCGTAGTTGACGTCGCCCGTGAGCTCGGTCTCGTCTTGATTCTTCTTGTCCTTCGGCTCGAACGTCTCGATGCTCTGCCGGCGGTTCTCGTCGGCGACGAGCCGGACGACCTCGACGTGTTCGTCGAGGACCCGCTGGAGGTCGTCGTCGTAGTGTGCGAGCAGCTCGTTCAGGTAGAACTCCGAGGCCGGGTCCGGGTGCTGTTCGTTCCGGAGCGTGTAGGGGGCGTCGAGCCGCTCGTTGAGGTCGTCGATCACGGCCTGCCGCTGCGGCTTCGGGAGGAGGACGAGCGGGTCCTGACTCATCGGCGAGCGGACGACGTCGTCGTCCGGGTCCTGATCGTCGATCACCGAACAGAGGTCGACCCATCGGAAGGTGTACATCCGCCCGGCGTCCTCCCGGGTGTACGCCTCGAAGTAGCGGCGCACCAGCCAGTCGAAGTGCGACTTCCCGGAGCCGACCGGCCCCAACAGGAGCTTGATCCGCTTCTCGGGGCCGAGCCCGCGCGCGCCGGACTTCACCTTGTTGACGAACTCGTGGATCGCCTCGTGGACCTCGCGACCGTAGAACACGTTCTCGCCGTCGTGGTGCGGGTCCTCCGCGGCGAGCGCGTACTCGACGACGCCGCGTTCCTCGTCGTAGTGGGTCCCGTAGTAGTCGAACATGTCCGCGACGCGCTGGTGGGCGTTCCGCGCGATCCGCGGGTCGTCGTACAGCGCGTCGAGGTACCAGTCGAACGAGCGCGCCGCTCTGAGATCGTCCGGGACCTCCGTCCGGTACTCCTCGCTGAGCCGTTCGAGCGTGTGTCTTTCTGCCATCGTATCACGTTCGCTCGGATGACGGGCGGCGTCACCCGGCCCCGACGCGACGGTCGGAGCCGCCGCTCACCGTGCGCGTGTCGACAACTCGTCTGACCGCGAGCAGCGCGTCGTCGTTCTCCGTGTCGGTGCCGGTAGTCGCCTCGCCCGTATCCGAGGCTATATATGTGGGGGGGATTGCCACGGATAAGTATGTCGCCCGTTGACACTCGTCACGTTCCGTTCGCCCCCGTCGCCCTCACCGAGTCCCCCCGGTTCGCCGACGGTCCCTCGGTCGGTCTTATCAGCGGTTCGTGAGATCGACGGTAGGGGTCGGCGCGGGCACCCCGACGATCCCTCGCGCGCGCCGGCCCCGCGTCCCGTTTCGGAACCGGAACCATCGGCCCCGGCACGCACCCTTTTGCGGGACGCTCGCGCACCACCGGTGTGACGTTCAGCATCTGCGTCCGCGAGCGGTACACCGACGAGGACGGCGACGACCAGATCCGGTTCGGGGTGGCGGTGACGACCCGGCTGCCGGGCGTCGGCACGCTGTGTCCGTTCGCCTCGTCGGACGGGGCGGTGGCGACCCAGTCGCTCGTCAACGTCGAGTTGGGCCGGAAGGGAATCGAGTACCTCGGCGACGGGCTCGCGGTCGACGACGCCCTGGAGGCCCTCCTCAACGCCGACGACGGGAGCGCCCAGCGCCAGCTCCACGGCGTCGACGCCGACGGGACGTTCGCCTTCTCCGGCGACGAGTGTAACGGCTGGTACGGCCACCGCGAGGGACAGAACTACACCGTCGCCGGGAACCTCCTGACCGGCGAGGACGTGGTCGAAGACACCGCGGCCGCCTACGAGTCCGACGCCCACGGCGACGCGCCCCTCGCCGAGCGGCTGATCGACGCCCTCGCCGCGGGCCACGCCGCGGGCGGCGATAAACGGGAGGACCTCGAAGTCCAGTCCGCCGCGCTGCTCGTCCGAACCACCGAGGAGGAGGCGGACGATCCCTACTACGACGACCTCCGCGTCGACGCGAGCGAGACGCCGGTGGCCGACCTGCGAGAGACGTACGAGACGGCCAAGCGAGGCTACGAGACCATCTTGGAGAAGTACGCGGAGGAAGCGGAGGACGACGAGACGGAGACCGACGAGGGAGCGGGCGACGAGGACGAGACCGCCGAGGGGGCCGCCGACGGCGACGCCGAGTAGCGCTCTCGGCTACATCGATAGCCGCGCGAGGACCGGCAGGTGGTCGGAGGGATATCGCCCGCGGTCGTCACGGTCCGTGAGCGTCGCGAACGCCTCGACCGACACCCCCGGTGAGACGAGCGCGTGATCGATCCGCCGACCGTCGATGAGGCGAGCGAAGTCGGTGAGACTCGTCTCCGGCCCGTGCCGGAGGTCGGCGGCGGCCGCGGCGTCGCGCAGCGCGGGCGCGTCGGTGGCGGTCCCGGGAGCGTCGGCGTCGCGTTCCGCGTCGTCGCCGACGAGGATCCGGTGCGGGTCGGAGCCCGGCGTACAGTTGAGGTCGCCGACGAGGACGACCGGGGCTTCCCCGGCGGTCTCGACCCCGTCGCTCGTCGCTATCTCCGGGACTCGCTCGCGGAGCAGGCGGGCCGCCTCGCGGCGCGCGTCGGCGCTCACGTGGTCGAAGTGCGTGTTGACGACGCGGAGCGCGTCGCCGCTCTCTCGGTCGCGGACCCGGGCCCACGTCGCGATCCGCGGGTGCGTCGCCCCCCACCCCGTCGACGGGGTTTCGGGGGTCTCAGAGAGCCAGAACGTGTCGCTGTCGACGACCGCCCAGCGGTCGCTCCGGACGCCGATCGGACACCCTTCGCCCTCGCCGTCGGCCTCGCGGCCCCGCCCGACGAACTCGTACTCCGGGAGCCGCTGCCGGAGGTCGCGGCGCTGTTCGGGGACCGGCTCCTGAAACGCGGCGACGTCGGGTCGGTGAAAACGGACGAGCCGGCCGACTGCGTCGCGGCGGTCGTGCCAGGCGTCGTGGTGGTCGCCGCGGTTGGCGTAGCGGACGTTGTAGCTCAGCACCCGGATCGCGGTCATTACCGTTGGGGTCACGTGGGAGGCGATTAAAATGCGCGGAGCGCTCGGACGAGGCGCGGAACGCTCGCAACGGCGATCCACGCTCCGCGTCCCGCTTCGGCGTTTCCCGCCCGAGACGCGCTCATAGCCGGCCGTCGGCCGCCGCTCCCCGGTCGCTCACACCGAGAACTCGTAGAGGTCGTCGCCGACGTGATGGATCGACTCGACGACCTTTCCGCTGTCGCCGACCATCTCGTCGCCGTCGGCCAGCGCGCGGCCCACCGCCAGCACCTTCCCGTGGGTCTCCTCGGCGATCACGACGAGGTCGTCCGCGCGGATCGCCGGGTCGGCCTCGACGATGCCCGGGCGCATCACGTCGGCGCCGTCGGAGACGAACGAGATAGCGCCGGCGTCGACCGTGACGACGCCCGTCTCCGGGTCGTAGTCGTTCGCCCCTCGGACGGTGAGGAACGGCTCGTCGTCGTCGACGTAGAAGACGGCGGGGTCGCCGTCGACCAGGACGAGCTCGTAGCCGGCGTCGACGAACTCCACGAACTCGAACGTCTCCCCGTCGATGTCGACCCCGAGGTGGTCGGCGACCGCCTCGCGGATCGCCGTGATCTGGTCGCTCCGGAGATGGTGCCGGGATTTCACTTCCATGGAGGCCCGGTCGACCGCTCGGCCGATAAATGGACCGCTCCGCGGCGTGACGGCCCCGCCGATCACCGCCGTCGGGGGTCTCACGCGGTTGGATCGATCAAAACGGCCTTATGCCACCTCTCCATATCGGTTCGTATGCTCAATCCGCTCATTGCCAACGTCGCAAACCCGCCCGCGATCGTGCTCGCGGCGGTCGCGACGCTGCTTATCATCCTCATCGGCTCGGTGAGAGGGACCGGGTGGGAGCCCACTACCGACATCTCGGACGAAGTGCTCGAACGCCGCGCGTCCGCGGTCCCGGAGACCGAGTTCCCGGAGCCGGGGAACCGCGCGGTCGGCGGCGGCGGTGGCGGGGGCGGCGCCATCCCGGCAGCCGGTGACGGCGAAGGGGGCGAACTCGAAGGGGGCGAGACCGTCAGCGCCGGCCCCGGTGACATCCCCGAAGACGAGGTGGAGTACTTCGAGGTCGAGTTCGTCAAGCAGGGCGAGACGATCGAGCTCTCCAACGACAAGCCGATCCTCGCGCAGGGCGAGGACAACGGGTGGGACCTCCCGTACGCCTGCCGACAGGGTCAGTGCGTCTCCTGTGCCGGCCGGATCGCGGACGGCCCCTCCGAGGACTTCGTCGAGCACGACAACCAGCAGATGCTCGAAGAGGCCGAGATCGACGACGGCTACACGCTCACCTGCGTCGCGTACCCGCGCGACTCCTTCAGCATCGAGACCGGCGAAGCGCCGTAGTTCCGTCGACGACCGCGCCGCACCGCATCGGCCGGTCCGCTCTCAGCCCCTCGCCGTCCGCTCGCGACACCCTTTTTCGCGTCTCGCCCCAACGAGTGGCATGTCCGTCACCACGGCCCTCGTCGGGGGCGGCGGGGGCGTCGCCGTCGCGCTGATCGCCGCGGCCGTCTACCGCGACGCCGCGCGCGTCGGCGTCGACCTCGGCTCGCCGGCGACCTGGGCCGCGCTCGTCGTCCTCACCGGCGGCGCGAGCCTCGCCACGCTGATCCTCGTTCCCGACGCGCCCCTGCCCGGCGTCCTCGTCCTCACCGCGCTCGGGCCGCTGCTGTACGTGCTCGAACGCGACGACTCGCTGAACGGCGACGGCGCGGCCGACCCTACCAGCCTCCCCAGCCAGTCCGGCGAGTCCGTCGATCGGAGCGACGAAGGGGAGCGATAGCGCGCTCGGCTGCCGCCCTCCCGTCTCATCGACGATGACACAGTTCCTTTCGCGGGCTTCTCCGGCTCCTAAACCGCAACTTTCCATATCGTCGGGAGAGAAGAAGTAGCAATGAGCGACGAGAACGACGAGAGCCTCGCGGACCGGGTCGAGCGGTGGATGGTCGGACAGATGCCGATCATCCAGATGCACGGCGGCACGAGCGTCGTGCGCGAGGCGAACCCCGACACCGGCGAGGTCGTCGTCGAACTCGGCGGCACCTGCTCCGGCTGCGGCATCTCCAACATCACCGCCGACAACATCCGCCGCGACCTCATCATGGACTTCGACGAGGTCGACAACGTCACCGTCCGGACCGCCTCCTCCGGTGACAACGGCGCGTCCACGGTCGAGGGCGGCCGCGGCGGCGAACTCCGCCACGAGACCGAGTCCGCGAACCACTTCTGAACGCGCGTCCCGCCGCGGCGTCTCTCGCCCCCCGCCTCTCCTACAACGACGTGAACGGTAGCGACGCGAGCAGCGTGGTCGAGGGGTCGACGCCCGCCTCGTCGATGCGGACCCCGGTCGGGTCCGCGTCGACGCCCGCCCCGATCGCGTCGCCGTAGATCTCGGCGACGTACTTCGGGCCGGAGCGACCGTTGCCGTCCCCGTTACCGCGTCCCGGCGACCGGACCGCGGTCCTCGCATCCGCCCCTACAGCGCGTTTTCGAGGGCCGAGGCGACGCTCCGCGCCTTCTCGGCCAGCGGTTCGGGGGTGTACCCGGCCGCGACCGACTCGTCTAAGGCGTCGTCGTCGACGCGCTCGACCGTCCCGTCCGGCAGCTTCACCACGTCGACGTGGAGGTCGACGTAGCGGGCCGCGTCGGGGAACACCTCGACGGGCGTACAGACGTTGACGTACGTCCCGCGGACGGTCCCGTCCCGGCCGCGGTACGTCGTCGGGTACCACCAGCGGCCCTCCTTCAGGCTCGTCTCGGCGACGTCGCCGGCCCGGCGGTCGACGCCGAGGCCGTCGTAGGTCCCGCCGCCGCTCATCTCCCGCTCGACGGCGACCGTTCCGTCCGGGTCGACCCCGGTGACGCTCCCCTCGCCGAGGGTGATCAGCCGCCCGTCCGGCTTCCCGTGGTCGATCCGGAGCGAGTCCCCCTCGCGCGGGCCGAACGCGTCGGCCACGACCGAGAACGGGAACTCGGCGTCGGCCCCGGGCTCGCAGAGCGCCTCGGCGAGGTCGACCCCGGCGGAGGCGTCCGCCGACCCGGCCTTCGCGCGGTGGTGGCCCGGCATCGTCGCGGTCGCGGTCCGCCGCGCGTCGTCGAGCCCGGCCCGGCTCTCGCGGCCGAACCAGACCCAGACGCCGGCGTTCGGCGCGGCGAGCGGGCCGTCGCGAAGTCGGCTCCGGTCGCCGAGGACGCCGAGCTCACCCCCCGTCTCGTCCTCGGCTCCGACCGCGGCGCGCAGCCCCTCGGCGGCCTCGACAGCCGCGTCGAGCCCCGCGGTCAGCGCCTCCGTGTCGGCGTCGACGGCCGGGGGCCGCCACACCGCCCGCCAGCCCGCTGGCGGGTCGAGGTCGAGGAGGTCGATCATTCCGGCCAGCTCGCGGGCCGCCTCGTCCTCCCGGACGTCGACCCGCGTCCCGGACCCCGGTTCGAGCGCGACGAGGTCGCCGCCGATCCGCAGTCCCCCGGCGAGTTCGGGGCGGCGGTCGGTCCACGGCGCGGCCGACTCGCGCACCTGAACCCGGACCGCGTCCCCCGTCTCGACCCGGGCGTCGACGTCGCCGTACGGGAGGTAGCCCTCCGCGGCCGCGGCGGGCGCGCCCGTCCCCTCGTCGCCGTCGCCGCCGGCCCGCTCGTCGCCGACCCGGAGGTCGACCACCGCACCGCCGCCGAGGGTCTCCGTCACCTCGCCGTCGAGGACGGTCCCCGGCGGCGTCGGGTCGGGCCACGCGAGCGCGTCGCGGCCCGCGCCCGTCAGGACTCCGCGGACCGCGTCGAGCGCGTCGGGGTCGCCGCCCGCGCCGACCCCCTGCCGGTCCGCGCTCGTCTCGATCCGGACGGCCGGCGGCTCGGTCCCGAACTCGGCGTCGAACCGCCGGCGGATCGGCGGGGAGGCGTCGACCACCTCGTGGCCGGCGTCGAGCAGGCGCGCGGTGAGCGCCGTCGCGTAGATACCGCGGACGCGGGCCCGCGCCATCGTCAGAGCTCCTCGCGCTCGCGCGCGAACCGGACGCGGTCGTTGACCGTGTCCCCGAGCGAGAGTTCGACGACCGCCGGCGCGCCGCCGTCGTCCTCCCGGAGGATCCGCCCGCCCTCCACCGGGACCCCCCAGCCGTCGAGCGAGAGGTAGCCGCGGAGGTCGCCGCCGTGCGTGAACAGGTCGACGTCGGCGCTCGCGTGCTCCTGCACCGACGCCGAGCTGTGCGCCATCTCCATGTCGGAGTAGTAGGCCCCGTCCCCGTCGAAGAACTCTCGAAGGCGGTCGGCGTCCCGCGCGACGAGCTCTGCGACTCGGTCCGAGGCGTCGGCGACGGCGTCGGCGTCCAGCCCCGCTTCTTCGAGGGCGCGCTGAACCCGCGGATCGAAGTGCATACCCCGCCTTCGCCCGCCGCAGTTTCAATCCTGTCGGCCGCGGCGCGGCGGCGGTCGGTCGCGCGACTTCCGCCCGCCGTCGTCGGTCGGGGCGTCGTCCCCGTCGCCGGTCCGCCCGCTCCCGCCCATCGGTTAAGTCACCGGGGGGCGAAGCGGGGGCCATGCCAACCGACGAGGACCCGATCGCGTCTCGGGCCGACGACGACCGCGACCTCTACGACGTCGCGACGTGGGAGGAGCGCACCTCCCTCGACGGGCTGTCGGTCGCGCTGTACTGGCTCCTCACGCGCTCCGCGAAGGCCGGGGTCGTCCTCGTCGCGTTCGTCGGACTCTTAGCGATCCTCGGCTCCTTCGGGCTTGGGCTCCTCTTCGACCCGGCCATCGCCATCCTCCTCGGGCTCTCCGTGGTCCCCGCCCTCGGGCTGGCCGCGTACGTGTACGTCTCGGACGTGACGACCGCTGAGCCGCTGTCGCTCCTCGTGGCGACGTTCCTCCTCTCGATCCTCACCGCGACGTTCGCGGCGATACTGAACAGCGTGCTCCAGCCGTACTTCCGGCCGCTCGGCTTCCTCGGGATCGTCGTGTTCTTCTTCGTCGTCGTCGGCCCGATAGAGGAGTCCGTGAAGCTGCTCGCGGTGCGGCTGTACGCGTACACCGACGCCCGCTTCGACGCCGTCATCGACGGCGCGGTGTACGGGGCCATCGCGGGCCTCGGCTTCGTCGTCATCGAGAACTTCGTGTACATCGCACAGAACGTCGACATGGCGGAGCTGACGGTCGGGATCGCGGCGCTGGGTGCCGGCGACGGCATCGCCGCGCTCCGGGCGCTCGCGGGTCCCGGCCACGTCGTCTACTCGGCGTTCGCGGGCTACTACCTCGGGCTCGCGAAGTTCAACCCCGGGAACCGCGGCCCGATCATCGTCAAGGGGCTCGTCCTCGCGGCCGCGATCCACGCGCTGTACAACACCCTCGTCGGCCCGGTGACCGGCATCGCCTCGGCGCTCCTCGGTCTCCCGCAGGTCGTCGCGCTGTTCGGCTTCGTCGTCGTCTTCCAGGGCGCGTTCGGCTACGTCCTCCTCCGGAAGATCTGGCGGTACCGCGACGCCTTCCTCGACACGCGCGACGCGGTCGGCGCCGACGTCGAGCCGGAGCTCGACGAGTTCGAACAGTAGTCCGCGGCGGGGGTCCGCCTCGCCTCCGGTCAGGGCGCGTTCTCGACGCGCGAGCGGTCCCCGGTCCCGGCCGTCAGCGCGCTCGCGAGCGCGCCCTTCACCACGACGTCGTCGCCGAGGTCCGTGAGTCGCACCTCGGGGACGTTGATGAACACCATCTCCGGGAGCTTCTCGCGGATCGGGTCGAGGACGCGGTCGGGGTTGTTGAGCGCGACCGCGCCGCCGACGCTCACGACGATTGGCGCGTACGCGTGGATGACGTTGGCGATTCCCATGGCGTTCCAGTGGGCCACCTGGTCGATCACGTGGTCGGCGAAGGTGTCCTCGCCCGCCGCCTCGAACACGTCGACCGCGGAGAAGTCCGGGTCCTCGATCGGGAGGCTCGTCTCGATCGGGTCCTCCTCGTACAGCTCGCGGGCGTACTTCGGGATGTTGTTGCCCGAGCAGTACCCCTCCCAGTGGCCGTCGAGGCCGCAGCCGCAGGTCCTGAACCCGTGCGGGTCGACGGTCATGTGGCCGACCTCGCCGGCGTTGCCGTCCCACCCCGAGAGGACGTTGCCGTCGACGGCGACGCCCGCGCCGATCCCCGAAGAGATGGTGAGGTACACCATGTCGTCGGGGTTGCGCTCGGAGTGGAACCGCTCCCCGATGACGCCCGCGATGGTGTCGTTGTGGAGGTACACCTCGTCGGTGTCGAGCAGCCGCCCCACCGGCCCGACGAGCGGGATGCGCTCGACGGTGTCCGGCAGGTTCGCGGGTCCTTGGACGACCCCCTCGGCCAGATCGAGCGGCCCGATCGAGCCGATCCCGGCCGCGGTCGCCTCGTTCGGCGCGATCCCGGCGTCGGTACAGGCCCGCCGCACCACCTCCAAGACGGCCTCGGTGACGGCGATGCCGTTCGGGCCCCGCGGGGTGCCTCGCGACGCGGACCCGAGGACCGCCGCGGTCTCGTCGCCGACGACCGCCCTGACGTTCGTCGCCCCGAGATCGACGCCCACGTAGTACATCGGGTGTAACCGCGGACCCGTCTCACTTAAGCGGGACGCTTCGGCCGGTCGAGCGGGGGGAGGGAACCGGGGCGCTCGCGCGAAACCGGGCTACGACGCGGACTCGCGGACGAACGTCACCGGGCACGGCGCCGAGAGCATGACCTCCTGCGCGACGCTGCCGAAGACGGCCTTCCCGGTCGGCGAGCGTCGCCGCCCGCCCACGACGACGCGGTCGGCTCCGAGGCCCTCGGCGGTCTCGACGACCTCGGCCGCGAGGTCGCCGACCGCGCCGCGGACCGAGTGTCGCACGCCGGCGGCCGCCAGCGCCTTCGAGAGCTTCCGGGTCGCCGCGTGTCGCTCCGCGACCGCGTCGGGCGTCGCAGTCTCGCTGCCCGCCTCGAAGCCGAGCTTCGCGCGCGTCTCGTCGAACTCCTCTTCGTCGAACACGTGGGTCAACACGACTTCGGCGTCCGCCGGCTCCGCGACGGCGACGATCTCGTCCGCGAGCCGCTCGATGCGTTCGTCGTCCTCGGTCCCGACCGCCAGCACGATCGTCTCGATGCTCATACCCGTCTTTCGCCCCCGACCGAGTTAATACTGCTGAAGTCTTTACTCAAATCCGAATAAATATTTAACCGATCGATCCTGACACTCTCCGGCCACGCCGGCGCGGGTTCCGACCGATCTCGGCGGACGAGCGGACCGCTACCGGGAGTACGCGGGCTCTCGAAGAGAGAAAGCGTCGCCGTCCGCGGGAGAGTCCGATCAGTAGTCGGGCGCGTCGTCTTCGACTTCGCGCTTCAGCGAGTCGCGGCGGGACTTCGCGTCGCGGCCGGTCGCCTCCAGCAGGAAGTCGTTCTTCGCGTCGACGGCGTCCGCGGCCGCATCGGCGTTCCCCTCGGCGATGACGTCCTCCGCGGGCCGCTCCTCGAAGTGGACCGCCAGCTTGTCCTTCTTGCTCCCGTACTCGGCGGCGCCCGCGACGATCCGGTCGAACACCGGGTTGTCGGGGTCACCGACGACGTACAGTTCGTGGCCCTCCCACTCCTCCGTGCCCGTGACCTCGCCGAAGTACTCCTCGACGGAGCCCTTCAGGTCCGGCATGCGGTCGTCCAGATGCTCGCCGCGGCGCATCTTGTACTCCTTCATGCCGCGACCGTTCGACAGGCCGGCGTAAACCAGTTTCGTCACGCCCGCTCGGTGGGTTCGGCGGCCGACGCGCCCGTTTATACCGCGACTACCGCGGCCGCTCGTCGACGTACCCGCGCTTACACTCCGGACAGATGTCGCCGGCCCGCATCGAACTCCCGTCCGCGGCGCGGACCATCCCGCACTCGGGGCAGTAGTACTCGGTCGGCTCGTCCGTCCCGGTCGTGTCCAAGTCGGGGCTCTCGCCGCGGGTGATCCCCGTCTCGTCCTCGCCGGCGTCGAACGCGACGGTCTCCCCGTCGTCGGGGGCCTCGACGTACTCCGTCTCCTCGGGCTCTCCCTCCCGCCGTTCCGCGGCCTCGGGGGTGAGCCCCCCGCCGAACTCCACGCCCGCCTCGCCGCTCTCCCCGATCTCGGCGCTGAACCCCTCGTCTTCCCCGCCGTGGTCGGGCCACGCGGCCCGGCCGTCGCCCGCCGCGTCCGCCTCGTCGACCGACGGCCACGCGCCCCGTTCCCGGTCACCGGTCGCCGCCTCCTCCTCGTCGTCGAGGATCACGCCGTCGTCGCTCTCAGCGTCCGTCTCGTCGCTCGCGGCCGACTCCGCCGGGGCGTCGCTCGCGGCCGACCGATCGCCCGTCGACTCGCCGCCGGCGCCGAGCAGCTCCGCGTCCTCGTCTCCCGGTCCCGCCGCCGAGTCCGCTTCGCTCGCGGCGCTCGACTGCTCCGGCGACTCCGGTTCTTCTTCGACCTCGTTCGGGGACGGTCCGGCGTCGGTCGCACCGGTCGCGTCGTCGGCCGCGCCGTCGTCGATGATCACCGCGTCGTCGCTCCCCGCGCCGGGCTCCTCGTCGAGCGTCAGCCCGTCGTCCGCGGGCGTGGCGTCGTCCGCGCCGACGGCTCTCGACGACGCGCCGGGCGTCGCGGGCCCCTCGGCGGATCCCGCGGCGTCGCGGTCCGCCGGTGTCGCGGCCGCTCCCGCGTCGTTCCGGCCGCCGGCGTTCGCGGCGGCCTCGTCGGCCAGCTGTTCCATCGTCGTCACCTCGGTGTTTTCGCTGACGATCTGCGTCTCGCCGCAGCGAGCGCAGGTCTTCACCTCCCTGACGGTCGTGACGACCTCGTCGCCCTCCTCCTCGCGCTCGCGCCGGAGTTCGGGTTCGCCGAAGTCGTGTCCGAGCAGACACCTGAGTCCCATTGTGCCTCCCTGCGGTGCCGAGGGTAAAAAACGCCCCGTCGGCGTCCGACGCTCGGCACACGCGCGTTTCGCGGTGCGCCGCGGTCGCCGTTCGCGGTTCCGGTCGTCGCGTCCCGCGGACACAGACTCTTTGTGGATCGCTCGCGTACCGTCACTCGACATGCCTACTGTATCCTACAAGGGCGAGGAAATCGAATGCGAGAAGGGCGCTAATCTGCGCGACGTGCTCAAAGAGGCCGGTCTGTCCGTCTACAACGGCAAGATGGAGCAGCTCAACTGCCGCGGTGCCGGATCGTGCGGCTCCTGTGCGGTCCAGGTCGACGGCGAGGTCAGCGAGCCGGGCAAGAAAGAGAAGGCCCGCCTCTGGTTCCCGCCGCACCACCCGAGCCACGACGTCCGCCTCGCCTGCCAGACCAAAGTCGAGGGCGACGTCGAGGTGACGAAGGGCCGCGGGCTCTTCGGGCAGCACGTCTGAGCGCGGACGCGGCCGCTCTCGTCTCTTTTCCGACGATTCCGTGCGCACTCGACGAGCGTTTCGCTCGTCGGGAATAAAATACGACCGCGGCGGACGTGAGCCCGCGGCGCGGACGAAAACGTTTGTTACCGTGTGTCAGAGTCGCGTTCGGTGTCAGCCGGACCGACCCACCTTCTCGGATCGGCTTACTGCCGAACGACGTTGGTCGCGCGGGGACCCTTCTCGGAGGACTCGATGTCGAACTCGAGCTCCTGGCCCTCTTCGAGGTCCGGGCCGCCGACGTCTTCCATGTGGAAGAACACGTCGTCGTCCGCGTCGTCAGTCTCGATAAATCCGTAGCCGCCAGTGTCGTTGAAGAAATCAACCTTTCCGGTCGCCATTACAACCATAGAGAGACCCCGACCGGTCATAAGAATTGCGAGTGTACAGTTACCACGACTCTCGCTGGACGATCGTTTCCGTACAACCGCAGTTATTCGCGCAGATACTGACCACGCGACCGATTCACGGCGAGCGAACGAGCGGTTCGTGCGGTTCTCCGCCCCTCCGCCAGACGCCGAGGTTTATGTTTCCGGCCGCGGAAGCGGCGCGTGTGTCACGCGCGTACCCGGCAGACGGCCCCGCCCTCACGCTCCGCGAGAACGGTCCCGCGCTGTTGGTCCCCGCGGCGTGGGGCGTCGCCGCGGGCGCGGTCCTCGGCGCGGTCTCCCTCCACGCGCTGTTCGTCGCGCACGTCGTGATGAGCACGCTCCTCGTCGCCTTCGTCGTCGCCTCGTGGCGCGACATGTCGACGGGAGTCCTCCGCGCGTGGAAGCTGGTGATCCTCGCGGGGACGCCGGTCACGCTCGCGGGGGTCCTCGGGTTCCTCGCGCGCGACGGGACCGCGCTCGGGGCCGCGCTCCCGGCCGACGCGCTCCTCGCCGTCGCCTTCTACGGCTGGATGCTGCTGCCAGCGCCGGCGTTCGTCTACACGGGGCTCCGCGACGCGGCGGTCCCGCGCTCGACGGTTCACCACGCCGCGGCCGCGTGTTCGGTCGCGGGCGCGGTCGTCGCCGCGTTCGCCGGCTCCGGGACGGGGACGGTCGCGGGCATCGCGCTCGTCGGCCTCGGCCAGACCGCCGGCATCCTCGCGGCCACGGCGCTGTACTGACCGGCGACCGGCGTCGGCCCGCCTCTCCCCGGTCACTCGGCCGGCCCGTCGAGCGCGCGCCGGAGCGCCCGTCGGTGGAACTCGACCGCCGCGTCGCGGTCGACCGGCGGGTAGCGCGGGTTCGTCACCACCCCCTCGCCGTCGACGACCGCGCTCGCGACGGCCGCGGCGCGATGCGCGCGCTCGACCCGCGGCAGCGGAGCGACGGACTCGTAGCCGTCGCGGAACGCCCGCCGGAGCGGCTCGGTCTCGCCCGCCGGCACGTACCAGTCGACGACGAGGTGTTCGACCTTCGCGACCGACACGCCCCGCGGCGCGGCCAGCGGCGCCTCCCAGTCGAGGACGGCCGTCACCGCGCCGTCCGCGACGATGGCGTTCCCCGGCCGGAAGTCCCACGGGAACAGCCGCGGATCGGGGTCCGACGCGGTCGTCTCCCGGAACGCGTCACGAAGCCGGCCGCGGAGATCGTCGAAGTCGTCGGGGAGCCGCGACGCGTGTCGCTCCCCGAACTCTCGGAGCCACTCCTCGGCGTCGACCGGATCGCCGACGGCGAGCGTCGGGTCGCGCCCGAGGACCGACCCTTCGTCCGTCCCGCCGCCGACCGCGTCCGCCCCGCCATCGACCGCGAGCCGTCCGCACCCCGAGAACCGAAACGCCTCGTGAAGCGCCGCGAGCCACCGCCCGAACGCCCGGGCGACCCCTCGCCGGTCGGCCGGACCGAGGTCGACGAACGCCTCGTGGAGGTCGCGTCCGTCGACCAGCGGCGTCACGAGCCATCCGGTCCCGTCGACGACGCCCTCGCCGAGCGGCCGCGGGACGGGGACGTCCGTCCGCTCGCCGATCGCCGTCAGTAGCGCCGCCTCGGTCCGGGTCGCGGCCGGCGTCGGCGAGCGCTGGAGCACGACCGGCGGCGTCGTCTCGAACCGCACCACCTCCGTCCGCTTGCGGTTCCCCCGCCCCAGCGGTTCGACGCTCGCGACCGTCGCCCCGGGTCGCGTCTCGGCGAGGGCGCGGGCTCGGACCGCGTCGCTCACCGACCCTCCCCCGGCTCGGTCGCCGCCGCGTCGCTTCCGGGCTCGGGGCCGTCGGCTCCGCGTCCCTCGGCCAGCAGGCCCGCGATCTCCGCCATCGAGTCGACGACGTGGTCCGGGCCGTACGCTCCGGGTACGTCCTCCGGGTCGGCCCGCAGCCACGCGGACCGGAACCCGGCGTTGTGCGCGCCCGCGACGTCGTACGCCAGCGAATTGCCGACGTACAGCGTCTCCGACGCCTCGACCGACAGCGCCGCGGTCAGCCGCTCGAACGGATCCGCGTGGGGCTTCCGCCGGGGCAGGTCCCCGGCGTACACGATGACGTCGACGAGGTCGTCCAGCCCGAGCGCCTCGACCTTCGCCCGCTGCCGGTCCTCGGGACCGTTCGTGAGCACGCCCACGGGTCCCGCCGCCGCCGCGGCCGAGAGCGCGTCCGTCGCGCCCGGCAGGAACGTCACCCGCGACTCGTCCGCGACCGCCTCGAACGCGGCCGCGAGGGCGACCGGGTCGACCTTCCTGTCGTGTCGGGCCGCCAGCCGCGCGAACCCCGCGCCGAGGTAGCCGACCCGGTCGTCGGGGTCCGGCGGGCCGTCGAGGAGGGACCACAGCTCGTCGGGCTCGCCGAACGGTTCGACGCCCGCCTCTTCGAACGCTCGGCGGTAGAGGGCGGTCACGTCGTGGTCGTGGCGGCACAGCGTGTCGTCGAGGTCGAACGCCACCGCCGCGAACCGGCTCATGACGTATCAGTAGCGCCGCGCGGCGAAGTCGGTTTCGCCGACGCGCCCGTACGCCCGGCAATGACCGACCCAGAGGACACCTACGACTGCGAGACCTGCGGGACGAGCGTCGCCGTCGCGGACGCGCGTCGGTCCGAGCCGTTCGGCGACCTCGACCCCGACACGTGGCAGACGCTGAACTGCCCGCGGTGCGGCGACCGGCTCGCGACAGTTCTCGTCGGCGACGAGTGAGCCGCGACGGGCCGACCGAGACCGACGAGCCACTGGCACCCGCGTCGACATGGACGTCGTCCGTCCGGAGGCGGGACGCAACAGATCGGCTTGGCGTCGTTCTCCCGACGGGTCGCCACTCACGGCTTCGCCGTTCGCCATCGAGGCCTCCCTCCGATCGCCCTCGCACCGCTCACCGTCTCGAAATATGCCGCATCTTCGATTCGAACACCCGGAAACCGTGCTCTTCGGGAACCGAACGCTGCGCGGCGGCGACAGAACGGCGTCGACGCTCGGGGACGGATCGGAACTGTCTCCGGGGTTCCGATACCCGCAACCCGAGGACTGTTAAGTGATCTTACCTAACGTCGCGGTATGGTTGACCCTCTCTCGGCGACGCTCGGGGCACTCTCCTTAGGCGTCAACGCGGCGAGCGTCTATCACCAGCGAGACACTGCCGTTCCGGACGGCGGAATAGACACCGTCGGGAGCGTCAAAGAGTTCTGGGGCGCACATCGACGAGACTCCCTCAACCCGGGATCGTACGTCACGGTCGACGGGACGCTGTCCGTGTACGCACCGATGATCTTCGGTGACCCACAACTCGTCAAGCAACGGCACTTCGAGTTCAGGGACGCACTCTCGATGGAAGCCCCGGCGGGTATCGACGCTCTCGTCAGTATCAGCTCGGGCCAACCGGTGATCCGTCTACAACCGAGGGAGGGCGTCTACTACGCGGGGCTCTATCAGGGGATCGGGCGCAACTCGATACCCGTCTTCATCGATGAGGCTCTCTTTGACTCCTGGCGCAAAGACCGTACGAACGACGACACGTACGTGTGGGACGTCGCTTTGACCGGTCAGCTCGACGATCTACCGACCGAGTGGGACGACTTCTTCTCCATCTTCGGACTCGATCAAGAGGCCCCCGAGTACGCGATCTACGTGAAAGACGACGATGTGTCTGGTATCGAATACAGAGCCGAAACGGGGTTCTTCGAGGCGGACATCTGGGCCGCCTACAAACGCGACGGGGGCCACGGGTGGATAACTCGCTGCCCCGACTTCGCGGAGCGAACCGAAATACGGCGGTCCATCGATTCGATCATCGAAAATCTCGCGTCGCCTGAGGCCGAAGGGATCGAGCTGATCTCACAGTACGACCTCGTGGACCGACCCTTCGGTACGAGTCCGGACATCGCTCAGACGTCGACACAGATCCAAGAGATGTCGAACAGGCGCGTCCGAGAGAACTACATCGACGAGGTGTCAGACCTCATCGATAGCTACACCTGAGCGATGTCTTCCGAGCCCCGCTCGCTTCGCTCGCGGGGACGGGGGACAGCTCGGTCAGGTGCCGGTGCTCACGAACGTGAATCGCGGCGAAAAGTTATGCCGCCTCCCCGATTTGAACTCGCCGAGACGCACGTCTTCACCCTGTTCGGACTCGCGACTCGCCTGCTCAAATCGCCTCGGCGTCGTTTCCTCGACGGCTCGCTCCGCTCACCGTCTCGAAATATGCCGCCTCCCCGATTTGAACGGGGGACAGCTCGATCTTCAGTCGAGTGCTCTCCCAGTCTGAGCTAAGGCGGCTCGCACTCGCATCAACGCCGATTCGAGACAAAAGGATTTCGAAAGGCCGCGGGCGGATCGCCTGGGTCGACGCACCGACCCGCCCGCGTCGGTCGAATCCGGATCGCACGGTTCCGAGCGGCTCCGCGATATCGGACGATATCGCCGCCGATCCGGGGCGACGGCGCGGATCGCGGTTTCCGCAACGGCCCCGTTTCTCCCGCCCCTCCGATCCGTCGATGACATCGCACGACCACGCCGCCGACGGCGGTCACGCCGATCACGCCGACCACGACACGCACCGCGAGCGCCTCGAAGCCGCGGTCGACGAGCGCGACGACTGGGCGCGCCGTCGCCGCAAGGGGATCCCGACCGACGAGAACCTGCTCGTCGTCGCCTGTATGGACGAACGCATTCCGATCGAGGAGGCGCTCGGCATCGACCTCGGCGACGCGCAGGTGTTCCGCAACGCCGGCGGCAAGGTGACCGACGACGTGATCCGGTCGGCCGCGCTCACGACCAACTTCTTCGACACCGACGAGATCGTCGTGATCAACCACACCGACTGCGGGATGATGAGCGCGCCCGACGAGGCGATCCGCGAGGGCCTCGAAGCGCAGGCCGGCGACGTCGACGCCGCCGACCTCGACCCGTCGCTGCCGGATCTCACGATCGGCGACGCCGACCTCCTCGACTGGGTGAAGATGACCGACGACATCGACGCGGCCTGCGCCGCGCAGGTCGAGTACCTCCACGAGTCCGCGTTCATCCCCGACGACACGACCGTCTCCGGCTACGTCTACGAGGTCGAGTCCGGCGAGCTCCGCCGGCCCGACGAGCGGATCGCCGAGGAGATCAGCGAGCGACGGGCCTGACCTCGGACGACGACTCGCTGGCCGCCCGCCCACGGCCCTTCCGCCCCGAGGTGTGACGCTTTTATGCGCCCGCGGCGAATCGAGTCACGAAATGGACCGAGCACGCGCGCCCACGCTCCGGCGAGGTGATGCCGGTGGGCGCTGACGCCGACGCCGGCCCCGAGTCGGATGCCGGCTCCGAGTCCGACGCCACGAGCGACGACGCCGACGCGCCGGTCGTCGCCGGCTTCTTCTCCGGCTGCGGCGGCCTCGACCTCGGCTTCGAGCGGGCGGGCTTCGACGTGGCACTCGGGAGCGACCAGTGGGAGCCGGCCGCGGAGACGTACCGCCGCAACTTCGCCGACACGGAGGTCCTCGAAGGCGATGTCCGCGAACTGGACGCTCCAGCGATCCGCGACGCGGTCGCGGGGGCCGGCTACGACCCCGACGGCGTCGACGTGGTGATCGGCGGGCCGCCCTGTCAGGGGTTCAGCCGGCTCAACAACGAGCAGATCGAGCTCGACGAGATGGAGAAGGACCGCCGGAACACCCTCTTCGAGGAGTTCCTCCGGGTCGTCTCCGTCCTCGAACCCCGGCTGGTGTTGATGGAGAACGTCCGCGACCTGATCAACCGCCAGACGAGCGACGACCGGTACGTGAAAGACCTCATCGTCGACGAGTTCGCCGCCCACGGCTACAAATGCGAGTACCGGGTGCTGGAGGCCGAACAGTACGGCGTCCCCCAGAAGCGCCGTCGGATCTTCTTCATCGGGACCGACCGCGACGTGCCGATCCGCTTCCCCGAGCCCACGACGCCCGAGGGGAGTTGGCGCACCGCGGGCGAGGCGCTCGCGGACGCGAGCGACGACCTCCCGAACATGACGTACGCGGACACCGGCGAGAAGACGCTCGAACGCATCCGCCACGTCCCCCCGGGCGGTTACTACCGCGACCTCCCCGACCGCCTGAAGACGAAGAAGTACCAGTGCGACTGCGAGGACACCGATACCTGCCCGCACGAGCCGGAGATCGTCAAGCGGTACGGGACGTACCTCCGCCGGCTCGACCCCGAGGAACCGTCGCTGACGGTGAGCACGAACGTCTTCATCCACCCGCGCGAGGACCGCTACCTCACGCCCCGCGAGATGGCCCGGCTCCAGACGTTCCCCGACGAGTTCGCGTTCGAGGGGACGAAGACCGACGTGCTGAAACAGATCGGCAACGCGGTCCCGGTCCGGCTCGGCGAGGAACTGGCGACCCAGCTCCGGGAGTACTACCCCGAGATCCGCGACGCGCCGCCCGCCGACCCCGACGTGTACGAGCAGCAGTCGTTGACGGATTTGGCCTGAGATCGTTTTTAACCAGTGATTTGCGGTGCGGTGACGAATTCCAAAGCCCCAGCGGCTTGCTAACAAACAGTCACTGGTAGATCGGCGACTAATCCCTCCAAAGCCCCAGCCGCGAGGGCGGCGCACGCTCGCTGCGGTCCTCAGTCGCTCGCTTCACTCGCTCCTTGCGGTCCTTGCGTCGCCTGCGCCGCCCTCGCGGCTGCCCCTTTGAATCCCGCCCGGCACCGCAGCCTCACGCCTCCCCAGCCTCGTCGCGGTCGCCGTCGGCGACCGCGACTCCCTCGCACGCGCTCCTCCCGGCCTTCGGCTGCTCGGAGGCGCGCGCCACCGTCCGTTCGTTAGTAACCGTTGCCGTCGCTCTCACGAGGTATTCGCGATAGCAAAATGGGGCCGCTGAGAGTCGAACTCAGGTCCACTGCACCCAAGGCAGCGAGGATACCACTACCCCACGGCCCCACACGATTATGTACCCCGAAGAGCCGCTAAAGGGTTTCGTTGCGCCGCGCTCACTCCTCGTCGTCGCGCTGTTCGAGGTCGGCGACGATGTCGTAGGGGTCCGTCCCCTTCCGGACCGAGTCGAGGATGAAGAACGCCTCGTCGGGCGCGAGGAAGTGCCGGGTGACGCCCCGACCGAGCGGCGTCGGCTCGAAGCCGTCGATGAACTTCCACTCTAACAGTTTGCCGAGCGCGTGCTTCGTCGGCACCTCGCCGATCATGCGGTCGTTGAGGCGCTTCGCCTTCTTCCCGGCGACGACGACGTTCGCCAGCGTCTCCTCGGCGGCCGCGGTCTCGTCGTAGTGGGTCGCCACGTCCTCCATCTCGCCTTTCAGCAGGGTGAACGCCACCTCGTCCTCCGTGCGGTCCATCGAGCCGTGGTAGACGCCGTCGGGCTCGACGAGGAGGTAGACCCGGCCGCGGTCGTGGTAGTCCGGCCGGCCCGCGCGCCCGAGCATCTGCGAGAACTCCTGGACGGAGAGCCACTCGATCCCCATCGCCAGCGAGTCGAAGATCACCTGCGAGGCGGGGAAGTCGACGCCGGCCGCCAGCGCCGCGGTGGTGACGACCGCCGAGAGGTCCTGATTCCCGAACTGCCGTTCGACCTTCTTCCGGCGGCCGTAGTCGAGCCCGGCGTGGTACGGCGCGGAGTCGTACCGCAGCTTGCGGCTGATCTCGTGGCAGCGCCGCCGCGAGTTGGTGAAGATGATCGTCTGCCCCCGGTACCCCTTCGACGACTTCGTGTCGAACTCGCGTTTCACGAGCTTGTCGGCGATCTGCGCCTTCTCGCGGCCGTCAGCGAAGGTGACGTGGCGCTCGATGGGGACCGGGCGCTCCTCGTACTCGATGAGCGTCGCGCGGAGCTTCTCCGCGAGCCACTCCGGGTTCCCGACCGTCGCCGAGAGGTAGACGAACTGCGTGCCGTCGTAGCCCGCGTGGGTCTCCATCCGGTCCTCGCTGTAGTACTTCAGCCGGGAGATGAGTCCGTCGAGCCGGTGGCCGCGCTCGCCCTCCTTCAGGGTGTGGACCTCGTCGATGACGACCGTCCCCACGTCGCCGAGGTCCTTCCCGGTCCGGAGCGCGTGGTCGATCCCCTCGTAGGTCCCGACGATCACGTCGGCGTGCGGGTCGAAGCGATTGCCGTCGTCGTTCACCCGCGAGGAGCCGACACGGATGGAGACGTCGAGCAGGTCGCCGTACCGCTCCTCGAAGTCCTCGTGCTTCTGGTTGGCGAGCGCGACGAGCGGGACGAGGAAGAGGAGCTTCCCGTCGCCCTTCAGCGCGCGGTCGATCCCGGTCAGCTCGCCGACGAGCGTCTTCCCGGTCGCCGTCGCGCTCACGACGAGCTGGTCGTCGCCGTCGAGCAGCCCGTTCCGCACGGAGAGGCTCTGGACCGGCAGCAGCTCCTCGAACCGGCCCTGAAGATGTGAAGACAGGTCCGGGTGAACGTCTAGGTCCTCGGTCCGCACGGGCGAGACGTCGTCGACGTTCGCCGACACCTCGTCGTACTTCGTGAGGTCGGGGTCGAGCCCGCCCTGGAGGAGGCTCACGATCCGGTCGAGGTCGCCCGACTCGTACAGCAGCTCCTCTAACCGCTCCTCGGCCGCCCCGGTGAACTCGCCTTTGTACGACAGCTCCCGCTCTAGCTCCCGCCGGGCGCAGTCCCGACAGATCAGCTCGCCGTTGTGTTCGATGGCGTCATCGCTCGTGATCGGTCCGTACCGCCCGTCGCTCGCGCAGCGGCGGCAGGTCCGGACCGCGGTCGCCTCCAGCTGGTAGCCGTCGAGCATCTCCTTCAGCCGCGCCCGGTTCTCCGGGGAGGTCTGCTCGGAGATGCGGATCCGGCCGGCCGCCCGCGCGAGGTCGACGAACTCGTCCGGCTGACGGGGGTGGTCCTCGCCGTCGCGGATCACGCGGAACTTCCCCGGACGCGGGCCCGCGGAGGTCTCCTTGAGTTCGAGCCGCCCGCGGAGCACGCGACTCCCGTCGCGGTTCGCGACGACGGTGTAGTCGCTCCGCGACTCGTGGAGGAACAGCGTCTCGACCTCGGCCAACTGCTGTGACACTGCCGTGCGGTACGCGAGCGAGGTATTTCAGGTGTTCGGCTCGAGGGCCGATCGGTCACGACCGCAGGGAGCCGCGGCTGTGTCGTGCGAACGCGCGGAAAAGAACCCGCCTCACGGACGGGGGAGTCGGCGGTCGTTACGAGACGAGCAGCTTCTCGCCGCGGTCGACCGTGATCCGGCACGGCGGCGAGAGCTTGTTGTAGGCGCGGCGGAACGCCTCCTTCACGACGGAGGCCTGCTCGACATCGCAGTAGGCCGTGAAGACGACGTCGTCCTTGTTGAGCCGCGCGGCGGTGCCGACGGGCTTGCCGAACGCCTGGCGCATCCCGTCGGAGACGCGGTCCGCGCCCGCGCCGGTCGCCTGCTTGTTCTCTCGGATGACCTGATGAGGGAACTTGCGGAGGGTCATCTTGTAGTTCCCCTCGCCGAGCTCCTTGATCAGGTGGCGGTTCGCCGAGAGGCGCGCGCTCTCCAGCGAGCCGTGTCGAACCTGGAGCTCCTCCTCGACGCGGAGGCTGATCTGGACGGGGTAGTCGTCCGGCTCCGCGGAGAGGTCGCCCATGTTGTGCTGGGCGATCTTCGAGCCGGGGATGCCCGTGATGTACTCGCGGCGGGTGTACGACGGCTTGTCGATCGTCCGATACATAGAGGCGGGTTTGTCAGACATGGCTACTTGTCCGATGTAGCCCGCGCTGCGGCGATAAACCCTTCGATAGCGAGGCGTCCGCCGCGGATCGCCGGGGAGTCAGCGCCGACTCCCGCCCGATCGCGTCCCGCGTTGACACGCCGCGATCTCACTCTTCCGGCGTCGGTTCGAGCGCGACGTGGTCGAACCCGCGGTCCGCGAGCCGCTCCGCGGCCCGGTCGGTGACCGACGGGGCGACCAAGATTCCGCGGACGCTCGGGGGGCCGTCGCGGGCGGCCTCGCTCTCGTCGCCGGTGTCTCCCTCTCCGTCGCCAGACTCGATTCCCAGCTCCTCGCGGAGCGCCCGCACGTACCGCGCGAGCTGTCCCACGGCGTCCGGGCCGACTCGACGGCGCTTCAGTTCGACGACGACCGGCGCGCCGTCGGCGTCGACGCCGAAGACGTCCATCGGGCCGGCGCTGGAGGGACGTTCGGTCTCCCGCGGTTCGAACCCCGCTTCGACGAGGTCGGGGTACTCCAAGATCCGGGTCCGGAGGTCCTCCTCGCTGCCGTGAAGGGTGAGGTCGCGACCGCCCGTCACGGTCATCGCGGAGAGCTGGTGGACGGCCGCGAAGCGGACCGTCAGGGTCTCGTCGGGGTTGCTCCGCGTCGAGCGCACGCGGAGCCGCCCCTCGCGCACCGCGGCGCGGTGTTCCGAGCCCGGCGGCTGCCAGTTGACCGGCTGTCGCCCCTCGTCGGTGTGGACGAGGGCCGCCCCGTCGGGCTTCAACACCACCAGCCGGTCGCCGGGGCCGAGGTCCGAGGCCGCGCGGCCCTCGTACGTGACCGTGCAGCGGCCGAACAGGCTGACGAGGTCGCCGCGCTCGAAGGCGTCCTCCAGCTCCCAGAGCGCCTCGCGGTGGCTCGGGTCGTGGACGCTCGTGACTGTCACTGGGCTTCGTAGGCGGTCGCGGGTGAAAAAGGGCGCGAGCCGGAGTCCGTCGCCGCGGTTTGGGCGGGGCGATGCGACGCCGGCCTCGCTCAGCCGCCCCGGCGCGATACGACGATTCCGGCGACGAAGAGGACCGCGCCGAGCGCGAAGGCGGCGATGCGGAGCGTCGTGTCCGAGACGAGGATTCCGGCCAACACCGAGACGCCGAATCCGGAGTGTAACACCGCGGTCAGGTTCATACGTTCGATACGGTCGCGCCGCACAAAAGCGGGTCGAACCGACGCGGTCGGGAGGCGGCGTCCGGCCGACTCAGGTCCCGTGTTCCCAGCTCCCCATGTACTCGCGCTGCTCGTCGCTGAGCTCGTCGTACTCGACGCCCTCGGCGGCGAGCTTGATGTCCGCGACCTCGCGGTCGAGCTCGTCGGGCACGTCGTGGACGCCGGCGTCGTACGCGTCGCCGTTGGCGGCCAGCTCGCGGACGACGACCGCCTGAACGCCGAAGCTCTGGTCCATCACCTCGACCGGGTGGCCGAGCGCGATGGGCGCGGCGAGGTTGACGAGCCGGCCCTCCGCGATGACGTTCAGCACGCGACCGTCTTCCATCTCGAACCCCTCGACGCCGTCGCGGACCTCGTAGCGGTCGACGGCGAGGTCGTCGAGGTCGTCGAGGTTCACCTCCACGTCGAAGTGGCCGGCGTTCGCGAGCAGGACACCGTCGCTCATCTCCGCGAAGTGCTCGCGGGTGATCACGTCGCGGTTGCCCGTCGTCGTGATGAACACGTCGCCCTTCGCCGCGGCCTCGGCCATCGGCAGCACCTCGTACCCCTCCATGTGGGCCTCGAGCGCCTTCCGCGGGTCGACCTCGCAGACGATGACGTTCGCGTTCTGGCCCGCGGCCTTCTTCGCGACGCCCTTCCCGCACTGGCCGTAGCCGCCGACGACGACGTTCTTCCCGGCCCACGAGAGGTTCGTCGTCATCGCGATGGTCGCGAGCGACGACTCGCCCGTGCCGTGGACGTTGTCGAACAGCTGCTTCATCGGCGTGTCGTTGACGGCGAAGACGGGGTAGTGGAGCTCGCCGTCCGCGTCCATCGCGCGCAGGCGGTCGACGCCCGTGGTCGTCTCCTCGGCCCCGCCGACGATGGAGTCGATCAGGCCCGGGTACTCCTCGTGGACGAGCTTCACCATGTCCATCCCGTCGTCGACGGTGATGGTCGGCTCGTGAGCGATACAGGCGTGCATCGCGTCGTAGTACTCGTCGTCGTCGACGCCCCGCACGGCGTAGGAGGTGATCGACTCGTGGGCGTCGAGCGCGGCCGACACGTCGTCGTGCGTCGAGAGGGGGTTACACCCGGTGATCGCCACCTCGGCCCCGCCCTCGGCGAGCAGCTCGACGAGGTTCGCCGTCTTCGCTTCGACGTGCATCGCCATCGCGATGGTCTCGCCGGCGAGCGGCTGCTCGTCGACGAACTCCTCGCGCAGCGCGTTCAGTATCGGCATGTGCTGGAGCGCCCAGTCCATCTTCCGGCGTCCCTCCTCGCGGGCGGCTTCGACGTCCGAGAGGTGCTGTGACACCGGCGGATACGCGGTTTCGCTCATACCTCCCGGTTCGCTCACGGCGCACTAAACCCTGCCGACACCGGAGTACGCTCAGAAAAAGAAAATCGGTCCGCGGGCGACCGTCGCCCGCGTCACCGACCCGAACCGCGGACCGCGTCGTCAGTTACCGCCCGGGCCGCCCGCGTGGTCCGGCGGACCGCTCTCGCCGTCCTCGTCGTCGTCTTCGTCGTCTTCCTCATCCTCGTCGTCCTCCTCGGCTTCGTCTTCCGCTTCCGCCTCGTCCTCCTCCTCCGCCTCGTCTTCGGACTCGTCGTCGTCCGCGTCGTCCTCGCCGTCCTCAGCGCCGTCACCGGCGTGGTCCGGTGGGCCCTGCTCGCCGTCGGGGCCGACGCCGTCCGGCGCGTTGCCGGGCGCGTCGGTCTCGTTCTCGGCGTCCTCGTCGTCATCCGCGTCGTCGGGGCCGCCGGGGCCGCCCGCGTGGTCCGGGGCGTTACCG
Source organism: Halorubrum coriense DSM 10284 (assembly GCF_000337035.1). Taxonomy (GTDB): domain Archaea; phylum Halobacteriota; class Halobacteria; order Halobacteriales; family Haloferacaceae; genus Halorubrum; species Halorubrum coriense. Next base: position 29,554 of record NZ_AOJL01000005.1, read on the forward strand.
GGGTTGTTCTCCGTCGCGAAGTCGGAGACGGCCGCGCCGATGCCGCCCTCGCGGTCGCTGATGTCCTCGATGAAGTCGCGGATCAGCTGGCCGAACGGCGTCTCCTCGGCCTCGTCGTCCTCCCCCTCGACGGTGAGGTCGACGGTCGCCGAGACGCTCTCGGATTCCGTATCGGCGGTCACGTCGACCGTGACGTTCTCCTCGGCGGCCGGGAGGTCGACGGTACCGTTCGCGTCCGTCTCGTAGTCGCCCGTTCCGGCGTACGAGACGTTCTCACCGGCATCGTCGGCGAGCACGACGTTCACCGAGGCGTTCTCCACCGCGCTGTCGTTGTCGGTCACCGTGACGACCGGCTCGTCGTCGGTGTTCGCCACGTCGAGTTCGAGGCCGTCGGGCGCTTCGAGGTCGACCGTCGCCGAGGCGGTCTCGTTACCCGAGACGGCCGTGATGTCGACCGTCACGTCCTCGTCGGGCGCGCGGAGCTCGACGGTGCCGTTGGCGTCCGTCTCGTACTCGCCCGCTCCCGCGTACGACTCGTTCTCCGCGTCGACGACGCTCACGTTGACCGTGACGTTCTCGACCGCGGTGTCGTTCTCGGTCACCGTGACCGTCGCCGTTCCGTCCGCGTCCTGCTCGACGGCCACTCCGAGGTGGCCCTCGGCGGCCGCGACGCCGGTCATCGCGCCGAGCGCGACGACCGCGACCAGTAGGATCGCTGTGATGCGTTCGCTCATGTCCACTCGGGTCCAATCCCCCTATCTGTATAAAAAGGAAAGTCGTTAAACGCGGATTAATTCGGTTTGTATCCGGGTTAACGGAGCTGAAACAGCTATTCTGTGCCTCTGGCGTTCGACCGCGGATCTGGCCGCGATCGAACCCGGATTCGCTCCCGATTTCGGGTCGCCCGTCGCTCGCGCGCGACACGTTTGCGCAGTTTCAATTCGAGTCGCTCTCGCAGAGAGCACCGCCAAAGCCCCAGCCGCGAAGCGGGCGCACGCTCGTTGCGCGCTTCAGTCGCTCGCTTCGCTCGCTCCTTCCAGTGCTTACGTCACCTGCGCCCACTTCGCGACTGCCCCTTTGAGTCCCGCCCCGCTCAGCACCGCAGCCTCACGCCTCCCCAGCCTCGTCGGCCTCCNCTTCGTCCTCGCGACTGCCCCTTTGAGTCCCCCCCCAAACGCACAGCACCTCACACCTCCCCAGCCTCGTCGGCCTCCCTCCGCTTCGCTCTGGTCGGCCGATTCCCTCGCGCGTGCGCCTCACGCCCTGCGGGCGCTCGTCGGCACGCGCCACCGCAGTTCTATTTATAAGCAGTGTGCTCCCTACGCCGACTCGACGCGGTCGACGAGGTCGCTCGCGGCGGCCGCGGCGCGCTCTCGGACCGCCTCCGCGTCCAGCGTCAGCACCTCGCGATCGCGCATGAGGATTTCGCCGTCGCAGACGGTGTGGCGCACGTCGCTCCCGCGGGCCGCGTACGCGAGGTGCGAGACGGGGTCGTGGACCGGCGTCAGGTGCGGCGCGTCGAGGTCGACCACCGCGAGGTCGGCGGCCGCGCCCGCCTCGATCCGGCCGCCGGGGAGCCCGAGGGCGTCCGCGCCGCCGGCCGTCGCCATCTCCACGACGGCGTCGGCGGGGACCGCGCTCGCGTCGTCCGCGGCGAGCTTCCCGAGCATCGCGGCGTCGCGCATCTCGTCGAACACGTCGAGGTCGTTGTTCGAGGCCGCCCCGTCGGTGCCGAGCGCGACCGTCACGCCGGCCTCGCGGAGGCGCTGAACCGGGGCCATCCCGCTGGCGAGCTTCATGTTCGAGGCCGGGCAGTGGACGACCGCGGTCCCCGCCGCCGCGAGGCGGTCGATCTCGTCGCCGTCGACGTGGACGCCGTGCGCGAAGAAGTCGTCCGGACCGAGCGCGCCGAGGTCCTCGGCGTACGCGATCGGTCGCTCCCCGCGCTCGTCGACGATCGGGTCGACCTCGTCGGTCGTCTCGTTCGCGTGGAGGTGGACCGGGACGTCCGCCTCGCGCGCCGCGGCGACCCCCTCGCGGAGGTGCTCCTCGCCGACCGTCGTCAGCGAGTGCGGCATGAACGCGGTCCGGACCCGGCCGTCCGCGGCGCCGTCGAGCTCGCGGGCGACCGCGAGGCTCTCTTCCACGTCGCTCCGCGCGTCCGCGTCGTCTTTCCCGACCGTCACCACCCCGTGGCCGAGCCGGGCGCGGAGGCCCGCGCGGTCGACGACCTCGGCCACGCGGTCCATCGCGAAGTACATGTCCGCGAACGCGGTCGTCCCCGACCGGATCATCTCCAGCGCGCCGAGTTCCGCGCCCGCCTCGATGTCGTCCGGCGTCAGCTCCGCCTCCGCCGGCCAGATGTCCTCGCGGAGCCACGGGTCGAGCGGCTTGTCGTCGGCGTACCCGCGGAGCAGCGTCATCGCGGCGTGCGTGTGCGCGTTGACGAGCCCGGGGATCACGAGCGACCCCGCGGCGTCGAGCGTCTCGGCGGCCCCACCGTCGACCGCCTCGTCGATCTCGCCCGGCTCCCCGACGGCCCGGATCGTTCCCTCGTCGCGGTCGACCGCCACGTCCGCCCGCTCGACCCGGCCGTCGGGTCGGAGCACTCGCCCGCCGCTGACGCGGAGCTGGTTCATACCGACCCGTTCCGCCCGCCGCACCAAACGCCTTCGGTTCCGCCCGGTCGCGTCAGAACCTTCTTGCCTCGCCGCGGCCGCGTTCCGGCATGGCAACCGACGCCCAGCAGGCGTGTTTCGAGGCGGGGATCAAGTTCGGCTCGCTGTACCACCAGTTCGCCGGCACGCCGGTCAGCCCGTCCAGCACCCGGAGCCTCGAAGGCGCGATGGCGGAGGCGATAGAGAACCAGCCGCACTGCGAGGCCGTCGACGTGACGATCCACGACGACCGCGTGGCAGACGCCATCGACCACGAGAACGGCTACACCGAGCTCACCGGCTCGCTGATGGACGTCGAGATGCGGATCGCGTACGAGGGCGTCACGGTCCGCACGCGGATGGCGATGAAGGACGGCTACCCCCTGATGGAGCTGGCCTCCGTGGCGGAGTGAGCCGACGCCGGCCGTCGGCGACGAGGGCCCCGCGAACGTCGCATTCGCGCGTGTCCGGCGTCGCCGCGGCCGAACTGCTGATGAGGCGACTATATTGTCAATATGTGATTGATCATTCGACTATTGCGGGCAGTACGCTTATGTTCTTGAGTCGAAAGGTGGTACTTGATACCGAATGGACGGATCAGACTCGGACGATCTCGATCATCTGTTCAGCGAGACGGTTCGGGAGACGAAGGGCGGCTCCGTGTACGGGGCGTGGCGGTCGATCCGGGACGCGGACGCCGTCCCGTTGAGTTTCGGCTTCCCCTATCCCGAGTCGTTCCCGAACGACGAGCTGGTCTCGGCGGCCGAGTCCCTCTTCGAGTACGAGGGCGACTGCGCGCTCCAGTACGGCGGCGGCGAGTACGCCGACGCGCTCCCCGAGGTGATCGCCGATCGAGCCCGCGACCGCGGCATCGACTGTACGACGTCGCAGCTCCACCTGACGAACGGCGCGACGAACGCGATAGACACGGTGTGTCAGACCTTCCTCGACCCCGGCGACACGGTGTTCGTCGAGTCGCCGACGTTCATGGGCGCGCTGCGGCTGTTCCGCAACTACGGCGTCGACATCGAGGGGTGCGAGATGGACGCCGACGGGCTCGACGTCGGGGCGCTCGCCGACGAGCTGGCCGCCCGCGAGGCGGCGGGAGAGCCGCTCCCGAAGCTGCTGTACACCATCCCGAACTTCCACAACCCGACCGGCGTGACGCTCTCCGAGGGGCGCCGCAGGCGACTCCTCGAACTGGCGGAGACGTACGACTTCGTCGTCCTCGAAGACGACCCGTACGGCCAGCTCCGGTACGACGGGTCGGAGCCGCCGCCGATCAGGGCGCTCGATCGGACCGGCCGCGCGATCCGGGCCAACACGTTCTCGAAGACCGTCGCTCCGGGGGTCCGGACCGGGTGGATCATCGCCGAGGAGTCGTTCGTCGAGCAGTTCGAGCGGATCAACGCGGGCGGAGAGCCGAGCTACACCCGCGGGCTCATCGCCCGCTACGCCGAGGACGGTCGGCTCGAACGGGCCATCGAGGAACTCTGCGCGGGATACCGCGAGCGGCGAGACCGGATGATGGAGAGCTTGACGGAGCGGATGCCCGCGGGGACGACGTGGAGCGACCCGGACGGCGGCTTCTTCGTCTGGGTGGAGTTCCCGGAGGGCGTCGACGCGGAGGCGATGCTCCCCGACGCCATCGACGAGGGCGTGACGTACCTCCCCGGCTCGTTCTTCTACGCCGACGACGGAGGGACGCGCCACGCGCGGCTCTCGTTCAGCCACGCCTCACCCGCCGAGATCGACGAGGGGGTCGCCGCGCTGGCGGCCGCGGTGCGCGCCGAGACTCCGCCGGTGGAGGCCGACGACTGAACCCCGGTCGGCGGGCTCGACCAAGCGCCCGCGATCGACCGCTCAGACGACCCGGTTGCGGAGGTCGTCGAGGTCGCCGGAGGCGTACCGCCGGTAGTTGTCCTCGAACAGCGACCCGATCCGGTCGGCGTACTTTGGCGTCGATCCCGCCATGTGTGGGGTTATCACCGCGTTCGGCAGGTCCCACAGCGGCGACTCGGCCGGGAGCGGCTCCTCCTCGAAGACGTCGAGGGCTGCCCCGCGGATCCGCTTCTGTTGGAGGGCCGTTTCGAGCGCGGACTCGTCGACCACCTCGCCGCGCGCCACGTTCACGAGGACCGCGTCCGACCGCATCGACATGAGCGCCTCCGCGTCGATCAGTCCGCGCGTCGCCTCGACGAGCGGGCACGCGAGCACGACGTAGTCCGAGCGGGAGAGCACCTCCGGAAGCCCGGCGGGCGGATGCGCCTCGTCGACGACGGCGGGGGCGGTCTCCGGGGTGCGCTTCGTGCCGATCACCTCCATGTCGAACCCCGACGCCAGTTCCGCGACGCGCGTCCCGATCGCGCCGACGCCGACGATGCCCAGGGTCTTCCCGCCGAGTTCGCCCGCGGAGTAGTCCCGCCAGACGCCGTCGCGCTCCTGCTGGCGGATCCCCCTGTGGATCCGGCGCTCGAAGACGAGCAGGTAGCCGAGGACCTGCTCGGCGATCGGGTTCGCCGCGACGCCCGCGGCGTTCGTCACCGCGATCCCCCGGTCCGCGAGCGCGTCGAGGTCGTAGGCGTCGACCCCGGAGTTGAGGGTCTGAACCCAGTCCGGTCCGGCCCCGCCGGAGAGTTCGTCGCTCACCGGCCGGATGGTCAAGACGACGTCGGCGTCGCCGATCGCCGCGCTCGACTCCGCGGGCGTCGCCGCCGTCTCGATCCGCTCGGTCGACGGGAGCGCGTCGTCGAGCCGCGAACGCAACCCCCGAGCGAAGTCGCCGCCGAAGACTGCCGGGACGCTGTGGTGGAACAGCACGTCCGCCCCGGCGGCGTCGACCGCCGAGTCGACGCTCCCCCGCACGCCGGGCTCACTTCCCATACACGCTCATCGCGTCGGGATTGAAGTCGACGGAGACCTCGCCGGAGTCGGGCACGTCCGACCGTCCCTGGACCGCGACGTCGAGCTCCGGAAGCGAGTCGTCGTGGGGTTCGACCACCAGGTTGGTCCGCTCGCCGTGGAAGAATCGATTGACGACCGTCCCCTCGATGGCGCCGGTCCCGGGCTCCACGAGTTCGACCTCCTCGGGCCGGATGGAGGCGACCACGTCGCCCTTCGCGCCGGCGTCGCCCAGGTCGACCGTCATCTCGGTCGCGGCGTCGAGTTCGAGCCGCGGCGGGTGCGTCGTGTTCTCGACGACGCCGTCGAGCAGGTTCGTGTCGCCGATGAAGTCGGCGACGAACGCGGTCGCCGGCTCGCGGTAGATCTCCTTCGGCGTGCCGATCTGCTCGATCTCCCCGTCGTTCATGACGGCGAGCCGGTCGGACATGCTCATCGCCACGTCCTGATCGTGTGTCACGTAGAAGAACGTGCTCTCGACGCGGTCGTGGATCTCTTGTAGCTCGACTTGCATCTGCTGGCGCAGCTTCCGGTCGAGACTCGAGAGCGGCTCGTCGAGCAGGAGGATGTCCGGCTCGTTCACCAGCGCGCGCGCGATGGCCACGCGCTGCTGTTGCCCGCCCGAGAGGTCCTGGGGCTTGCGCCGCTTGTACCCGGAGAGGTCGACGATGCGGAGGTACTTCTCGATGAGCTTCTCGCGCTCGCCCGCGTTGATCCCCGACTTCTTCAGCCCGTACCCCACGTTCTCCGCGACGGTCATGTGTGGGAAAAGCGAGAGGCTCTGGAACACCAGGTTCGTGTTCCGCTTGTTCGGCGGCCGGTGGACCACGTCCTCGCCCTCGATACGGATCGAGCCCTCGGTCGGGGTCTCGAAGCCGCTTATCATCCGCAGGGTGGTCGTCTTCCCGCAGCCGGAGGGGCCGAGCAGCGAGAAGAACTCGCCGCGCTGGAGGTCGACGTCGATCCCGTCGACGGCGACCGTGTCTCCGAACTCCTTGCGGACGCCGTCAAGCTGGACCGCCGTTGTCGGTATCGTCATACCGGCACCGACCGGACGGTAGTTATTCAAGCTTTCTTCCAATTAGATCGTATATTCTCGATACTCCATACACCTTTTCGGCCCTTATACTCGTAAGTGGGTTCTGCTTGCCAGCGAAACCCAACAAATGGCATTCACAATACTAGATACCGCGCGTCGCGGTCGGTGACGGCCTCGTGACGCCGCCATCTCGAATACGGTGATCGATCCGTGTATTCGTTGGAAAAATAACGTTTGAAAGAATATTAGGACAATCGCTCAATGATCATGTGTTACTCAGAGTAGATTTATCACACAGAAGTAATAGTCGGTTCACGACGATGATAGACAGACGGCAGTTCATCAAGGCGGCAGGCGCGACCGGCGTTACGGGTATGGCGGGGCTGTCCGGGTGTATGGGCGGCGGCGGTGGCACGACGGTGTCGATCCTCACGTGGTCCGGATACGACGCCGTCAACGACCAGATCGAGGAGTCGCTCGACGGCGTCGAACTGGACGTCTCGGTCGCCGACGGGTCGGCGAACATGTTCTCCACCGTGAACGCGGGCGGGGGCGAACAGTACGACGTCGTCATCCCGAACAACGAGTACGTCCCGCGGTTCATCGACGCCGACCTGGCGGCACCGGTCGACATGGACGTCGTGACCAACTTCGACGCGCTGTACCCGACGTTCCAGAGCGCGGCCGAGGGGCAGTTCGCCGACGGCGGCGACGTGTACGGCCTCCCGGTCCAGTTCGGCTGGTACGCCTACGGCTACGACAGCTCGGTGCTCCCGGAGGACCACGACCACTCCTACGACGTCCTCTTCAGCGAGGAGTACGCGGGAGCGGACCTCACCGGCGGCATCACGCTGTACGACGGCTACTACAAGACGATCATGGCGACGGCCCTCGCGCTCGGGTACACCGACGCGTTCGAGGGCGACACCGTGTCGTTCACCGACGAACAGCTCACGACCATCGAGGAGACGCTGATCGACTTCAAACCCAACCTGCTCGGATTCGTTCACGACGAGGAGACGCTCACGCAGGACTACCAGAACGGCAACATCGTCGCGTCGTTCGCGAACCGGAGCACGCACGTGGGGATCATGAACGACGTCGAGAGCGTGGAGTTCTCCCAGCCGGCCGAAGAGGAGCTCACCTGGTTCGAGGGCGCGGTCGTCACGTCCGGCTCTTCGAACAAGGAGGCCGCCTTCCGCGTGCTGAACGAGTACATCTCGCCGGAAACCGGCGCGGCGCTGTCGGAGAACCGGAACATCATGAACGCCTCTCAGGACGCGATGGACAACATCGAGGCGGAAGCGCTCCAGATCGAGCCGGGCGTGCTCGACGGGATGATCCCCTTCAAGCCCGCCGAACGGGACGAGGCGTGGATCGAGATGTTCGAACGGGTCAAGAACGCGTGAGCCCGAGATGAGCGCCATCCACAAACTCGGCGACGCGTTCGAACGACGGGGGAAGCGAGCGAAGCTCGCGCTCATGGCGGGGCCGGGGGTCGGATGGCTGCTCACGCTGATACTCGTCCCCATGGCGTTCCTCGTGACGGTGAGCTTCGCGGAGATCAACAGCTCCTACGACGTCGTGTGGTCGTTCTCGGTGTCGAACTACCGGGAGCTCTTCGTCGGCGAGAGCGGGCTGCTCCAGACGCCGTTCATCGACTCGTTCCTGCTCTCGTTGCGCATCGCGGCGGCGACCACGTTCCTGACGGTCGTCCTCGCGTACCCGGTCGCGTACCTGCTCACGCGGCTCTCGGGACGGCGGTTCAAGCTGGTGCTGTTCGCGGTGCTGGTCCCGTTCTTCACCATCTTCATCGTGCGCATCTACTCGTGGCTCTCGCTCTTCGGCAGCCAGGGACTCCTCAACTCGGCGCTGCTCGCGACCCCGCTGGTCTCCGAACCACTCGGTATCTTCGAGTACGGGATCGTGGCGGTGATCATCTCGCTCACCCACGCCTTCTTCCCGTACATGCTGTTGACGCTGTACTCGAGCCTCGAAGGGATCGATTACGGCGTCATCGAGGCGTCGCGGGACCTCGGGGCCTCGCGGCTGGAGATCGCGAAGGACGTCGTGATCCCGCTGTCGGCACAGGGGCTCATCACCGGCTGCGTCTTCGTGTTCGTCCCGGCGCTCGGGACGTTCATCACGCCGCAGTTCCTCGCCCGCGGGAAGTTCACCATGATCGCCGAGGTGCTCACGGCGCGGATAAACGAGCTGTACGCCATCAACTACGGCGCGGCCGGGTCGCTCTTCCTCATCATCCCGACCGTGATCGCGTTCGCGATCGTGATGCGTACCACCAGCCTGGAGGCGATGGGGTGAGCCATGTCCGATAGCGAGAAATACAGTCGGCTGTCGCGCCTCGTCGGCGAGCCGGGGATCACGGGAGCCGTCTCCGTCGATCGGGTCGTGAGCGCGGTCGCCTCCTACGGCATGTGGGCGCTGACGCTCGGGATCATCGCGTTCCTCTGGCTCCCGCTCTCGCAGATCGTCGTGCTCTCGTTCACGGAGAACTCGGTGTTGTTCCCCTTCGAGGGGGTCACCCTCGGGAACTACGTCAGCCTGTTCACCAACGAGGGGCTCCTGGCGGCGGCCAGACAGAGCGCGTTCGTGGCGACGGTGTCGGCCGGGGTCGCGACGCTGATCGGCGTCCCGCTCGGGTTCGCCATCGCTCGGCATAGCTTCCGGGGCCGGTCGGTGCTCAGGGGACTCGTCATCCTCCCGCTCCTGATGCCGGGGATCATCATGGGGATCTCGCTGCTGATCCTCTTCCGCGTCGTCGGGCTCCCGGCCGGCTTCCTCGGGACCGTGCTCGCGCACTCCGTGTACGGCCTGCCGTTCATCGTCCTGCCCGTGGTCGCCCGGCTGGCGGTGTTTGATCGCAACCTAGAGGAGGGCGCTCGCGACCTCGGCGCGAACGGCCGCGGCGTGTTGAAAGACGTCACGCTCCCGATCATCTCGCCCGCCATCGCCGCGGGCTTCGTGTTCGCGTGGCTCCGCTCGTTCGAGGACTTCATCCGCGTCTTCTTCGTCGGCGGAACGATGGACGCGCTCACGAAGGAGATGTACGGCATGGTGGTGTACTCGCAGGGCACGGAGGCGATGGACCCGATGGCGACGATCATCGTCTTAGTCGTCAGCGCCGCGCTGGCCGTCGCGATCAACCTCCGGGACATCCTCGAATACGTCTGATCGACCCGAGCGGTCCTTTTATTCCGGCCCCGGCCTCGACGCCCTCCGACGCCGACCCGAACGCTTAGTACCGCGACACGCGTACCGCGACCCGAACGGCGACCGACGCCTCGTCCCTCCCGGTTTCAGAGCCCCACATGGTCGACAGACGCCACGACAGTTCGACGGACCGCACCGGCTTCGACGAGACGAAGAACTATCTCTCGAGCGCCCTCGGCCGCGTCGTGCCCCGGTCGGTGGCACGGCGCGCGGTCGACGTCGCCGTCAGCACGGACGCCGCCGAGTACGCGCCCGACGAACCGGTCACGATCACCGTCGCGATCCGCAACCGCCTGCCGGTTCCGGTCGAGGTCCCCACCTCGACCCGCCGCGCGTGGGGCTGGGCGGTCGACGGCGTGCTGGAGGCCACGGACGAGCGGCTCTACGTGTGCGCCGAGGAGTCCACGCTCGCGTTCCGGGCCGGGGAGACGAAGCGGGCGACGGCCACTTGGAACGGCCGCTTCCGCCGGACCGACGGTGACGGCCTCGACCGCTCCGTCCGCGCCGACCGGGGGGAACACACGATTTCGGCGTTCGTTCCGGTCCCCGACGCCGACGAGCGTCACGAGGACAGCGTTCGGATACGGATCCGATAGCCGGCGGCTCCCGGTCGGCTCCGCACATCTTCACGAAAACGCGCCGTCGAGCCGCTCAGTCGTCCGCTTCGGGCGCGCCGAGGCGCGCCGCGCCGTCCAGCGCGCTCTCGTCGACGGCGCTGGCGACCGCCTCGTCGCGGCGCAGGTGACACGCGGCGTAGTGGCGGCCGTCGCTCAGGGTCGACTCGATCTCGTAGGCGGGCTTCGCCGTCGCGCAGACGCTCTCGTCCGCGAACCGCTCCGTCAGGAGCGCCTCGGCGTCGTCCCACTCGTCGCGCTCGATATGGCCGAGCGCCTCGTCGAGCAGCGTGCCCGCGTCACCGCTCGGCACGCCGCCGTCGAAGTACCGGCTCCGGAGCGCGTCGGGGTCGGTCTCCTCGAACGCCCGGCGCTTCACCGCCCGCTGGAACCGCACGACGCTCCGCCACGTCTCGTCGGTCATCTCGTACGCCTCCGGCTGGATCAGCTTCGGACACCGCGTCCGGAAGCGACAGCCCGAGGGCGGGTCGATCGGCGACGGCACGTCGCCGGACAGCAGCTCGTCGCGGCCCCCGCTCCGCGGGTCCGGAACCGGGATCGCGTCGAGCAGCGCCCGCGTGTACGGGTGTTTCGGGTTCTCGAACAGCTCCTCTTTGTCGGCCAGTTCGACGACGTTCCCGAGGTACATCACTGCCACGCGGTCGGAGATGTGCCGGATGACGCTCAGGTCGTGCGCGATGAAGAGGTACGTCAGGTCGAACTCCTCCTGCAGCTCCTCCATCGTGTTGAGCACCTGCGCTTGGATCGAGACGTCGAGCGCCGACACCGGCTCGTCGCAGACGATGAAGTCGGGGTTCACCGACAGCGCCCGCGCGAGGTTCACGCGCTGGCGCTGCCCGCCGGAGAACGCGTGGGGGTACCGGTTGTAGTGTTGCGGGTCGAGCCCAACCTTCTCTAACAGCTCCTTGGCACGGGCCTCCCGGCCCTCCTCGTCGAGCATCCCGTGAGCCTGCATCGGCTCCTCGACGATCGGCCCGACCTTCATCCGCGGGTCGAGCGACGACTGCGGGTCCTGGAAGATCATCTGCATGTCCTTCCGCATACGCCGCAGCGGCTCGCCGGACAGCGACGCGAGGTCCTCGCCCTGGAAGTAGACGCTCCCGCTCGTCGGTTCGAGCAGCCGGAGGACGGTCCGCGCGAGCGTCGACTTCCCGCAGCCGGACTCGCCGACGAGCCCGAGCGTCTCCCCCTCCTTGATGTCGAAGCTCACGCCGTCGACCGCGCGGACGTCCGAGGACGACCGAGAGACGTACGGGAACTCGTCGCCGAGAGACACGCCGCCGAGGAGGCCGCTGTCGTTGTCGAAGTACTTGCACAGGTCTCGGACCTGGAGCAGGGCGTCGGGGTCCGACTCTGCGGGGCCGACCCCGCTCATTCCGCCTCACCCCCCGTCTCGGTGAGGCCGGCGGAGAACCCGCTCCCGGTCTCCGTCTCGATCGCCGGGCTGTCGCCGTACCCCACGTCGAACGCGTCGTGTTTCACGCACGCGCCCGTGTGCGTCGCCTCGCCCTCGTCGCTCAGGTCCCGCAGGTCCGGGTGGACCTCCCGGCACACCTCCCGGGCCTCGGGGCACCTGGAGTGGAACCGGCAGCCCGAGGGCGGGTTGATCGCCTCGGGCATCACCCCCTCGATCGGTCTGAGCTCGTCGACCGTCTTGTCCGGTCGCGGCATCGAGTCGAGCAGCGCCGACGTGTACGGGTGTTTCGTGTCGTAGAACAGGTCGTCGACCTCGGCCTGCTCGATGATCTCGCCGAGGTACATCACGTTCACGCGGTCGCAGATCTCCGCGACGACGCTCATGTCGTGGGTGACCCAGATGAACGACGTGTCGTACTTCTCTTGCAGCGCCGTCACCATCTCGAGGATCTCGCCTTCGACCGTGACGTCGAGGGCGGTCGTCGGCTCGTCGGCGATGATCAGGTCCGGCTGGCAGGCGAGCGCCATCGCGATCAGCACGCGCTGCCGCATCCCGCCGGAGAACTGGTGGGGGTACTCGTCGTACCGCGACTCCGGCGCGGGGATCCCGACTTCCCGGAGCATGTCGATCGCCTCCTCCTTCGCCTCGGCCGGGTCGAGGTCGCGGTTGATCTCGATGAACTCCCGGAGCTGTCCCCCGACCGTGAACACGGGGTTCAGCGACTCCATCGGGTCTTGGAAGATGATCGCGATCTCGCGGCCGCGGATCCGCTTCCGCATCTGGGTCTCGGTGAGCATCTCGTCGCGCGGCCGCAGTTCGCCGGCGTCGCCCTCTTCGAGCCCGAAGATCGTCTCGCCTTTGAACTCGATCTCGCCGCCGACGATCTCGCCCGGGCTGTCGACCAGCCGGAGGATGCTTGAGGTCGCGACGGACTTGCCCGCGCCCGACTCGCCGACGAGCCCGACGATCTCTCCCTCGTACACGTCGAAGGAGATCCCGTCGACGGCGCGAACCGTTCCGTCTTCGGTGAAGAACTGTGTCTTGAGATCGCGTACGCTGAGTAGTGGTTCGGTCATATCAGTTGTTTATCCGCGGGTCGAGAGCGTCTTGGAGGCCGTCGCCGAGGATGTTGAAGCCGATGACGGTGATCAGGATCGCGATGCCGGGGAAGAGGCTGAACGTCGGTGCCGGAAGCATGTAGTTCCGGGACGCCGAGAGCATCTGCCCCCACGACGGCGTCGGCGGCTGCGCGCCGAAGCCGAGGAACGAGAGGCCCGCGACGATGAGGATGCTCACGCCGATCTGGAGCGTCGCCTGGACGAGCACCGGCGCGAAGCTGTTCGGGATGACGTGCCGGAGGATGATGTTCCGGTCTTTCACGCCGGCCGCGCGGGCGGCCTCGATGTAGTCCTCCTCGCGCACCGAGACGACGCGGGAGCGGATCAGCCGGTTGAACACCGGTATCGACGTGATCCCCACGCCGATCATCGCGAAGCTGAGGTCCCGCCCGAACGCGGTCATGAACGCGATGACCAACACGAGGAACGGGATCGCGTAGATGGTCTCCGTGACGCGCTGGAGCACGTCGTCGATCCAGCCGCCGTAGTAGCCCGACACCGCGCCGATCAGCGTGCCGCCGACCAGTCCGATCGCGGTGGCCATGAACCCGACGGTGATGGCGATCCGCGTGCCGTAGAACAGCCGGCCGAAGATGTCGCGCCCGCGGTGGTCGGTCCCCATCGGGTGTTCGAGCGTGCCCTGCCCGTACTGGTTCTCCATCCCCACGGGCGGGAGCAGTCGCCGGACCTGTTCGGGGTCTTGCACCGGGCTGTACCAGATCATCTCCGCGACGCCGTAGTCGAAGACGTAGTAGTCGATCGAGGCGAGCAGCGCGACGAGCGTGATCGCCCCGACGGTGTAGATCCCGATCCGCGCCGTCGTGTCGCGTTTCACCTGTCGCAGGGTGTATCGGAGGCCGACGCGGGCCTCGATCTCCCCGGCACCGGTTCCCTCCGTGTCCGCCGAACCGTCGGTCGCTGAGTCTGTTTCGGTAGCCATTATGATTCGTCACCGTAGGCGACGCGGGGGTCGATGTAGGCGTACGCGACGTCGGTGATGATGACGCCGATGACGAACGCGACGCCGAACATGAACGTCGTCCCCATGATGAGTTCGTAGTCCTGGTTGTTGATCGCCGTGATGATCAGCCGGCCCATGCCCTGGATCTCGAAGACGGTCTCGGTCAGCACCGCACCGCCGAGCGCCGTCGAGAGGCCGAGGCCGACGATCGTGATCACGGGCAGCTGTGCGACTTGGAAGGCGTGTTTCCGGACGATCTTCGACTCGGAGACGCCGTAGGCGCGGGCGAGCTTGACGTACTCGCCCTGGAGCGACTCCACCATCGACGACCGCTCGATCCGCGTGATCTGCGCCATCTGGAGCGTCCCGAGCGCCACCATCGGCATCGCGAGGTGATACAGCGAGGTCCGGACGACCTGGAGCTGCGTCTCTGCCCCCCTGATGTCGGCCGGCGACGCCCACGGGAGCGGGAGGCCTCGGGCCGGGAACCACCCCAAGTAGAACGCGAAGACGATGATGAGCATGAGGCCGATCCAGAACGACGGCGTCGACACGCCGATGAGCGAGACGATCCGCGAGACGTGGTCGGCGGGCTTGTTGCGCCGCTTCGCCGAGATGACGCCGAGCGGAATCGCGGTCACGATCGCGAAGATGAACGCCGACACGGTGAGGTACAGCGTCACCGGGAGCCGGAGCAGGATCATCTCGAGGACCGGTCGGTCGTAGTAGATGCTCTGCCCGAGGTCCCCGGTCGCCACCCCGGCGAGGTAGGTCAGGAATCGCTGGTACGCCGGGCGGTCCAGCCCGTACCGCGCCCGGATCGCCTCGACCTGTTCCTGTGCCGGGCTGGGCCCCAGCATGATCTCGACCGGGTCCCCCGGAATCTGGTTCGCGAGGAAGAACGTGATCGTGATGATTCCGATCAGTACCGGGATCGCCTGTGCGAGTCGCCAAAGTGTGTACCGTAAGAGCCCCATCTGTGTGGTTGCTATCGTCGATGTTCTTGGACGATTATTTAATCTGCCCGATTTTTTACCGCTTTCGTCGCGCCGCTGTTCTTCGAAGCGTTCGAACCGGAGTCAGACTGACGCCGTTCCGGTTTCGAATCGGCGGGGACGAGACGGTTCGCGGACCGACCCGTCACCCGACCGAACCGTTACTCGACCGCGACGTTGTTGTGCCCGGTGAAGAGCTGGATCTCGCTGGAGATGGCGTGGGAGCTGAAGTCCGACACGCTGTTGTGGATGCCGTAGGAGTTCTTGAGGTTGTACGCCGGGATGTGGACGCGCCCCTCGAGCAGCTCCGTCGTCGCGTCGATGTAGAGCTGGCGGCGCTCCTCGTAGTCCGCGCTCTCGCGGGCCTGCGTCAGCATCCCGGAGGCCTCGTCGTACTCGTGGAACGTCCCGTTGGTCGTCCCCTCCACCTCTTGGCTCAGCAGCTGGTACGCGAACGCGTCCGGGTCGGGCGAGCCGGACCAGCCGAGCGTGTACATGTTGTACCGCTCCGGGTCGCCGGTGACGTAGGCGTCGAGGAACGTCCCCCAGTCCAGCCGCTGGACTTCGACGTTGTTGAAGCCGGCGTTCTGGAGCCCGTCGCCGATCGAGATGCCGATCTGTTCGCGCTTGTCGTCCGGCGGGACGATGATGCGCCAGTTGTAGTCCATGTCCACGCCGGCCTCCTCGAACAGCGCCTGCGCCTGCTCGAGGTCCTGGTCGTGGGAGATGTCGCCCCACTCGTCGAGCGGGAAGTCCCACTCCTCGGCCATCGTCCGCGGGTACGGACTCACCTGTCGGACGCCGGCGGGCTCGACGAAGTTCTCGACCGCCTGGTCCATCGAGACGCAGTAGTCGACCGCCTCGCGGACGAGCGGGTCGGACGTCGGCCCCGCGCCGCAGTTGAACGCGAGGTAGAAGTACCCGATGCCGGGCGTCTCGCTGATCGAGGCGCTCTCGTTGTTCCGGACCGTCTCGTACAGCTGCGGCGGGATGGTCTCGATGATGTCGACGTTGCCGGTCTCGAGCTCCGTCACCCGCGTGGTCTGCTCTTCGATCGGCTCGAACTCGACGGTCGCGAGGTTCGGCAACCCGTCGGCGTCGCCCCAGTAGTCGTCCCAGCGTTCGAGCGTCGCGTAGCTCTCTGGCTCCCACTCGGCCAGCTGGAACGGCCCCGAGCTGACGGGGTCGGTGTTGTACGCCTCCCGGTCGCTCGTCCGGACCTCTTTGTTGACGACGCTCCGGACCAGCGCGGTCTCGAACGCCCCGTAGGGGTACGCCAGGTCGAACTGGACGGTCGTCTCGTCGATCACTTCCGCCGTGTCGACCATGTTGACCTCGGAGGCGTTCTCCGTCTCCTCCTCGGCGGGCGCGAGGACCGTGTGCATCACGTCCTCCGCCGTCACCGGGTCACCGTTCTGGAACATGGCGTCGTCGCGGACCGGAACGATGTACCGCGTCCCCTCGCGCTCGACCGTCGGCATGTCGGAGGCGATCCCCGGCACGAGCCCGACGCCCTCGTCGTACTCGTAGATCCCGTCGAAGATCCGGCCCGCGATCTGCGCGGACGGGACGTCGTTGATGATGACGGGGTCCATGTCGAGGGGTCCCTTCACCTGCGCGAAGTACAGCTCTTGGTTCGGGAGGTCGCTCCCGTCGCCGCCGTCCGACCCGTCGGAGCCGTCGCCGCCGTCGCCGCCGTCCGACCCGTCTCCGCCGCCGGCACACCCGGCGAGGAAGAACGAGGTGCCGGCTGCCCCGCCGGCGAGGACCTTCCGTCGCGAAATGCGTCGTGTGTTTTCTCGTCGCATACAGGCAACTCTTGTTTCCGTCTAATAAGGTTTTGGGTCGGCATGTTCGTACGGTCACTCTGTTCGCCCTGTTGTCCTTTTGTGAAGACAAATTCACACTCTCGCCGTTCGGATCAGCGAAAACGGCGGAATGTGTCGGCTCCCTGCGGTCGAAAAGCGCGGATCAGCGGTCGGCGGTCGACGGCTCGCCGTCCGTCTCTCCGACGTCGGTCACGGTTCCGACGCCCTTGCTCGACCCCTCGCGGAAGACGAACCGCTGTCCCGCCTCGATCAGGTACGGCCGGAACTTGAAGCGGACGCGCGCGTTCCCCGTGTCTCCCGGGAGCAGCCGTCCCTCCTCCGGGAAGAACGCGGCCGCCTCGGAGAGGGTCTCGAGGTGGACCACCGGCTCGTACCCCTCCTGGATCCGGGTCGGGTGGTTGAGCACCATCACCTCCGCCTCGAACTCGCGGACCGGCTCCGGCTCGCTGTCTCTGGGAACCAGGGCCATCCCGCGTTCGATCTCCGCCTCGTCGACGCCTTTCAGCGCGATGCCGACGATCCGCCCGGCGGTCGCCTTGTCGACCCGGTGGTAGTGCATCTCGATCGACCGCACCTCCACCTCGCGGAACGAGCCGTCGGGCATGGGCCCGAGCAGGAGCTCGTCGCCCGTCTCGACGGTCCCCGAGTTCACCGTGCCGGACGCGACCGCCCCCACGCCGGTCACCTTGTAGCTGCGGTCGACGTACATCCGGAACGCCTCGCGGTCGGGCGTCGCGCGCTTCGGGAGGCGCTCGAACAGGTGATCGAGCGTCCCGATCCCGTCTTTCGTCACCGCGCTCGTCCGCAGCAGGGGAACGACCCCGTCGCCGACCTCCGCGACCGCGGTGTCGACGCCGTGGCGGTCGACGAGCAGCGGGGTCTGCCCGGCGTCCCGGAGCATCGACTCGACCTCGCGTTCGACCGCGGCGAGCCGGTCGTCGCTCACGGCGTCCGCCTTCGTGACCGCGACGACGGTCGGCAGTTCGGTCGCCAGGAGGATGCCGAGGTGTTCGCGGGTGGTCTTCGTCGGCCCGTCGTCGGCGGCGACGACGAGGAGCCCGTAGTCCAGCTTCTGGCCGACGATCCCGCGGATCGTCGTCCGGAGCCACGGCTCGTGGCCGACGGTGTCGACGAAGGAGACGAGCCGGTCGGCCGCCTCGACGACCCCCGCGCGGTCGGCCTTGCGGTGGGGGTTGTCCATCCGAACCGGCTCGTCAGCGCCGTCGGCGAAGCCGTACACCGCGTACGAGAGGTCGGCCGAGAGGCCGCGCTCGACCTCGTGGGGCTGGACGTCGAGGAAGCCGCGCGTACCCCCCTGCCCGTCGTCGGCGCGCCCGGTGACGAGCGTGCCGACGAGCGTCGACTTCCCGTGGTCGACGTGACCCGCGGTGCCGACGACGAGGTGGTCCTCGTCCGCCTCGAAGACGCCGCCGTCGCGGAGCGTGGCGAGGCCCACCAACCCCGCCTCGTCGCCGTCGCCGCCGGAGCCGGCGCTCCACGTCTCCACGTCGGCGATGTGGGCGTCGGCCTCGTCGGCCAGTAGCGAGAGCACGTCCATCGTCTCGGAGAAGGCGTCGGGAGAGACGCCGGCCAACCCCCCGTCGTCGGTGACGCCGAGGACGTAAGTGGCCTCGCCGTCGCCGGAGAGGACCCGGTGGCGGAGCTGGGCCACGAGCGACTCCATGCGCCCGTCGGCGAGGTGAACCTCGCGCGTCAGTCGCTCCTTGAACTCGATCGCGCCGCCGTCTCGCTCGCCGCGCTCGATGGCCCGCCTGAGGGCGGACCGGTCAGCGCTCATGTGTGAACGTAGGCGACAGCCGGATTTAACGGTTTTCGTGGTACGTGCCCCCACGGCTCGTGATCGGTACCGAGCGCTCCGGCGGGCTATTTAACCGGCCGCCGCGGACAACGTGGACATGGACACTTCGGTCCCCAGCGTCGCCGAACGCCGCGTCCACGTGGTCCCGCTCGGTTACGAGCGCGACCGGATCGTCGAACCCCTCCGCCGCCACGGCACCGACGTCGCCTACCTCCTCGCCGACGCCCCCGACCGCGACGGGGCTCGCGGCGACGTGGACTTCGACGCGGCCACCGCCCCGGATCCGACCGACACCCGCATCGACCCCGACGGACTCACCGACTACCAGCGGGACGCGTGGGCCGCGGTCGCCGAGTTCGCCGAGGTCCGACCGATCCCGGTCGCGCACGCGGACGTGTACGACGTACTCGGCGTGACGACGACGGTCGCCGCGCGCCACCGCGCCGCCGCGGCGGACGGTGACCGGCTCTTCGGCAACGTCTCGACCGGACCGCGGATCGCCGCGGTCGGCGTCGCGTTGGCCTGTATGATCGTCGGCGCGCGCCCCTACAGCGTCGAGCCCGAGCGCCACCGCCACGACCGGCGCACCGAGCCGCTCACCGAGGGCGTCGAGCGCACCGTCGACCTGCCCATCTACCCGATGGACGCGCCCACGACCGACCAAGTCGCCGTCCTCGGTCGGCTCCACGACCGCGCCGACGAGAACCGGACCACCGACAAGTGGAACCTGATCGAGTGGGCGCGCGAGCGCGGCCTCTCGTTCCTCCGCGAGGCCGGCGAGAGCCGGACCGCGAAGTACCGAGCGCTGGAGACGCACGTGCTGTCGCCGCTGCGCGAGCGCGGGTACGTCGAGCTGGAGGACGTCGGACGCTCCGACACCGTGCGCCTCACCGAGACCGGGCGCCGCGTCTTCTTCGCGTTCAAGCACAAGATCGACGACTCCTGACCGGTCGGCACGCGCGACGCGATGCGTCCGCTCCGAGCGTGTTGTACGGTCTGTCCGTACTATCGACGGCTAACGTAGAATGCTCCCCCGCGCCTCGATACAGATGCGTGACGCCCGCCGGGCGGTCGGGGTGCCCTCCCTGCCCTCCACACCGCCTCGCCGCTATCGGTCGCCGGTCGCCGCCGCTCCCTCCCGCGGCGACCGGCTCCCGCTGACGCCGCTCCGGCCGCTCGGCGGCCCGTCACGGCCGACGGTCCCCCGTCGGCGCTTTTCCGACTCACTCCTCGGTGAGGTCGACGTACGTCCGCCGGACGGTCACCGGCGTCACGCCGGCCACGTCCGCGGCCTCCCGCTGCGTACACTCCGCGTCGAGCTCGCGGGCCGCGGTGTAGAGACAGGCGGCCGCGACGCCGACCGGGTTGCGGCCGTTGGCGATCCCCTCCTCGACGGCGCGCTCGGCCAGCTCGCCCGCCCGGCGCTCGACGGCGGGGTCGCAGCCGAGGTCGCTCGCGAACCGCGGGAGGTACTCCGCGGGGCCGCTCGGCGCGATCGGCAGGCCGAGTTCGCGGTTCATCGCGTCGAAGGCGGCCCGATGCTCGTCCTCCGTCGCCTTCGCCTCGGCGCACACCTCGCCGACCGTGCGCGCCACGTCGGCGGTGCGACAGGCGACGTAGACGCAGGCGGCCGCAAAGCCCTCCAGCGAGCGCCCGCGGAGCAGGCTCTCGTCCTGTGCGGAGTCGAACAGCGCGCAGGCGGCGTCGCGGACGCTGTCGGGGAGCTCCAACGCGCCGGTGAGCCGTCGGATCTCGGTGTAGGCGTACACCTTGTTGCGGTCGCGCTTCGTCGAGATCTGCGCGCGGTTGTGCTGGGTCCGCATCCGCGCGAGCCGGCGGCGCTTGCGGCCCTTCACCTTCGTCGACCGACCGATCTCCGTCGAGAGGCCGCGGTCGTGGCGGGAGCGCGTCAGGGGCGCGCCGGTCCGCTTCGGATTCGTGTCGTCGTCGTCGAACGACCGCCACTCGGGGCCGTGATCGATCCGGTCGGCCTCGACGACGAGCCCGCAGTCGGCGCAGACGCGCTCCGCGCCGTCGACGCGCGTGCGCCCGCCGCACTCCGGACACGTCTCGCGGTCGGCGGTCTCCTCGGTCGTCGCGGCCGCCTCGGCCGGTCCGGCCGTCTCGGTCGACGGACCTCGGTCGGCGCTCACGGGGCGATCGGTCGTCGCGGCGCGGTCGGCGGTCGCGGCGTCGTCGGTCTCGGTCCGGGGCGAACGAACGCGGGTCGAGCGTGCGTCACTCATCACACGTCGAACTCGGGCCCGATGCCTTACTTAAACCCGGGCGAATCGGCGGTCGATCGGTCGGATCGCCGCCGCCGAACCGACCGGTAATCGGTCGGTGGCCGGGCGACCGATCGCGCCGCAGTACGGTGGTTTTAACCGCTCGTGCGAGACAGCGATTCGCATGACGCTGTCGGAGATCGCGGCGGGGGTCGAGGTGACCTCGCGCCAGCGCGATCGCGGAGTCGCCCTCGCCGACGACACGGAGACGCCGCTCGTCGACCGCCTGTCGGCGCACGCCGAGTCGCTCCCGTGTACGCCCGAAGCGACCGCCACGCTCGTCGACGCCTACACCGCCGGGCGGAGCGTCGGCGACGCGGCGCGCGAGGCGGGCGTCTCGCCGATGACGGCCGCGAAGACGCTCCACCGATGCGGCGTCGCGGGCGTCTGTCCGCTCTCGCCCACCGGACGCGACATCGTCCGCGACTGGCTCGATGGCCGGACCTCCCGCAGCGAGGCCGTCGCGCTCACCGGCGGCGACGAGGCGGACTTCGCGCTGGCCACCTACGTCGAGACTCACGATCCGGTCGAGGTCGTCGCGGAGGCGGTCGACGCGCAGGTCGCCGGCTCCGCGCCGCTGGGCGACGGACTCGGTGCCGACGACCCCCTCGGCGACGCGCTCGGCTCCACCGACGGACTCCGCTGACCGCCGCTTCAGCTTCCTTCCGGCCCGACTCAGGACGTGATCCGTTCGACGAGCCCCGGCTCCGGAAACTCCACGTCGAGCGCCGCGTCGAACGCGGTCTCGTACGCGGTCGCGATCGCCCGCGCGTACGCGTCATCTTCCCCTGCCGCGGTCGGCGCGGCCGCCACCTCGGGGTCGGTCCCCGGCACGCGGACGACGCCGTCGCCGCCGCTCTCGTCGCCCCCGCCGCCTCCCGGTCGCTCGACCGCGAGCGTCGCGTCGAGGCTCCCGCCGACGTCGGCGATCCGCCCCCGGAGCCGCTGGGCAGCGTCGCGTCCGTGGGCCGTCGCCGGCCTGACCGCAACCGCGCGGTCGACGGTCGTCGCGGCCGCGACGGCCTCGTTCGACCCGACCGGCGCGGCGTCGACGACCACCGCGTCGTACGTCGTCGCCGCCTCGTCGATCCGGCGCTCCAGCTTCCGGGCGGCCTCGGCGGTCTTCGCCCGCGCGACGCGCTCGAACGGCGCTCTCGCCGGCACCGCGTCGACGCGCCCGGGAAGGTCCGGGCCGTAAGCGTCGCCGCCCGCCGCCGCGTCGGCGCGTCCCGACCGCCCGGCGTTCCCGCCGCTCCCGACGACCGGGTACGTCGCCGCCGACAGCGCCGCGTCCGGATCGTCGGTGAGGAGCGCGGTGAGGTCGGGGTCGATGCGTCCGGCCACGTACTCGGAGAGTCCCTGCGTCGTAAACGCGGCGTCGACGACCGCCACGTCGTCGCCGTCGCGCGCGCCCATCGCCGCCAGCTCGACGGCGGTCCGCGTCGTTCCCGCGCCGCCGGTCGCCCCGATCAGCGCGAGCGTCGTCGCCTGCATGTTCCGGCCTCGCCGGAGCCCGGTCTTAAAAATCGCGAAACCGGGATACCGCGAGGCGGTCGACCGCTCCCTATTCGTCTATCGCGGCCGCGACCTCGTCGGCGACGGCGTCGAGTTCGTCGTCCGAGAGGTCGGGCCGCTTGCCCGCCACCGCGTGGATCGGCGCGCCGCCGTCGCCCTCGAACCGCGGGACGACGTGAACGTGGACGTGCGGGACCTCTTGACCGGCCGCCTCGCCGTCGTTGACGCCGACGTTGGCCCCGTCGGCGTCGACGGCGTCCTCGATCCGCGGCGTGAGGGACGCGACCGCGTCGAACAGGTCGCTCGCGAGGGCGGCGCCGAGGTCGCCGACGTGCCGCGCGTGCGACTTGGGGATCACGAGCGTGTGGCCGCGAGCGAGCGGGTTCGCGTCGAGGAACGCCAGCACGGAATCGGTCTCGTAGACGGTGCGCGCCGGGATGTCGCCGGCCACGATCGAACAGAAGATACAGTCGTCGGACATACCCGAGCGATCGCTCGGCCGTCCCATCAAGGTTTCCCGGGGCGGGGGTCCCTCGCGGCCCGCGCTGTCGCGGCCGCAGCGCCCCGCCCCGCCAACGGACCTATATCCGCCGCGCCGAAATGGCGGGTATGGACGACCGGCTCGAACGTGCGATCCGCCAACAGCTCCGCAAGGCGGGCAAACAGTTCGAGGAGGCCAGACGCGCCTACGCCGAGGGGCGCGACGACCCCGAGGGCGACGCGGCGGCCGCGGCGCGGTTCGACCTCCCGGCCGACGAGTCCGGCGCGGCGCGCATCGTCTGCCGTCGCCACGCGGAGCGCCGGACCGTGCCGGTCGACGGCGAGGGGCGACCGGCCTGTTTCGCGTCCGGCCACCCCGACTGCGAGGGGTGCGCCGAGGACATCCGCGACGGCGTCGTCGAGACGTGGTGAGCGCCGCGACGGCGTCGGAGCGCGGTCACGTGGCGACGCCTGATCGGGGTCGCGCGGCGGCCTAACCCGAACAGGTTTGTTTCCCGGGACACAGGTGCGGCGCATGAAACGGGCGACCGTCGTGGTCGGGCTCCTCGCCGTCGTCGTCGTCGGGCTCGCGCTCTCCGGGTTCTTCGCCGGGCCGACCGCGGAACCCGCGCCCGGCGACGTCGCGGACGACAGCCTCATCTCGGTCGCGGGGGACTACCGGCTCTGGCCGCACACGAGCCGGAGCCGGAGCGTCGAGGGGCGGACGCTCGCGATCAACCTCGTGTTCCACGCCGACGCGGACGCGACGCGGGCCGCCATCGAGGGCGACGCGGCCGCGAACTGGGAGGAGACGGACCCCGACGAGGCGGCGGCGACGGTCGACGACGGCGATCAGGTCCGCGAGTTCGTCGCCCGCGACTGGCGGGACGCGCACAGCTCGCTCCGCTACTCGTACGTCGAGGGCCCGACCGGCGGCGCGTGGCTCACGGAGACGTTCGAGCTCCACGACGGGCGGTACCTCGGCGTCCGCGACCACCTCCGCGCGTACGAGGCCCCCGACGGCTCCTACACCGCGATACAGGCCCACGCGGAGTACTACGACTGGTTCCGACTCCGTCACACCGTCCCCGACATCGACGCGCCCGCGACGCGGCTGGAGGGGGAGTTCACCGGGTCGGACCGCGCGACGGACGTGCGACGCTAGTACCGCGGCATCGACGGCGGCCGCAGCGACGGCTGGCTCTCCGTGATCGAGCTGGCGACCGCCGCGGCGCTCGTCGGGACGCTGCTCCGCCGGCGCACCCGCGAGGCGGCCGTCGACCTCGCCCGTCGGCTCCGGACCGACGCGAGACGACACGGCGCGGCCGCGACGCTGGGAATCGCGCTCGGCGTCGTCCTCGTCGGCGTCCGCGTCGCGGGCGTGACGCTGGAGACGGCGCTGCCGGGGGTGTCGCCGAAGGCGATCGCGAGCCCGCTGTACCTCGTCCTCGCGGTCGGGCTGCCCGCGCTGGTCGTCCGGCGCGCGCCGCGCTCGGACCCGGCGGCCGCGTCGGTCGCCGTCGTCCTCGGGCTCGGCGCCGGGTTCCTCGCCGACTTCGCCGCGCTCGGGGTGGCCGTCCCCCCGGACCTCATCGCCCACCGGGCGGCGCTCCTCGCCGCGCTCGCCGTCGTCGCCGTCGGGTGCGCGGTCGCGGACCGAGCGACCACCGCCGTCGGCCTCGCGGCGTGGGCCGTCGGGCTGGCGCTCCCGCTGGCGAACGCGATCTGAGGGGGCTCCCGGGCCGTCCGGCGCGACGACGGCACAGAAGAGATATACCGAGCGACGGAAAACAGGGAAAAACGAATGACACGACCGATCAGTCGACGAGCGGCGCTCGCGGGCCTCGGCCTCGCGGCCGCCAGCGCCGGCTGTCTCGGTCGCACGGAGAACATCGCCGGACGGAACCCGCGCGAGCAGCTGACCCTCGAGATCAACGCCACGCCGGCGGACGCCGACCCCAACGGGATCCGCATCGCGAGGCAGCTCGAAGAGCACCTGACCGCGGTCGGCGTCGACGTCCGACTCAACACGGTCGGACAGACCGACCTCTGGCGGAAGGTGCTCATCAATCAGAACTTCGACCTCTACGTCGGGCAGTTCGTCGAGACGGAGCCGTTCGACCCCGACGCGCTGTACGGGCTGACCCACTCGCGGTTCGTCGCGGAGTCGGGGTGGCAGAACCCCTTCGGCCTCACGGAGATGGCCGTCGACGACCTGCTGGACCGACAGCGCCGGGCCACCGGTCGCGACCGCGACGACGCCGTCGCCGCGCTCCAAGAGACGGTGTGCGAGCTCCAGCCCTTCTCAGTCGTCGCGTTCCCCGACGCGCTCACCGCCGTTCAGGAGAACCGGTTCGACGGGTGGACGGCGGACCGACAGCCGCTCTCCGTCACCGGGCTCCTCGGCCTCGACCCCGTCGCTGCCGGCTCCGGGGACGGCGGCGCCGCGACGAACGCGTCGACAGGCGGGAACGAGACGGCGGCCGACGCGGACGCCGACGGGGCGGCCGGTGACGCCGCAGACTCGACCGGGGAGGCCCTCCGGCTCGTGACCACCGACGACCGGATCACGGAGAACTGGAACCCGATCGCCGCCGAGTACCGGAAGTACGGGACCTTCACCGGACTGTTGTACGACCCGCTCGCCCGCGCGGACGGCGACGAGGTGTTCCCCTGGCTGGCCGCCGACTGGGAGCGGGTCGACGAGACGACGCTCGACGTCTCGCTCCGGGACGCCCGGTGGCACGACGGCGAGCCCGTGACGGCGAGCGACGTCGCGTTCACCTACGAGTTCCTCCGCGACACCTCGCTCGGGAACGTCGAGACCCCGGTGCCGGCCCCGCGGTTCCGCGGCCGCAGCTCCCTCGTCGAGGGGGCGCGCGTCCGCGACGACGCGACGGTCAGGCTCACGGTGCCCGACGTGAACGAGACGGTCGCCGCCAGGGCGCTCCGGGTGCCGATCCTCCCGGAACACGTCTGGTCGGAGCGGGCCCACGCCGCGACGATCGCCGGCTTCGAACTCGACTTCGAGACCACGGAGGCGGTCGTCTCCAACAACCCCGACCCCGTCGGAAGCGGCCCGCTCCGGTTCGCGGAGGCGACCGCGGGGGAGTCGGTCGCGTTCGAGCGGAACCCCGACCACTTCCTCGTCCGGTCGGCGTCCGAAGACGACTCGGACGCGGTCGACGAGCCCGCGGACCCGCGAGCGGGGATTCCGCTCCGATACCACGGGAAGCCGGCGTTCGACCGGCTCCGAATCGACGTGCTGCCGTCGGACATCTCGGCCGTGGAGACGGTCGCCGAGGGGCTCGCGGACGCGACCGTCTCGAACCTCGGCCCCGAGTCCGTCCCGCGGATCGGCCGCTCGGCGGACACCCGACTCGTGAGCGGCCGGTCGGCGGCGTTCTACCACGTCGGGTACAACGTGCGGCGGAGCCCGCTGTCGAACCCCCGGTTCCGGGCGGTGATCGCGCGGCTGATCGACAAGGCCGCGGTCGTCGACGACGCCTTCGACGGCTACGCCCAGGCGGCGACCTCGCCGCTCGCGGCGTCCCCGACCGAGATCCCGGAGTCGGTGACGTGGGCCGACGGGAGCGACCCGATCCACCCGTTCTTCGACGACGACGGGTCGCTCGACGTCGAGGCCGCTCGGGCGGCGCTGCGCGACATCGGGTACCGGTTCGACGACGAGGGGCGGCTGCTCTCGCGGGGCCGATGACGCCGCTCCTGTCCGTCCTCGCCTCGGTGCTCGCGTGGGTCGGGACGCTGCTGGCCGTCGCGAGCGTCGCGGTGATCGGTCCCGCGCGGCTCCGCGAGGGGTGGGGCGGGGTCCGCGGGCGGATCTGGGACGCCCGCCGCGGCGTCGCCGTCCTCTGTGCGGTGCTGGTCGTCAGCGCCGTCGGCCGAAGCTCGTTACAGGTGGTCTCGGAGCTGTTCGGGCTCCAGGCGACCGCGCTCATCTACGCGCTCGAGGGCGGGTTCGTCGCGTGGGTCCAAGCGACGTTCGCGACGCCCGCGCTGACCGCGTACCTCTCGTGGGTGTACGTGTACGGCTACGCGTTCCTGCTCGCGTTCCCGGTCGTCGCCTACCTCGCGCTCCCCCGGACGACGACGCTCAGGCGCGTCCTCGTCGCGTACGCGCTCAACTACGGGATCGGGCTCGCGCTGTACACGGCGGTGTTCGCCCACGGACCGCGGAACGTGATGCCCGACATGGTGACGCCGCTCCTCTTCACCAATCGGCCCGACGTGATGGCGCTCACGAGCGAGGTGAACGTGAACACGAACGTCTTCCCGTCGCTCCACACCTCGCTCGCGGTCACCGTCGGGACGTTCGCCGTGCTGACCCGCGACGAGTACCCGCGGTGGACGCCGGTCGCGGTGTGGCTCTCGCTGTCGGTCGTCGTCGCGACGATGTACCTCGGCATCCACTGGCTCACCGACGTCGTCGCCGGGTTCGCGCTCGCGTTCGGCTCCGTCGCGCTCGCGTACCGGACCGTGGACCCGCGGGCCGAGGGCGTCGAGCCGAGTGGGGAGCCGGGCGACGAGTCGCCGCCGTCGGAGCCGAACGCGAGCGACTGAGCGACCCCCTTGGACCGCCGCCGAACACACCGTTTTGTGTCGCCGGGCGCTACGTGGACGTATGAGCGCCGACCGACGGACCATCACGGTGTACTCGGACTACGTCTGCCCGTTCTGTTACCTGGGTCGAGAGTCCCTCTCACAGTATCAGGCGAACCGCGACGAGGAGCTCGCGATCGACTGGCGACCGTTCGACCTGCGGAGCCAGAAGCGCCGCCCGGACGGGACGATCGACCACTCCGTCGACGACGGGAAAGACGACGAGTACTTCGAGCAGGCGAAACAGAACGTCCGCCGGCTCGCCGACGAGTACGGCGTGGAGATGGACCTCGACATCGCCGCCGACGTCGACTCGCTGTCCGCCCAGATCGTCTCCTACTACCTCCGCGAACACGCCGACTACGAGACGTGGCTCGCCTTCGACGAGGCGGTCTTCGCCGCGCTCTGGGAGGACGGCGAGGACATCGGCGACGCCGACCTGCTGGTCGAGATCGCCGTCGACGCTGGCGCCGAGGCCGACGAGGTCCGGTCGGCGCTCGACGACGAGACGCTGCGGGAAACGGTCAGGGAGCGGTTCACCGAGGCGCAGCGGGAGGGGGTAACCGGCGTGCCGACCTTCGCCTACGACGGGTACGCGGCGCGCGGCGCCGTCCCGCCCGAGCAGCTCGAACGGCTCGTCGAGGGGACCTGAGCCCGCCGTCGTCCGCGGCGAGGGCCCCGCCCGTCGCCGTCCGGGAGGACCGGTAGCTCGGCCGAGCGGGCAGAACACCACTAATTAATACCACCAAGTTGTACTACTGCCTATGTCCGAGTACGAGCCGGTCGACCCGCCGGTCGCGCTGGCGATCGCCGGCAGCGACAGCGGCGGCGGGGCCGGGATCCAGGCGGACCTGACCGCGATGACCGCGCACGGCGTCTTCGGCACCGCGGTCGTGACGGCGACGACCGCCCAGAACACCCGCGGCGTCGAGGGCGTCCACCCCCTTCCCGCCGACCACGTCGCGAGCCAGCACGCGGCGGTCGCCGGCGACTTCGACGTCGCGGCGATCAAGACGGGGATGCTGGCGACCGCAGAGATCGTCGAGAGGGTGACGGAGCTGGTCGCGGACGCGGACGCCCCGCTCGTCGTCGACCCCGTGATGGTCGCGGCGACCGGCGACCGGCTGCTCTCGCCCGCCGCCGAGGACGCCTACGAGGCGCTGATCGCGGCCGCGACGCTCGTCACGCCGAACGCCGACGAGGCCGCGGTGCTGACCGACGAGCCGGTCGAGACCCCGGCCGACGCCGAGCGGGCGGGCCGCGAACTCGTCGCGCTCGGCGCGGACGCGGCGCTGGTGAAGGGCGGCCACATCGACGGCGAGTCGGCCGACGGGGTCGTCGTCGACACCCTCGTTCGGCGCGACATCGGCGGCGGTGACGGCGAGGGCTCCCGGTCCGGCGTCGCCGTCGACCGCTTCGAGACGCCGCGGATCGACACCGACGCGACGCACGGCTCCGGCTGCGCGCTGTCGAGCGCCATCGCCGCGCGGCTGGCGCGAGGTGAGTCGCTGCGCGAGGCCGTCGGTGTCGCGGTCGAGGAGATGACCGAGGCGGTCCGGCGCGGCTACGACGTGGGCGAAGGCCCGGGTGCGGTCAACCCGACGGTGTTGGGTGAGGAGTGAAGCGATCGGTCGAGACGATAATTCGCACTCGGTCTTCATCGAGTCGAAGACCGCCGAAGCCCCAGTCGCTCGGCAGCACGCGTCCGTTTATAAGTGGCCGATCGGAACCGATACCACCGAAGCCCCAGTCGCTCGGCAGTACGCGTCCGTTTATAAGTGGCCGATCGGAACCGATACCACCGAAGCCCCAGTCGCGAGCCGGGCGCACGCTCGCCGCGCTCCTCGTCGCTCACTCCGTTCGCTCCTGCGGTGCTCGCGTCGCCTGCCCCCGGCTCGCGACTGCCCCTTCGAGCCCCACCCCGCAGCACCGCACCTCACACCTCCCCAGCCTCGTCGCTCACGCCCTGCGGGCGTTCGCGACTCCCTCGCACGCGCTCCTCGCGCCCTTCGGGCGCTCGGAGGCGCGCGCCACCGCACCGCACAGTTATAAACAGCCGTCGCAACCGACGGTGTTCAATTAAATAGCTCGCCGCTGCCCTCGTCCGTTTATAAATACGCGAGCGGGATCATCAGCGCGACGCCGAGCGCGACGCCGCCGGCGAGGACCCGCCTGCCGCCGTGCGGGAGGTCGGAGCCCGTTTCGAGCGCCTCGGGGATGAACTCCGAGAGGACGAGGTAGATCATCGCGCCCGCCGCGAAGCCGAAACCGTACGGGAGGAACTCGCGGGCGTACCGCACGAACGCGAACGCGATCACGGCCCCGATCGGCTGCGGGAGACTGGAGAACACCGCCCACCACACCATCTTCCACTTCGAGACGCCCATCGCCCGCAGCGGGATCGAGATGGCCGTCCCCTCGGGAACGTTGTGGATCGAGATGGCGACGGTCATGAACACGGCCAGGAGCGGGACCGTGAAGCCGAACAGCGCGGTGCCGCCCTCCAGCCCGAGGTCGGCGAAGGAGACGCCGACGGCGATCCCCTCCGGGAAGCTGTGGACCGTCAGCACGCCGAGGATCAAGATCAGCTTCTTGAAGTCCGCCTCCTCGTACTCCCGCGGGTCGATCTCGGCGTCCGTCAGCACCTCGTGGGCGACGACGACGAGGACGACGCCCGCGAGCATCCCGACGGCGATCTCCGCCGGCGTCCCCTCCGCGAGCCCCTCTTGCACGAGCCCGAACAGCGACGCCGACAGCATGATCCCCGAGGCGAAGCCCCACAGCACCACGTTGCCGCGGTCGCTGATCGAATCGAAGAAGAAGAACGGCAGCGCGCCGATCCCGGTCGCCAGCGCCGTGATCAGGCCGGCGACGAAGACGAACGCGTAGGCGTCGAAGGCGACCATCTCTCCGCTGATCGTACGTCGATCCCACCCATAACTCCGGCGGGCGCGTTCACCGGTTGAGAACGGCGTCCCCTCCGAGCCGTGGGGGAGTTCACCCGAGCGCCCGGACGAGGCTGGCGAGGGACACGAGCAGCACCAACAGGGCGAGGAGCAGCAGCGCGGTGAGCTTCGCTCCGGGCGGGGAGCAGCGCACGCGGAACTGTGCGCCGCGCCTCCGGAGACGTCCTCCCGGCCGGCTCGGTGCGGGCACGGTCACGCCTCGCTCCCGAACCGCGACGGCTCCGGCGAGTGACGACCCGCGACCGCGCCGAAGTCGTTCGCGTCGGGCGCGGTCGGCTCCTCGGCGGTCGCGTTCCCCGCCGGGGCCGACTCGTTCGTCACCGGCCCCGGCGCGTCACTCGGCGGGCTCGACTCGTTTTGCGTCGGCGCGTCCGCCGGTGCGGAGACGTTCCCGTCGGCCGGGGCGGAGACGTTCTCGCCCGCCGGTGCGGAGACGTTCCCGTCGGCCGGTGCGGAGACGTTCCCGTCGGCCGGTGCGGAGACGTTCCCATCCGTCGGGATCGAGACGTTCTCACCGGTCTCCGTGCCGTTCGCCGCTGGCGCGGTCCCGTTCGCCTCACCGGCGGTGCGGTTCCCCCCGGCGGTGGCCGTCTCGTTCCCGACCGGAACGGTCACCACGGCGAATCCGCTCCCGCTCGACTCGTCGATCTCCGCCAGCTCGTCGGGCGTCTCGAACGTCGTCGTCACGTCGGCCGTCGACGTCAGGAGGGCGACGGTCAGCCCCCCGGAGAACGCGACGCCCCACACGAGCACGACGAGCGCGAGGAGCGCGACGAACCCGCGGTTCGCGGCCATCAGCTCTCCTCCCCGACGCCGTCGCTCTGCGCCGGCGTCGTCGCCGCGGCCGGAACCGAATCCGGCTCGTCGGCGGTCGCGCTCCCTTCGCCGGACTCCCCGTCGGACGAGTCCGACCCACCGCCGTCCTCGGTCGCCGCTCGCTCTTCGGTGCCCGTCGGCTCTTCCGTCGCCGCTTCGTCCGATTCGCGCGTCCTGCGGTCCCCCTCGCGCTCTCCACCGTCGACGACCGCGCGCGACGTCGGTTCGGCCGCGTCTGCGGTCGCGTCGGCGGCCGGCTCGGCTGTCGGTCCGTCTCGGTCGAGGACTCCGCTGGCCGGGATCCACGCCGCGAGCGCGCCGAGCAGGAGCGTCGACGCGCCGACCGCGACCGCTATCGCGGCGGCGGTCCGGAGTTCGAGCGCGACGTACACCGCGTAGGGGGCGAACGCGGCGAGCACCGCCGCCGCGCCGCCGACCGCGTCGACCGATATCCCTCCGGAGCCGTCCGTCGCGTCCGTCGCGTCCGCCGCGTCCGCCGTCTGCGTCGCTTCGGCCGCGACCGCGGAACCGGTCTCCGCCGCCGGACTCCCGCCGTCGGTCGGCTCGTCCGCGGGGTCGACGGTCGTCGATGGCTGCGACTCCGCGTCGCCGCGCCCGCCGACGATCGACCAGATCTCCGTGACCGCGAGCAGTCCGAAGGGGAGCAGCACCAGCGCGACGAACCCGGCCGGGGTGCCAGCGAACTGGATCACGTACCCGATGTACGGGATCGTCAGCGTCACCGCGCCGACGAGGCTCCCGGCGGGGACGAGCCCCGGATCCGGCCCCTCGTTGGCGTCGCCCATCGTCTCGAACGCGAGCGCGCCGCCCTCGTCGACCACGTCGATCACGCGATGGGTCACCGGCACGTCGCTCGCGCCGCGGGCGAAAGTGATCACGTCGCCCTCGGCGATCGCGGCCGGGTCGCGCTCGGCGACGATCACCACGTCGCCCGGCGCGATGGCCGGGGACATGCTCGCCGTGAGCACGACGAAGCTCTCGTCCGCGCCGACGACCTCCGGGACCGCGAACACCGCGAACGGCGCGACGAGCGCGATCAGCAGGACGATCCCGAGTACGTTCGCCGCGCGCTTCGTCCGTGGTGATGTGAGTATGGTTGTCATCAGTTCGCCTCCGTGCCGCAGAGCGGCTCGCCGTCCGTGGTCGCGGCCGCGACGATCTCGTACAGCCCGCCGTAGACGTCGCCGACCCTGAGCGGAACCGAACAGCTCGTGTGGACGTTGACGCCCGCGTGACCGCCGCCACTACTGCCGCTGCCGCCGCCATTTCGGCCCTTGCCGTTCCGACCGTTCCCCCCGTCCCCGTCGGTCCCGGAGTCGGCGTCCGCGCCCCCGTCGTCGAGGTAGATGTTGGGGCCGATCCACCCCGGGTTGCCGTCGGTCGGCGCGGCGGTCCCGTCGACCACGAAGGTCCCGTTCGGGTCCACCTCGCCGTCGAACACGGTCGTCCCGCCGGTGCCTCGGCCGCCCGCGCCGCCGCCGGTGGCGACGACGACCACGGTCGCCGGGTCGTCGCCGAGGTACCGGAGCGTGAGCGAGCCGACCGCGACGCCGTTCTCGTCCTCGCAGGGGACGCACGCGGACTCGCAGACGGTCCCCGCGAAGGGGTTCGACCCCGCCGCGTCCGCCTCGGCGACGTGGCGGCACTGCTCGGCGTACAGCCGGACCGTCAGGTCGGTCGCCTCGCCGCTCACGTCGGGCGAATCCGCCGGGAGGTACGGAAACACCTCGACCATGATCGGGTCGTCGTCGGGACCCAGACACTTGGCGTCGATCCGCACCCCGGCCGCGAGGTCGCGCTCGACCTCGGCGAGGGGTCGGTAGCCGTCGGTCACGGACTCGCCGTCGACGACGACCTCGACCTCCAGGGCGTTCCCGAGGCGGTCGCCGTCCGGGCAGGGGGTCGCGAGCCACACCCGAACGGGGTTCGCCGACGCGCCGACCGCGAACCGCTCGGGGGCCGGTCCGTCGTCGGACCGAGTGCGGTCGACCGTCAGCGGGCCGAGCGAGACGGTCCCGTCCGTGGGGACGCCGTCGACCGTCAGCCCGACCTCGCCGGCTCCGAAGACGTTGTTCGAGAACGTCTCGCGGTCCGAGAGGTACGCGCCCGTCCCGAGGCCGCTGGCCATGCCGACCGCGCCGACGCCGCCGATCCCGGCGAGGAGCCGCCGCCGGCTCAGTCCGCTCGGGCGTCGTCCGCCGTCGCTTCCGGGGCTCATGCGCCCCCTCCGTCGGCGTCGCCCTCCGCCGTGGCGCTCGGCTCGAAGGGGTTCCCCTCGGCGGCGCAGTCGTCGGCGGCGAACGCCACGTCGAACTCGACGGTGCCGCCCTGTCCGGCGTTACCGCCCTCGTCACCGAACGCCCACGCGAAGGTCAGGCACCGCTGCTCGCCGGCGAGGAGACAGCCGTTGTCGAGGAGCCCGGGATTCAGCTCGATACCCGCCGCGAGCGCGGAGCCGTCGAACGACGCGAGGCTCCCGGCCGCGACCCGCTCGCCGTAGTCGGCGAAGTCGCTCTCGGCCCCGCCGCAGGCTCCGACCCCGAGCACGCCCGTGTCGTACCGCACGTCGAGCGAGACGCGCTCCGCGACCGCGGCGCTCGCGGGATCCGCGGCGTCGAAGCTCGGCGCGATACGCAGCCACACCCGGACGCCGTCCGGGGCCGTGCCCGCGGGGTCGTCGAGCCGGAGACCGACGCTCGCGGTGCCGGTGTCGCCCGGCAGCGCGTTCTCCAAGGCGACCAGACGGATCCCGTCCG
The DNA here is from genome assembly GCF_000337035.1 of Halorubrum coriense DSM 10284. Lineage (GTDB taxonomy): Archaea > Halobacteriota > Halobacteria > Halobacteriales > Haloferacaceae > Halorubrum > Halorubrum coriense. Next base: position 63,615 of record NZ_AOJL01000005.1, read on the forward strand.
AGACGACGTCGTTCTCCGAGTCGGTCGGGCTCGATCCGATCAGCGTCCCGTTCTCCGTGCGTCGCCAGCCGACGAGCAGGTCCCAGGGGGTGTCGGTCTGCGCGACCGTGTACTCGGAGTAGTCGCCCCAGCTGTCGCCCCCCGTCTGCCGTCTGGTGGCCGCCCCGAGGGTCGCGAAGCCGACGGCCCCAGCGCCCGCGAGCGCTTTTCGCCGCGTGAGTGTCAGTTCATCAGATATTTTGTGTGTCATGGTCGCCTCCCCGGCTCCGAACGGCCGTCTCGTCGATGTCACTCCCTACGCCGTCTCAGTCCGTATGTATGGACCTCCTACCGAGCCGGTCCGACGATCCTACCTAAAGGTTCCGCGCCCCGCTCCGAACGGTTCGCAGGTGTTCCGCGGAGTCGAGGGCCGTCCCGTCGTCGTTCGTTGCGCCCCCGAAGGGAACCCCGATCGCGGTCGTGAACCGCCGCGTCGGCCGCCCGAAAGCGCCGAGTCGAGAAGCGGGCGTCTCGCCGAGGCGGCGAGCGGGTGGCCCGCTCGGAATCCGCGTCTCAGCGGGCGTCGTTCCGCGGTCAGGCCGAGACCCCCGCGCCGTCGTTGTGGCGCTCCTGCTCGGTGTAGAAGCCCAGGTCGAAGCCGACCGTGTCGCCCTGGATCACGTTGCCCACTTCGAAGGGCAGCTCCCACTGTAGTCCGACGCAGTACATCAGGCCGTTGCCCTCGAACGCGTCGCGGTCCTCGTCGGCCGCGGGATCGTTCAGCTCCTCGTACATCGTGAGAACGTTGCCGTCGAGCGGGAGGCCGTTCCCGGAAGACAGCGCCGCGAGCACGTTGTCGAGGCTGTCTTGCATGATGACCTTCTCGGCGACGAACTGGCTGGCGAGCACGCCGAACACCGTCGGGACTGCTACCGGATCGTCGACGTCGTAGAAGAACTGGGGATCGTTCCCCGGCGACGTCGCCGCGCCGGCCATGTCCTGAAGGACGCTGTCGTTGGCACTGCCCACTGAGACGGTGTAGAGGTCCGTCGCCGGGCCGGGCGAGGAGCTACGCGCGTCCGTCGCCGCGTCCTGCGGCGAGCTGAACTGCGTGGAGCCGGTGCCGTTGAACGACTCGCCGTCCGAGAGTACGATGTTCACCGCCTTCGTTCCCGGTCGGCCGGCAGAGGCCAGCTCGTCCTGTGCGTCGTCGACACCCTCGCCGATGTAGGTGCCGGTCGCGATGCCGCCGGCGTTGCTGTCGGGGTCCGAGTCGCCGTCGCCGTCGGCCGGGTCGCTGATAGTGAAGTCGTCTCCAATGCCGTCGACCTGCGTCCCGGTGACGACGTTCGCCAGCTTCTGCCGCAGATCGCTGAGCGAGGCGTCGACGACCGAGAGGTCGCTGGTCATGGGCTGTAAGATACCCGTGCGCGGCTCTGTGTCGTCGGTCTTTTCTCCGTCGAAGTAGGCGACCCCGACCTGTACGTCGGCGTTCTGCGCGTCGAGGTACTGGACGAACTCTTTGGCCGCGAGCTCGACGAGGTCGATCTTCGTCGTCTCGGTGAAGGTGTCGCCGTTGACCTGGATGGAGTCTTCGCTGACGACGCCGCCGTACTGGCGGTACAGCATCGAGCCCGAGAAGTCGAGCGTCAGCATGATGTCGGCGGGCTCCGCCTCGTCGCGGACGTTGTCGCAGTCCGCGTCGTACCAGAGCTTCGCGTTGATGAACTGTGCGAGGTCGCCGCCGTCGGGCGTGTCGACCGCCAGTTCCGGATCCGTGTCGACGCCCTCGCTCTCGGAGACGTTGTCGGCCTGCATCCAGACGTAGCCGGGGTTGTCACAGAGGTGTAACGAGAAGGTGATCTCGCCTTCGTCGCCGGGCTTGACGTCGGACAGCTGGACCAGCGTGTCCATCGGCTCGCCCGTGACGGGGTCGGTTCGGAAGTCCGCATCGCTGATCGGCGGAATGTTCTCACAGTTCAGGATCGGGAGGTTCTCACCGGTGCTCGTCGGGTCGTCGGGGTCGAGGAAGTCGCTGTACTTGATCTGCCCGCCGTTGCCGTCCGAGATCGACTGCTCCCCGTCGCCGTCGTGGTCGGGGTGCGCGTTGACGAAGGTGTGGCCCTCGCCGAAGTCGTACGTCTGCTGCCAGTCGACGAGCAGGTCGAGTTCACCCGCGGTGAGGGCGTTCCCCTCGAAGGTCTCCGTGTCGTTGAAGTACGCCGTGGTTCCGAGGCCCGCGCCGGCGGAGGCCACGCCGACCGCGCCGAGGCCGGCCAGGAGCTTGCGCCGCGAGAGGTCGAAGTTGGTCGAATCGTTTGTCATTATGTGTGTTATCTGCCGTATGGTTGGTCACGACCTCCCGCGGCGACTACCGCGTCGCCGTGGGACGGTTCGGGCTGTTCACGCCGATCACGCGATCAGTTCCCGGCGGAGTTGACCGACGCCGAGTTGTTGAACGGGTCGTCGTTGTGGCGGACCTGTTCGGTCTCGAAGACGAGGTCGAACGAGAGGGTGTCACCTTGGATGACGTTGCCCACTTGGAACGGGATCTCGAGCAGGAGACAGAACGAGTAGACGCCCTCGTTCGCCGCGTCGTTGATCGCGAGCAGGTCGCCGTTGTTGTCCTTGATGAGGTAGCCCGCGTTGAGCTGGGCGTCCGCCTCGCGCGCGTTCGTGTAGTGCGCGTCTGGGCTGGCAACGCCGTCCACGTCGGGGGCGCTGTACGTGATACCGGACGCGTTCGCGGTGGCGTCCGGAGCGTTGTTGAACACGGGGTCGAGGACGGAGAGGCCGGTCTTGTCGCCGCTCTCGTCGTAGCTCTGCCACACGGACGCGAGGAGGAACTCGCCGAGGTCCGCGTCGTTGTCCGCGTCGCCCTCGACTGCCTGTTCGGGCTCCGGATTCGCGCCGCCGGTCTCGGTGAAGTTCTCCGTGCGCACCTGTACGTAGCCGGGGTTGTCGCCGACTTCGATGTCGAAACAGACGATCGCCCAGTCGCCGGGCTTCACGTCGTCGACCACGAGGCCCGCGGTCACGCCCTGGCCGTCGGCCGTCGCGGACAGGGGAATGTCGGTCTGACCGCTCCAGTACTCGTCCGCCGCCACGAGGTTCGCGGTGACGCTCATGTCGAGGGTCCCCGCCGTGAGGGTGTTGCCCTCGAAGGTCTCGGTGTCGTTGAAGTACGCCGTGGTGCCGAGTCCCGCACCCGCGGAGGCCACGCCGACCGCGCCGAGGCCGAGAAGCATCTTGCGCCGCGAGAGTCCGATGTCGTTGGTTTCGGGTTTCATGATTGGTTGGTGTCCGACGAGCTCCCGTTGGGAAGCCGCAGTCGGTTACCCCTCCCTCGGCGAGCTACCCACGTAGTTACGAGCAGCCACGCCACTGTGGAACGCGAGGTTCGATCCGGTGGAACGGGGGGTTCGACCGACGGTCCGAGGGCCCTACCCGGCGCGAAACCGACGGCACGGACACCCTACCTCCGGCGAAAAACCGGTAGGAACGTCGTGCCGCCGCCGCGCCGGAGCCGGGACCGAAACGCGGCCGTACGGACGCCGTACCGGACCGCGGGCTATCGCTTTCGTCGATACCCCGTCGCCTCGTCGCCGGGGAGGCGTCGACGGTATCTACTGTATACATATATCCCGAATCCGCGTATCGGAGCGCAACGACTGACGGCTTCGCGCGCAGCGGAGCGTCGGAGCGACAAATGAAATACCGACCCGACATTCTTCCGGCCGAGCAGGTGTACGCGATCCTCGCCAACGAGCGCCGTCGGCGCGCCCTCGAACACATCGAGAGCGCCGGCGGCGCGGTGACCGTCCACGAGCTGTCGACGCTCGTCGCGAGCCACGAGACGGACGAGCCCTCGCCGCCGAAGCGGTGCCGCGAGAGCGTCTACACGTCGCTCGTCCAGACGCACTTGCCGAAGCTCGCGGCGCTCGGCGTGATCGAGTACGACCGGGCGACACAGACGATCGAGCTGTCGCGACACGCGCGAGACGTGTCCCTGTACACCGAAATCGTCGCCAAGGGCGGGGTCACGTGGTCGGAGCTGTACCGCGCGCTCGGCCTCGGATCCCTGGTCGTCATCCTCGCGATCCTCCTCGAGTTCCCGGGCTTCTCCGCGGTCGACCCGATCCTCTGGACGAGCCTCGCTCTCGGCGCGTTCGCCCTCACGAGCGCGTACCAACTGTGGGTGAACCGGTTCTCGGTGTTCCGTCAGTTCGGGCGGCGGGGCGGATCGGCGCGGGGGCGGACCCCGCGCCCCCGATCCCGCTCGCGCCGACAGTAGAGCTCGCGCCGCCCGCGTCGCGGCAGCGTCGCCGACGCTCGCCGCCGCGCTGTCTGTGACGGGTGACAGCCCACCGACCGACGAAGGAGGAAGCGCGTTCAGGCCGCGTCGGCGTCGAACGACGACGGCAGTCGCATCTCGAACAGCCGAGCGTCGCAGGCGGTACAGCGACCGGCGATCACGTCGTAGCTCGCACAGCACGACTCGACGACGCGTTCCTCGAGGCGCACCGACCCCTCGCACGCCGGGCACACTTCGACGAACAGTCTGAGCGCGCCGAGCACGTCGCTCCGCGCCGCGAGCGGGAGGCGGGACCAGCCGTCCAGCCCGTCTCTCAGGGCCCGATCGGCGGCGACGTCGGCGAGGAACGCTGGGCGGGACTCCCAGTGTCCGATGCGCTCGCCGCCGGCGAACGCGAACGCCGCGCCCTCGGCCCAGCTGAGCGAGAGCGACGACTCGTCGACGCCCGCCGCGCGTTCGTCGCCGGCGTCTACGCGGCGTCGCACTCGGTCGCGGGCGTCGTTCCACGCCGACGCGAACCACGGGGCGAACGCGAGGTCGGCCCCGTCGGACGTCTCGACGAGGACGCCGGCCGACAGGAGGTACGACTCCGCGTCGATCGCTGCCGACGACTCGGGGGCGCTTCCCTTCCCGAACAGTCGAAGCACGCGCTCCGGGAGGTAGCGCTTCGTGAGTTCGGGAGTGCCCGGAACGAGGTAGCCGCGCAGCCAGATCGCCGCGAGCGCCCCGGCGAACCCGGTCGCTCCGAGGAGGGGCGCGCCGACCGCGCCGACCGCCGCCGCGCCGACCGCCGCGACGGCGACGTTGCCGACCGTACAGGGGAGACACCGGTTCGCGCCGACGTACTCCGGCTGCCGGAGGCGACCGACCGCGGTTCGAGCGGGCTCTCCGAGGCGGTCCGAGGTGGTCTCTCGTGACGCGTTCATGCCGGTTCGGACGGTGCGCACCGACCTATGTATGCGCCGCCTACCGCGTCCGACGCGGCGCTTTTCGGCCGAAAAAACTTGTCACAGCGTCCGGACAGGTCGCCCGGGCGTGTCGCGCCTCTCGTCTCGAAACGCGTCGGAAACGGCTTTTCAGGCCCTCTGGGACCAGACCGTTGCTCAGTGACTCTTCCGTCGGCGACCGGGCGGACGATAATGCGAAGTGATATATCGACGTATGGTAATCATACTCTTATTCCGTATGTATGAGCTATGACACCACAACTCTCCACGCAAGCCGTGTCGTCGGACACCGACGGTGACGGCCCCTCGCGCGACGAGGTCTTCACCGCGCTGAGCAACCGGCGGCGTCGCAACGTGATCAAGTACCTGAAAACCAACGGGGCCGAGGCGCGCGTCAGAGACATCGCCGAGCAGCTGGCCGCGTGGGAGAACGACGTCGACGTCCCGGCGGTGACGTACAAGCAGCGCAAGCGCGTGTACACCGCGCTCCACCAGTCGCACCTGCCGAAGCTGGCGGCGAGCGGGTTCATCGACTACGAGTCGGACCGGGGGCTGGTGTCGCTCACCGAGGAGAGCCGGCAGCTCGAGGTGTACCTGGAGATCGTCTCGGAAAACGAGATCCTCTGGAGCGAGTACTACGCCGGGCTCGCCGTCGTGTGCGGCCTGTTGGCGACGGCGGGCTGGATCGGGACCGCCCCGTTCGCCGCGGTCTCCGGGTACGCGTACGCGGCGCTCTTCGCGCTCGCGTTCGGGGTGTCCGGGCTCGTTCACCGGGCGTCGACGAAGCGGAACCGACTGGGATGACGCCGCGCCCCTTCGCGGAACCGACCGCCCCGTCCGGGCGGACACCCGCAGGGTTTTAGCCGCGCACGGCGGGAGTACGGACATATGGCAACGGGGATCGTCGGGGAGTTCCTCGATCTCAAGGCGGAGACGGACGCGGACGTCCTCGCGATGCAGTGCGGCGACTTCTACGAGTTCTTCGCGGACGACGCCGAGCTGGTCGCCGACGAGCTCGACCTCTCCGTCTCGCAGAAGTCCTCGCACGGCTCGTCGTACCCGATGGCCGGCGTGCCCCTCTCGGAGCTGACGCCGTACGTGAACGCGCTCGTCGAGCGCGGCTACCGGGTCGCGGTCGCGGACCAGTACGAGACCGAGAGCGGCGACCACGCCCGCGAGATCGTCCGGGTCGTCACGCCGGGCACCGTCCTCGAAACGAGCGACGACGACGCGCGTTACCTCGCGGCCGTCGTGCGAGCGGACGGAGACGGTCCCGAAGGCGGCCCCTACGGAGTCGCGTTCGCCGACGTGACCACGGGGCGCTTCCTCGCCACGACGGTCGCGGACGGGGGCGACCTGCGCGCCGAGCTCTACCGGTTCGACCCGGCCGAGGTGCTGCCCGGCCCGCGGGTCCGGAACGACGACGGCCTGCTCGGGGCGGTCCGCGAGGACCTCTCGGGGCGCGTCACCGCCTTCGACGCGGAGGCGTTCGCGGCCGGGCGCGCGCAACACGCCGTGCGCGAGCAGTTCGGCCGCGAGACGGCCGACAGTATCGGGCTCGACTCGACGCTCGCCGTCCGCGCCGCGGGCGCGGTCCTCTCGTACGTCGAGGAGACCGGGGCGGGCGTGTTGGCCTCGATGACGCGCCTGACGGCGTACGGCGCGGACGACCGCGTCGACGTCGACGCGACAACCCAGCGCAACCTCGAGATCACGGAGACGATGCGGGGCGACGCCGACGGCTCGCTGTTCGACACGGTGGACCACACCGTCACGGCCGCCGGCGGTCGCCTGCTCCGCGAGTGGCTCACCCGCCCGCGACGCGACCGCGAGACGCTCGCGGACCGGCTCGACGCGGTCGAGGCGCTGGCGTCCGCGGCGCTCGCGCGCGACCGGCTCCGCGAGGTCCTCGGCGACGCGTACGACCTCGAACGGCTCGCGGCGCGCACGACGAGCGGGAGCGCGGGCGCGCGAGAACTGCTCTCGATCCGCGACACGCTCGCGCTGCTGCCGGCCCTCGCGGACGCCGTCGACGACACCGCCCTCGCCGACTCGCCCGCGGCGGCCGTCCTCGGCCGGGTCGACCGCGACGCGGCGGCCGCGCTCCGCGGGGAGCTCGCCGACGCCCTCGCCGAGGACCCGCCGAAGGCGAAGACGGGCGGCGGCCTGCTGAAGGAGGGGTACGACGACGAGCTCGACGGCCTGATCGAGCGCCACGAGGCGGTGAACTCGTGGCTCGACGGCCTCGCGGAGCGAGAGAAGCGGCAGCACGGGCTCAGCCACGTCACCGTCGACCGCAACAAGACGGACGGCTACTACATTCAGGTCGGCAAGTCGGTCGCCGACCGGGTGCCGGAACACTACCGCGAGATCAAGACGCTGAAGAACTCGAAGCGGTTCGTCACCGACGAGCTCGCGGAGAAGGAGCGCGAGGTCCTCCGCCTGGAGGAGGCCCGCGGCGAGCTGGAGTACGAGCTGTTCGAGGCGCTTCGCGAGCGCGTCGCCGAGCGCGCCGAACTGCTTCAGGACGCCGGGCGGGCGGTCGCCGAGCTCGACGCGCTCGCCTCGCTCGCGACCCACGCGGCGCGGCGGGACTGGACGCGGCCCGAGCTGACCGAGGAGCGCCGGCTGGACGTGGAGGCGGGCCGTCACCCCGTCGTCGAGGCGACGACCGACTTCGTGCCGAACGACCTGCGGCTCGACGCCGACCGCGGCTTCCTGATCGTCACCGGCCCGAACATGAGCGGGAAGTCGACCTACATGCGGCAGGCCGCGCTGATCCAGCTGCTCGCGCAGGCGGGGTCGTTCGTCCCCGCCCGCGCGGCCGAGGTCGGGCTCGTCGACGGCATCTACACCCGCGTCGGCGCGCTCGACGAGCTGGCGCAGGGGCGCTCGACGTTCATGGTGGAGATGCAGGAGCTGTCGAACATCCTCCACTCGGCGACCGCGGACTCGCTGGTCATCCTCGACGAGGTCGGCCGCGGCACCGCCACCTACGACGGTATCTCCATCGCGTGGGCCGCGACCGAGTACCTCCACAACGAAGTTCGCGCGCGGACGCTCTTCGCCACCCACTACCACGAGCTGACGACGCTCGCCGACCACCTCCCGCGCGTCGAGAACGTCCACGTCGCGGTCGACGAGCGCGACGGCGAGGTGACGTTCCTCCGCACCGTCCGCGACGGCCCGACGAACCGGTCGTACGGGGTCCACGTCGCCGACCTCGCGGGCGTCCCCGACCCCGTCGTCTCCCGCGCGGACGGGGTCCTCGACCGGCTCCGCGAGGAGAAGGCGATCGAGGCGCGCGGCGGGTCGCGAGGGGGCGAGAGCGGGGACGGCGAGCGTTCCGGCGGCGACGGCGACACGCAACAGGTCGTGTTCGACCTCTCGTCCGGGTCGTTCGCCGGCGGCGGGGCGTCCGGCTCCGACCGAGAGTCGGACTCCGCCTCGCGGAACGGGACCGCCGCGACCGAGTCGGAGTCGCCCGCCGCGACAGAGTCGGAAGCGCCCGCCGCGGCGACCGAGTCCGACGCTGCGGGGTCGGCGCGGCTCGACGCCGAGACCCGCGCCGTGATCGAGGAGCTGAGCGACGTCGACGTCGCGGAGACGCCCCCGGTGGAGCTGCTCTCGCGGGTCCAAGAGTGGCAGGAGCGCCTCGACTGAGCTCGCGGCCGCTCGCCGCGGAGTGCGTCTGACGTAAGAACTAATGTCCGACCTCGTCGTGTGGTGTGTATGGGCATCATGAGCAAGATCCTCGGCGGGGGTGGGAGCCGCTCCGTCGACGACTACGTCGAGCTCGACACGGACGACTTCGCCGACGCGCACGCGGAGACGGGCACACAGGTACACTTCGCCGAGATCGCCGACCAGAGCGACGTCATTCCGATCAAAGACGCGGTGTACGACGGCGACTTCGTCATCGCCGACATCACCCGCCACTCCACGTCGGACCGGACGATAGAACACGTCTACGACGAACTCCGACAGGTGGTCCAGGAGGTCGACGGCGACATCGTCCAGAAGGGCGACGACCAGATCATCGTCACCCCGACCGGCGTCAAGGTCTCGCGGCAGAAGCTGTAGGCGCGTCTTCCCGACTTCTCGTCCCCGTTTTCCTCCCGTCACCATGGCCTCGCGGCCGGGATTCGGGCGTACCGGCCGAACCGTGTCATATATGCCGTTCTCCCGCCCACGTAGAGTCGAATGGACGAGCCGGTCCTCCTGACGGGCGCCGGCGGACGGGTGGGACAGGCCATCCTCCGCGGTATCGGCGACGACTACGACTGGCGGCTCCTCGACCGCGAGCCGCTCCCGGCCGCGAAGGTGCCGAGCGGGGTCACCGACGCCGACCGGTACGTCGCCGACATCACCGACGAGCGCGCCGTCCGCGAGGCGGTCGCCGACGTCGGCGCGGTGATCCACCTCGCCGGCGACCCGCGGAAGACGGCCCCGTGGGACTCCGTCCTCCGGAACAACATCGACGGGACGCAGGTCGTGCTGCGCGCCGCCGCCGAGGCCGGCGTCGAGAAGTTCGCGTTCGCCTCCTCGAACCACGCCGTCGGCGGCTACGAGACCGACGAGCGCACCCCGGACCTGTACCGCCCCGAGGACGAGTACCGGCTCGACGGGAGCGAACTCCCCCGCCCCGGGAACCTCTACGGCGTCTCGAAGGCGGCGGGCGAGTCGCTGGGGCGCTTCTACCACGACGAGTTCGGAATGAGCGTCGTCTGCGTCCGCATCGGGAACCTCACCAAGGACCACCCGCCCCGCGAGTACGAGCGCGGGCAGGCGATGTGGCTCTCCCATCGCGACTGCGCGCACCTGTTCGACCGCTGCCTCCGGGCGACGTACGGCTACGAGGTCGTCTACGGCATCTCGAACAACGACCGGCGCTACTACTCGATCGAACGCGCCCGCGAGGCGCTCGGCTACGACCCCGCGGACAACTCGGCGGACTACACCTTCGAGGGCGAGCCCAAGCCGGACCGCGACACCGAGACGAACGGCGGCCGCTACGCCGTCGGCGCGGACTCCTCCGACGCTGCCGGCGCGGACTCCACCGACGCCGGCGACGCGGCACCCGCCGAACCCAACTTCCCGACGGACCCGGACGCGCCGAGCGACGACGCCTGAGCGACCGTCAACCGCCGCCCTCTCCCCGACCAGCGCCGCTAGAACAGACCGTCGACGTCTCGCCGCTTCCGCTCTTCCCGTTCGACGTGATCGCCCAGTCGCGCGGCCACCTGCGGTCGCGCGTCGGGCGTCCGAAGGTACGCGAACAGCAGCTCGGCGAACTCGGTCCGCCCGGTCCCGCGCTCCGCGGCCGCGAACTCGGCCGCGGTCGCGAGCGTCGCCGCGTCACCCGGCTCGCCGGCCCCCGCGAGCGCCGGAGCCGCGAGGCCCGCCGCGCCGAGCGGGAGGTCCCCGACCGTCGGCGTCTCGCCGTCGACGCGGACCCGCGGCGGGGTCGCCGAACCCGCCTCCTCCGGAGCTACGGCGAGTCGCTCCGCCCACTCCCCGACGGGGGCCACCGCGACTCCCCCCGGGTCGGAGACGGCCGCCAGCGCCGCGACGGCGTCCTCCGCGCGCTCGGAAGCGCCCGCCGCGTCGCCGTCGGCCGCGCGGTACGTCGCCGCCGCGGTCGCGGCCAGTCCCCGGAGCAGCCGCTCGGCGTCTTCCCCGCGGGCGTCGTTCGACGTTCCCAGCGGCGCTTCCCAGACGCGACGCGCCGCGAGGAAGCGTCTCTCGTTGAACAGCGCGACACCGGCGATGACGCGGTCGGCGCGGGTGGCGTCACGGTCGCCCCGCTCTCGGGAGTCGCGGTCGCTCACGCGTCGCGGTCGGTGACGGCGAGGGATAAATGTCGAGTTCCGCGAACGGCGCGACGGAGGGGCCGAGCGCCAGCGGGGCGGTGGGAGGGCCGAGCGCCAGCGGGGCGGTGGGAGGGCTGAGCGTCGGCGGGTCCGATCAGGGCTCTCGGACGCTCGCGTCGCCGTCCGGCAGTCGGAGCGTCCGGCCGACCGCGCTCGGGTACCGGCGGTGGAGCGTCGCGCCGACGACCGCGCCGGCGAGGGCCGCCAGCGCGACCGCGGCCGCGGTCGGGAACGACAGGACCGCGACCGTCGTCACCGGCAACGCCGCGAAGGCGATCATCGCGCCGGGCGACGGGAGGGGCTCGGACGGGTGCGGACCCGCGTTCGGGTCGGGGTAGTCGGTGCGTCTGGAGGGGGATCGGTCTGCTGTCATCGTCGGACTGGAGTGGTGGTGCGAGGCGTGCGCCTCGCGGGTGGCGTCGACTCGGCCGCCGGAGACCGTACCGCACGGTCGGGGGGCGGCGAACTGGCGTCGGGAGAGTCCGTCGGAGACCGTCACTCGCATCGGTCGCGAGCGGGCCGTCTCCGCGTCGGGGTCACGCGGCGACGGCACCGAGGAGAGCGGTGACCGGCCCGCGGACCCGTTTCCGGACGCTCCGGCGGGGGGCGAACGTCGGAATGGGGCTGCGGACGGTCATGGGTTCGACCCGGCGGTGGGGACCGACCGGGCGTGTGTTCACCCAGTGACGGAACCGAATTAATAGTTCCCTGTGTGTGTGAACCAATGGCTCGACCGGTCTCCCCTTCACCGGGTGGCGTCGTCGGACGTCCACCAGTACACTAACGTCGTCGTAGATCGTCTGTGGTAGACGTGTCAGGTAGCCTACTGCCGGTGATCGCGGTGATTCTCGTCTCGGGACTCGCGGTCCAGCTACTCGCTCACCGACTCCGGGTGCCGAGCGTCATCTTCTACCTCGCGATCGGCGTGGTGTTGGGGCCCGAAGTGCTGGGCCTCGTCACGCTGGAGACGTTCGGCGAGGGGCTGGAGATCATCGTCGGACTCAGCGTCGCGATCATCGTCTTCGAGGGGGCGTTCGCGCTTCAGTTCGACCGGATCCGCCGCGCGTCGACGGTCTCGCTCCGCCTGGTGACCGTCAGCGCGGTCGTGATGTTCCTCGGCACGGCGGCGGCGGTCCGCGCCTTCACCGACGGCGAGTGGGAGATCGCGCTGCTCGTCGGCGCGCTGCTCGTGGCGACGGGCCCGACCGTCATCACGCCGATCCTCAACGTGGTCCGGGTGCGGGACCACGTCGCCACCGCGCTGGAGACGGAGGGGATCGTCAACGACGTGACGGCCGCGATCGTCGCGGTCGTCATCTTCGAGACGCTGCTGCTCGACGACCTCGGCGTCCCCGCGACGGTGCTCTCGTTCCTCCAGCGGTTCGGCGTCGGGGTCGCCGCGGGGCTGCTCGCGACGGGCATCATCTACGTGTTACTGGACAGCGACATCGTCCCCGAACGCGACGTCCAGGCGTCGCAGTTCCTCGTGTTGGCGGCCGCGATCGGCTCCTTCGCCGCCGCGGAGGCCGTCGCCGCGGAGGCCGGCATCGCGGCGGCGGCGACGAGCGGGATCCTCCTCGGGAACCTCGACTTAGACAACCGCGAGGAGATCGAGCGGTTCGCCCAGAACACGACGCTCATCGTTCTCTCGTTCGTGTTCATCTCGCTCGCCGCGCTGATCGACGTGGAGGCGATCGCCGGGCTCGGCGCGGGCGTGATCGCGATCGTCGCCGTCATCATGTTCGTCTTGCGACCGCTGGGCGCGTTCCTCGCGACCGTCGGCGTCGAGCGGTTCACCCGCCCGGAGCGACTGTTCATCGCGAGCGTCGGTCCGCGGGGGATCATCCCGGCGAGCGTGGCGACGCTGTTTGCCATCGAACTGGAACTCGCGGGTAGCATCGCCGCCGGCGAACTGCTCGTCGGCACGGTGTTCGCGGTCATCTTCGCGACGGTCCTCGTCGAGGCGGGGTTCGCGCGGCAGATCGGCGAGTTCCTCGGAGTGTCACCAATGCGCACGATAATCATCGGCGGGGGCCGGGTCGGCCAGGCGCTCGCCACACGACTGGAGAACAGGGGCGAGTACGTCGTCATCGTCGAGACGGACCCGGACGTCGCCGAGCGGGCGCGCACGGATGGGTTCACCGTCTACGAGGGGGACGGCAGCGATACGGAGACGCTGCGCGCCGTCAACATCGACGACGCGAAGCGGTTCATCACGACGACGGCCGACGACGACATCAACCTCCTCGCGTGTCAGCTCGCAATCACTAAGTTCGACATCGCGTCCGTCTACTCGCGGGTGAACGACCCGGACAACGTCGACGCCTTCGACAGCATCGGCGTCACCGGTATCGACGCCACGACGGCGACCGCGGTGGCCATCGACGACGAGATCGAGCGGCCCGCGCTCACCCACTGGATGAACGAACTCGGCGACAGCCACGACGTTCAGGAGGTGGAGGTGACTTCCGAGGAGCTCGCGGGTAAGACCATCCGGGATCTCAACGCACAGATCCCCGACGGCACCTTCGTCGCCGTCGTCAGCCGTGGCGGCGAGAACAACGTCCCCTCGGCGGACACCATCCTCGAAATCGGCGACCACGTGACGTTCATCGGTAATTCCGATTCGGTCCGCCGAGCGATGGATCGGTTCCACCCGCACGACTAGCGGGCCGTTCGGCTCGTCCGCGAAGTGAGGATAACCGGCCCTAAATCTCGTCCCGAAGACGATACACGGCTCGCTGCGCTCGCCGTTTGGCGTGTCCGAAAACGTCCTGACGGAGTTCTGCGCGAGCGGCGCGAGGGCGACCGGAGGGAGCCCTCGACAGTGAGCGGCGGAGCCGCGAACGGGCGAGCGCAGGGCAAGACAGGACGTGAACGCAACGGCTATCGAACGAAGTGAGACAGCCGCAAAGTGAACGTCCTGACGGAGATTTGAACTCCGGTCCCTGGCTCCGCAAGCCAAGAGGATAGTCCACTACCCTACCAGGACTCATCTCTACGTATCGCGGTTGAACTTAAGACGGTTACGGTCCGGCGGTCCCGTGACTGAGGTCCGCATGCCTCCCGTGCCGGATGAACACCTTTTGTATCGACGGGGCCCATGAACGCCTATGAGACGCCTTCGAGCCGCGACCGCGACCCGCCCCGGTTCCCGCGCCGACCGGGAGGGGTCCGGCGCGAACCCCGGCCAACGGCAACGCTTATGCGCGAACTCGCCGACCACGGAGGTACGCGTATGGGAGCCATAGAGGAGGTGTACGAGGACCTCGACACCGACGTCGAGTTCGAGGAGTTCGAGGCCGCCGTCGAGGACAAAGTCGAGCAGATGGGCGGGCTGGCGGACGAGGAGACCGCCGCGATGCTCATCGCGCACGAACTGCGCGACGAGGAGGCCGACACCATCGCCGACATCGAGCAGGGGATGAACGACGTGAAGTTCCTCGGCAAGGTGACAGCCATCGGCGAGGTCCGGACCTTCGAGCGCGACGACGAGGACGCCGAGGAGGGCCGCGTCTGTAACGTCGACGTCGCCGACGCCTCCGGCTCCGTTCGAGTCGCCCTGTGGGACGACATGGCCGCGGCGGCCGAGGAGCAGCTCGAAGTCGGGCAGGTCCTCCGCGTCATGGGTCGCCCGAAGGAGGGGTACAGCGGCCTCGAAGTGAGCGCGGACAAGGTCGAACCGGACGAGGACGCCGAGGTCGACGTCCAGGTGCTCGACACCTACCGCGTCGAGGACCTCGCCCTCGGCGCGTCCGACGTGGACCTCGTCGGGCAGGTGTTAGACACCGACTCGATCCGGACGTTCGACCGCGACGACGGTAGCGAGGGGCGGGTCGCCAACCTCACCCTCGGCGACGAGACGGGCCGCGTGCGCGTCACGCTGTGGGACGGGAAGGCCGACCTCGCCGAGGAGTTCGCGGCCGGCGAAGTCGTCGAGGTCGGCGACGGCTACGTCCGCGAGCGCGACGGCGACCTCGAGCTCCACGTCGGCGACCGCGGCACGGTCGAGCGCGTCGACGAGGACGTCGAATACGTCCCGGAGACGACCGACATCGCCGACCTCGAGATCGACCAGACCGTCGACGTCGGCGGCGGCGTCATCGAGACCGACCCGAAACGGACGTTCGACCGCGACGACGGCAGCGAGGGGCAGGTCCGCAACGTCCGGATCAAAGACGAGACCGGCGAGATCCGCGTCGCGCTGTGGGGCGACAAGGCCGACCGCGAGATCGAACTGGCCGACCGCGTCGTCTTCACCGACGTCGAGGTTCAAGACGGCTGGCAGGACGACCTCGAAGCGTCCGCGAACTGGCGCTCGACCGTCTCCGTCCTCGACGAGGGGAGCGACGCGGCGGCCGGCGTCGCGAGCGGCGCGTCCGAGTCCGGAAGCGCCGGGGGTGACGGTGGCGACCGCGGCGCGAACGAGACCGGCCTCGGCGCGTTCGCCGAGGACGGACAGAAGGCGGCCGCGGAGGCCGTCGCCGGCGAGAGCGGCGGCGACGACGGAAGCGGCGGCGCGACGGCCGCGACGGCGGAACGGTCGAGCGGAACGGTCGAGTTCACCGGGACGGTCGTCCAGACCGGGGACCCGGTCGTCCTCGACGACGGACAGCAGACGAGGACGGTCGACACCGACGCGAGCCTCCGGCTCGGCGAGGAGATAACCGTCCGCGGGCCGGAGCGCGACGGAACTATCGACGCGGACGACGTCTTCTGACGCGGTCGAGGTCGTCCGACGCGGGGCGTTGCGCTCCGGACCCGGCGGCGATGCGGGTAACGGAAAGCGTTATACGATACACGGACGCGACTGTGTGTATGAGTGTCGAGTTGCCGTTCGCGCCGGTGGACGGGATCATCCGGCGGAACGCCGGGGAACTCCGCGTCAGCGCGGACGCCGCCGAGGAGCTCGCCCGACGGATCCAATCGCACGGCGCGGACCTCGCCGTCGACGCGGCGGAGCGGGCGACCGCGGACGGCCGGAAGACGCTGATGGCGGCCGACTTCGGCGTCGAGCAGGTCGTCAGCCGCGAGGACCTCACCCTGCCGGTCGCGCCCATCGACCGGATCGCCCGACTCCGGATCGACGACCGGTACCGGGTCGGCGTCGACGCGCGGGTCGCGCTGGCCGATATTTTGGAAGACTACGCCGACAACGTCGCGAGCGCCGCCGCGACGCTCGCCCGCCACGCGGACCGACGAACGGTACAGGCCGAGGACATCGAGACGTACTTCGCGTTGTTCGAGTAGATGCGGTTCGGCTACAGCGACCGGTGTCTCGACCACGACACCGGCGAACGACACCCGGAGAACCCGGATCGGCTCCGCGCGATCCGCCGCGGACTCACCAAGCGCCACGGCGTCGAGTACGTCGAGGCCGACCCCGCGGAGAAGGCGGCGGTCACGGCGGTTCACGACTCCGGCTACGTCGACGAACTGGAGTCGTTCGTCGCGGACGGCGGGGGGAGCTGGGACCCCGACACCGTCGCGAGCGACGGGACGTGGGACGCGGCGCTCACGGCCGCCGGACTCGCCCAGTGGGCGGCCCGCGAGGCGCTCGACGGGGCCACCGGCCGACAGACGCCGTTCGCGATCGGCCGCCCGCCGGGCCACCACGCCGTCACCGACGACGCGATGGGGTTCTGCTTCTTCAACAACGCCGCCGTCGCCGCACAGACCGCGATCGACGAGGACCTCGCGGACCGGGTCGCCATCTTCGACTGGGACGTCCACCACGGCAACGGCACGCAGGACATCTTCTACGACAGCGGCGACGTCTTCTACGCGTCGATCCACGAAGACGGGCTCTACCCGGACACGGGCGCTCTCGACGAGACCGGCGAGGGAGACGGCGAGGGGACGACCGCGAACCTCCCGCTGGCGGCCGGGGCCGGCGACGCCGACTACCTGTACGCCGTCGACGAGGGGATCGCGCCCGCGGTCGACCGGTTCGATCCGGACCTGTTCATCGTCTCGGCGGGCTTCGACGCGCGCCGCCACGACCCCATCTCGCGGATGCGCGTCTCCTCCGAGGGGTACGCGCTGTTGACCGACCGGATCCGGACGCTCGCAGACGACGTCGGCGCGGCCGACGCGTACGTCCTAGAGGGCGGCTACGGCCTCGACACCCTCGCCGAGGGCGTCTCGATGGTCCACGAGACGTACGACGGTCGGACCCCGGTCGACACCGACGAAGAGCCGGACGGGAAGACGGAGACGCTCGTCGACGACCTGCGGACCGAACTGGACCTGTAACGCGCGGCTTCACCGACCGCTCCGTTCTGGTCCTCATCTCTCCGGTCTGGATTCGTCGACGCCGGACTCGGTCGTCGCAGCCGCTCCTCGCTTGTAGTCGGCGTCGACAGAAACGCCCGGAGCGGGATTTGAACCCGGAGGACTCCGCTTACTCCGTTCGCTCGTCCTCAGATTCAAACCCTTCTGCTCGCGTTTTCGACGAACGGCTCGCTCCGCTCGCCATGTTGTTCGTCGAAAACGCCCGGAGCGGGATTTGAACCCCAGTTGTTCCGCTCGCTTCGCTCGCTTCACTCCCTGGTTCAAATCCCTCAGTCTGGGTTCGTCGACGCCGGACTCGCTCGTCGCGGCCGCTCCTCGCTCGTAGTCGGCGTCGAAGGAGCGCCCGGAGCGGGATTTGAACCCGCGTCACGACCGTGACAGGGTCGTATGATGGGCCACTACACCATCCGGGCAAACAGCGACAGCGCCCCGAAACGTGGGGACGCCCGGAGCGGGATTTGAACCCGCGTCACGACCGTGACAGGGTCGTATGATGGGCCACTACACCATCCGGGCTTGTCGCATCAGTTCGTACCCCTGTCTGGCAAATAAGGCTTGTCATCCCTACCGGGAGTGCGGGTCGGTGACAGGGAATCCGGGTCACCGAGCCGTGACGGCGAGGGGGCCCGTCGAGGTCGCAGTCGCGGTCGCGTCCGGTATCCTTTTCTGTCGACCTCGCGTGTGTGGGAGTGTCGAACGCCCCGGACCCGCCAGCCGTGCGCGGCGGCGCTTGGTAAGTCTTATGACGATGGGGTATATATGTACCTGTAGTATCTCGTGATAGCTTCTCCCCACCACCAGCACCCATGGTAGACGTAAGCCAACACGAACTCGTCCCGGACCACGTCCTCCTCGACGACCCCGAGGAGGTCGAGGCGGTCCTGGCGGAGTACGACGTGAAGAAAACGAACTTACCGAAGATCAAACGCACGGATCCCGCGCTCCCCGACGAGGCCGAGGTCGGCGACGTGGTGAAAATCGTCCGCGACTCCCGCACGACCGACGAGGCGGTCGTGTACCGACTGGTCGTCTCATGAACAGGCAAGATCGACGCGTGGTTTCACGCGAGTATTTCTCGGACGAACGGCTCGCCGAACACCACTTCCGCTCGTTCAACAACTTCCTGGACCGCGGCATGCAGGAAGTCGTCGACGAAAAGGAGACGATCGAGACGGACATCGGCGACAAGGAGGGACAGGAGCCGGTGTACGTCGAACTCGGCGACGTGCGCATGGTCACGCCGCGCGTCCGCGAGGCCGACGGCTCCGAGGAGCTGCTCTACCCCCAGGAGGCGCGCCTCCGCAACATCACCTACTCGGCCCCCGTGTTCATGGAGATGTCCATCGTGCGCGGCGGCGAGGACGAGCCCGAGCAGGTCGTCGACACGACCGAGACGAAGGTCGGTCGGATGCCGATCATGGTCGGCTCGGACAAGTGTAACATGGCGGGCTTCTCCGACGAGGAGCTCATCGACATCGGCGAGGACCCCGTCGACCCCGGCGGCTACTTCATCGTCAACGGCTCCGAGCGCGTGCTCATGACCTCGGAGGACCTCGCGCCGAACAAGATCCTCGCGGAGTACGACTCGAAGTACGGCGACGAGATTCAGGTCGCGAAGACGTTCTCCCAGCGCCGCGGCTACCGCGCGCTGGTGCTCTGCGAGCGTAACCGCGAGGGGCTGCTCGAAGTGTCGTTCCCCTCCGTCTCCGGCTCTATCGACTTCGTGACGCTCGTCCGAGCGCTCGGGCTCGAATCCGACGAGGAGATCGTCCACCGCGTCTCGGACGACCCCGAGATCGTGAAGTTCATGCTGGAGAACTTAGAGGAGGCCTCGGTCCAGACGACCGAGGAGGCCATCGAGACCCTCGGCGAGCGCGTCGCGAGCGGACAGGGGAAGAACTACCAGCTCAAGCGGGCGAACTACGTCATCGACCGCTACCTCCTCCCGCACCTCCACGAGGAGGGCGTCGACGAGGAGGACGTGCGGATCAACAAGGCGTACTACCTCTGCCGGATGGCCGAGGCGTGCTTCGAGCTCGCCTTGGACCGCCGCGAGGCCGACGACAAGGACCACTACGCGAACAAGCGGCTGAAGGTCTCCGGCGACCTGATGCGCGACCTGTTCCGCACCGCGCTCAACAAGCTGGCACGCGACGTGAAGTACCAGCTCGAACGCGCCAACATGCGGAACCGGCAGCTCACCGTCAACACGGTGGTCCGCTCCGACGTGCTGACCGAGCGGCTCGAACACCCCATCGCGACGGGCAACTGGGTCGGCGGGCGCTCGGGCGTCTCCCAGCTCGTCGACCGGACGGACTACATGGGCGTGCTCTCGCACCTGCGCCGCCTGCGCTCGCCGCTGTCGCGGTCGCAGCCGCACTTCGAGGCGCGGGACCTCCACGCGACCCAGTGGGGTCGCATCTGTCCCTCCGAGACGCCGGAGGGGCCGAACTGCGGGCTCGTGAAGAACTTCGCGCAGGCGATGGAGCTCTCACAGACCGTCGAGGACGAACAGGGGCTGAAACGAGAACTGGCGTCGATGGGTGTCGAGGGGATCCCCGGCATCGAGGGCGTCGAACGACAGACGGCGGACGACTAACATGGCACAAGCAGAACGCGAAGCGAAGGTGTACGTCAACGGGAGCCTCGTCGGCACCCACGAGAACCCGGACGAGCTCGCCGAGCAGATCCGCGAGGCGCGCCGCCGCGGCGACGTCTCGGAGATGGTGAACGTCTCGGTGAAAGACCGGACCCGCGAGGTCATCGTCAACGCCGACGCGGGGCGGGCGCGACGCCCGCTCATCGTCGTCGAGAACGGCGAACCCCTCCTCGGGGACGAGGAGGTCGAGGCGCTCGAACGCGGCGACGTCGAGTTCGAGGACCTCGTCGAGCGCGGCTACGTCGAGTTCATCGACGCCGAGGAGGAGGAGGACATCCTCGTCGCCGTCGACGAGGGGGACGTGACCGAGGACCACACGCACCTCGAGATCGACCCGCAGCTCGTCTTCGGTATCGGCGCGGGGATGATCCCCTACCCCGAGCACAACGCGAGCCCCCGGATTACCATGGGAGCGGGGATGATGAAGCAGTCGCTCGGGCTCCCCTCGGCGAACTACCGGATCCGGCCCGACACGCGTCAGCACCTCCTCCACTACCCGCAGCTGGCGATGGTGAAGACGCAGACGTCCGACCAGATCAGCTTCGACAAGCGGCCGGCGGCACAGAACTTCGTCGTCGCCGTGATGTCCTACGAGGGGTTCAACATCGAGGACGCGCTGGTGATGAACCAGGGCTCCGTCGACCGCGCGCTCACCCGCTCGCACTTCTTCCGGACCTACGAGGGCGAGGAGCGCCGCTACCCCGGCGGTCAGGAGGACCGTTTCGAGATTCCGGACCAGGACGTGCGCGGCGCGCGCGGTGAGGACGCGTACACGCACCTCGACGAGGACGGCCTCGTCAACCCCGAGACGAAGGTCGACGAGTCGTCCGTCCTGCTCGGCAAGACCAGCCCGCCGCGCTTCCTCGAAGAGCCCGACGACATGGGCGGGCTCTCCCCGCAGAAGCGCCGCGAGACCTCGGTGACGATGCGCTCGGGCGAGTCTGGCGTCGTCGACACCGTCACGCTGATGGAGGGCGAGGACGGCTCCAAGCTCTCGAAGGTGAAGGTGCGCGACCAGCGGGTCCCCGAGCTGGGCGACAAGTTCGCGTCCCGCCACGGCCAGAAGGGCGTCGTGGGCCACCTCGCGCCGCAGGAGGACATGCCGTTCACCGAGGAGGGGGTCGTCCCCGACCTGGTGATGAACCCGCACGCGCTGCCGTCGCGGATGACGGTCGGCCACGTGCTGGAGATGCTCGGCGGGAAGGTCGGCTCGCTCCGCGGCTCGCGCGTCGACGGGACGCCGTTCCAGGGCGAAGACGAGGAAGAGCTCCGCGGTCAGCTGGAGGAGTACGGTTTCGAGTCTTCCGGCAAGGAGGTCATGTACTCCGGCGTCACCGGCGAGAAGATCGACGCCGAGATCTTCGTCGGGACGATCTTCTACCACAAGCTGTACCACATGGTGTCGAACAAGCTCCACGCCCGCTCGCGCGGGCCGGTCCAGGTGCTCACGCGCCAGCCGACCGAGGGGCGCGCCCGCGAGGGCGGGCTGCGCGTCGGGGAGATGGAGCGCGACACGATCATCGGCCACGGCGCGTCGATGGTGCTCAACGAGCGGCTGCTGGAGTCTTCGGACGCCGAGACGGTCCACGTGTCCGCGGAGACCGGGCTCGTCGCCGTCGAGGACCGCGAACAGCGCCGCGTGTACGACCCGGTCACGGGCGACGAGGACGACATCCACGAGCTCGAGGTCAGCTACGCGTTCAAGCTGCTGCTCGACGAGATGATCGCCCTCGGCATCCGACCGAAACTCGAACTGGAGGACGCGATTTAGATGTCAATGCAAACACCGAAAGTGCTCGGCGGGATCGACTTCGGCCTCATGGACCCGGAGACGTACCGGGACATGTCCGCGACGAAGGTGATCACGGCCGACACGTACGACGACGACGGCTATCCGATCGACATGGGGCTGATGGACCCGCGACTGGGCGTCATCGACCCCGGCTTGGAGTGTCGGACCTGCGGCTCCCACTCCGGCTCCTGTAACGGCCACTTCGGCCACATCGAACTGGCCGCGCCGGTCATCCACGTGGGCTTCACGAAGCTCATCCGGCGGCTGCTGCGCTCGACGTGCCGGGAGTGCGGCCGCCTCGCCCTGGACGACGCGCAGCGCGACGAGTTCCGCGACCGCTACGAGCGGGCGAAGGAGCTCGGCGACGACGAACACGACGTGCTGAAGGCCGCCGTCCGGCAGGCCCGCAAGGCGTCGACGTGCCCGTTCTGCGGCGAGCCGCAGGCGGACATCAAACACGAGAAGCCGACCACCTACTACGAGGTCCAGGACGTGCTCTCGGGCGACTACTCCGAGCGCATCGCGGCCGCGATGCAGCCCGACGAGGAGGAGGACGACCCGGGCACCTCCCCGCAGGAGCTCGCCGAGAAGACGGACATCGCCGTCGACCGGATCAACGAGATCATGGCCGGCGAGTTCCGCCCGCGCAAGGAGGACCGCCGCGCCATCGAGAAGGCGCTCGACGTGGACCTCACCGAGGAGGACATGAACAAGCTGATGCCCTCGGACATCCGCGACTGGTTCGAGGACATCCCGGACGAGGACCTCGAGGTCCTCGGCATCGACTCCGAGCACTCCCGCCCGGAGTGGATGATCCTGACGGTGCTCCCGGTCCCGCCGGTGACCACCCGCCCCTCGATCACGCTCGACAACGGCCAGCGCTCCGAGGACGACCTCACGCACAAGCTGGTCGACATCATCCGGATCAACCAGCGGTTCATGGAGAACCGCGAGGCCGGCGCGCCGCAGCTGATCATCGAGGACCTCTGGGAGCTGCTCCAGTACCACGTCACCACGTTCGTCGACAACGAGATCAGCGGGACGCCGCCGGCGCGACACCGCTCCGGCCGTCCCCTCAAGACCCTCAGCCAGCGGCTGAAGGGGAAGGAGGGCCGCTTCCGCGGCTCGCTCTCCGGGAAGCGCGTCAACTTCTCCGCCCGGACTGTCATCTCGCCCGACCCGACGCTCTCGCTGAACGAGGTCGGCGTCCCGGACCGCGTGGCAAAGGAGATGACCCAGACGCTCAACGTCACCGAGCGGAACGTCGAGGAGGCGCGGCAGTACGTCCGGAACGGCCCCGAGGCTCACCCCGGTGCCAACTACGTGCGCCGCCCCGACGGTCGCCGGCTGAAGGTGACCGAGAAGAACTGCGAGGAGCTCGCCGAGAAGGTCGAGGCCGACTGGGAGGTGAACCGCCACCTCGTGGACGGCGACATCGTGATCTTCAACCGGCAGCCCTCGCTCCACCGGATGTCCATCATGGCCCACGAAGTCGTGGTGATGCCGTACAAGACGTTCCGGCTCAACACCGTCGTCTGTCCGCCGTACAACGCCGACTTCGACGGCGACGAGATGAACATGCACGCGCTCCAGAACGAGGAGGCCCGCGCGGAGGCGCGCGTCCTCATGCGCGTCCAAGAGCAGATCCTGAGCCCCCGCTTCGGCGGGAACATCATCGGGGCCATCCAGGACCACATCTCCGGGACCTACCTGCTCACGCACTCGAACCCCGAGTTCTCTGAGACGCAGGCGCTCGACCTGCTCCGCGCGACACGCGTGGACGAACTGCCCGAGGCGGACGGCGTCGACGACGGCGGACAGGAGTTCTGGACCGGCCGGACGCTGTTCTCCGAGCTGCTCCCGGACGACCTCGACCTCTCGTTCACCTCCTCGGCCGGCGACGACGTCGTCATCGAGGACGGACAGCTGATCGAGGGGACCATCGACGAGGACGCGGTCGGCGCGTTCGGCGGCGAGGTCGTCGACACCCTCACGAAGGAGTACGGCGAGACCCGCGCCCGGGTGTTCATCAACGAGATCGCGTCGCTGGCGATGCGCGCGATCATGAACTTCGGGTTCTCGATCGGGATCGACGACGAGTCGATCCCGCCGGCGGCCGAAGAGCAGGTCGACGAGGCGATCGAGAGCGCCTACGACCGCGTTCAGGAGCTGATCGAGACGTACGAGGCCGGCGAGCTGGAGTCGCTGCCCGGCCGCGGCGTCGACGAGACGCTGGAGATGAAGATCATGCAGACGCTCGGCAAGGCCCGCGACTCGGCCGGCGAGATCGCCGACCAGCACTTCGGCGACGACAACCCGGCGGTCGTGATGGCGCGCTCCGGCGCGCGTGGCTCCATGCTGAACCTGACGCAGATGGCCGGCTCCGTCGGCCAGCAGGCGGTCCGCGGCGAGCGGATCAACCGCGGCTACGAGGACCGGACGCTCTCGCACTACCGGCCGGACGACCTCTCCTCGGAGGCGCACGGCTTCGTGGAGAACTCCTACCGCGGCGGGCTCACCCCGCAGGAGTTCTTCTTCCACGCGATGGGCGGCCGCGAGGGGCTCGTCGACACGGCGGTCCGGACCTCCAAGTCCGGTTACCTCCAGCGGCGGCTCATCAACGCGCTCTCCGAGCTGGAGGCGCAGTACGACGGCACGGTCCGGGACACCTCGGGCCGGATCGTCCAGTTCGAGTTCGGCGAGGACGGCACCTCGCCCGTGAAGGTCTCGTCCGGCGAGGAGGACGGGATCGACGTCGACGGGATCGTCGACCGCGTCGTCGACGCCGAGTTCGCCTCCGACGACGAGAAAGAGCGGTTCCTCGGCGAGCGCGAGCCGCCGACGAACCTCTCGGAGCACGCCGGTCCGGGGCTGAACAAGGCCTCCGAGCTGGAGGTGGAGTCGGATGACTGACTACGACAACGTCACCGACGACATGGAGGCGGTCGTGGAGGCGACCGCGCTCCCCCGCCGGCTCAAGACGAAGGTGTACGACGCCATCGACCGGAAGGCCGAGGATGCCGGCGGCGTCACCATCGAACAGGCGACCGACATCGTCGAGGGCGTCCAGAACCGCTACGAGCGGACGCGGGTCGACCCGCTCGACCCGGTCGGGACCGTCTCCGCGCAGTCGATCGGCGAGCCCGGAACGCAGATGACGATGAACACGTTCCACTACGCGGGCGTCGCGGAGATCGACGTCACGCAGGGGCTCCCCCGGCTCATCGAGCTGGTGGACGCCCGGAAGACGCCGGACACGCCGATGATGACGGTCCACCTCGACGGCGAGTACGCGACCGACCGGGAGAAGGCCCACGAGGTCGTCTGGTCGATCGAGGCGACGCGCATCCTCGCGCTCGGCGACGTGTCGACGAACGTCGCGGACATGCTGGTCCGGATCGACCTGAACGACGACACGCTCTTAGAGCGGTGGCCGACCCACTCCGACCCGACGGAGATCGCGCAGATCATCGCCGAGACGATCGAGGACGCGCTGGGCGTCGATGCCAGACAGGCCGGCACGGTCATCGAGTTCGGCCCCAACGAGCCGAGCTACCGCGAGCTGCTCCAGCTCGTTGAGCGCCTGCGCGAGATCGTCTTCAAAGGGATCGAGGAGATCGAGCGCGTCGTCATCCGCAAGGAGGAGATCGACGGCGACGAGGAGTTCGTCCTCTACACCGAGGGGTCGGCGTTCGGCGACACCCTCGACATCGAGGGCGTCGACGCCTCGCGGACGACGTGTAACAACATCCACGAGATCTACCGCAACCTCGGGGTCGAGGCGGCCCGCGAGACGATCATCGACGAGACGAAGAACACGCTCGAAGAGCAGGGGCTCGACGACGTGAACGTCCGCCACCTCATGCTCGTCGCCGACATCATGACGAACAACGGCGAGATCGAGTCCATCGGCCGGCACGGCATCTCCGGCAACAAGGACTCGGTGCTCGCGCGAGCGGCGTTCGAGGTGACGGTCAACCACCTGCTCGACGCGGCGATCCACGGCGAGTACGACGACCTCGACGGCGTCATCGAGAACGTCATCGCCGGCAAACCCATCTCGATGGGGACCGGCGACG
The DNA here is from genome assembly GCF_000337035.1 of Halorubrum coriense DSM 10284. Lineage (GTDB taxonomy): Archaea > Halobacteriota > Halobacteria > Halobacteriales > Haloferacaceae > Halorubrum > Halorubrum coriense. Next base: position 89,553 of record NZ_AOJL01000005.1, read on the forward strand.
TCGACCTCCGGATGGGGTCGCGCGTCGTGAGCGACGACTGATGCGCGTCGAGCTCTCCGACGAGGCGCGGCGCTACATCGGCCGGTTCGACGAGCTGACCGGCGTCGCGCCGACCGACTGCCTCGTGGAGAGCGACCGACTCGTGTTCGTGGTGCCCGCCGGCGAGATGGCGAGCGCGATCGGGCAGGGCGGCGAGACCGTGGCGGAGGCCGAGCGACGGCTCGGGAAGTCGATCGAGCTGGTCGAAGACGCCGACACCGCCGAGGCGTTCGTCGCGAGCACGCTCGCGCCGGCGGCCGTCAACGCCGTCACCATCTCGGAGCAGAACGACCGCGTGGCGTACGTCGAGGTGCCGGAGGCGGACCGCGGCGTCGCCATCGGCGCGGACGGCGCGAACATCGAGACCGCCCGCCGGCTCGCGGAGCGACACTACGACGTCGACGACGTACAGCTGACCTGATCCGGAACCCGCGCCTCTTTTGCCGACGCGACCGTTCCCCGTCACATGAACCGGAGACGCTTTCTCAGCGGAGTCGGAGCCGCGGCCGCGGTCGGCGTCGCCGGCTGTCTCGGTAACGGCGACGGCGACGGCGGTCCGGCCCGGCCGTTCCCCGACGCCGAGTGGCGGGCGGAGAGCGGGCTCGACGTGGCCGTCCTCGCGGAGCGACACGCCGAGGCGCTCGTCGACGCCGGGGGTGCCACGCTGTTCTCGACGGCGGCGACGAGTCACGACGGCGACGCGGAGCCGACTCCGTGGCTCCCCTCCCAGGAGTACGAGGCCGCTTACGACCTCGAAAACGGACGCCAACACGTGCGACAGGAGCTGACGAAGACGGAGGGGGCCGACGTCTCGGAGCTGTACGTCACCGCCGACCTGGCGCTCATCCGCCGGCAGAGCGGCGACGAGACGCGGTACGCTCGCCGCGCGGTCGACCGGTCGGACGGCGACTTCGCGTCGGCAATGCGGGCCGAGGTCGTCACCGGGATCCGCGTCGAGGGGCAGACCGCGGACGGCGAGACGGCGTACGAGGGGCTGAACCTCTGGAACCCCACGAGCGACGGCGCGGGCGAGGTGCGCGGCGAGCCGACGGCGCGGTTCACCGCCGACGCCTTCGAGGGGGAGCGGAACGTGCCGGAAACGGTCGACACGGCGTCGGCGACGGTCCACGTGTACGAGTCCGGCGTCGTCCCGCGGCTCGAACAGTCGTGGGCGGGCGCACACGACGGCCAGTCAGCGAGCGTCGACGTCGACATCGACTACCGCGACCTCGGCGCGACGGTCCCGGAGCCGGACTGGGCCGAGACGGCGCGCGAGGAGACGGGCGACTGACCGTCACCGGCCGGCCGAAACGACGGGCGCTCGCGCCGGCTCACCGGCTCAACGGGAGCGAACGGCCGTCGTTTCGGTCCGCGACTGGCTCGCGAAACCCCCTCAGATCCGTCGAGAGGTAGCGCTCGGCGGATCTGAGGCCGTTTCGCCGCGGAGAAAGACGACGCTTAAGTAGCTCCGTTCGGAAGTAGACGTACGATGGCGAACGGCAAGTACGCGGCCCGTAAGCTCAAAAAGGACCGGCAGAAGCGCCGCTGGTCCGACTCCGAGTACGCTCGGCGCGAGCGCGGGCTCAAGACGAAGTCCGACCCCCTGGAGGGTGCCCCGCAGGCGCGCGGCATCGTCCTCGAAAAGGTCGGTATCGAGGCAAAGCAGCCGAACTCCGCGATCCGAAAGTGCGTTCGGGTTCAGCTCATCAAGAACGGCAAGCAGGTCACCGCGTTCTGTCCCGGTGACGGCGCGATCTCCTTCATCGACGAGCACGACGAGGTCACCATCGCCGGGATCGGCGGTGCGAAGGGCCGCGCGATGGGCGACCTCTCCGGCGTCAACTACAAGGTCGAGAAGGTCAACGGCGTGTCGATGATCGAACTGGTTCGCGGCAACGCGGAGAAGCCGGTCAGATGAGCGGCGAGGAGACCGAGGCGACGCCCGAGGAGGACGTCGCCGCCGACGAGCCGGACCCGGACGCGCCCGCGTCGAGCGAGGCCGCCAACGAGAACGCCAAGCTGTTCGGCGTCTGGGATGTCACCGAGATCGCCTACGAGGACCCCTCGACGAAGCGCTACATGACCGTGACGCCCATCGCGCACACCATGGGCCGTCACGCGTCAAAACAGTTTAAGAAAAGCGAGATCTCCTTGGTCGAGCGGCTGATCAACCGCCTGATGCAGACCGATGAGAACACGGGCAAGAAACAGCAGGCGACGCGGATCGTCCGCGACGCCTTCGACATCGTCCACGAGCGGACCGAGGAGAACCCGGTCCAGATCCTCGTGAGCGCCGTCGAGAACGCCGCGCCCCGCGAGGAGACCGTCCGCCTGAAGTACGGCGGCATCTCCGTCCCGAAGGCTGTCGACGTCGCGCCCCAGCGCCGCGTCGACCAGGCGCTGCTGTTCATCTCCGACGCCGTCGCGAGCGCGACGTACAAGTCGTCGACCCCCGCCGCCGAGGCGCTCGCGAGCGAACTCACCTTCGCCGCCGACTACGACGTCGAGCGCTCCTACTCCATCTCGCAGAAGGAAGAGCGCGAACGCGTCGCCGCCGCGGCCCGCTGATCCGGGCTCGCAGGCGGCCGACGCGCTCTCCGTTGCGGCATTTTTCTCTCCGACCACCGACGGGTCCGTTCCGACCGCCTGTCGCGTCGGGCGCCGCTCGCCGGTGTCACCGGTCGCGGCGCGCGCGGTGCCGCCGCTCGCGAGAGTGAAATAGTGAAAACCGGGATCTCGGCCGCGGGGTCGCGGCTCAGTCGTCGGCCGGGGCCGCGCCGGAGCCGCCGTCCGCGTGCTGCTGTTTGACCCACGAGAGCTTGCCGCCGGCCGCGAGGATGTCGCGCTCGCGCTCGGAGGCGTCCAGGTCGGCGGTGAACTCCCACTCGCCGTTGACGCTGACCGTGAACTCCTCCTGTCCGGAGGAGACGCCCGCGGGCACGTCGTCGACGATCTCGAGGTCGTCGCCCTGGTCGATCTCCTCGTACGTCTCCTCGTCGATCGCCAGCGGGACGATCCCGAAGTTGAACAGGTTCGCCTTGTGGATGCGGGCGAAGCTCTGCGCGAAGACCGCCTCGATGCCGAGGTACATCGGACAGAGCGCGGCGTGCTCGCGCGAGGAGCCCTGACCGTAGTTCTCGCCGGCCACGAGGACGCCGCCGTCGGCGTCGAGCGCGCGCTCGGCGAACGTGTCGTCGACGCGCGAGAGCGTGAACTCGGAGAGCTTCTCGATGTTCGAGCGGAACTTCAGGATGTCCGCCGTCGCCGGGATGATGTGGTCGGTGGTGATGTTGTCCTCCATCTTGAGGAGGGCCTCGCCGCCGTCCACGTCGATCCCGTCTTTCAGCGGCACGTCGCCGATGTTCGGGCCCTTGACGAGCCCGTCGTCGATGGACTCGTCGGGCGAGATGATGTCGGAGTCGTCCTGTCCCATCCCGGGGCCGTACTTCGTCCCCATCTCCAGACCGGGGGCTTCGAGGTCGCCGAGGTCGTCCGCGAGGTCACGCGGGTCGACGATCTCGCCGGTGATGGCCGCCGCGGTGGCGACCTCGGGCGAGCAGAGGAAGACGGAGTCGTCCTCGATGCCGGAGCGACCCTCGAAGTTGCGGTTGAAGGTACGCAGCGAGACGGAGTCGGAGGCGGGCACGTGGCCGATACCGATACACGCGCCGCAGGTCGCCTCGGAGAAGTTGACGCCGGCCGCCATCATCTCCGCGGTCCAGCCCTCGCGGGCCAGCATCTCGGAGGCCTGCTTCGAGCCGGGCGCGACGATCATCTCGGTCTGCTTGGCGACCTCGCGGTCCTCCAGCATCTTCGCGCTGGGGAGGATGTCCTCGTACGCGCCGTTGGTACAGGAGCCGACGATGACCTGCTCGACGTCGGTGCCCTCGTACTCGCTGACGGGGGCGACGTTGTCGGGCATCGAGGGCGCGGCCACGAGCGGCTCGAGCTCGGTCAGGTCGACCTCGATCGTCTCCGCGTACTCCGCGTCCGCGTCGGGCTGGAGGTCGACGTACTCGTCCTCGCGGTCCTGACGCGCGAGCCAGTCCTTCGTCTTCTCGTCGGTCGCGAAGATCGAGGAGGTGGCTCCGAGCTCGGTGCCGAGGTTCGTGATCGTGGTGCGCTCGGGGATCGTGAGCTTCTCGGCTCCGGGGCCGGTGTACTCGAAGATTTTGCCGACGCCGCCCTTGACCGTCAGCTCGCCGAGCAGGTGGAGCGCGACGTCCTTCGCGGTCGCCCACTCGGGGAGCTCCCCTTCGAGGTGAACGTTGACGACTTCCGGCATCTCGACGTAGTAGGGGCCGCCGCCCATCGCGACGGCGATGTCGAGCCCGCCGGCACCGATCGCGAGCTGGCCGAGCCCGCCGGGTGTCGGCGTGTGCGAGTCGGACCCGAGCAGCGTCTTGCCGGGTGCCGCGAAGTTCTCCTTGTGGACCTGGTGGCAGATCCCGTTGCCGGGCCGCGAGAAGTACGCGCCGTACGTGCCGGCCGCAGAGCGGAGGAAACGGTGGTCGTCGGTGTTCTTGAAGTCAAACTGGTACGTCTGGTGGTCGCAGTACTGCGCGGCGAGCTCCGTCTGGACCTCGTCGAGGTCCAGCGCCTCGAACTGGAGCCACACCATCGTTCCCGTGGTGTCCTGCGTCAGCACTTGGTCGATCTCGATGCCGATCTCCTCGCCGGGCGTCAGCTCGCCCTCGACGAGATGCTCATCGAGGATCTTCTCTGTAATCGTTTGTCCCATATCATCCGCAGTTGGCTCTCCCGTGGATATAAAACCCGCGAGTTTCCCGAAGATCGACCGTGTTAGATCGTTCGATACGGCAACGTTCGCGCCTATCTCGACGTGATACCACTCACCGTGAAATACGTAGCCGTGCCGAGTGTTTTAGGTCATTAAACGCCTGAAACGGCCGAAAAACACCGTCTCGGCGGTCGCGGCGAGATCGGCCGCTTTCCGTGGGATCGGCGCGCGGCGCGGCCGACACCGTTTAGTCTCGGCCGCGGCTCCGGACGGGCATGTTCGACTCGGGAGCCGCGGTCGCGGCGGCGCTCTCCGCGGCCGGGGCCGACCTCGACGACGCGCAGCGACAGCCGAACGGCGTCGACCTCACCGTCGACGCGGTGTTCGAACAGACCGAACCGGGTCGGCTCGGACGCGACGGGAAACGCGTCGGCGAGCGACGGGAGCTGGAGCCGCGGGGCGACTGCTACCGGCTCGAACGCGGGAGCTACGTCGTCCGGTACGGCGAGCCGGTGCGGATCCCGGAGGAGCGTATCGGCTTCGTCCTCCCGCGGTCGACGCTGCTGCGGAACGCCTGTACCCTCGACACCGCGGTGTGGGACGCCGGCTACGAGGGGGTCGGCGAGGGGCGTCTCGACGTCGGGCACCCGATCGAGATCGAACCGGGCGCGCGGATCGCGCAGCTGGTGCTCGCCGAGGCCGACCACGACGGGACGTACGAGGGCGCGTACCAGCGGGAACACCTCTGAGCGGCGCCCGAGCTACGCGTCCTCCCAGTCGCCGCCGACGCGGTCGACCCCCATCATGTCCTCGCCCGCGTGTTCGGTGAAGACGACCTTACAGTTCGGTTCGGGGACGCCGAACGCGTCGACCGCCCGCTCCATCACCGCCAGCGCGAACGCCCGCTTGTACTCGAAGGGCCGTCCCTCGCGGACCTCGGCGTCCAGGAAGAGAAGCGGCCCCTCGACGCCCCGACCGATCGCCATCGCGGACGGCTCGCGTTCCGCGATCGTCACGGCGACGTGGCCGGCGCTCGTCTCCATCTCCTCGGCGTACCATTCGGTGACGAACGCGACGAACGACTCGCGCTCCGCGGGCGACAGCGACAGCGTCGTCGCGAACTGTAACAGCGGCATACCGTCGGCTCGGTCGGTAGCGACTTCGCCCTGTCGGTGCCCGCGGTCAGTGCCGACGGCGCGGTCGTCCGAGCGACGCGCTCGGCACGTAAAGGAACGAACGGCACGCCCGTGCCGGGAAAAGGTGGCACGGGCGTGTCGTTCTGTAGGTCCCCGCTGACGCTTCGGCCCTCCAAGCGAAGCGTCATCTAATCAAAGCAACGGTAGATACTTAACAGTGCCGGGGGCGGCAGCGTTGTCGTCTTAGTTCGCGGCAATTCGTTCACAACACCCGGGGAAACGAGACGAGATCCGACCGACTGCGACCCGACCGTCACCGGCTCGCCGGGGCCGCGCTCCGCGCTACTGCCGGGCGGGATGGTCCGCTCGGAGACCCGTCTGTCCCTCGCCGAGCAGCCGCTCGCGGAGCGTCTCGCCCGGCGGTTCGGCGTCCGCCGGGGGGACGAGCCCGCGCTCGCGCAGCTCCGGGACGACGAGGTCGACGAAGTCGACGAGCGAGTCGGGGCGGACGACCTCCTTGACGTTGAACCCGTGGACGCCCACCTCCTCGTGCCAGTGCTGGAGCTCGTCCGCGATCACTTCCGGGGTCCCGACGACCTTCGGTGAGGTGGTGCCCAGTCCGCAGAACTCAGCCACCTCGCGGACCGTCCACTCGCGGTCGGGCTGGGCCTTGGTGAACGCGTTCATCGTCCCTTGGATCGCGTCCGTCTCGATGTGTTCGACCTTCTGGTCCGGGTCGAGCTCGGAGAGGTCCATGTCGAGGAAGCCGGACAGGAGCGCGAGCGTCGCCTCCACGTCGACGTGCCGCTTGTACTCCGCGTACTTCGCCTCCGCGAGCGCCTGCGTCTCCCCGACGATCGGCACCACGCCGATGAAGAAACGGAGGCTCTCCGGGTCGCGACCGGCGTCGGCCGCGCGCGACTTCACGTCCGCCATGTACTCGACGACGCCCTCCTCGGTCGGCTGGCTGGCGAAGACGGCCTCGGCGTTGCGCGCCGCGAACGACCGTCCGCGATCGGAGGAGCCCGCCTGGTAGACGACCGGGGTGCGCTGGGGCGACGGCTCGCAGCCGTGCGGGCCCGGCACGGAGAAGTGGTCGCCCTCGTGGTCGATGGCGTGGACCTTCTCCGGGTCGCTGTAGCGGCCGGTCTCGCGGTCGGCCTCGACCGCGTCGTCCTCCCACGACTCCTCCCACAGCTCGTAACAGACGTTGAGGAACTCGTCGGCGCGGTCGTAGCGCGTCTCCTTGTCCATCCGCTCCGAGAGCCCGAGGTTCGCCGCGGCCGACTCCAGGTAGGAGGTGACGACGTTGATCGCGATCCGCCCGTCGGTGAGGTGATCGAGCGTCGAGAACTCCCGCGCGAGCTGGTAGGGGTGATTGTACGTCGTCGAGCGCGTCACCGCGAAGCCGAGGTCCTCCGTGACCTCCGCCATCGCGGGGACGACGAGCTGCGGGTCGTTCGCGGGCGTCTGGACCGCCCTCTCGACGGCGACCTCGCGGTCGTCGCCGTACACGTCGTAGATACCGCGCACGTCCGCGAAGAACACCGCGTCGAAGCCGCCCCGCTCGGCGGTGCGCGCGACCTCCGTCCAGTACTCCCGGTCGGCGTAATCCGCCGACCGGTCACCGGGGTACCGCCACGACCCGGGCGAGACGTGCTCGACCGAGGCCATGGTGAAGAGGTTGAGATACAGGTGATCGGACACGGAGATCGGTACGCGCTCCGGGGTAATACGGGCACAGGAAGTGGCGGCACTTGTCGCGGTCGCGGACGGTCGGAGAGCGGTCGCGGCGGCGACGACCGCCGCGAGCGAGGACGATCGCCGCGACCGCCCGGTCGCCCGGCGGGCCGGCTACGTCGAGACGGACTCCGGCGACGAGACGTACGCCGCGAAGTCGGAGGTCGTGATTATCCCGATGGGTTCGTCGCCGTCGACGACGGGGACGTGGTGGAACCCGTGTTCGAGCATCGTCGCGGCCACCGCCGACACGTCGTCCTGCGCGCCCGCCGTGATCGGGTCGCGCGTCATGTACCGCTCGACGGTCGTCTCGGCCTTCGGCTGGCTCTTCGCGACGATGTCGACGAAGTCCGTCGAGGTGAGGATCCCGACGAGCGATCCGCCGTCGTCGACGACCAGCACCGAGCTGATGTCGTTCTCGAGCAGCACGGCGGCCGCGTCCTCGACCAGCGTGTCCGGCGTCACGGTGTGGAGGTCCGACGACATCAGCCGCGCCACGAAGACGTCTTCGATCTCGTCCATACCGGAGACACCCGCCCTCACCGTATAAGCGTTCTCACAGATATCGTGAGAGCCCGGACTGGCGACGCGGCCCGTCCCCCTCGGGAGCCGCGACCCACGCCGTCCGCTCGTCGCGGAGTCGGTCTCGGTCCGCGGCCGGCGGATCGGCCGCCTCGAACGCGGGACACCCGTCACCGCACTCGCGGCCGGGGTCGACGACGCGGTCGAAGTGCGCGCAGCGCGGCCGGCCGTCGGCGGTCGCCTCGCCGCGGACGCACGCCGGCGGGTCGGGTCGCCATCCCTTCCCGTACGCGCGCTCGGCGATCCGTCGCCGCTTGCGGGCCTTCGCCGCGGGGCCGACGAGCGCGACGTCGGTGCGGGAGGGCCGCTCGTCGCGGATCTCGACGCCCGGCGCGCCCGGGTCGAGCGGCGTCGGTTCGCGGACGACCTCGCGGTCGCCCGTCTCCGAGTCGAAGCGCCAGACGCCGACCGCGTCCGGGATCCGGTTGAGGTGCGCGCGGGTGACGTAGGAGGCGGTCGCGAGGACGACCTCGTCGAAGAGCCCGAGCGCGACGTCGTAGCGCAGTTGCGCCTCCAGATCGCCGGGCGTACCGAGGTCGGGCTTGTTCTCGACGGCGACGAGGTCGCCCACCCAGTCGTCCGGGTAGCGCGCCGTCGCGCGCACCACCTCTCGGCCGTTCCGGCGCTCGCGTTCGAGGTAGCCGACCTCGGCCGCGCGCTCGACGACCGCTGCGGCCCGGTCCGGCGGGAGGTCGAACGCGTCGGCGACGGGGACGGCCTCGCCCGGGCCAACCGCGGACTCGATGGCGGGGTCGGGGATCCGCTCGGCGCTGATCGCGGCGCGGTCGTCGAAGCCGGGACCCGGCGACAGCAGGCAGACGTCGACGATGCGCGTGCCGGGCGTCTCGACGCCCGCGCCGAGCTGACGGGCGACGACCCGGCCCGGCGATTCGAGCGCGGCGCACAGTGCCAGCTCGAACCGGTACTCCATGCCGAGGGAAGGGACGCCGCGGGGTAAAACGCGTCGGCGACCGCCTCCCGAGTCCCGGCTTCGCTCCGTTCCGACGGCGTTCGCGCCCCGGGTCGAAACCGGTATTCCCCGCCGGACCGTACGACGGCCATGCGCCGGGTCACCCGGAACCTCCTCGTCGCCATCGCCCTGGTCGTCGTCGCGCTGCTCGCGCTCGGCGCGCTCCCGAGCTACCTCGGGAGCGGCGACCCGTACTACCTCACGGTCGAACCGATCGAGACGAACGGCACCGCCGCCGACGTGAACAACGTCTCCGACCGGCGGTACCCGTTCCTCATCGGCGCGATAGAGAGCGCGGACGGGCGCTCCGACGGCTATCAGACCGGGCCCTTCGGCATGAAGGAGTGGTTCACCCACACGCCGTTCGACGAGGTCGACGCGATCGCCCAACAGTCCCCGGACGCCGCGACGGAGACCGGCGTGCGAGTGCGTCGCGACGGGCAGAAGTACCGCGTCGAGGTGGTCCGTCCGTGACGGGCGATCGAGACGACTCCCCCGTCGAACCCGACGACTCCCCGGCAGAGCCCGAGACGGTCGACGACGCTCCCGCCGCCGACCTCCGGGACCTCCCCGCGTTCGCCGACGGGCGAAACCACTCGCTGCCGGGCGAGCCGGAGTGGCCGGTCCGCGAGGTCGCCGTCGAGTACGACGAGGGCTGGTTCGTCGGCGGCTACGACCGCGTCGAGCAGCCGGACGGGACGGAGAAGAAGTACTACTGGGCGGAGCTGTCGCCCGCGACGGTGATCGTCGCGGTCGCCGACGGGCAGGTGCTGTTCGTCGAGCAGTACCGTCCCACCGTCCGGAACACGCAGCTCGAACTCCCCGCGGGGATCGTGGAGTCGGGCGAGTCGTACACCGAGGCCGGCGCGCGCGAGCTCGCCGAGGAGACCGGCTTCGCGCCGTCTGCCACGTCGCTGCTCCAGGAGGTGTGGTGTTCGACGGGCGTGTTGCGACACCGGCGCGGCTACGTGTTCGCCGAGGGGCTGGAGCCGGTCGACGTCGACCACGACAGCAACGAGTTCCTCGCCCCGCGCGCCGTGCCGGTCGACGAGGCGCTGGAGATCGCCCGGGAACCGCCGACGAACGACGCGACGCTCGAGGGACTCCTCCTCGCCGAGCGAGAGGGCCTGCTGTGAGACCCCGCAGTCGGGCCATCTCAACAACCGCGTAAAACCCGACGTGCGTCCAGTCCACGGGGCCAACGCGGAGGTATTTGTCCCTGCGACCCATCTGCGTGAATATGAGCCACGCTTCGGAGCAGCCGGTGTTGCTGTCGGACGACCCCCCGCTCGACCTCCGCCTCTCGGACGACGAGCTGGCGGCGACCCGCGAGCGCATCGTCTCGTTCATCCGCGACGTCGTCGACGACGCGGGCGCGGAGGGCGCGGTCCTCGGCCTCTCGGGCGGTATCGACTCGACGCTCACCGCCCACCTCGCGGTCGAGGCGCTCGGCGAGGACGGCCTCCACGGCCTCACGATGCCCTCGGCGGTGAACGACGCGGACGTGATGAGCGACGCGGAGCGCGTCGCCCACGACCTCGGCATCGAGTACGACGTGATCGAGATCCAACCGATCGCAGAGGCCTTCTTCGACGCGGTCCCGGAGGCCGCGACGGACCAGATGGCGGCCGGGAACGTCTACGTCCGCACCCGCGCCGTGTTGAACTACTTCGTGGCCAACTCGGAGAACAGAGTCGTCCTCGGGACGGGCAACCGCGCCGAGGCGATGACGGGCTACTACACGAAGTACGGGGACCAGGCGGTCGACTGTAACCCCGTCGGCAACCTCTACAAACAGCAGGTGCGCCAGCTGGCCGCGCACGTCGGCGTCCCCCGCGAACTCGTGATGCAGGAGCCGACCGCGGGCATGTGGGAGGGCCAGACCGACGCCGAGGAGCTGGGACTCGACTACGACACCGTCGACGCGATCTTAGCCGTCCACGTCGACGGCGGGCTCTCGCGGTCGGCGACGGTCCGCGAACTCGACGTGCCGGAAGAAGCCGTCGACCGCGTGGTCGACCTCTACGAGCGCAGCGCCCACAAGCGGGCGATGCCGCCGGCCCCCGAGCGCGGACTGTAACGTCCCGACCGCACCGCTCTCAGAACTCTCGCATCGCTTCGAGCACGTCGTGCGCGGAGCCGTCGTCGATGACCTCCCGCGCCGCGTCGAGGCCGTCCTCGATGGAGTCGACGTCGCCGCCGGCGTAGATCCGGAGCGCGGCGTTGACCGCGACCGCGTCGGCGAAGGCGCCCTCGCGCTCGCCGGCCAGCACTTCCTCCGTGATCTCGGCGGAGTCGGCCGCGACGTCGTCGACCGCGAGGTCGTCCTCTTCGAGGTCCATCCCGTACTCCGCGGTCTCGATCTCGAAGTCGTCGAAGGACGCGCCCTCGCTGCCCTCGTCGGCGTCGCCCGCCGCGTCCCACTCCGCGACCTTGGTGTAGCCGGGGCGCACGTCGTCGTACCCCTCCATGCCCTGGAACATCAGGACGCGGTCGAGGTCGTGGAACTCGCTCTCGACGAACGTGTCGACCACCTTCTTCGCGAACGCGAGGTGGTAGAAGGAGCCGAGGTGGACGGACGCGCCGGCGGGGTTCGCCAGCGTCTCGACGGTGTTGACGAACGACCGGACGCCCATCTGGTCGCGCCGGTCGAACAGGTCGTCGATCGCGGGGTTGAACGCGGGCTGGTAGTAGAAGCCGAAGCCGGTCTCGTCGACCATCTCGGCGGAGTCCGAGGGGGTCAGCTCGGTGTGGACGCCGAGCTCGTCGAGGACGTGCTTGTACGAGTCCTGCTTCTGGGTGGGCACGCGGTCGCCCGAGTGGACGACGACCGGGGTGCCCGCGGCGGCCGCGACCGCGCCCGCCGCGACGCCGAGGATCGCCGTCCGCCCCTTCCCGTCGTAGTTCGCGCCGCAGTCGACGGGGTCGGCGTCGGGTTCGGCGTACTCGACGCGCTCGCACATCACGTCAACGTACGCGCCCAGCTCCTCGGGCGTGTTCCGCTTCCAGCGGTTCGAGAGCCAGAACGCCCCGAGCGTGGTGGGGTCGGGCTCGCCCGCGAGGATGCGCTCGAACGCCTCGGTCGCCTGCGCGCGCGTCAGGTCGTCGGCCGACTTGTGGCCGGAGCCGCAGACCTCGGTCATCAGCCGCTTGAGGGGCCAGTCGCCGAACTCCTGAGTCGCCTGAGCCATACGCTCCGTTGGGCTCCTCGCACGAAAAGTCCCCCGTTCGACTCCCGGGTCGCGGGAACGGAGTCGGACCGATCCCGCCGAGCGACCCGCCGGCCGACCTGCCGACCTGCCCTGCCGAACGACCCGCCGGCCCGCCGCGGCGACGCCGCGCGCGAGCGACGAACCGGGACGACGCGACCGCTCCCGCCCGATCTGTGGTACTCATTCGCATGATAGTAGCGAACGAACGTCTCGTTCTAGCCGATAAAACTGAAATAGTATACCGTTCTACCCCGTCTGTATTCTGTATCGGGTCTAAAACAGCGCCAGAGTTATATGTTCGTCCATCTAGTTAGCGATCGTACCCGATGACGTCCAAATCCGTCGCCACCGCGCTCACGCTGTATCGGTCCCGCACGCTGACGCTCAAACAGGCCGCGACCGTCGGCGGCTGTTCGACGGCGCAGTTGGAGAAGAGCGCCCGGGCGTTCGCGCCGACGCCGGCCGAGGCCCCCGCCGACGACTGACGCCGACCGCCCGGCCGCGGCGTCGACACCGGGCGTCACGCCGGGTCGCGCGCGCCGACCGCCGTCTCGCTCCCCCCGCTGTCGCTCTCCCCTTCCTCGCCGTCGGCCCCCCCGGGTTCGGCGTCCCGGTCCTCGGTCACGAGGAACTCCACCACGCCGGCGAGGAACGCGTCGTTGTCGCCGACGTTGTATCGGTCCGCGGCGATGAACCGGGCGTCGCCGACCGCGAGCACGTTCCCGTCCCGTACCGCGAGCGTGTGCTCGCGTCGCGTGTCGCTGTCGGCCGTCCGCGCGGTCGGCCCCGTCACCAGTATCGGGTCGGCGTCGGCGGTCGAGCGCACCTCGGTCGGGGTGTACAACACCACCGACTCGGCGTCGACGATCGACCCGTTTCCGCCCGTCAACGAGGCGTTCTCCGGTGGCTCGGCGACGACGTGCCGGTAGTTCCCGTCGTTTCGCTCTTGGTCGTACACGTACCGCGTGTCGAAGTAGAGGTCGAACCGCTCGCCGAGCCCGCGCAGGTCGCTCTCCCGCTCCGCGAGCGAGGCGCCGAGGGCTCCGCCGGTCACCTCGAACCGGTTCGGGTTGCCGAATATCACGACCCGCCCCCCTTCGTCCGCGAACGCCTCGATCGCGTCGAGCTCGTCTTCCGAGTAGTCGGTGTCCGGGTCGACGATCACGAGCGCGTCGGCGTCGTCGATCGCGGACTCGAGCCGCTCCGGGTCGTACTCCACGTCGTGGTTGGCCTTCGAGATCGCCTCCGACAGCGGCCCCAGCCGGCTCCGCCCGGCCCCGTCGGCGTCGATCACGACCGTCCCGCCCGCCGGAACGACCGGCGGCTCCGGCTCGACGGTCCCCGTCGACGGGAGGCCCTCGGCGACGGTCCGGTCGGGGTCGAACGTCTCGAACTCCGGCTGCGGCGGCGAGTCGACGGCCAGCGACGGGACGACGGCCGCCGCGACCGCGATCGCGACGGCGACGGCGACGGTGACGAGGAGCCCCTTCGCGACGGTGTCGCGCCGACCTTTCAGGACCCCGCCGCCGGACGCGTCGGCGTCCGAGCCCTCACCGGGAGGGTCGCTCATCCGGCCACCCCCGCGGCGTCGACCCGGCTCGCGTCGGTCGCGTTCGCATCGGTCGCGTTCGCCCCCATGCCCCCGTCGGAGTCGGTCTCCCCGACCGGCCGTTCGGCGCCCGCGGGAGCGACCTCGATGGCCCCCCGCGAGTCGAGCGTCACCAGCGTCGCGTCGCCGGCCGCGACGGCTCCGGGGTGGGCCATCAGGACGGTCGGGAACGACCCCTGTCGCGGGGTGTTCGCAGTCCGGATCGGTTCGAACCGCTTCTCGTCGGCGCCTCCGGCGTAGTACGCCGCCCGCAGCGCGTACGTCGCGGTCCAGTCCCCGCCGCCGATGTCGGCCGGGGTGATGACCTCGACCGACGGGCGGTCGAGTCCGGCGCGGTCGGCCGCCGCCCGGATCGCCGCCCGCCGGTCGCCGATCGCGTCGGCCATGCCGTTCTCGACCGCGACCGACCCGCCGAAGACCCTCGCCGTCGCGACCTCGTTCTCCGTGAGTTCGAGCCGGTCGCCGCGGTGTTCGACCACGGACCCGACGAAGGCGTTCCGCGACGTCTCGAGCGTGGCGAAGAACTCGCGGTCGCCGAACCCCTCCACCTTCCTCGGGCCGGTGGTCCCGACCACGTCGTTCGGCTCGACGTCGGGGGGGAGACTCCCGATCACGCCGACGCTCCCGACGAACGAACTCGGCTTCACGTACACCTCGTCGGCGGGCGCGATGGCGAAGTACGCGCCGGACGCCGCGACGCCGTCGACCGTCGCGACCACCGGCATCGACTCCCGTAGCCGCAGCGTCTGTATGTACATCGACTCGCTGGCGGCGGCCGACCCGCCGCCGCTGTTGGCGACGATCACGACCGCGTCGGCCTCCGCGCGGGCCTCGGCGAGCATGGCCTGGTACTCGGTCGACAGCTCCCCGTCGATCGTCCCCTGAATCGGGACGACCGCGACCGTTCCGTCGGGTCCCGTCGCCGTGTCCACGGCGACGGGGGCGGCGGCCGCGCCGAGGACCACGCCGAGGAGCACGAACAGGGCGTAGCTGTCGACAGCCCACGCGAGCGCGGACCGCGTACGCTCAAACATCGTGTTAATTGTACACGTACAGCATGATAAGTGCCGTGCCGAGCGTCCCGAAACGCGTACGTGCGACCGCCGCGTAGCGGACGCAATGAGTTTGGACGCCGACTGGCGGGCCGACCTCGACGCGGTCGACGCGGCCCTCATCGACGAGTACCAGAGCGGCTTCCCCGTCGAACGCCGTCCGTTCGAGCGGGTCGCCCGCGACATCGCGGCCGAGACGGGCGTCGAGGTCGACGCCGGCGAACTCCTCGACCGCGTCCGCGACCTCCGCGAGCGCGGCGTGTTCCGGCGGTTCGGCGCGGTCCTCAACCCGCCCGTCATCGGGTCGTCGACGCTCGCGGCGGTGCGCGCGCCCGACGACCGGTTCGACGAGGTCGCCGAGGTGATCAACGGCTACCGGCAGGTGAACCACAACTACCGGCGCGACCACGAGTGGAACCAGTGGTTCGTCGTCACCGCGGGCTCCCGCGAGACGCGCGACGACATTCTCGAAGAGATCGAGGAGCGGACCGGCTGCGAGGTGCTGGCGCTCCCGATGCTCACGGACTACTACATCGACCTGGAGTTCCCCGTGGTCAACCGCGACCGATTCGCGCGGGAGTCGCTCGACCACACCGACGTCTCCGCCACCCGCATCTCCGAGGACGCGCGCGGCGACCTGAACGCCACCGAGGCGGAGCTCCTCTTGGCGATTCAGGACGGCTTCCCGCTGTCCGCGACCCCCTACGCCGACGTGGCGGCCGAGATCGACGCCCCCGTCGACGACGTGCTCGCGGCGGTTGAGCGCCTGCTCGCGGACGGCTGTATCAAGCGGATCGGCTGCGTCGTCAACCACGTCGTCACCGGCTTCACGAACAACTGTATGGTCGTCTGGGACGTGCCCGACGAGGAGCTCGACGAGCGCGGCGAGGCGGTCGGGAGCCTCCCGTACGTCACCCTCTGTTACCACCGACCGCGCCGCCCCGACCAGGAGTGGGAGTACAACCTGTTCACGATGATCCACGGCCGCGAGGCCGAGGCGGTCGACGCGAAGATCGACGAGCTGGCCGCCGACCACCTCCCGTTCGACCACGAGCGGCTCTACTCGACGGAGACGCTGAAACAGACCGGCGCGCGCTACGAGGACCTCGTCGCGGACTCCTCCGACTCGGAGTCCGCGTAGGCCGCGTCCGGCGGGCGGACCGGTCTCCAGCCGGCGTCCCCGCCTCGGTCGCGGACTCGCCTGTCGGAACGGGCGGACTTTTGCCGCGGCCCGCGGTACGGGTCGGCATGACCGACGCCTTCGACAGACTCGGGTACGGGACGTACAAGCTGGCGGCCGGCGAGGAGTGCGCCGACGGCGTCGCCCACGCGGTCGAGACCGGCTACCGCCACGTCGACACCGCACAGGGGTACGACAACGAGGCCTCGGTCGGCGACGGGATCGACCGGAGCGGCGTCGACCGCGAGGACCTGTTCGTCGCGACGAAGCTCTCGACGGACAACCTCTCGTACGACGACGCGGTCGAGACGGCGCGCGCCAGCCGCGACCGGCTCGGCGTCGACTCGATCGACCTGCTGTACGTCCACTGGCCGATCGACAGCTACGATCCGGCGGAGACGCTGCCCGCGCTGGACGACCTCGTCGACGACGGCGTGATCGACCGGATCGGGCTCTCGAACTTCGAGCCGGACCAGCTCGACGAGGCGCTCGACCGACTCGACCACGACGTGTTCGCCCACCAGGCGGAGTGTCACCCCCTCCTCCCGCAGGAGCGGCTCCGCGAGTACGCCGTCGAACACGACCACTGGCTCGTCGCCTACTCGCCGATCGCGCGCAACCGCGTCGCCGAGGTCGACGCCCTCCGCGAGATCGCCGCGGCCCACGACGCGACGCCGGCGCAGGTGAGCCTCGCGTGGCTGCTCTCGAAGGAGCGCGTCGCGCCCATCCCGAAGGCGGCCGACTTCGGCCACGTCGAGGACAACTGGGCGGCCCGCGAGATCGACCTGCGCGACGCGGAGATCGCCCGGATCGACGCGCTCGACCGCCGCGAGCGGATCGTCGACTTCGAGGCGGCCTCGTGGAACCGCGACTGACCTCCGGAGCGCTCAATACCGGTACTGCCACCTCATAGTCGGTTTAACGGGCTTTCGGGTCGAACCCGTATCCGTGCCGGACCCGAACCCGCAGACCGACGCCGGTCCGTCCGCCGACGGTTCGCCCAACGCCGACCCGGACCCCGACGGCGAGTCCGGCCCCCGCGACCGTCCGGCCCTCCTCGCGGCGACGCCCGGGACGGACGCGGTGCTCGACCAGCTCCGCACGCTCGCCGTCCTCGCCGGCCTCCTCGCCCTCCTCGTGACGCTGATCGCCGCGGAGCTGCTCGTCCGCATCTGAGCCCGGCGGCGGACCGAAACTGAACGCGAGATTCCCCCGATCCGGCGACGGATCCGCCCTCGCGGTCGGTTTCACTTCCGCTTTCGGGCGCGTTTTTAAAAGGGACGGGCACGACGGTCCGGGTATGAGCCAGTCCACGTTCGACGACGACGACCTGTTCGGCGAGGCGGCCGAGGAGACCCGCGCCGAGGTCGAAGAGCACCTCGCGGCGGCGCGCGACCAGCTCCCCGACCCGGACGCGGTGTGGGAGACGGACGCGGACAACGTCCTCGGCGCGCTCAACGGGCTGAAGTCCGCGCTCGACGCCGGCGACGCGATCGACAGCGTGCGCTCGGCGAAGAAGGCGTACGTCCTCGGCGAGCGCGCCGACGCCTTCGAGGACGCCGAGGACCTGAAGGCCGACATCGAGGAGCTCGAATCGCTCGTCGGCGATATTGAGAGCGCCGCCGACGAAGTGGCCTCGCTCACCGGCACCGTCCCCGCCATCCGCGGGGCGCTTCAGGACGCGGCGGACGACGACGAGTAGCCCCCTCGCCTCCTCAGGTCGTCTCTCGCTCGACGACCGCGTCCGCCAGTTCCGCGAGCGCCGCGCTCGCGCGGTCGAGCAGGACTGCCCCCCGCTCGGCGTCGCCCTCGCGCGGGTCGCCGACGACGCCGTTGTCGGTGAACTCGTCGGCGTCGTGCGCGAGGTTCACGCCGGCGACCCACTCGCCCCACCGCTCGGCCGCGCCCGCGCTCGCCCCCTCGACGCGCTCTTCGCGGACCAAGTCCGGGTTCGTCGCGCGCAACAGCGCCGTCTCCAGCGGTCCCGCGTGGCCCATGTCGCTCGCGTGGTCGCCGACGGCGTCGAACCAGGTGAACGCGACCCCGTACCCCGCGTGGGCGTCGTCGCGCGAGAACCGGCGGGCGACCTCCGCGAGCGCCTCGACGTTCCCCCCGTGGCCGTTGACGAACACCACGCGGTCGACCCCGTGCGAGACGAGCGACTCGGCGGCCTCCCGGACGTACGCGCGGAACGTCTCCGGGGAGACCCACATCGTCCCGTCGAACGCGCGGTGTTCCTCGGCGACGCCGATCCGGATCGGCGGCGCGACCGCGACCTCGCCGCGGGCGGCGTCGCGGTCGGCCCGACCGGCGTCGGTCGAGTCGTCGGCTCCGACCGACTCCCCCGTCTCGTAGGCGTCCGCGCCCGCCTCCGCGACCGCGACGGCGTTCAGCGCGTCGGTGCCGAGCGGCGCGTGCGGTCCGTGCTGCTCCGTGCTGCCGACCGGGAGGAACGCGACGTCGACGTCGGCGTCGCGAACGTCGGTCCAAGCGACTTCGCTGAGGCGCATACCGCCACCTCGGCGGCCGGCGTCGTATAGCCGGCGGTCACCGCCCGCCCGACGCCCGTGGTATTATACCGCTCCCCGCGGATCGCGACCGTATGGGCAGTGACAACGCGGACCACGACACGGAGGCGCACGCTCCGGCTCCCGCCGTGACGTTCGGCCCGCTGAAGCGGGCGCTCCGCGAGCACCGCTACCCGGTGACGGCGGCGGAGCTGAGAGAGCAGTACGGCGCGGCGACACTGGAGACGCGGACGGAGACGGCGCGGTTCGGCACCCTGCTCGAAGGCTGCGAGGAGACGCAGTTCCGCGAACCGTCGGCGGTCCGCGAGGCGATCCTCCGCGCGCTCGACGCCGACGCGTCGCCGGAGTCGGCCGACGACTGGGCCGAACTGCCCCGCTGACCCGAGCGTCTCGCCGGCGGTCCGCTCCCGCTCAGTCGTCGTCGCTCTCGGCGTCCTCGACGATCCGGGCGGTGCGCTCCTGCGCGCGGTCGATGAACTCCTGCGGGAGCTCGTCGATCTCGCCCGCCTGAACGCCCCAGAGGTGCGCGTACAGCCCGTCGTTGTCGAGGAGTTCGTCGTGCGTGCCGCGCTCGGCGATCTCGCCGCCCTCCAACACGAGGATCGTGTCCGCGTCCTTGATCGTCGAGAGCCGGTGCGCGATCGCGAACGTCGTCCGATCCTCGGTGAGCCGGTCGAGCGAGCGCTGGATCAGCATCTCGGTCTCGGTGTCGACGTCCGAGGTCGCCTCGTCGAGGATGAGGATGTCCGGGTCCTTCAGCACCGCCCGCGCGATGGTGACGCGCTGGCGCTGGCCGCCGGAGAGCTTCACACCGCGCTCGCCGACCATGGTGTCGTACCCGTCCGGGAGGTTCTCGATGAAGTCGTGCGCCTCGGCGGCCTCTGCGGCCTCGCGGACCTCCTCGTCGGTGGCGTCGAAGGTGCCGTAGGTGATGTTCTCGCGGACCGTGCCGTAGAACAGGTACGACGACTGCCCGACGTAGCCGATCGAGCGGCGGAGCGACTTGAGCGTCACGTCGCGGACGTTCTGCCCGTCGATCTCGATCGACCCCTCGTCGACGTCGTACATCCGGAGCAGCAGCTTGAGAACGGTCGACTTCCCCGCGCCGGTCGGGCCCACTAAGGCGAGCGTGTCGCCACCGTCGACCGAGAAGTCGACGTCTTCGACGATCGTCTCGTCGTCGCCGTAGCCGAAGGAGACGTC
>NZ_AOJL01000006.1 GCF_000337035.1 Halorubrum coriense DSM 10284
GATCCGCGCCGAGGAGGCGCGGGCGCGCTGGTACATGTTGATGATCTGCCCGAACTGCGCCATCGGCCAGATGAACCGCTGCGTGTAGAGGATGAAGACGACGAACATCCCGACGGAGAGCTCGCCGGTGAACGGCCCCGGCGGCGTCTCCTGGAACACCCAGAGGCCGCCGACGACGAACGTGAGGACGAAGCCGATGCCGGCGAGCACCCGGAGCGCGGGGAAGAACTTGATCCGGGTCGTGATCGCGTCCCAGTTGGCGTCGAAGTAGTCCATCGAGACGTCGTCGACGCGGTCCGACTCGTACGGCTCCGTGTTCGACGACTTGATCACCTGAATGCCGCCGAGGTTGTTCTCCAGCCGGGAGTTCATCTTCCCGACCGACGAGCGCACCTCGGCGTACTTCGGCTGGATGATCCTGATGAACAGATAGGTGAACCCGCCGATGATCGGGACCGGCAGCAGCGCGACCAAAGCGAGCTGCCAGTTGATCCAGAAGAGGAGGACGCCGATCCCGACGACCATCACCGACAGCCGGAACAGGGAGTTCATCCCGTCGTTGAGGAACCGTTCGAGCCGGTTCACGTCGTTCGAGAGGATGGACATCATCTCCCCGGTCTGCTTGTCCGAGAAGAACTCCATGTTGAGCCGCTGCATCTTGTCGTAGGTGTCCGTCCGAACGTCGTGCTGGATGTTCTGGGCGAAGGCGTTGAACCCCCAGTTGCGGATCCAGTGGAAGCCGGCGCCGAGCCCGAACGCACCCCCGATGACGGCGATCGTGAACCAGAACTGCTCGGTCTGTCCCGCCGGTAGCCACGCGTCGGGGAGGACGACCAGCGGGATCTGCTCGCTGAACAGGGCGTCCTCGTAGAACACGGCGTCGATGGCGATCCCGAGCATCAGCGGCGGTAGCAGGTCGAGCAGCCGCGCGAAGACGCTCGCGAACACTCCCACCGTCACCTGCGGGACGTAGTCGCGGCCGTACTCCACGAACAGCCGCTTCATCGGATTCTCGATCTTGTCCCGCTGCTCTTCGAAGGGATCGTCGTCCTCCCATTCGACGCCACTCATCACGCATTCGTATCAGGTAGGCGGGCAAATAGGTTTCCTTCGAACCGAAATACATCGGCAGAAAACACCGGTAACACCCGTTCGATCGGGTGATCTCTCCCGCGACGACCGCGGTCACCGGCGTCAGCGCCCCGGTCGACCGGACGATCAGTCCGGCGCGCACGGCGACCTCGGCCCCGCCGACCGCGCGCCGGGTTCAGAGTTCGCGTCGCTCCACGCCGGTGTCGATCCCGGCCTCGTCGAGGTCGCCCCGGACGCGCCGCCGGAGCGGATCCGGAACGTCGTCGCGCGGGACCGGCGCGGCCGTCCCGCCCTCGTCGTCGTCGGTCGGAACGGACCAGTAGAGGACGCGGGCGCTGTCCGCGTAGAACTCCACCGCGTACCGGTCGTTGCCCCCTTCGTAGTGGACGCGGGCGGCCGCGCCCTCGGCGCGCCACCCCTCCTGTCGAACCAAGGCGGCGATCGGCTCTCGCATGGCCGGGTTCGGGCCCCCGGCCTGATGTGAGTGTCGGCAGCGGGGCGGGGCCGCTCCGCTCACCCGCATCGACACCGGTTTACAACCGCCGCCCCGAGCACTCGCCATGTCTCTTCGCGTCACGTTCCTCGGGACGGGCGGGGCCGTTCCGACCGTCGAGCGCGCGGCGAGCGCCGTCTTCGTCAACCGCGAGGGCGACCGCTTCCTCTTCGACTGCGGCGAGGGCACCCAGCGCGAGATGATGCGCAGCGGCACCGGGTTCGCCGTCGACCGGGTGTTCGTCTCGCACCTCCACGGCGACCACGTCCTCGGCATCCCCGGGCTCGTCCAGACGCTCGGCTTCAACGACCGCACCGACCCCCTGACGATCCACTGCCCGCCCGGAACCGGCGGACAGCTCCACGACCTCGTCCACGCGGTCGGCCACGACCCCGCGTTTCCGGTCCGGGTCGAGCCGGTCGAACCCGGCGCGGTCGCCTTCGAGACCGACGAGTACGAGGTCCGGGCGTTCGAGACGGAACACCGCACCGTCTCGCAGGGGTACGTCTTGGAGGAGGCCGACCGGCCCGGCCGGTTCGACCGCCCGAGGGCGGAGGAGCTCGGCGTCCCCGTCGGCCCGAAGTTCGGTCGGCTCCACGAGGGGGAGACGGTCGAGGCCGAAGACGGAACGGTCGTCGAACCGGAACAGGTCGTCGGTCCGCCGCGCCCCGGCCGCAAGCTGGCGTACACCGCGGACACGCGGCCGCGAGAGGCCACCGTCGACGCCGCCGCGGACGCCGACCTGCTGATCCACGACGCCACGTTCGCCGACGACATGGCCGACCGCGCCCGCGACACGGCCCACTCGACCGGCCGCGAGGCGGGGTCGATCGCCGACCGCGCGAACGCGAAGCGGCTCGCCTTGGTCCACATCTCCTCGCGGTACGCCGCCGACCCGCGCCCGATCCGCCGCGACGCCCGCGAGGCGTTCGACGGCGAGTGCCTGCTCCCGGACGACGGCGACCTGATCGAGGTGCCGTTCCCCGACGCCGACGACTGAGCTCCCCGAGCGTCTCCCCTTCTCACCCTCGGATCGACCCGTGGCACCTCGAACCGTGGGAGCGTTCCACTCGAAACGAAGCCCGCGCACGGCTGACGCGAGTCTGACGCGGTCGCCGGCGTCCCGTCCTCGCCCGCGATCCGATCCCGTGCCGATCCACCGAAATACGGGAAGCGGTGCGCTCCCGCCGGATCCGTTCACTTTCACCGCGGTCACGGGCGTTTTAATACGGTGAGGAACCAACCCTCGTACGCCTCCCAGTGAAACAAGACCGGAGGCGGAGACACCCCATGAGCGAACTGCGACAGGAAGCGGAAGCGATAGCGGAACAGTTCTCGGACCACACGGACGTCGATCCCGACGACGTCGAGGAGCGGCTGACGACACTCGTCGACGAGTACCGCGTGCCGCTCGACGAGGCGAGTCGGAGCGTCACCAACAGCTACCTCGAAGACGCCGGGATGGAGCGCGACGAACTCGGCCGCGGCGGCAGCGAGGAGGTCCTCGTCAACGACATCGACGAGGACGAGCAGTGGGTCGACCTGCGCGTGGAGCTAGTCGACCTGTGGGAGCCCCGCAGCGACTCCATCTCGCAGGTCGGCCTCCTCGGCGACGAGTCGGGCACGATCAAGTTCGTCGCCTTCGAGACCTCCGACCTCCCCGAGCTGACCGAGGGGCAGGCGTACGAGCTCTCGAACGTCGTCACCGACGAGTACGAGGGGAGCTACTCGGTGAAGCTCAACCGGACCACCGGAATCACCGAGATCGACGAGGAGATCGAGGTCGGCGACAACGCCGACACCGTCGAGGGCGCGCTGGTCGACATCCAGTCCGGCTCCGGGCTGATCAAGCGCTGCCCCGAGGAGGACTGTACGCGCGTCCTCCAGAACGGGCGCTGCTCCGAACACGGCCAGGTCGAGGGCGAGTTCGACCTGCGGATCAAGGGCGTCTTAGACGACGGCGAGACCGTCACCGAGGTCATCTTCGACCGCGAGGCCACCGAGGACCTCACCGGCATGACCCTCGAGGAGGCCAAGGACATGGCGATGGACGCGCTCGACACCACCGTCGTCGCCGAGGAGATGGGCGAGGACGTGCTCGGGCGCTACTACCGCGTCACCGGGCCCACCTTCGGCCGGTACGTCCTGGTCGACGAGATGGAGGACCCCGGCACAGTCGACGTCGAAAGCGCGCTGATCGAAGCGAGGTCGATCTAACATGAGCCAGTCCGCACCCACCCGAGAAGTCGCCCGGCGCGTGTTCGCGAGCGAGTTCAACGACGCCGGCTACACGTTCACCGAGTCCGACGACGAGCGAGCCCCCGTCTACGCGCTGTTGCCGACGGGCGAGTCCTCGAACCGCGTGTTCTTCGTGGGGACGCTCACGGAGAAGGAGGACGTCGGCGAGGACAGCGAGTACTGGCGCGGCCGCATCGTCGACCCGACGGGCACGTTCTTCGTGTACGCCGGTCAGTACCAGCCCGAGGCCGCTTCCAAACTCCGCGACTTGGAGCCCCCGGCGTACGTCGCAGTCGTGGGGAAACCCCGGACCTACGAGACCGACGACGGTACGGTCCGTGTCTCCGTCCGCCCCGAGTCGATCACCGAGGTCGACGCCGCCACCCGCGACCGCTGGGTCGCGGAGACCGCCCGCCGCACCGTCGAGCGCGTCGCCGCGTTCGACGACGAGGGCAACGAGTACGCGCGGATGGCCCGCGAGGAGTACGACCTCGACCCCGAGACGTACAAGTCCGCCGCGCTGTCGGCGTTAGCGGACCTCGACGAGAGCGGCGACGAGCTCGCCGGTGACGCCGGCGACGAGCCGGACCCGGCCGGGACGCCCGAGCCCTAACCGGCGACGCTCGGCAGTTCCGGTGAACCGAACGGGCGCGTCACCCCGCAACGACCGACTTTTCGCCGTTTCTTGCGACCGTCTGACAAACGCTTAAGTAACTCGCGCGCGGACCGCTCGGGTGATGGGCAACAAGAACAAGACGATCTCGTTCCGCGTCAACGAGGACGCCTTCGAGGCGCTCCGCGACATCGCCGAGGAGCGCGACATCTCGCTGTCGGCGGTCTTCCGTGACTACGTGGAGGCGCTCGTTGCCCACGACGGTCAGGTCCGGGTCGTTCCGGAGTCGGAACTGGCCGGGGCCGACGACGACGAGCCGTTCCCCCCGACGATCGAGGTCCCGAAGAGCTTCGTCCGCGAGCACGAGCGGCTGGAACTCGAGGCCGAACACCTCCGCGAACAGCTCGAAGAGCACAAACGGTACGTCAACTACCTCCGCGAACAGCTCGACGAGGGCGACGACGACGACGTGATCCACCTCGAAGACCTCGACGGCGAGCCCGACGAGCCGTCCTTCCGACTCGGATAGCGGCTCGACTTCGCCCCTTTCTCGGTTCGGCGTCCGCTTCACCGCTCAGTCGCGCCGCCGCGACCCTCGCCCCGCAGTCGCCCGGCCGACTCGCGCGCGAAAACCTTCCTGTTCGTCCGTTACTGACCGGTGAAACGCCCATCTTGACGAAAATATTGCCGTACCACTCCGAGTTTGTTCAAAAATGTCCGATTCTCTCCCCGTCTGATGGACGGTTTCTCATCGCGAAGCCGCTATTTCTGGGTATACTAAATTATTTACGAAAACGATATTACCCGGGCGCTGGACGGATCGGACATGCGAAGGTGGGTTCGACCGTGAGCGTGTTCGACAGGGCGTACGACGATACGGTTCGCGTCCTCGACGAGGACGGGGAGGCCGTCGGCGACGTCCCCGACCTCGACGACGAGTCGCTCGTCGAGATGTACAGGCACATGCGGCTGGCGCGTCACTTCGACGGGCGCGCCGTGAGCCTCCAACGACAGGGGCGGATGGGGACGTACCCCCCGCTCTCCGGCCAGGAGGGGGCCCAGATCGGGTCGGCGTACGCGCTCGACGACGACGACTGGATGGTCCCGTCGTACCGCGAGCACGGCGCGGCCCTCGTCCACGGGCTCCCGCTGAAACAGACGCTGCTCTACTGGATGGGCCACGAGGACGGCAACAACGCGCCGCCGGACGTCAACGTCTTCCCCGTCGCCGTCCCCATCGCGTCGCAGATCCCCCACGCCACGGGCGCCGCGTGGGCCTCGAAGCTCCGCGGCGAGGACGACGCGTTTCTCTGTTACTTCGGCGACGGCGCGACGAGCGAGGGCGACTTCCACGAGGGGGTCAACTTCGCCGGCGTGTTCGACACGCCGACCGTCTTCTTCTGTAACAACAACCAGTGGGCGATCTCGGTCCCCCGCGAGCGGCAGACCCGGAGCGCCACGCTGGCGCAGAAGGCGGAGGCGTACGGGATCGACGGCGTCCAGGTCGACGGGATGGACCCGCTCGCGGTGTACAGCGTCACGACGGCCGCCTTAGAGAAGGCGCGCGACCCCGACGCCGACCGCCCGCGACCGACGCTCATCGAGGCGGTCCAGTACCGGTTCGGCGCGCACACGACCGCCGACGACCCGACCGTCTACCGCGACGACGACGAGGTCGAGCGCTGGAAGCGGAAGGACCCGATCGACCGGCTGGAGTCGTACCTCCGCGGCGAGGGGATCCTCGACGACGAGCGCGTCGCCGAGATCGAGTCGTCGGTCGAGGGGCAGGTCGCGGACGCGATCGACGCGGCGGAGTCGATGGCGCGCCCCGACCCGCGGGAGCTGTTCGAACACGCCTACGCGGAGCTCCCGCCCGAACTGGAGCGACAGTACGAGGAGTTCGCCGCGCTGCGCGACGAGCGCGGCGACGCCGCGTTCCTGGAGGACTGAATGACTGACACACAGAATCTCACGCTGGTACAGGCGGTACGAGACGGACTACACTCCGAACTGCGCGAGGACGACGACGTCGTCGTGATGGGCCAAGACGTCGGGAAGAACGGCGGCGTCTTCCGCGCGACCGAGGGCCTGTACGACGAGTTCGGCGGCGACCGGGTGATCGACACGCCGCTGGCCGAGTCCGGCATCGTCGGCACCGCGGTCGGCATGGCGGCGATGGGGATGCGGCCGGTCCCGGAGATCCAGTTCTCCGGGTTCATGTACCCCGGATTCGACCAGATCGTCTCGCACATGGCGCGGTTCCGGACCCGCAGCCGCGGGCGGTTCACGCTCCCCATGACGCTGCGCGCCCCCTACGGCGGCGGCATCCGCGCGCCGGAACACCACTCCGAGTCGAAGGAGGCGTTCTACGCCCACGAGGCCGGGCTGAAGGTCGTCATCCCCTCGACGCCCTACGAGGCGAAGGGACTGCTCGCGGCGTCGATCCGCGACCCCGACCCGGTGGTCTTCCTCGAACCGAAGCTGATCTACCGGGCGTTCCGCGAGCAGGTCCCCGAGGAGCCGTACACCGTCCCCATCGGCGAGGCGGCCACGCGGCGCGAGGGCGACGACGTCGCCGTGTTCACCTACGGCGCGATGACCCGTCCCACGCTGGAGGCGGCCGAGACGCTCGGCGAGGAGGGGATCGAGTGCGAGGTCGTCGACCTCCGCACGGTCTCCCCGCTCGACCGCGAGGCGATCGTCGAGGCGTTCGAGAAGACGGGCCGCGCGGTCGTCGTCCACGAGGCCCCGAAGACCGGCGGCCTCGCGGGCGAGATCACCGCGATCCTCCAAGAGGAGGCGCTGTTGTACCAGGAAGCGCCGATCGGCCGCGTCGCCGGGTTCGACGTGCCGTACCCCCTGTACGCGCTGGAGGACTACTACCTCCCGTCTGCGGCGCGCATCGAGGACGGCATCCTGGAGGCGGTCGAATTTTAAGATGACCGCCGGAGATACACTCATGACAGTCGCGGAGGCCGACGCATGACCGCCGAGGAGGAGAGCGCATGACCGTCGAGGAGTTCAAGCTGCCGGACGTCGGCGAGGGCGTCGCGGAGGGCGAGCTGGTCAGCTGGCTGGTCGCCCCCGGCGACCGCGTCGAGGAGGACCAGCCCGTCGCCGAGGTCGAGACCGACAAGGCGCTCGTCGAGGTGCCGTCGAGCTACGACGGCGTCGTCGAGAAGCTGTTCGCCGAGGAGGGGGAGATGGTCCCCGTCGGCGACGTAATCATCTCCTTCCGCGTCGACGAGGAGGGCGACGCCGAGGCGGCCGCCGCCGACGACGCGGGAACCGAAACGGCACCGGAGCCCGACTCGGCCGACGAGTCGGCGGCGGAGCCGGTCGCCGAGGAGGCCGACGCCGAGGCCGCCGACGCCGAGCCAGACACGCCCTCGGGGCGCACCTTCGCGCCGCCGTCGGCCCGCCGGCTCGCCCGCGAGCTCGGCGTCGACGTCGCGGCCGTCGACGGGAGCGGCCCGGGCGGCCGCGTGAGCGAGTCGGACGTCCGGGCGCACGCCGAGGGCGGCGCGGGGTCCGCCGACGCGAGCGGCGACGACGACGCCCCCGAGCCGCGTCCCGCGCCGACGCCGACCGACGCCGGTTCCGGCGACCGCAAGGTCGCGGTCAGCAAGCGGAACGGGGACGGTGCGACGGCGTCCGCCGGATCCGCGGCGGGCGGNGACACGACGCTCGCGACGCCCGCGACCCGGAAGGCCGCGCGCGAGCGCGGCGTCGACGTCGACGACGTGCCGACCGACGAGACCCGCGACGGCGAGGCGTTCGTCACGGCCGAGGCCGTGGACGCGTACGCCGACGCGCTCGAGTCGGCCGCCGAACCGACGCCCGACCCGGAGCCGGTCGACGTGGGCGCGGGGACGGAACCCGCCGTCTCCGACGCCGCCGACGGTTCGACCGCCGCCGGCACTACCGCCGACGCGTCGGAGACGGAGGCGCCCGCAGACGGCGACGAGACCGTCCCCTACCGCGGCGTCAGGCGGACCATCGGCAAGCAGATGGAGCGGTCGAAGTACACCGCCCCGCACGTCACCCACCACGACACCGCCGAGGTCGACGCGCTCGTGGAGGCGCGCGAGGAGCTGAAGCCGACGGCCGAGGCGCGGGACGTGAAGCTCACGTACATGCCGTTCGTGATGAAGGCCATCGTCGCGGGGCTGAAGGAGTACCCGTACCTCAACAGCGAGCTCCGCGAGGAGGACGAGGAGATCGTCCTGAAGGG
Organism: Halorubrum coriense DSM 10284; assembly: GCF_000337035.1. Lineage (GTDB taxonomy): Archaea > Halobacteriota > Halobacteria > Halobacteriales > Haloferacaceae > Halorubrum > Halorubrum coriense. The sequence goes on from NZ_AOJL01000006.1 coordinate 8,671, forward strand.
CGAGTACAACCTCGGCATCGCCGTCGCGACCGACGCCGGCCTCATGGTTCCCGTCGTCGAGAACGTCGACGAGAAGGGGCTCTTCGAGCTGGCCGACGAGGTGAACGACCTCGCCGCCCGCGCCCGCGAGCGCAAGCTCAAACCCGCGGAGATGAAGGGCGGGACCTTCTCGATCACCAACTTCGGCGCCATCGGCGGCGAGTACGCGACGCCGATCATCAACTACCCCGAGACCGCGATCCTCGGGCTCGGGGCCATCGAGGAGCGCCCGGTCGTGCGCGAGCGCGACGGCGCGAGCGAGGTCGTTCCGGCTCCGACGCTGCCGCTGTCGCTGTCGATCGACCACCGGGTCGTCGACGGCGCGGTCGCGGCCCGGTTCGCGAACACCGTCATGGAACACTTAGAAAACCCGCTGCTGCTACTCAACCAATAATGGTCGTCGGAGACGTCACCACGGGAACGGAGGTACTGGTCATCGGCGCGGGGCCGGGCGGCTACGTCGCCGCCATCCGCGCCGCACAGGAGGGGCTCGACACGACGCTGGTCGAGAAGGACGCCTACGGCGGCGCGTGTCTCAACCGCGGCTGCATCCCCTCGAAGGCGCTCATCACCGGCAGCGGGCTCGCGCACGAGGCGGGCAACGCGGAGTTCATGGGCGTCCACGCGGACCCCGCCGTCGACATGGGGAAGATGGTCGAGTGGAAGGACGGCGTCGTCGACCGGCTGACTGGCGGCGTCGAGAAGCTCTGTAAGGCGAACGGCGTGAACCTGATCGAGGGCACCGCCTCGTTCGTCGGCGAGGACACCGTCCGGGTCGCGCACGGCGGCGACGGGCAGGGCTCCGAGACCCTCTCGTTCGAACACGCGGTCGTCGCGACCGGTTCGCGTCCGATCCAGATCCCGGGCTTCGAGTTCGCCGAGGACCACGTCTGGAGCTCCGCGGACGCGCTCGACGCCGACACCGTCCCGGACCGGCTCGGGATCGTCGGCGGCGGCTACATCGGCATGGAGCTGGCGACCACGTACGCCAAGCTCGGGGCCGACGTGACGGTCGTCGAGATGCTCGACGACATCCTCGACCCCTACGAGGACGACGTGAAGCGGGTCGTCCGCAAACGCGCCGCGGAGCTGGGCGTCGAGTTCCAGTTCGGCGAGGGCGCGAGCGAGTGGGCCGAGGCCCCCGACGGCGGCTACCTTCTCCACACCGAGACGGAGGAGGGCGAGGAGTCGACGTACGGCGTCGACAGGATCCTCGTCGCCGTCGGCCGCCAGCCCGTTACCGACGGGCTCGACGTCGAGAACGCGGGGATCGAGACGGACGACCGCGGCTTCATCGAGACGGACGACCGGACCCGCACGGCGGTCGAGCACATCCACGCCGTCGGCGACGTCGCCGGCGACCCGATGCTCGCGCACGCGGCCTCGAACGAGGGGATCGTCGCCGCCGAGGTGATCGCCGGCGAACCCGCCGCGCTCGACCGGCAGGCGGTCCCGGCTGCGGTGTTCACCGACCCCGAGATCGGCACGGTCGGGATGACCGCGGACGAGGCGGCGGACGCCGGCTTCGACGCCGTCGTCGGCGAGATGCCGTTCAACGCTTCCGGTCGCGCGATGACGACCGGCCACACCGAGGGGTTCGTCCGGATCGTCGCCGACGAGGAGACCGGGTTCGTCCTCGGCGGGCAGATCGTCGGACCTGAGGCGTCGGAGCTGATCGCGGAGGTCGCGCTGGCGATCGAGATGGGCGCGACCCTCGAGGACGTGGCCGCCACCGTCCACACCCACCCGACCCTCGCGGAGGCCGTGATGGAGGCGGCCGAGAACGCGCGCGGACAGGCGATCCACACGCTGAACCGCTGAGCGCCTCCCCTCGGAGACTCCGGGCCGCTCTCGACCCCGGCTCTCCGGTCACGCGCGGTCCCCGCGGCGCAAACCGATGCGCCGCCGCGATCTGCGGCTGCGACTTCCCCGCACGACCACTGATCTCCCGGCACGCCGAGGCGTCGCCGGCTCGACCCTCGCCGTTCGACTCCGAACTCCCCGTGGAGCGGCGCTGCGGTCCGCGACGCCGACTTCGCACATTAACAAATAGAACTTCATTATTTCGATAGAAACCCTCCGTTATACCGATAATTCTCTCTCCGAATTGGACAATATTATCAGTACCGAGGGGCCACCACTTTTTGATGGCTAGTAACACTCAAGAGTGGTGGCCCGACCAGTTGGACTTGGAGTTGCTCGACCGGAACTCCGCCGACATCGGTCCGTACGGCTCTGAGTTCGACTACGCGGAGGCGTTCGAAGAGCTCGACCTCGAGGCGGTCAAGTCCGACCTCGAAGACGTGATGACAGACTCGAAGGAGTGGTGGCCCGCCGACTACGGGCACTACGGCCCGCTGTTCATCCGGATGGCGTGGCACAGCGCGGGCACGTACCGCTCGCTCGACGGCCGCGGCGGTGCGGCCGGCGGCCACCAGCGGCTCCCCCCGATCAGCAGCTGGCCGGACAACGTCAACCTCGACAAGGCCCGACGGCTGCTGGAGCCGGTGAAGACGAAGTACGGCGAGAAGCTCTCGTGGGCGGATCTCATTATCCTCGCCGGCAACGTCGCGCTCGAATCGATGGGCTTCGAGACGTTCGGCTTCGCGGGCGGCCGCGAGGACGATTTCAGAGGCGACGACGCGGTCGACTGGGGCCCCGAAAGCGAGTTCGAGACGACCTCCGAGGAGCGCTTCGACGAGGACGGCGACCTCAAAGCGCCGCTCGGGAACACCGTGATGGGCCTCATCTACGTGAACCCGGAGGGCCCGAACGGCGAGCCCGACCTCGAGGGCTCCGCGAAGAACATCCGGCAGTCGTTCAGCCGCATGGCGATGAACGACAAGGAGACCGTCGCCCTCATCGCCGGCGGCCACACCTTCGGGAAGGTCCACGGCGCGGACGACGGCGACAACCTCGGTCCGGAGCCCGAGGACGCACCCATCGACCTCCAGGGACTCGGCTGGGACAACGAGTTCGGCGAGGGGATGGGCCCCGACGCGATCACCAGCGGCATTGAGGGACCGTGGAACGCGACCCCGACCGTCTGGGACATGAGCTACGTCAACAACCTGCTCAGCTACGACTGGGAGCCCGAGAAGGGCCCCGGCGGCGCGTGGCAGTGGACCACGGAGAACGACGAGCTTGACGACGCCGCGCCCGGCGTCGCGGATCCCGACGACACGGAGGACGTCATGATGCTCACGACGGACGTCGCCCTGAAGTACGACGACGACTTCCGGGCTGTCTTAGAGGAGTTCCGCGACGACCCCGACGAGTTCCAGGAGACGTTCGCGAAGGCGTGGTACAAGCTCATCCACCGCGACATGGGCCCGCCGGAGCGGTTCCTCGGTCCCGAGGTCCCGGAGGAGACGATGATCTGGCAGGACCCCCTGCCGGAGGCCGACTACGAGGTCGTCGGCGAGGAGGAGGTCGCCGAGCTCAAGTCCGAACTGCTCGACTCCGAGCTGTCGGTCGACGAGCTCGTCAAGACCGCGTGGGCGGCGGCGTCCACCTACCGCGACAGCGACAAGCGCGGCGGCGCGAACGGCGCTCGCATCCGCCTCGAACCGCAGCGGAGCTGGGAGGCCAACGAGCCCGCGCGGCTCTCGGACGTCCTCTCCGCGCTCGAAGCCGTTCAGGCCGACTTCAACGAGTCGCGCTCCGACGACGTCCGCGTCTCGCTCGCCGACCTCATCGTCCTCGGCGGGACCGCGGCCGTCGAGCGGGCCGCGGCCGACGCAGGGTACGACGTCGAGGTGCCGTTCGAGCCCGGTCGCGTCGACGCCACCGCGGAGCAGACCGACGTCGACTCCTTCGAGGCGCTCAAGCCCGAGGCCGACGGCTTCCGTAACTACCTCGGCGACACGGACGAGGACGTCGAGGACCTCATGGTCGACAAGGCCGACCTGCTGAACCTGACGGCCAGCGAGATGACCGTACTGGCCGGCGGCCTGCGCGCGCTCGGCGCGACCTACGGCGACTCCGACCGCGGCGTCTTCACCGACGAGCCCGGCACGCTCACGAACGACTTCTTCGCGAACCTGCTCGACATGGAGTACGAGTGGGACGCGGTCACCGAAGACGAGGACGTCTACGAGATCCGCGACCGCGAGACCGGCGAGGTCGCGTGGGAAGCGACGCGCGCCGACCTCATCTTCGGCTCGAACGCGCGCCTCCGCACCATCGCCGACGTGTACGCCAGTGACGAGGAGCAGTTCGTCGAGGACTTCGCCGCGACGTGGAGCGAGGTCATGAAGCTCGACCGCTTCGACCTCGAGTAACGCGGTCGCCGCCCTCCCGGCTTTTTTGTCCGTTTTCGCCGAACGCGGGCGGCGGTGCGTCGATCCGCCGTCGCTCGCGGTTCGCGTCTCTCGCCGTCGAACCCGTGACTCGCGCCTCGAGTCCGATCACCCCGCCGATCAGATTCTATATCGCGACATGTGGTTTATTTTGTCCTCCACGCCCGAATTCCTCCGCTGACCGCGATCCCGAACGTCCCGTCCGTTTCGGCGTCTCGGCGGCGATCGACCGGCTTTTTTCCCGCCGAGCCCACGCTTGCGACATGGCCGACGAGTTCGACCCGGAGAAGTTCGAGGACAAGTACGCGCACTACTTCAACGAGCTTCAACGGGCGTACAAGAACGCGTTCAACCAGATGAACGACCGGTACGACTCGGAGCTGATCCACGGCATCGACCAGACCGTGCTCAACGAGTCGGAGCCGTTCTACGAGGACGGCGAGTTCCGCGTCGAACTCCCGGAGAACCCGCGCGAGCGCATCCGCGGCGCGGTCCCGGTCGACGACGAGACGTTCGAGGAGACGCTGGAGGAGTACGTCGACCGGATCGAGTCCGAACTGTACCGGACACTGGGTGTCGACCGACCGGAGTGACTCGACGCGGCGCGCGTCTCTCCGCCGGATCCGGCCGAACCAAAGGCATAAGCCCGGTGCCCGCCAACTCGCGGGCATGAGCACGGACACGGCTGACGGGGACAACGAACTCCGCGAGCGGATCACGAACTTCCTGCGGCGCAACTTCCCGCAGATCCAGATGCACGGCGGCAGCGCCGCCATCGCCCACCTCGACCGCGAGAAGGGCGAGGTGACGGTCCAGCTCGGTGGGGCCTGCTCCGGCTGCGGCATCTCCCCGATGACGATTCAGGCGATCAAGTCCCGGATGGTCAAGGAGATCCCCGAGATCGAGACGGTCCACGCCGACACCGGCGCGGCCGCCGGCGCGGACGGCGACCTCGGCGGCACCAGCAGCGGCGGCGGGATGTCCCCCTCCTTCCCCGGCGAGACGACCGACGACGGCGGCGACGACGAAGGCCCGCAGGCCCCGTTCTGAGCTGATCCGGGCGACCCGGCCTTCTCTCTCTCTTTCCGCTCCGCGAGTCGCGACGCCATTCTGTGCTGATCCGCCGTTTCGACGGCGGAGACGCCGTCGCTCGCGTCTAGCGTCGTTCCACGAACCTCCTCCTGTGATCGTTGAATGTATCGTATAGCGCTATATCGAATTCAATTCATCCGGCCAACTCGGTCCGACTGAAGCCTTTTTCTCCCCGGCCGCCGTGGCACGTTGCTATGTACCATCGCGAAGTCGAACCCACGGCGGAGTACGTCGCGCGGTTCGAAACGGGGGCCGACTGGCGCGAGGAGATCGAGTCCCTCGCCCGCGCTGAGGACGTCGAGGCCGGGTGGTTCACGGCGCTCGGAGCGGTTCAGGACGCGGACGTCTGGTTCTACGACCAGGACGAGACCGAGTACCGCTCGGTCACGTTCGACGAACCGCTGGAGGTGGCCGCCTGCGTGGGCAACGTCTCGCTCTTAGAGGGCGACGTCTTCGCACACACCCACGTCGTTCTCTCCCGGCCGAGCGGTCAGGCGCTCGCGGGCCACCTCGACTCGGCGACCGTCTGGGCCGGCGAGTGTCACCTCCGCGCGTTCGCCGAGCCGCTGGAGCGCTCGCACGACGAGGCTACCGACCTCGACCTGTGGCTGTGACCCGACGAGCGCGCCGTCCGAACCCCGCGACCGAGCCCCGATGAGACCGGACGACGAGCGCTACTTCGCGCGGATCGAAGAGCGGCTCGACGAGGCGTGGGACGTCGCGGAGACGGCGAAAGGGCAGGGGCGGGACCCGGAGCCGGAGATCGAGATCCCGATCGCCCGCGACATGGCCGACCGCGTCGAGAACATCCTCGGCATCGACGGCGTCGCGGAGCGCGTCCGCGACCTCGAGGGCGAGATGTCCCGCGAGGAGGCGGCCCTGGAGCTGGTCACCGACTTCGTCGACGGAAACGTCGGCGACTACGACTCCCGCGAGGGGAAGATCGAGGGGGCGGTCCGGACCGCGGTCGCGCTGCTCACCGAGGGGGTCGTCGCCGCGCCGATCGAGGGGATCGACCGCGTCGAACTGCTGGAGAACGACGACGGCACGGAGTTCGTCAACGTCTACTACGCCGGGCCGATCCGGTCGGCCGGCGGGACCGCGCAGGCGCTGTCCGTGCTCGTCGCCGACTACGCCCGGGCGCTGCTCGACGTCGACGAGTACAAGCCCCGCGACGTGGAGGTCGAGCGCTACGCCGAGGAGATCGCCCTCTACGACAAGGACACCGGCCTCCAGTACACGCCGAAGGACAAGGAGTCGAAGTTCATCGCCAAGCACATCCCCGTCATGCTCGACGGGGAGGCGACGAGCGACGAAGAGGTCTCTGGGTTCCGCGACCTCGAACGCGTCGACACCAACTCCGCGCGCGGCGGGATGTGCCTCGTCGCCGCCGAGGGGATCGCGCTGAAGGCCCCGAAGATCCAGCGCTACACCCGCGACCTCGAGGAGGTCGACTGGCCGTGGCTCCAGGATCTGATCGACGGGACGATCGGGAAGGACGGGGCGGGCGACGGCGACGAGCCGGACGCCGAGCCCGCCGACGGCGCGGACGAGGACGGTGACCCCGACGCGCCGGAGAGCGAACCGGAGGCCGACGGCCCGGCCGAAACCGGGGTCGACGGCCCGGTCCGCGCCGACCCCTCGCAGAAGTTCCTCCGGGACCTCATCGCCGGTCGACCGGTGTTCACCCACCCCAGCGAGGCGGGTGGGTTCCGGCTCCGGTACGGTCGCGCCCGCAACCACGGTTTCGCGACCGGCGGCGTCCACCCCGCGACGATGCACATCGTCGACGACTTCCTCGCGGCCGGCACGCAGATCAAGACCGAGCGGCCGGGGAAGGCCCACGGCGTCGTCCCGGTCGACTCCATCGAGGGGCCGACCGTCCGCCTCGCGAACGGCGAAGTCCGCCGGATCGACGACCCCGAGGAGGCGAAGGAGCTCCGGAACGGCGTCGAGAAGGTCCTCGACTTGGGCGAGTACCTCGTCAACTACGGGGAGTTCGTCGAGAACAACCACCCGCTCGCGCCCGCGTCGTACGCCCCCGAGTGGTGGGTCCAAGAGTTCGAGGCGGCCGGGGCCGACGTCCGCGCGCTCCGCGACGACCCGCACGTCGACCTCGAACACCCCGGCGTCGACCGGGCGCTCTCGTGGGCGCGCGAGTACGACTGTCCGCTCCATCCGGAGTACACGTACCTCTGGCACGACGTGTCGGTCGACGCCTTCGCGGCGCTCGCGGACGCGGTCGCCGCGGGCGACGTCGTCGAGGGCGTCCTCGCGATCGAGCGCACCGACCCGGTACAGGACGCGTTGGAGTCGCTGCTGATCGAACACGCCGCGACCCCGGACGCCCTCCGGATCTCCACGTGGCGGCCCCTCGCGCGGTCGCTCGGGATCGACGACGGGCTCCGCAAGGAGTGGGACGCCGACGACCTCTCGGCGGCGGCCCGGGAGTACGCCGACGGCGAGAACGCGATCCGCGCGGTCAACGAGGTCGCGCCGTTCGAAGTGCGCGAGCGCGCCCCGACCCGGATCGGCAACCGGATGGGCCGCCCCGAGAAGTCGGAGAGCCGCGACCTCTCGCCGGCGGTCCACACGCTCTTCCCGATCAACGAGGCGGGCGGACCACAGCGCGACGTCGCCGAGGCCGCGAACGTGATGGACGACACGGGCCGCCGCGGGCGACACGAACTGGAGGTCTCCGACCGCGTCTGCCCCGACTGCGGCGAGCACACCTACGCCGCGCTGTGTCCCGACTGCGAGACGCACACGGAGCCGCACTACGAGTGTAACGACTGCGGCACGGTCTGCGAGCCCGACGAGGCCGGCCGCGTCGAGTGTCCGAACTGCGAGTGGGAGGTGACGGCCGCGACGTACCAAGAGGTCGACGTCAACGACGCGTACCGCTCCGCGCTGGAGACGGTCGGCGAGCGCGAGTCCGCCTTCGAGATCCTGAAGGGCGTTCAGGGGCTCACCTCGCGGAACAAGACGCCGGAACCAGTCGAGAAGGGCGTCCTCCGCGCGAAGAACGGCGTCACGTCGTTCAAGGACGGGACGGTGCGCTACGACATGACCGACCTCCCGGTCACCGCGGTCCGGCCCGAGGAGCTCGACGTCACCGCGGACCACTTCCGCGAGCTCGGCTACGAGACCGACGTCGACGGCGAGCCGCTGCGCCACGACGACCAGGTGGTCGAACTCCGCGTCCAGGACATCGTCCTCTCGGACGGCGCGGCCGAGCACATGCTCAAGACCGCGGACTTCGTCGACGACCTGCTCGAACAGTTCTACGGGCTCGACCGCTTCTACGAGGTGAACGAGCGCGACGACCTCGTCGGCGAGCTCGTCTTCGGGATGGCCCCCCACACGAGCGCCGCGACTGTCGGAAGAGTGGTAGGTTTTACCTCGGCCGCAGTCGGATACGCGCATCCGTACTTTCACGCCGCCAAGAGGCGCAACTGCGACGGAGACGAGGATTGCGTAATGCTGCTCATGGACGGCCTTCTCAACTTCTCGAAAGAATTTCTGCCGGACCAACGAGGCGGCCGGATGGACGCGCCGCTGGTGATGTCCTCGCGGATCGACCCCTCGGAGATCGACGACGAGGCGCACAACGTCGACATCGTGCGCGAGTACCCGCTGGAGCTGTACGAGGCGTCGCGGGAGCTGGCGGACCCGGAGGAGGTCGAGGCGCTGATCCAGATCGGCGAGGACACGCTCGGGACCGACGACGAGTACCACGGGTTCGACCACACCCACGACACGACCGACATCGCGATGGGGCCGGACCTGTCGGCGTACAAGACGCTCGGAGACATGATGGAGAAGATGGACGCGCAGCTGGAGCTGGCCCGGAAGCTGCGCGCGGTCGACGAGACCGACGTGGCCGAGCGGGTGATCGAGTACCACTTCCTGCCGGACATCATCGGGAACCTCCGGGCGTTCTCGCGGCAGGAGACGCGCTGTCTCGACTGCGGCGAGAAGTACCGGCGGATGCCGCTGACGGGCGAGTGCCGCGAGTGCGGCGGCCGCGTGAACCTCACGGTCCACGAGGGGTCGGTGAGCAAGTACGTCGACACCGCCATCGAGGTGGCGGAGCGGTTCGACTGTCGCCCCTACACGAAACAGCGGCTGAAGGTGTTAGACCAGTCGCTGGAGTCGATCTTCGAGGACGACACGAACAAGCAGTCTGGCATCGCGGACTTCATGTGAGCGGCTGCGGCGGGGGCGGCGATCTGTCGCCCGGTCTCACCAGTCGTGACCGGCGATCCGCACGACGGCACCGCAGCCGGCGCACTCGGACACTTGGAGGGGGTCGTCCACCGAATTGACGACGACGAGCAGGTCCGTCGCGGTCGAGGTCCCGCAGCGAACGCAGACGCCGCCCGCTCCGGCGGTCATCGGATCATGCTCATACCCTTCGTACGTCGGCCGACGAGATAACCTGATACTCACGTTTCGCTGTCACGTCCGACCGGTCGGGACCGGGGCAACGATCCCGGGCGCTCGGTCCCGTTACGCGTCACCGCGCGCCTCTTCGACCACGCGCGTGAACTCCCGGGCGGTCTCGGTGATGACCTCGTAGTCGCCGCGCTCGGCCGCGTCGTAGTCGACGAGCGCCCCGCCCGCGCCGACCGCGAACGCGCCCGCGTCGACGTAGTCCGCGGCGTTGTCCGGGCTGACGCCGCCGGTCGGCATCATCGGGATCTGACCGAGCGGTCCCTTCATCGCGCCGAGGTGGTCCGGACCGACGGTCTTCGCCGGGAACACCTTCACGAAGTCGGCGCCGGCCTCGTAGCCGCGGACCGCCTCGGTTGGCGTCATCACGCCGGGCGCGCTGACCGCGCCGTAGCGGTTGCACGTCTCGATGACGTCCTCGTGGAGGCTCGGCGAGACGACGAACTCCGCGCCGGCCATCAGCGTCGTCCGGGCCGTCTCGCTGTCGAGGACCGTCCCCGTGCCGACGACCAGTTCGTCGTCGAAGGAGCCGGCGACCTCGCCGATGAGGTCCGCGACGTTCGGCGTGTCCGCGGTGATCTCGACGGCGGTGACGCCGCCCTCGCGGAGTGCCTCCGCGATCTCGATGAGCCGGTCGGCGGGCACCCCGCGCAGCACCGCGACGACGCCGCTGTCGACGAGCCGTGAGAGCGTCTCGTTCATACTCCCCGTTTCCCGAGTCGGCCCTTAAAACCGCGCCGATGCCCGCTCCGCTCGCGGCTCGCCCGCCCGACCGCGGCGGTCGTTCCGTGACACGGATCGACACGAAATCGGCGGCGATCGGGGGTGATCCCCGGCGAATCGGCCGCGACGAAACACTACCCTTTTGACCCTCCTTTCGGTAACACTCGGTATAATGGGCCGACGCAAGAAGATCGTTCAGGAATGTGAGCGGCTGATGGACAACCCGGAGCACATCCGGAACATCGCCATCGCCGCCCACGTCGACCACGGGAAGACGACGCTCTCCGACAACCTGCTGGCCGGTGCCGGCATGATCTCCGAGGACACCGCGGGCGAGCAGCTCGCGATGGACACGAAGGAGGACGAGCAGGAGCGCGGGATCACCATCGACGCGGCGAACGTCTCGATGACCCACGAGTACGAGGACACCAACCACCTCATCAACCTCATCGACACCCCGGGCCACGTGGACTTCGGGGGCGACGTCACCCGCGCGATGCGCGCGGTCGACGGCGCGCTGGTGGTCGTCGACGCCGTCGAGGGCGCGATGCCCCAGACCGAGACGGTGCTCCGGCAGGCGCTCCGCGAGGGCGTGAAGCCGACGCTGTTCATCAACAAGGTCGACCGCCTCATCTCCGAGCTCCAGGAGGGGCCCCAAGAGATGCAAGAGCGGCTGATGTCGGTCATCGCCGACGTCAACGAGCTCATCCGCGGGATGGCCGAGAACATGGACGACATCCCCGAGGACTGGACCGTCTCCGTCGAGGACGGCACGGTCGGCTTCGGCTCCGCGCTGTACAAGTGGGGCGTCTCGATGCCCTCGATGCAGCGGACCGGCATGGACTTCGGCGACATCATGGAGCTCGAGCAGAACGACAAGCGCGAGGAGCTCCACGAGCGGACGCCGCTGTCGGACGTCGTGCTCGACATGGTCTGCGAGCACTTCCCGAACCCGGTCGATGCCCAGCCCCGCCGTGTCCCGCGCATCTGGCGCGGCGACGCGGAGAGCGAGCTGGCCGACACGATGCGGATGGTCAACGAGGACGGCGAGGTCGTCTTCATGGTCACCGACATCTCGATGGACCCGCACGCGGGCGAGATCGCGACGGGCCGCGTCTTCTCCGGCACGCTGGAGAAGGGGCAGGAGCTGTACGTCTCCGGCACCGCCGGCAAGAACCGCATCCAGAGCGTCGGCCTCTTCATGGGGTCCGAGCGCGAGGAGGTGGACCGCGTCCCGGCGGGGAACATCGCGTCGGTCACCGGACTGCGTGACGCCATCGCCGGCTCCACCGTCTCCTCGGTGGAGATGACGCCGTTCGAGTCGATCGAGCACATCTCCGAGCCGGTCATCACGAAGTCCGTCGAGGCCCAGAACATGGACGACCTGCCGAAGCTCATCGAGACGCTCCAGCAGGTCGCCAAGGAGGACCCGACGATCCAGATCGAGATCAACGAGGACACCGGCGAGCACCTCATCAGCGGGCAGGGCGAGCTCCACCTCGAAGTGATCACCCAGCGGATCCGCGACAACCAGGGCATCCCGGTCATCACCGGCGAGCCGATCGTCGTGTTCCGCGAGCAGCCCCAGGAGTCGTCCCGCGAGGTCGAGGGGCAGTCGCCGAACCGCCACAACAAGTTCTACATCACCGTCGAGCCGATGGCCCAGGATATCGTCGACGCCATCCAGCTCGGCGAGGTCTCGATGGACATGCCCGAACTGGAGCGCCGCGAGGCGCTACAGGAGGCCGGCATGGACAAGGACACCTCCCAGAACGTCGAGGACATCCACCGGACGAACATCCTCATCGACGACACGAAGGGGATTCAGCACCTCAACGAGACGATGGAGCTCGTCCTCGAAGGGCTTCAGGAAGCGCTCGACGACGGCCCGCTGGCCGCCGAGCCCGTTCAGGGGTCGCTGTTCCGGCTCCACGACGCGAAGCTCCACGAGGACACCATCCACCGCGGTCCGGCGCAGGTCATCCCGGCGGTCCGCGACGCGGTCCACCGCTCGCTGATCGACGGCGAGGTCCGCCTGCTCGAACCGATTCAGGACGTCCGTATCGACGTCCCCTCGGAGCACATGGGCGCGGCCTCCGGCGAGATCCAGGGCCGCCGCGGTCGCGTCGACGACATGTACCAGGAGGGCGACCTGATGGTCGTCGAGGGCATCGCGCCCGTCGAGGAGATGATCGGGTTCTCCTCCGACATCCGCTCGGCCACCGAGGGCCGCGCCTCGTGGAACACCGAGAACGCGGGCTTCCGCGTGCTCGTCGACAACCTCCAGCGCGAGAAGATCATGGAGATCCGCGAGCGCAAGGGGATGAAGCTCGAACTGCCGCAGTCGATCGACTACTTCTAAGTCGACGACGCGGTCTCGGCCCCGCGGTCGCCGTCTGCGGTCTACTGCGGTCTCTCTGTCTTCTCGGCGCGTTCGCCCCCACAGCGACGGCCCTACCGGATCGCCGACCGACCGCCGACGAGGACGAAAGCCACTCCGACCGCGACCGCGACGAGCGGCGCGTTCGACGTGCGGTCCGTCAGGAACGCCCCGTCCGGGTCCGCCGGGTCGACGTGGGCGGTCGCCGGATCGCCGACGGCGTACCCTTCGATCACCGACCGGGCCGCCGACTCGGTGTCGTAGGTCGGCGAGATCGACGCCGGAAAGACGTTAGTGCTCGCGTACGCGGTGCCCTCGTACTCGTAGGTGAACCGCACGACCGGGCGGTAGTCGACGTCAGTGCTGCTTCCGGACGAGGTCGACTCCACGGCGAGGTCGGTGATCTCGGCGTCGACCGTAACGGCGTCGGCCACGGCGTTCGACTGCTGGGTGTAGTCGTACGCGCCGTAGCCGGTCGCCGCGAGCCCGACCAGCAGCATGATCACCGCACCGCGCCTCGTCTTCGGACCGCTGACGGTGAGTCCGTCGTCCCCCATCGTTACCTCGGTGCGGGGCTGCGGGGTCCGGTTCCGAACGGGCGGCGTCGTCGCGACCGTCGTCGAACGGCGGGGAGGGAGTTCACACCGACTCGACAGCCCCCCGACACATAACTGTGCGGGCATCCCCGCGCGCTAGCACCTCGGAGTCGGCCGGTCTCGCTCGCTCGGTGACGACTCGCCGCGGACCGTGCGCCGCGTTGACAGGCGCGGGAGCGAGGCAACGCCTGCCCCCGCCGAAGGCTTATACCGGATCGTCCGACTCCGTTCGGGTATGCAAACGGGTACGACTCCCCCCCGGCGCACCGCGACGGAGCCACCGAGCGACCGCTCCACGCCGGGGACAGGACCGTGCCCCCGACCGCGCGCGATCGGTCGTACCGATCGCGACGGGGCCGACCGCGGCGAGACGCCGGAGGTGACGGCGTGAGCGACCGCCGCGACGGGACGCCGGAGGCCTCGCTCGCCGACGCCGACGCGGACGCCGGCACCGCCCCGGACGGCGGCCACGCGGCCGCGACTCCCTCGACGCACACGGTCCGGCTGGAGCTGGTCGACGAGCCCGGACAGCTGCTCGCCGCGCTCCACCCGATCGCCGACAACGGCGGGAACCTGCTGTCGATCTACCACGAGCGCGGGAACAAGACGCCCCGCGGGCGGATCCCGGTCGAGGTCGACTTCGAGGCGACCCCCGAGCGCTTCGAGGAGGTCGTCGACGCGCTCCGCAGCGAGGGCGTGAACGTGATGCAGGCGGGCACGGAGCGGTACGCCGAGGAGGTGACGCTGCTCCTCTTCGGCCACCTCATCGACACCGACCTCTCCGACACGCTCTCGCGGATCGAGGCCTGCGAGTCGGCGTCGGTCGCCGACGTGTCGCTCGCGGCCCCGCAGGGCACGGAGGAGGTGTCGAGCGCGCGCCTCCGGCTCGAAGCCCGCGCCGGCGAGACGGACGCGGCGCTCGCGGCGGTCCGCGACCTGGCCGCGGAGAAGGACCTCCGCGTCGTCGAGCCGCTCACGGGGGTGGAGGCGTGAGACTCGCCGTGATCGGCGCGGGCGCGGTCGGGCGCTCCGTCGTCGAGCTGGCGGGCGAACACGGCCACGAGGTCGTCGCGGTCGCTGACTCCTCGACGGCGGTCGTCGCGGACGGCGGGAGCGACGCCGTCGGCGTCGACCCGGACGCGGTCGTGGCCCGGAAGGCCGAACGGGGGATCGTCGGCGACGACGACCCCGAAGACGCGCTGGCGGCCGACTACGACGTCCTCGTGGAGGCGACCCCGACGACGCTGGGCGACGCCGAACCCGGCTTCTCGCACGTGACGACCGCGCTGGAGCGCGACCGCCACGCCGTCCTCGCGAACAAGGGCCCGGTCGCGGAGCGCTACGGCGACCTGCGGGCGGCGGTCGACGACAGCGACGGGGCGATCCGGTTCGAGGCGACGGTCGGCGGCGCGATACCGGCCGTGTCGACCGTCGAGGACATCGAACCCGGCCACGTCACCGCGGTCCGGGGCGTCCTTAACGGGACGGCGAACTTCATCCTGACGCGGATGGCCGCGGAGGGGTTAGACTACGACCACGTGCTCGCGGAGGCGCAGGACCTCGGCGTCGCCGAGGCGGACCCCTCGTTCGACGTGGACGGCACCGACGCGGCGCTGAAATGCGTCATCCTCGCGAACGTGCTCTCGTTCGGCGCGGCCGACGACCCCGCCGACGCCCGGGAGTTCACGCTCGACGACGCCGACGTCGCCGGGATCCGCGACGTCCCCGGCTCCGCGCTCCGGCTCGCGGCCGAGGACGGGCAGACGGTCCGGCTGATCGGCGAGGCGACCGGCGAGACCGTTCGCGTCGCGCCGCGGCTCGTCCCCGAGAACGGGACGCTCGCGGTCTCCGGGACGCAGAACATCGTCCAGATCGAGACCTCCCACGCCGGCCGGCTCAACATCTCCGGACGCGGCGCCGGCGGCCCCGAGACCGCCAGCGCGGTCCTCGGCGACGTGGGCCGCTTGGAGTAGTCGGATCGTCGGGCGACGCCCTCCCGACGGCCCGCGTGTTTCGCCCCGTCTTTCACCGGTCACGTCCGTCGCCGCTTGGTCCCGCCACCCGTGCGCCGGCGTGGCGTGCCCCGCGTTGTCGAGAATCGCCGGACGGCGGTGCGATACTCTGTGGGCCGTATCGAAACCGTTTTAGTGGAATCTACCGAAACTTACTCACAGAGCGCCTTAGCGCGTGATTACCCCATGAGTGACAAACCGCACCAGAACCTGGCCATTATCGGCCACGTCGACCACGGCAAGAGTACGCTCGTGGGTCGCCTCCTCTTCGAGACGGGGAGCGTCCCCGAGCACGTAATCGAGCAGCACCGCGAGGAAGCCGAAGAGAAGGGCAAGGGTGGCTTCGAGTTCGCCTACGTGATGGACAACCTCGCCGAGGAGCGCGAGCGCGGCGTCACGATCGACATCGCCCACCAGGAGTTCGACACCGACGAGTACTACTTCACCATCGTCGACTGTCCGGGCCACCGTGACTTCGTGAAGAACATGATCACGGGCGCCTCGCAGGCCGACAACGCGGTGCTCGTCGTCGCGGCCGACGACGGCGTCGCGCCCCAGACGCGTGAGCACGTGTTCCTGGCCCGCACGCTCGGGATCAACGAGCTCATCATCGCCGTCAACAAGATGGACATCGTCGACTACAGCGAGGACTCCTACAAGGAGGTCATCGGCGAGGTCGAGGACCTCCTCAACCAGGTCCGCTTCGCGACCGACGACACCACGTTCGTGCCGATCTCGGCCTTCGAGGGCGACAACGTCGCCGAGGAGTCCGAGAACACGTCGTGGTACGACGGCCCCACCCTGCTGGAGTCGCTTAACAACCTGCCGGAGGCCGAGCCGCCGACGGACGCGCCGCTCCGCCTGCCGATCCAGGACGTCTACACCATCTCCGGCATCGGGACCGTCCCCGTGGGACGCGTCGAGACCGGGATCCTCAACACCGGCGACAACGTCTCCTTCCAGCCGTCCGACGTGGGCGGCGAGGTGAAGACGGTCGAGATGCACCACGAAGAGGTGCCCAAGGCCGAGCCCGGCGACAACGTCGGATTCAACGTCCGCGGCATCGGCAAGGACGACATCCGCCGCGGCGATGTCTGTGGCCCGGCCGACGACCCGCCGAGCGTCGCCGAGACGTTCCAGGCCCAGGTCGTCGTCATGCAGCACCCGTCGGTCATCACGGCCGGCTACACCCCGGTCTTCCACGCCCACACGGCGCAGGTCGCCTGTACGATCGAGTCCATCGATCAGAAGATCGACCCCTCGTCCGGTGAGGTCGCCGAGGAGAACCCGGACTTCATCAAGTCCGGCGACGCGGCGGTCGTCACCGTGCGTCCCCAGAAGCCGCTCAGCATCGAGCCGTCCGGCGAGATTCCGGAACTCGGCAGCTTCGCCATCCGCGACATGGGTCAGACCATCGCGGCCGGCAAGGTGCTCGACGTTAACGAGCGATAATCGATGCAGCAGGCACGCGTCCGCCTCGCCGGCACGAGCCCCGAGGACCTCGACGACATCTGCGACGACGTCCGCGAGATCGCGGACTCGACGGGGGTCGCCCTGTCGGGCCCGATCCCGCTGCCGACGAAGACGCTCGAGATCCCGTCGCGCAAGTCCCCGGACGGTGAGGGGACGGCGACGTGGGAGCACTGGGAGATGCGCGTCCACAAGCGTCTGATCGACATCGACGCCGACGAACGCGCGCTCCGCCAGCTCATGCGCGTCCAAGTGCCGAACGACGTCAGCATCGAGATCGTTCTCGAAGACTGAGCGCTAGGGCGTTTCTCTTTCACCCCTTTCGTTTTTCGTCCCACCTAGCCGCGGCTCCGTCGGTCGCGTCTCGCGTCCCCTCGACTCCCGTCTGCCGTGCGATCCGTTCTCGGTCAGTGCGCGTCGAGCAGGCCGACGCGGCCGGCCACGAGACCGCAGAACGCGCCGGTCGCGTGCGCGATCAGCGCGACGCCCGGCGCGGCCGTCGTCGCGGTGAGGACGACGGCGACGAGGTCGAACAGGAGCAGTTGGGCCCGCGGCGGGAGGCGCAGGCGGCCGAACAGCGTCTCGCTCACGACGTTGCCGGCGAGCAGGTAGCCGCCGAGCGCGAACACCGCGCCGCTGATCCCCAACACCGCGGCCGGCGGACCCAGCAGCCCGCCGACCGTCACCTGCGCGAGGCCGGCGAGCGCGCCCGTCGTGACCACGAACGCGTGGAAGCGCGGACGGGTCGTCCGGCGCTCGACGAGGGGCCCGACGAGCAGCAGCGCGAGGGCGTTCGCCAACAGGTGACCGACGGAGCCGTGCGCGTACACGCTCGTGACGAGGGTCCACGGAGCGACGGCGACGGGGGTCGACAGCGCGAACAGCCCGGCGAGGCCGACGACACCGAGGAGGGCCTGCGCGACGCCGACGAGGAGGGTGATTCCGAGCGTTTCGAGGGTGGCACGCATCGGCCGAGCGTTGGGGCCGGCCGGTGAAAGGCTGTGCGGCCGAGTCGCTCGCGGCTCGCCGCCGGCGCGGCTCAGATGACGTCGTCGGGGTCGTGGGCGCGCGACATCCGCGTCGCCTCCGCGGCGTACCGCTCGCGGTCGTCGGGATCGTCGACGCTCCCGACGTTCGACGCCGCCGCGTCGACGGCCGCCGTGGTGTCGCGCACGTCCGTGAAGGAGGTGAGCGCCCGCTCCTTGCGGAAGTAGCGCTCGCCGTCCGGCGTCGCGTACGTGAGGATCACCACGTTCTGCTCGTCGTCGGAGTAGGTGCGCTCGACGAGCCACATCCGGACGTCCTCGTCGGCGGTCTCGTTCGCGTTCATGCGTGGTAATTCACGTGCTACGAACAAACGCGTTGCGGGGACGGTGTCGAGCGCGCTTCCGCCCTCGCCTCGCCTCCCCGAACCGCCAGTGTTATATTCTTTAGGGCGACCTAAATAATCGCATGAACCCGCGCGTCGCCGCCGCTCGACTCCGCAAGCGCTTCCTCGGGCTCCGCGAGCGCCTCCCTCGGGGGTCGCTCGCGGTCGCCGGGACGGTCCTCGTCCTCGCGGTCGGCGGCGCGGTGTTGACGCGGACGCTCGACGTCGGGGCCGTCGTCTCGGCGGCGGCCGCCGCGGACCCGGCGCTGCTCGCCGCGGCGCTCGTCGCGTACCTCCTCTCGTGGCCCGTCCGCGGTCGGCGGTACGGCGACGTCCTCGCGCCGATGGGGTACCGGTGTCGCACGGCGTTCCTCACGGCGGCCGTGTTCGCGAGCCAGACGGCGAACCTGATCGTTCCCGCGCGGGCCGGCGACGGGGTGCGCGCGTACCTCCTGAACGACCGACGCGGCGTGCCCTATCCGACGGGCGTCGCGTCGCTGGCGGTCGAGCGCGCCTTCGACCTGGTCGCGCTCGGCGCGCTCGGCGGGGCCGCGCTCGCGGCCCTCCTCGCCGACGGGCGGACCGTCGCCCCGGCCGGGTCGGAGCGGGCGGCCGCGGCCGCCGCCGGAACCGCGCTCGCCGCCGCGCTGTGTTCCGTCGCCGTCGTCGCGGTCGCTCGCGGCGACCGGCGGTTCGGACCGGGCCTCCGCGAGCGGGCCGACGGGTCGCGGCTCTCGCGGGTCGTCGACGCCGCGGTCCGGTTCGGCGCCGCCGTCCGCGTCGTCGCGGCGGACGCGGGCGCGGTCGTCCGGGTGTCGCTCGCGAGCGGGGTCGTGTGGGCGCTCGACGTCGTGACGGCCGTCTTCGTCCTTGCGGCGCTCGTCGGCGGGTTCGGCGGAGCCGTCGACCCGGCCGCGCTCGTCGTCGTCGGCACGCTCGCCGTCTCAGCCGGGAACCTCGCGAAGGTGCTGCCGCTCTCGCAGGGCGGCATCGGGCTGTACGAGGCGGCTTTCACGGGCATCGTCGTCGCGGCCACGCCGATCTCGGCGGAGGTCGCGCTCGCGGCGGCGGCGCTCGACCACGCGCTCAAGAACGCCGTCACGCTCGTCGGCGGCGGCGTCGTCGCGGCCGCGTTCGACCTCTCGCTGACGGGCGCTTCCGACGAGGCGGAGCGGGAACCGGACGCGGCCGCGACGCGGCCGACGACGGACCGCTAAGCTTTTAGGCCAGCCTAAAAAATGGCGGGTATGGATGCGACAGCCTCGGACCGCGACGGTCCCGACGTCTGCGTCATCGTCCCGACGATACGTGAGTACGAGTGTCTCCGCGCGTACGTCGCGAACGCCCGCGAGCACGGGTTCGACGTCTCGCGGCTTCACTTCGTCCTCGTCACCGAGGACTTCTGCGACGTCGACGAGATGCGCGCGATGCTCGACGACCTCGACGTCTCCGGCGAGGTGTTCGACGGCAGCCGCCGCGAGGCGTGGTACGCGGCCAACGGCGTCGCGGAGTACGGCCACGTCGTCCCCGCCGCGAGCCACGCCGAGACGAGCTTCGGCCTGCTGTACATGTGGGCCGACGAGTCGTTCGACTACGGCGTGTTCATCGACGACGACACGCTCCCGCACGACGACGTCGACTACTTCGGCCGCCACATGGAGAACCTCGCGTTCGGGGGCGAGGTCGAACGCGTGCGCTCCGACGAGGACTGGGTGAACGTCCTCTACGACGACGCCGACGAGCACGGGCTCTACCCCCGCGGCTACCCCTACTCGGCGATGGACGAGACGGTGGAGACCGACGCCGTCGACGTCGAGTCCGGCGAGGTCGTCGCCTCGCAGGGGCTGTGGACGAACGTGCCCGACCTCGACGCGGTCCGGATCCTGATGGACGGCGACCTGGAGGGGCAGGCGCAGACCCGGACGAGCGCCGACGACTTCGGCGACGATTTCGTCGCCGCGCGCGGCAACTACCTCACGGTCTGCTCGATGAACCTCGCGTTCCGCCGCGAGGTGATCCCGGCGTTCTACCAGCTGCCGATGGACGACAACGAGTGGGACGTGGGCCGGTTCGACGACATCTGGTCGGGCCTGTTCTTGAAGCGCGCCTGCGACGTGCTGGGCAAGCGGATCTACAACGGCGACCCGCTGTGCGAACACAACAAGGCCCCGCGGTCGACGTTCGACGACCTCGCGAACGAGGTGGCGGGGTTGGAGCTGAACGAGCACGTCTGGGAGGTAATTGATGGAGAGGGCGACGACGCCGACTCGTACGCGGCCGTCTTCGACGCGATGGCCGACGCGCTCGCGGAGGGCGACTTCGCCGACTGGAACAACGGCGCGTTCCTCAACCACTGCGGCGAGTACATGCGCGACTGGCTCGACTGCCTCGACGCGATCCGCCGGACGCCGGCGGTCGCGGACGATTGAACCGACACGACTAAACCTATTTAGGTAAGCCTAAAACACATGACGAACCACGATCTCACAGAGACGGACGTGAACCGGAGACGGTTCCTCGCGGGCGCAGGCGCGGTCGGCGCGGCCGCGCTCGCGGGCTGTACGGGCGACGAGACGGACGACGGCGACGCGCAGTCGTCGATCGGACAGATCGGCTCCGGCCGCGAGGGGCGCGGGCTCCCGGGCGGGACGCCGATCTCCGAGATGCCCGACCTGTCTGGCGAGCTGACGGTGTACTCCGGCCGCAACGAGTTCCTCGTCGGGCCGCTCGTCGAGTACATCGACGAGCAGTACCCCGACCTCGACCTGACGGTCCGGTACGCCTCCTCCACCGACCACGTGAACGCGATCCTCAACGAGGGGGAGGGGTCGCCGGCGGACGTGTTCTACTCGGTGAACGCGGGGTCGCTCGGTGCCCTCGCGAGCGAGGGACGCACGCAGGCGGTCCCCGACGACGTCGCCGAACTGGTCCGCGAGGAGTTCCGGACCGACCAGTGGATCGGCACCTCCGGCCGGGCGCGGACGGTCCCGTACGACAGCGGCGAGTACGACGCCGAGGACGTGCCGAGCGACATCATGGCGTTCCCCGAGGAGTTCGACGGCGACCTCGCGTGGGCCCCTTCCTACGGCTCCTGTCAGGCGTTCGTCACCGCGATGCGGATCCTCGAGGGCGACGAGGCCACGCTCGAGTGGCTCGAAGCCGTCGTCGCCTCCGGCGCGACCGCGTACAACAACGAGTTCCGCGTCTGCGAGGAGATCGCCGACGGGAGCGTCGACGCCGGGTTCACGAACCACTACTACATCCAGCGCGTCCTCGACGGGAGTCCGGACGCGACGATCGACACCGGGTTCACCGAGGGCGACGCCGGCGCGGTGTTCAACGTCGCGGGCGCCGCGGTGGTCGACACCGCCGCCGACGCGACGCTCGCCGGTAACTTCGTCCGGCACCTCCTGTCCGCGGAGGCGCAGGACTACTTCGCGCGCTCGACGTTCGAGTACCCGCTCATCCCCGACGTGGAGCCGATCGGCGACCTCCCGACGATCGACGAGCTCGACGTCCCGGACGTCGACCTGACGGAGCTCTCCGACCTGGAGGCGACCGTCGACCTGATGCGCGAGGCCGGCGTCGACGTCTGATCCGCCCCGCCCCGTGTCGTCCCGCTCTGACCCCTCGATCCTCTCGCGGCTCGCGGCCCGGTCCCGTCAGCGCCTCGCTCGCGCGGACCGGACCGCCGCGGCCGCGGTCTTCGTCTCGCTGGCCGCGGGACTGCTGACCTTCGCGGTCGCGGCGACCGTCTTCTCGCACCACTCCGCGAACCACGACGAGGGCGTCTACCTCACGCAGGCTGCGCTCCTGCTCGGCGGCCAGCTCGAGTTCCACGCCGGCGCGCTCGCCGACGCCGTCCACCCGTGGTTCTTCGTCGAGGACGGCGGCCGGCTCTACCCGAAGTACAGCCCGGTCCCGGCGGCGACGTACGCGGTGTCGATGGCGCTGTTCGACGAGCCGCGGGTGACGCTCGGCGCGATCGCCGCCGGCAACGCCGCGCTCGTCTACCTGCTCGGCGGGACCGTCGCCGGGCGTCGCGCCGGGCTCGCCGCGGCCGTCCTGTTCGCGGCGTCGCCGATGGCGGTCCTGACCGGCGCGGCGTTCCTCCCGTACGCGCCCACGACCTTCTTCAACCTCTTGTTCGCGGTCGCGTACCTCCGAAGCGTCCGCGACGGGTCGACCGCGGCCGCGGGCGTCGCCGGCGTCGCTATCGGGCTCGCCTTCTTCGCGCGCCCGTTCACCGCGGTGCTGTTCGCCGCGCCGTTCATCCTCCACGCCCTGTGGCGGATCGGGTCGGCGGTCGCGGCCGAGGGCCTGTCCCCCTCGTCGCTCCCGGACCCGGTCCGCAGACACGGGCTGACGGCGCTGTTCGGCATGCTGTTCGTCGGCGTGACGCTCGCGTATAACCTCCGGATAACCGGGTCCGCGTTCACGTTCCCGTACCAGGCCTTCGCGCCGACGGACGGGCCGGGGTTCGGCGAGCGACGCATCCTGGGGCACTCGGCGGAGTACACCCCGGCGCTGGCGCTCGAATCGAACGGGTACGCGCTGTGGGAGCTGGCGACCCGCTGGGTCGCGGCCGGCCCGCTCGGGGCGCTGCTCGCCGCCGCCGGCGGCGCGGTCGCGGTCCGACGGTGGCGCGACGGCGCCGACCTCGCGCCCCGAGCGGCCAGCGCTCGGACCGACGGCTCGCCGGCGTTCCGCCGGACTGCGGCGCTGATCGTCGCCGGAATCGCGGTCTCGGTCGCCGTCGGGAACCTGTTCTTCTGGGGGACGCACAACGCGCTCGCGACGCTGTCGGACCCGACCGACGGGCTCGCCGCGCTGTTCGGGCCGTTCTACCACTTCGACCTGCTCGTGCCGCTGTCGGTGTTCGGCGGGGTCGCCGTCGCGGCCGCGGTTCGAGCGCTGCCGCGGCTCCGCGCCCGCCTCGCCGCGCAGACCGGATCTGATCGAAACGCGCGCGCCGCGGTCGCCGTCGCCGTCGCCGTCGCGCTCGTCGTCGCCTCCGGTGCCGCTGTCGCGACCGCGGCGGACCCGGTCCAGCGCAACGCGGCCATCGACGCCAAACACGAGGCCGCGTACGCGCCGTTCGACGAGGCGGAGCTCGCGAACGCGCTGGTGTTCGTCCCGACGCCGTACGGCGAGTGGCTCGCGCACCCCTTCCAGCGGCTCCGGAACGGCCCCGGGCTCGACGGCGACGCGGTGTACGCGCTCGACCGCGACCCGGTCGAGGACTTCGCGGTCCTCGACGCCTACCCGAACCGCACGCTCTACCGCTACGGCTACCGCGGCGCGTGGACCGCCGACCCCGAGTCGCGCGTCACGCCGAAGCTGGAACCGATCGACGTGCGCTCCGGCTCGCGGCTCGCGGCCGAGACGACGGTCGGGGTCCCGGAGCGCGTCGAGAGCGCCCGGATCCGACTGGAGACGCGCCGCGGCGAGGACCGCGCGGCGTACGACGTGGCCGACCCCGAGGCCGGCGACCCGCTCGCGGTCGAGTGGTCGATCGGTGAGGACGGGGTCCGGCTCGCGGGCGCGCCCGACGAGTCGGTGTCCGTCGACCCCGCGGGCGACGTGGCGGTCCTCACCGTGACGCTGTTCGCGCCCGACGGCTCGACGTTCACCTACCGGCAGGAGGCGACGATCCGGACCGCAGGCGGCGAGTCAGTGGGGGACGGCGAGGCGACCGGGAGCGCCGGCGACGTCGAGGTCGTCTGGCCCCCGGAGCGGTCGGTGTGCCGGCTCGTCACCGACTGCGGGAGCGAGGGGACGTACCTGCCCGACCGCCCCGGCGAACACGCCGAGTGGGTGGTCTTCGAGACGGAAGTCGAGGCGAGCGATTCCAGCGAGTGACCGGGGCTCTCTCTGACAGTCGGGCGTCGCCCGACAACCTCGCGCGTGCGACTCGCGTCGCGCAGGCGCTCGTCCGCACACGCCGCCGCGGTGGTCGTCTGTTCGTAACCGATCGGCGTCGTCACTCACAAAATCAAAACGTCGCCGGCGGCGGTCCACTGTGCCCACAGTATACGTCCGGACCGCCGTCCGACGACTGCGTCGAGGAGAGAAGCGCCCTCAGAACCGCCGGAGCTGCTCTTCGAGGCAGACGGTGACGATCGACTTCGCGATGGCGGCCCCGCCGCCGATCGGGTCGAGCTTCGTGTCGCCGAGTCGCTCGGCGTAGGCGATCGGGCGCTCGCGCACGTCGTAGCCGCGCATCAGCGGGCGGATCAGGAGCTCGGCGGAGAGGCCGGTGTTCTCGGTCCAGCCGATCTCCTCGACCACCTCGCGCCGGTACGCGCGCATCCCGGTGGTGGTGTCGTGGACGCGCTCGCCCATCAGCAGGGAGGCGACCGCCGCGAACGCGTGGTTGCCGAAGCGGTTGAACGCGGGCATCGCGTCCGCGCCGTGGTAGAGCCGGTCGCCGCTCACCACGTCGGCCCCGTCGTTGATCGCCGCGAGGAACTCCGGTAACGCCTCCATCGGGTAGGTGTCGTCGCAGTCGGTCGTGACGACCACGGGGCGGTCGGGCGTCAAGACCGCCTCGCGGACGGCGACGCCGTAGCCCTGCGGTTCCTGTTCGACGACGCGCGCGCCGTGTTCGCGAGCGATCTCCGCCGTACGGTCCGAGGAGCCGTCGACGCAGACGACCTCCGCCTTCCCGTCGGTGATCTCGTCGACGTCTTCGAGGACCGTCGCGATCGCCTCCTCCTCGTTGTACGTCCCCATCACGACGCTGAGGTCGTCGAAGGTGTACTCCTCGCTCTCGGCGTCCGCCGCGCTCGCGGCCTCCCCGTCCGCCGTGATCGCGGTCTCGCTCTCCTCGTCCGTTGCCGCGTCCACGGCGCTCGCGGACCCGTTCGTCGCGTGTGCTGAGTCGCTCATTACCCGCATCTCCGTTCGCACGCACTTGAGTTTTTAGGTTTGCCTAAAATAGTGGCGGCGAGCCGTCACGTCCCCCGCGAGAGGCGGGCCTCCACGCCGTCGGCGACGCGGAGCGCGAGCGCGGCGATAGTGAGCGTCGGGTTCATCGCGCCGCTCGTCGGGAACACCGAGCTGGAGGCGATCCAGCAGTTGCCGAGGTCGTGCGTGCGACAGTCGGCGTCGACGACGCCGCGGTCGGGGTCGTCGCTCATCCGCGTCGTGCCCATGTGGTGGTAGGCGGGTCCGGTCGCGTCCGGCCCGGCGACCCACTCCACGTCGGCCCCGAGCTCTTCGAGGATCGACACCTGGATCTCGTTCGCGCGTTCGATCGTGTCGAGCGCGCGGTCGCCGACGGTCCACTCGATCCGCGGGACCGGGTTGCCGCGGTCGTCGGTCCGGTCGCCGGCGAGCGTCACGCGGCTGTCGGCGTCGGGGCGCTGCTCGACGAGGCCGCCCATCGCGACGTGGTTGCCGTACTCGCTACGCAGCCGGTCGCGGAGGGGATCGCCCCAGTCGTCGCCCGACAGCGCCGACTCGACCGGCGAGGGGCCGGCGTAGTTGAAGAACTCCAGTTTGAACGGGGCCCGCGACTCGTCGGCCTCGTCGTAGAACTGGTCGCAGGCGCTGGTGTAGAAGCCGACGTGGTTCTGCCTCGTCGGCTCGTCGAGCGTGCCGCCCGCCCCCGCGAACAGGTGGTCCATGAAGAACTCCCCGACGTGCCCGCTCCCGTTGGCGAGCCCGTCGGGGTACCGGTCGGAGGCGGACAGCAGGAGGAGCCGCGGCGTCTCCACGCCCCCCGCGGCGACGACGAAGGCGTCGGCCGTCTGCCGGTGTCGCTCCCCGTCGGGCGTCGCGTAGACGGCGGCGGTCACCCGGTCGTCGCCGTCGTGTTCGAGGCGCTCGACCGGCGCGCGGTCGATCACGGTCGCTCCCCGCTCCTCGGCGCGCTCGACGTGGACCGTCGCGTCGTACTTCGCGCCGCTCGGGCAGACGGGCTGGCAGGTCCCGTAGCCGACGCAGGGAGACCGCCCCTCGTACGGCTCGGAGTTGCGCGCGTTCGGCACGGAGTGCATGTCGATCCCCAGCGACTCGCAGGCCTCGGCGAACAGCGAGTCGCTGTAGGAGGGCTCGAACGGCGGCATCGGGTGGGGCTCCTCGCGGGGCGGCGCGTAGGGGTTGTCCGACGCGCCCGCGACGCCCAGCTCGCGTTCGGCCGCGGCGTAGTACGGCCGCAGGTCCGCGTAGTCGATCGGCCAGTCGGGGCCGACGCCGCGCTCGCTCCCGGAGTTGAAGTCGTCCTCGTGGAGCCGCATCACCATCCCCTGCCAGTGGAGCGTCGACCCGCCGACCCCCTTCACCCGGGCGTGGTTCAGCGGGTAGTACCGGTCGCCGGCGCTCTCGTGGGCGTCGCGCTCGCCGCCCACGTCCCAGACGTCCGGCCGGCCGTAGGACGGCCGGATCGCTCGCTCCTGTCTGGCGAGGCGGTCCGCCGGGTCGAACCGCGGTCCCGCGTCGAGGATCACCACGTCGCGGTCGCCCGCGAGCCGGTCGGCGACCAGCGCCCCCGCGGGCCCGGCACCGACGACGCAGACGTCCGCGTCGGGGACGGGCGTCCGGTCGATCGCGTCGACGTCCGACCGCTCGTCGCCGGCGAGCCCCGCGCCGCTCACGGTGGCCCCCGCTGGTAGCTCTCCGCGCCGCCCGGGTGTCCCTGCGGGTTCTCGATGCCGACGAGCTCGCCCCCGGTCGGCGACGCGTACAGCGCGAGCAGCAGTTCGTTGACGACGTAGTACCGGACCCGCTCGGCCGTCGTCCCGTCGGGGTCCTCGTCGGCGGCGTCGGCCCCGACCTCCCGGAGGAGCCGGTCGCGGTCGGCCGCGTCGAGGTCGGCGACCGGCGCGCCGTGCCACGAGTTCGCGAGGTGGTTCAGCTCCGCGACCGTCTCGCGGACTCCCGCGGCGTGCGCGGAGTCGTCCAGCCGCCCGGCGAGGAAGGTCTCGACGAACGCGTCGACGCCGGCGAGGTCGGAGGGGTAGACGACCGACGCGACGGCGGTCAGCGTCTCGCGCACGGTCTCGTCGTCGCTCGCGGTCCCGTCCGCCTCGGGGTCCTCGCCCGGATCGCCGTCGCGGCTCCGGTCGGCGGCGACCCGCGCGCCGAGCGCGACCCCGCCGCTCGCGCCGAGCGCGGCCAGCGCCGCCGCCGCGTCGCGCCGCGTCAGTTCCATGCGTTTTTTAGGCAACCCTAAACTAATATATCCGTCGGAGCGCGGTCGCCCCTCGCCGAGGGCGCACCCTCGAACCGGACCCGCGGCCGGATCGGAACCCCTAACGGCGGTTGCGACCATCCTCCGACCGAAGCGACCACGCCCGGACCATGAGCCCGATATCCCGGATCCGCGACCGGCTGACCGACGGAGAGGACCGCCTACCGCTGGGGCTGACGCTGCTCTCCGCGGCGATAGCGGCGACGCTCGTCTTCCCGCTCGGGTGGCTCGTGATCGAGGCGGTCACCGTCGACCCCGCCCGCGCGATCGACCTCACCCTCAGCGTCCGCACCGCTGAGACGGTCCTCAACAGCCTGCTGTTGATGCTCGGCGTCACGGCGCTGTCGATCGCGATCGGCGTCCCGCTCGCGTACCTCACCGCCCGGACGGACCTCCCGTTCCGCCGGTTCTGGGCGGTCGCGGCCGCGCTCCCCCTCGTCGTGCCGAGCTACGTCGGTGCCTTCTCGTTCGTCTCCGCGTTCGGCCCCCGCGGCGAGTTCCACGAGATCCTCTCCCCGCTCGGCATCGAGCGGGTCCCCGAGATATACGGCCTCTCCGGGTCGATACTCGTCATCACGCTGTACACGTACCCGTACGTCTACCTGACGACGCGGGCGGCGCTGCTGTCGTTCGACACCACGCTGCTGGAGGCGGCTCGGACGCTGAACCACGGGCGGCTCGCGTCGTTCCGGAAGGTGACGCTGCCCGCGATCCGGCCCGCCGTCGCCGCCGGCTCGCTGCTCGCGGCGCTGTACGCGGTCTCCGACTTCGGGACGCCCTCGATCATGCGGCTGTCGGTGTTCACCCGCCAGATCTACGTCGAGTACCGCTCGTTCGGGAGCGACTACGCCGCGCTGCTCTCACTCCAGCTGCTCGTCGTCGTGCTGTTCGTCCTCGCGCTGGAGTGGCTCGTCCGCTCCGACGCGTCCTCGCACGGCGACGACGCGGGCCGCACCGACGACCGCGTGTCGCTGGGGCGGTGGCGGTGGCCGGCGACGCTGCTGCCTGCGGGGGTGTCCGCGGCCGCGCTGCTCGTGCCGCTGTGGATCCTCGGCCTGTGGTTAGTCCGCTCGGAGGCTGGCCGCCGCCCCTCGATGGCGTTCGAGCCGATCTACGTCGTCAACTCCGTCTCCGTCTCCGCGGCCGCGGCCGTCGTCGCCGCGCTGGCGGCGATCCCCATCGCGTACTTCGCGGCCAACCACGACTCCCGGCTCGCGACGCTGTTCGAGCGCGCGACGTACGTCGGCTTCGCGGTGCCCGGCATCGTCCTCGCGCTGGCGCTCGTCTACTTCGGCTCCGGCTATCTGCCGTGGATCTACCAGACGCTGCCGCTGCTCGTCTTCGCGTACGTCGTGCGCTTCCTCCCGCAGGCCGTCGGGTCGAGCCGGACGTCGATCCTCCAGGTGGACCCGCGGCTGGTGGAGGCGGGTCGGACGCTCGGCGAGTCCTCGCTGGGGACGTTCAAGCGCGTCACGCTCCCGCTCACGCGCTCGGGGATCGTCGCGGGCGCCGCGCTCGTCTTCCTCACGACGATGAAGGAGCTGCCCGTCACGCTCATCCTCCGCCCCTCCGGCTTCGAGACGATCGTCACGCAGATCTGGCGCGCGCAGGAGTCGGCGCTGTACCAGTACGCCGTGGTGCCGACGCTCATCCTCCTGCTCATCTCCGGGCTCTCGATGGTCGTCCTCCTCGCGCAGGAGGGCGGTCAAGAGGGGCTGTGAAGATAGGCCCCGACCGCTTGGACGATCGTCCGACGCGGCTCACCGCGACGATCGCCTCTTCGTGTACCGTACTGCCACGGAAGAACAATATCGCGCCGCGAACCGACGGAACCGTCGGTCAGTCGGCCGCGGACGTCTGCTGTCGACGCGTCACGCGGAGCGAGGTGACCGTCGTGTAGAGGACCGCGAAGGCGACGACGACCGCCGCGCCGATGACGAGCACCAGTCCGAGCAGTTCGAGCGTCGAGTTGCCCAGGAAGGAGCCGACCTCGCCGATGCCCACGGCGATGGAGCCGACCAGCAGCATCCCGCCGAAGTACACCTTGATCTCGTCGGAGTCGACGACCGCGGTCGCGGCGGAGCCGACGCGCGCGCCGAGCGCGCTGCCGAACAGCAGCGGCGCGACGATGCCGAGGTCGACGCCGCCGCCCTGCCCGTAGAGGTAGCTCCCGAGGCCGCCCGAGAAGACGATCTCGAACAGGTCCGTCCCGACCGCGACGGGCACCGGCACGCCGATCGCGTAGATCATCGCCGGCATCCGGATGAAGCCGCCGCCGACGCCGAGGAACCCGGACAGGACGCCGGTCGCAAAGGCGACGGCCGTGATGACCCACGCGGACACGCGGACGTCGCCGCGGAGCGTCACCATCGGCGGGATCCGGACGGTCCGCTGGATCTTCTTCGCGACCTCCGGGATCTCGTACTCGTCTAAGTCCTTGTCGGCCGCCTCGTGGTCGACGCCGCCGCCGTCGCCGTCGTCTCCCTTCAGCGCGTCGCGGGTGACCATCGCGCCGACGCCGCCGAGCAGGACGACGTAGGCGACGCTGATGACCCCGCCGGCGAGCCCCATCGATTCGAGGTAGTAGACGCTCGCGCGCCCGGCCTCGATGCCGATCGTCGTGCCGGTGATCATGATCACGCCGAGCTTGTAGTCGACCTGCCCGAGGTCGTGGTGTTTCAGGGTCGCGATGACCGCCGTCCCGAAGACGAACGCCATCCCGCTCCCGACCGCGACGGGCGCCGGGTAGTCTAACATTAGCAGGGCCGGGGTGACGAGGAACGACCCGCCCATGCCGAAGAACCCGAACAGGACCCCGACGACGAGGCCGAACCCGACGAACAGCGCGAGCATCTCGGGGCTCGTGTCCAGTATGCCGAGGCCGCCGAGGGCACCGATAACGCTATCGAGCACTCGATTCACCCCCGACGACGAGGTCCATGAGGTACGGCCCGACGAGCCGTTCGAGGCCGCCGTAGCCGGCGTAGAGGACGAACGCCTCGAAGAGGATCACTCCGATGAGGAGGGCCGTCTCCGGGTCCCAAGTCGGAATCTCTAGTCCTGCCATCGGTTCACCCTCCGACTGCCGCGCGCGGTAATTCGACTTTGGCACATTTCTGCTCAGTTCTCTCTACCTGCTTCGAGGGTATAACGGTTTTGGGCTAGTCGTACAAGACTATATTCCGGTAACCTCGGTCGGAGTACCGATAACTTACGGCGAAGGTACGCGGTCCGATCCCGATTGATCGGTCGGCCGACGCCCGACTCGCCGGACGTGTCGCTCACCGAACAAAACCGTGTTGTCGTCGCTCGACGAACGTGTCCGTATGAGGGCCCTGTGTGCGACCGACCTGTCGGCCGCCAGCGAGGCGACGATCGAGAACGAGACCTGTCTCGACTGTCTGGGTCGCATCGGCGTCCGGACGATCCACCTCGTCACGGTCGTCCCGGCGAACGTCCACGCCGGGATGCCCGGCGTCGACTTCGAGGAGCGCCGGCGGCGGGGGCTCGACAGGTACCGGTCGGTGATCGAGGACGCAGGGTTCGCCGTCGAGACGCACGTCGTCCGCGGGACGCCGTACCGACGCCTCAACGGCCTCGCCGAGACGGTCCGCGCCGACCTGTCGGTCGTCGGGTCGCGGGGACAGAGCCCGCTCGAGAACCGGGTGATCGGCTCGACCGCGCGCAACCTCGCGCGGACCACCGTCGTGCCGCTGTTGGTCAACCGCGTCGAGCGCGCGGCCGACGACCCGGACGTCCTCCGCGAACACCTCTTCCGGCGGATCCTCTTCGCGACCGACTTCTCCGAGCACGCCGACCGGGCCTTCGACGCCTTCTCGTACCTCCGGCACGCGGCCGAGGAGGCGACGCTCGTCCACGTCCGGTCGCCGAAGGACGACGGGTCGACCGGCGGCGTCGACCCGGCAGAGCGGTTGGCCGAGCGGGCGAACACGCTGGAAGCGTGGGGGATCGAGACGCAGATCGAGGTCCGTCGCGGCGACCCCGCCGAGGAGATCCTCGCCGTCGAGGCGGCGGTGACGCCCTCGACGGTCCTCGTCGGGTCGAAGAGACGGAGCCGCATCCGGCGGCTCCTGCTGGGTA
This sequence comes from Halorubrum coriense DSM 10284, assembly GCF_000337035.1. Classification (GTDB taxonomy): domain Archaea; phylum Halobacteriota; class Halobacteria; order Halobacteriales; family Haloferacaceae; genus Halorubrum; species Halorubrum coriense. Next base: position 40,405 of record NZ_AOJL01000006.1, read on the forward strand.
GCGTCTCGGAGGACGTGGTCGCGCGCGCGACGGCCAACGTCTTCCTCGTCCCGCCGCCCCGCGCAATTTAAAAACGGCCGACGTCGCGGCGTGCGGCGTTTATAAAACGAGGGCGGCGATCGCGTACGCGAGCCCGAACGAGAGGGCGAACGAGCCCACCCACGCGCCGACCGTCACGGCGATCTTCCGCGCGTCCACCGCGCTCCGCCCGCCCACCGCGGCCCCGCTCCCGATGATCGCGCTGACGACGATCTCGTTGAACGAGACCGGCACGCCGAGCAGCACCGCCAGCTGCGCGATCAAGAAGGACGGGACGAGCGCGGAGATGGAGCGCCGCGGGCCGAGCGACGAGTAGTCCTGCGCGAGCGACTTGATCATCCGGGGCGCGCCGGTCCACGACCCGGCGAGCATCCCGAGCCCGCCGCCGACGAGGACCGCGGTCGTCGACACCATCCCCACCTCGTCGAGGAGCGGGAGCAGCGGCCCGACGGCGAGCCCGACCTGACTCCCGCCCGCGGAGAAGGCCACCAGCGACCCGAGCGCGAGCAGCACGCGCCGCAGTCCGCCCGCCTCGTCGCGGCGCACGTCCCACCAGACGACGGCTCCAATCGCCAGCGCCGCGCCGGCGGTGACCGCGACGCCCCACGCGGTGCCGTCGAGCGCGAGGGCGCGCTGTACGAGCCCGCGGACCGTGCCGGACGCGCTCCCCGCGCCGAGGAAACTGAACCGGACGTTCGCGAGGACGGCACCGACGAGGCCGGCGAGCACCGCGACGCAGCACCGCTCGGGCGCGCCGGGCCGCGGGAGGACGCTCGCGATCCCGAACGCGAGTCCGCCGCCGACGAGCGGCGTCAGCGCCCAGACGGCGGCGACCTGCTGGTACTTCGCCCAGACCGGCGTCCCGCCGAGCGCGAGCCCGACGCCGATCACCGCGCCGGTCACGGTGAACGCGGTCGCGATCGGGATCCCGGTCGTGATCCCGACCGCCATCAGCCCCGCGCCCAGCACGAGCACGAGGATGACGCCGGCGACGGGGAGGCTGATGCCGCCCACGAGGCCGCTCCCGACGGCCTCGGAGACGTTGCTGCCCTGCGTGACCGCGCCGGCGAAGCCGAAGACGCCGACCAGGAGGGCGGCGCGCATCGTCCCGATCGCGTTCGCGCCGACGGCGGGGGCGAACGGGGTCGCGCCGCTCGACCCGGCACCGATCACCCACGCCATGAAGAGGCTCGCGAGCGCTGCGCCGACGAAGAGGGCGACGAGAGCGGGGTCCATCGCGTCGAGGCCTCAGTCCGCGCCCGCGGCGGCGGCCTCGGGGGCTCGACTGCGGCTCCGCCAGTAGCCCTGCGCGTACGCGCCGAGGAACATGCCGCCGAGCGCCCACAGGATCGTGACGTTGCCGACGCCGAGGCTGGCGTACGCGGCCCCCGGACAGATGCCGGAGAGCCCCCAGCCGACGCCGAACACCGCGCCGCCGACGAGCACGTTCCGGTCGAACGGCTTCAGCCGGCGCTCGTACGGGTCGCCCGTGAGGGGGGCCGCGTCCCGGATTCGCGGCAGCAGCGCGAACGCGACCCCGGAGACGATCGCGGCCCCGAACATGACGAACGGGAGCCCGAGGTCCTCGAACAGGAGGAAGTTCACCACGACCTCCGGACGAGCCATGTGGCTGAAGCCGAGCCCGAACCCGAATATCAGCCCACCGACGAACACCAGCGGCTTGAAGAGGGGATGTCGGTCAGCCATTTACGGGCTCACCCCCAGCGCGGCGACGACTTGGGCCGTCCCGATCGCCACGGTCAGGAACGTCGCGACGCCGACGAGCGAGGTCTTCGACGCCGAGCCGACGCCGCAGACGCCGTGGCCGGACGTGCACCCCTTCCCGATGCGGGTCCCGATCCCGACGAGGATCCCGCCGAAGAACAGCCGCCACGGCTGGACGTCGGTTGCCCACAGCGTGACGCCGGCGACCTCGTACAGCGTGCCGGTCGTTCCGGGCTCGTACAGCGAGGTCGTGACGACGCCCGACTGGACCGTCGCGGCGAACGCCAGTCCGCCGAGGACGATCCCGGCCGTGAACACGACCCGCCAGTCCCGCGAGCCGACGTACCGCTGGAACCGCGACTGATCGGAGACGTACGACAGCGTCGATTCCAGGAACGTGCTCGCTCCCGCCGGGATGCCCGTGCCGACGTAGATCACGACGGTCCCGAGCCCGACGAGCAGCCCGCCGACGGCGTACCGGCTGATCCCGTTGGGGAACAGCTCGGCGACCGCCTGAAGCAGTACGAGGGAAGTCGCCATCGGGGACGTTAGTCACCCGCGAGCGACTCTTGGCTGGCCGCGCAGTTGTTCGGGCCGAGCTCGAGGGTGAACGCCTCGTCGTCGTCGACGGCGTTCTGACCGAGGTTCGTCGCGATGATCTCCTCGTAGTTGGCCGGCCGCGGCGGCATGTCCGAGAGGATCAGGTCGACGAACGACGCCTCGTCCATGGTGAGCGCGTCCATCTCGTCGACGAGCCGGCCGATCGGTGCCGTGTAAGTCCCGTCGGCGGCCGGCTCCGCGGCGTCGCTGAAGTGCGCGCCGCCGATCAGGGTGTCGTCGGGGAGCGTCAGGACGCGCTCTTGGAGCGACTCGTACAGCATACGGGCGGCGTCGGGCGCGCCCTCGTCGCCCTCCTCGAGGTCGGGACGGGCGACGCTCTCGATGAACAGCCCGTCGCCGGTCGCGAGCAGGCTCTCGTCGACGAGGTACGAGGTCATTCCGGTCGTGTGGCCGGGCGTGTGGACGGTCTCGATCGTCGCGTCGCCGACCGCGAAGGCGTCGCCGTCGGCGGCGGTCGTCAGGTCGTCGGCGTACGTGACGCCGCGGTCGACGGCGGCCGCCGGAATGACCCCCTCGACGCCGTTCGCGTCGAGGTCGCGCACGCCGGAGATGTGGTCGGCGTGGACGTGGGTGTCGAGGGCGTACTTCAGGTCGACGCCGAGGTCGTCGGCGTCGGCGAGGTAGCGGTCGGTGAACGCGCGGAGCGGGTCGACGATCGCGGCCTCCCCGTCGTCGTAGAGGAGGTACCCGAGACAGCCCGAGGAGGGGCGCTGGTACTGGAGGAGCGTGCCCGCCCCGTCGTAGTCCTCGACCTCGACGGTCTCGTAGATGCTCGCCCAGCCGTTCATGCCGTCTTCGAGGTGGTCGACGTCGTACCCCCGCTCGACGAGGGTCCCGGCGACGTACTCGCTGGCACCGCCCTTCGCGCAGAGGACGGTCACCTCGCGGTCGTCGGGGATCCGGTCGAGGACGTCGTCGTCGATCTCGTCTTCGAGGAACTCGAAGTACGGCACGTTGATCGAGGTGACGTTCTCGCCGTCGATGCGCCACTCCTCGTAGTCGGACCGCATCCGCGTGTCGAGGAGCGTCACGTCCTCGCCCGCGTCGATTCGACTCTTCAGTTCGTCCGGTGCGATCGTTTCCACGTCGGCGTCCGGCGTCGGGAAGTCGTTGGCGTCCATCTTCTACACCCCATCGTACCGGTTGGATATAGAAAAACGTTCGGATAGTAATTCAACAAATACGCAATATAGCACCGACAGCGAGGCGCATATAATGGTCTAAACACGTGTATAGAGCGATTATAGGCAAGTACGGTGATACTGGTTCTTCGCAGTATACCCAAGAAACAACATTCTTTTAACCTTCGCCGGGATATTGTGTGATAGCTCCAATACGACCAACGGAGCAGATACACAATGAGTGCCGAATTCGACATCGCGGAGACGCTCGACGTGAAAGGCGCATCGTGCCCCATGCCGGTGGTAAAGACGAAGTCCGCTATCGACGACCTCGACGCGGGTGCGGTCCTCGAAGTGCTGGCGACCGACCCGGGCAGCATGAGCGACCTCGACGGCTGGGCGGACGGGACCGCGGGCGTCGAGCTCCTCGGTCAAGAGGAGGGCGACGACGTGTACAAACACTACGTCCGCAAGACGGAGTGACGATGAGCACGGACACGCCCGACGCGCCGGCCGGCGACGCTCCCTCGCGCGCGGAACTGGCCGCGCGGATCGACGAGCTCGAGGACGCGCTCGCCGCGGCCACCGACGAGGACGACGGGAAGAAGATGAGCATCATCGCGACGAAGGGCACGCTCGACATGGCGTATCCGCCGCTCATCCTCGCCAGCACCGCGGCCGCGTTCGGCTACGAGGTGACCGTCTTCCACACGTTCTGGGGGCTCGACATCCTCCACGAGGAGCGCTCGAAGGATCTCAAGCTCAGCTCCGTCGGCAACCCCAACATGCCCGTCCCGAACGCCGTCGCCGCGCTCCCCGGCATGGACCGCGTGACGACGAGGATGATGGAGCGGCGGATCGCGGACAACGACACCGCCACCATCGAGGAGCTCCTCGAAACCAGCCTGGACATGGGCGTGGAGTTCCAGGCCTGCCAGATGACCATCGACCTGATGGACTACGACGAGAACGACTTCTACGACGGCGTGACCACCGGGGTCGGAGCCGCGACCGCCCTCCAGGACATGGCCGAGGCGGACATCCAGCTTCTGGTGTGACCGCCCGCCCGTCGAGCGTCTCGACGGATCCAGTCATTCCGGACACCGACCGACGGCCGAACGCCGATCGATAGCCGAACGTCGACCCTCGATTCGCGGTCTCTCGCCGCCGTACCCAAAGACATTTTATTTCACACCCAATACTGTACACAATGGTGCTTCCAATCGACCCGAGCCAGATCGATCCCGACGACATCGGCGAGGCACAGACGACCCTCGAGATGGGCCACGAGGAGGCGATCGAACACGTCCGAGACGTCTTCACCGACGCCGGCTTCGGGGTGCCGGTCGAGTTCTCGCCCTCCGAGATGCTCAACGAGAAGATCGACGCCGGGCGCGACCCCTACTACGTGCTGGGCGCGTGTAACCCCGAGGTCGCCGACCGCGCCCTCAAAGCGACCGACAACAAGATCGGCGCGCTGATGGCCTGTAACGTGGTCATCTGGGAGGAGGAACCCGGTCGCCAGCGCGTCTACCACGTCTCGATCATGCGCATCGCCCGCCTCCTGGACATGTCGGTGGACGACGACGAGATGGCGTCGATCATCGCCGACACCGGCGAGCTCGTCGACGCCGCGTTCGAGAACCTCTAGTCGCGGTCCGAGCCCACACCTACTTATCCGTGACCGCCGACGGACCGATATGAACCTCGCCGATATGCGCGTCCTCGTGACCGGCGGCGCGGGGCTCGTCGGGAGCCACCTCGCGGCCGACCTGCTCGACCGCGGCGCGACCATCCGCGTCGCCGACGACCTCTCGAAGGGGACCCGCGACCGCGTCCCCGGCGGCGCGGAGTTCGTCGAAGCGGACATGACCGACGCCGACGACGTGGCGCGCGCGGTCACCGACGACCTCGATATCGTCTTCCACTTCGCGGCGTACACGGACACGAACTACGACGACGACCGCACGCTGTTCGAGGAGAACACCGGGATGACGTACAACGTCTTAGACCGGATGCGCGAGGTCGGCGTCGACCGCCTCGCGTTCACTTCCTCGTCGACGGTGTACGGCGAGGCTCCCCGTCCGACGCCCGAGGACTACGGCCCGCTCGAACCGATCTCGGTGTACGGCTCCGCGAAGCTCGCGGACGAGGCGCTCATCTCGACGCACGCCCACTCGTACGGGATCCGGTCGTGGGTGTTCCGGTTCGCGAACATCGTCGGGCCGCGCCAGCGCGGCAACGTGATCCCCGACTTCATCGAGAAGCTAGACGCCGACCCGACGGAACTGGAGATCCTCGGCGACGGCCGCCAAGAGAAGTCGTACATGCACGTCTCGGAGTGCGTCGACGCCATCCGGCACGTCGTCGAGGGCGCGGACAACGCGTACAACGTCTACAACCTCGGGACCCGGACGACGACCTCCGTCACCGACATTGCCGACATCGTGAGCGAGGAGCTCGGCGTCGACCCGGAGTACGCCTACACCGGCGGCGACCGCGGCTGGACCGGCGACGTGCCGAAGATGCGGCTGTCGATCGGGAAGCTCGCCGACCTCGGCTGGGAGCCGTCGGTCGAGAGCGACGAGGCCGTCAGACGCAGCGCGCGCGAACTGATCGATGAGATCGTCGAGTAGCGCACCCCGGAGCGCGCCGCCCCCTCAGCTGTCCACCGGTTCGTCCGACTCGGTCACCGGGACGGCGACCCGCTCCCGTTCTGCCTCCGCGCCGTCCACCGGTCGTCCCCCGTCGGGCAGCATCTTCGGGCCGTCGAAGCTCGCTTCGACGTCGTCGACGACGGCACCGGCGAGGTACCCGGTCGCGCCGCCGAGGCCGGACGCGATCCCCGCGGCGAAGGGACCGGCTCGCGACCCGGCCGCCGCGCCGACTCGCGCGCCGATCTTCGCCGCGGTCCGAGCGGTCGGTCGATCGTCGCCGTCGTCGGAGCTGAACGGACAGGACTTGCGTTTTCCACCGAACATCAACTGAATAATGGGCACACGCGCACTTGTATTCTCGGCTCAGCACCGAGTAGGGGCTGCGAGGGCGCAGTTTTCCGAGGATGCCGCTCGCCTCGCGGACTCCCCGACGAGATCGCCGCGATCGGTCCGCCCGCACCGCGGTCGGGGGGCCGGCCGACGCCGCCTCCGCAGGCGAACTCGGGGGGTTGCCGAACGCGGCCGAACCGAGGCGATCGCCGAACCCCCGGCGCTAATCGCTCGACTGCGTCGGCGTCGACGGAGCGGTACGGACCGCTATTGAGCACAACGTGCTGCGTTTCGCGTGGAGGCTCCGGTGCGGGGCGCGATCCCTCGGCGGACGGGACCCGTGCTCCGCGGCCGCTCGGGGGCACACCGCCTCCCTCCGCCCGCCGGTCGCTCCGCCCCGGGTCACCGGCTCTCGCCGCCGAGCCGCTTCGGAAGGGCCTTTTAACCCGCCCGTCGAACGGACGGTATGTTCCGGCAGTTCCGGTCGGAGGTCGAGGCGACGCTCGCGGACGCGCTCGACTCGCTCGACCTCCCGACCGACGACCTCGGCATCGAACGCCCGCCCGACGACATGGACGCGACGCTCGCCTCCAGCGTCGCCTTCCGACTCGCGGGCGAGGTCGGCGACGCGCCGCCGAACGTCGCGGCGACGGTCGCCGAGGCGGTCGCGGTCGACGACGCGGACTACGTGGCGAGCGTCGACACCGCGGGGCCGTACGTCAACTTCCACGCGAACGAGCGCTACCTCGCCGACACGCTCGACGCGGCCGCGGTCGACGCGAACTACGGCGCGCTGCCCGACCGCGACACGAGCGTCGTGGTCGAACACACCAGCGCGAACCCGACGGGCCCCGTCCACGTCGGCCGCGCTCGCAACCCGATCGTCGGCGACGCGGTCGCGAACCTCCTGTCGTACGCCGGCTACGACGTGGACCGCCACTACTACGTCAACGACGCCGGCCGGCAGATGGCGGTGTTCACGTGGGCGTACGAGCGCTTCGACGAGGCCGACCTCGATTCGGAGCCCGCGCGCGACCGCGCGGAGTACGACCTCGTGCGCTACTACCGCAAGGGGAACGCCTTCTTGGAGGAGGCGGACGACGACGCGGTCGAGGCCGCGGAGGCCGAGATCCAGTCGATCCTCCAGGGACTCGAAGCGGGCGACGAGGGGACGTACGAGCGCGTCGGCGAGGTCGTCGACACCGTCCTCGGCGGGATGAAAGCGTGCCTCGGCCGCCTCCCCGCCGAGTTCGACGAGTTCGTCAAGGAGACGCGGTTCATGCGCGACGGCTCCACCGACGACGTCGCGGGCCGGCTCAAGGAGACCGACCACGCGGTCTACGAGGAGGACGCCTGGCAGCTGGAGCTCGACGAGTGGGGGATCGACAAGAACCTCGTCTTCCTGCGGTCGGACGACACGAGCCTCTACACGACCCGCGACCTGGCGCACCACGAGTGGAAGTTCGCGAACTACGACCGCGCGGTCACCGTCCTCGGCGAGGACCACAAGCTCCAGGCCGACCAGCTCGACGCGACCCTCGAACTGCTCGGCAACGACGCCGACCGGCTCGGCCACGTCATCTATTCGTACGTCAACCTCCCCGACGGGAAGATGTCGACGCGGCGGGGGACGGGCGTGATGCTCGACGACCTGTTAGACGAGGCCATCGACCGCGCCCGCGACGCCGTCGAGTCGCGGATGGACGACCGCATCCGCGACGACGACCTCACCGACGAGGACGTCGAGCGCATCGCCCACCAGGTCGGGATCGGCGCGGTCCGGTACGACATCGTCTCGAAACAGCCCGCGAAGGCGATTACCTTCGAGTGGGAGGACGCGCTCGACTTCGAGGCGCAGTCGGCTCCGTTCGTCCAGTACGTCCACGCTCGTTGCGCCGGCATCCTCGGCGAGGCCGCCGCCGCCGGGATCGACGTGCCGGGCGTGACGGCGGACGCCGACGGCGACGTCGACCCCGATGCGCTCGACGTGGACGCGAGCGCCTTGGAGACCGACGCGGCCCGCGAGCTCCTCCGCGAGGTCGCGCGCTTCCCCGCGGCGATCGAGGCCGCCGCGGACGACTTGGAGCCGCACACGATCGCGACGTTCACCCGCGAGTTCGCGGACGCGTACAACGCCTTCTACCGCGAGTGCCCCGTCGTCACCGCCGAGACCGCGGACCTGCGCGACGCCCGGCTCGCGGTCGTCGCGGCCGCGAAACACACGATGGCGAACGCGCTCGACGTGTTGGGCGTCGAGGCCCCGGAGTCGATGTAAGCCGCGGAGACGGACGCTTCCGGCGGTATCGACAGGTCAAAGATTACTTACACGCACGCGACCGTATTCGGAACAATGAGTAGCGACGCACAGGAGGCGAACGCGGACCGCCGGAAGTACGAGTTCCGCAAGGTCATCGAGGAACTCACGGAGTACGAGGGCTCCGGTACCCAGCTCGTCACCATCTACATCCCCGAGGACAGGCAGATCTCCGACGTGGTGGCCCACGTCACGCAGGAACACAGCGAGGCGTCGAACATCAAGTCAAAGCAGACGCGGACCGCCGTGCAGGACGCGCTCACGTCGATCAAAGACCGCCTGCGCTACTACGACACGTTCCCGCCCGACAACGGGATCGTGATCTTCTCCGGGGCCATCGACACCGGCGGCGGGCAGACCGACATGGTCACCCGGACGCTGGAGTCGCCCCCGCAGCCCGTCCAGTCGTTCCGCTACCACTGCGACTCGGAGTTCCTCACGGAGCCGCTCGAACACATGCTCGAAGACTCCGGGCTGTTCGGGCTCATCGTCTTGGACCGCCGCGAGGCGAACGTCGGCTGGCTGAAGGGGAAACGCGTCGTCCCCGTCAAGTCCGCCTCCTCGCTCGTGCCCGGCAAACAGCGGAAAGGCGGCCAGTCCGCACAGCGGTTCGCCCGCCTACGGTTGGAGGCCATCGACAACTTCTATCAGGAGGTGGCGGGGATGGCGAACGACCTCTTCGTCGACAAGCGCCACGAGATCGACGGCATTCTGGTCGGCGGCCCCTCCCCGACGAAGGACGAGTTCCTCGACGGCGACTACCTCCACCACGAGCTCCAGGACAAGGTCCTCGGCAAGTTCGACGTCGCGTACACCGACGAGTCCGGGCTGAAGGACCTCGTCGACGCGGGCCAAGAGGCGCTCTCTGACCAGGAGATCGTCCAAGACAAAAACGACATGGAGGAGTTCTTCGAGAAGCTCAACACCGGCCAAGAGGCCACCTACGGGTTCGAACAGACCCGCCGCAACCTGATCATGGGCTCGGTGGACCGCCTGCTCATCTCCGAGGACCTCCGCTCCGACGTCATCGTGTACGAGTGCCCGAACGGCCACGAGGAGTACGAGGTCGTCGACGCCCGCCACTCGACGCCGGACCACGAGTGTAGCGAGTGCGGCGACGAGGCCGCGGTCGAGGAGCGCGAGGACGTCATCGAACACCTGATGGCCATCGCGGAGCAGCGCGGCACCGAGACGCGGTTCATCTCCACGGACTTCGAGAAGGGCGAACAGCTGCTCGACGCGTTCGGCGGCATCGCCGGCATTCTTCGGTACTCGACCGGCGTCTAAGCGGCCGAAATCTCTCTTCGACTGCTCCTACTGCTGTTCCGGCTCGACCGGCGTCGCCGCGATCTCGAGACACGCGCAGGCGTCGGACTCGGGGTCGAAGCAGTCCGGACACTCCGGCTGGCGGTCGATGATCGTGTCGAGCCGCTCCGCGACCGTGTCGTCGATGACGGCCTCCAGCTCGCGGGCCTCCGCCTGGAAGTCCTCGACCGCGAGGACGTTCGCGAGGAAGCGCTCGATGATACAGTAGGTCTGGAGCGCGTCTCGGGCCCGCACGATGCCGTCGTCGGTGAGCGTGACGCCCTTGTACTTCTCGTGTTCGGCGAGCCCCCGATCTTCGAGCTTGCCGATCATCTCGTTGGCGCTGGCCGGGCTGACGCCGAGCGCGTCGGCTATCGATCCGGTCGAGGCGGGACCGTCTTCGCTGTCCTGTACGACGTATATGGTCTTGAGGTACTGATCTGCGGTGTTCACGGTGCTCCTCCGTCGACGCTCGTCGGCGGCTCGTCTGTCCGGTTCATCGTCGTTCCATGACCTCCGTGACCTCGCGCACGCCCTCGGCCTCCTCGTCGCGGATCGTCGTCAGGGTCGCGATCAGCTCCTCGCGGTCGACCGAGAACGCCGCGTCGGAGCCCTCGACCGCCTCGATGAGGTCGTCGTAGAACTTGTACGCCGTCTCCTCGTTACACAGTTGGTCGTACAACACGTCGTCGAAGTCCTCCGGCCGCGTCCGCCCGTAGCGGGCGTCGACGAGCGACTCGATCTCGTCGAACGGGACGCTGTCGACGCCGAGCCCGTCGATGATGGCCTCCAGCCGCTCGCGGTGGTCCGCCGACTCCTCGGCCGCGTCCGCGAGCAGCGTCTCCACCGCCTCGTCGAGTTCGGCGTCCAGCTGCCGGTAGTGGCGGTGCGCTCGCGCTTCGACGACTTCTTCGAGCACGATTCCGATCTGGAGCAGCCGCGCGAGTTGGTCGTCGGAGGTGACCCGCTGGCTCACGCTCACCGCGACCACCCGAGACGGCACGATACGCGGGTTCGCATACGAACGACTCGGGCGTCGTCGGTCTTAAGCGGTTCCCCTCGCTCGCCGGCTGCTCGGCCATTACGGGCGGGCCTGAAAAAATCCGTTCCAGTGTCGACGGCTTACTGGAGCCGTTCGAAGACGAGTTCCTCGACGTCGTCGCGGAACTCGTCGACGGCGATCTCCTCTAAGACGGGCACGAAGAAGCCCTCGACGAGCATGTTCCGTGCGGTCCGCGAGTCGATCGAACGGCTCTCCAGGTAGAACAGGTCCTCGGCGTCGACCTGTCCGACCGTCGCCGAGTGGGAGGCCTCGGTGTCGTGGTTGTGGATGATCAGCTTCGGCGACGCGTCCGCCTCGGCGTCGTCCGACAGCATCAGCGTGTTCTCGCGCTGGTAGCTGGAGGTGTTCCACGCGTCCCCGCCGACGTCCTGAACGCCCTCGTAGACGGAGCGGGCGACGTCGTCGAGCACGCCGCGGGTGACGAGGTCGGCGGTCGTCTGCTCCGCCTGGTGCCACACGCGGGCGTTGATGTCGAAGTGCTGGTCGTCCGTCCCGAAGAACGTCCCGACGATCTGGCTCTCGGAGCCGTCGCCGTTCAGTTCGGTCTCGATGTCGGAGCGGGTGAGCTTCGAGCCGAAGTTGCTCTCGATCCAGTCGACCGTCGCGTACGTGTCCGTCACGCCGCGCTTCAGCGAGTAGGTGTACGCGTCGTCGTCGAGGTTCTGGAGCGAGCCGAACTGGACGTTCGAGTTCTCGCCCGCGACGACCTCGACGAGGTTCGAGAAGTACCGGTCGCCGCTCGCCTCCGGGGCGGCGGCCTCGCCGTCACCGGACGTGATCGACTCGAGGATCGTCACCGACGACGACTCCTCGGCGACGACGAGCGTCTGGCTGAACAGCGAGCGGGAGTTCATCTCCGCGCGCACCGTCACGTCCTCGACGTCGACGCCCTTCGGGACGTAGACGAACGTGCCGGTGGTGAACAGCGCGACCGAAAGCGCCGTGAGGTAGTTGTGTTCGGGGTCGAGGACGGAGCCGAAGTTCGCCTCGATGACGTCGCCGTACTCGGCGATCGCCTCGGTGAACGGCAGGACAACGACCTCGTCGTCGCCCGCGCTCCGCTCGGTCTCGTCCGCCTGGTTCAGCGGGTCGACGAGCGCCTCGAAGTCCAGCGCCTCGAGATCGGTCCAGCGGCGGCCCGGCGTCTGGATGACGTCGGGCAGCTCAGCGGTCTCTAGGGCGGCCAGCGCGTTCAGGCGGGTCTCCAAGAGCCACTCGGGCTCGTCGCGTTCGTCGGCGATGCGTCGTACCGTGTCCTCCGAGAGGCTCTCGATTGCTTGCGTGCTCATGTTATCCGAGCGAACCCTCCATCTCGAGTTCGACGAGCCGGTTCAGCTCGACGGCGTACTCGATCGGCAGCTCCTCCGTGATCGGCTCGATGAACCCCGAGACGATCATCTGCTTTGCGTCGTCGTCATCGAGACCGCGCGACTGGAGGTAGAAGATGTCCTCGTCGCCGATCTTGCCGACGGTCGCCTCGTGGGCGACGTCGACCTTCGACTCGTTGA
>NZ_AOJL01000007.1 GCF_000337035.1 Halorubrum coriense DSM 10284
ATGTGGACGAGGCCGCGGTAGTTGGTGCGGCCGCCGTCTTTCGCGATCGACTTCGACTCGACGGTGGACTTCGTGTCCGGCGCGTTGTGATACACCTTCGCGCCGGTGTCGATGTCTTGGCCCTCGCCAGCGAAGGCGATGGTGATGTGGTTGTCCGAGGCGCCGCGGCCCTTCAGGATCGTCGAGGGGTACAGCATCGTCGCCTTCGACCCCATCGATCCGGAGATCCACTCCATGCGCCCGCCCTTCTCGGCGATGGCGCGCTTGGTNCTTCGACCCCATCGATCCGGAGATCCACTCCATGCGCCCGCCCTTCTCGGCGATGGCGCGCTTGGTGTTCAGGTTGTACGTGTTCTTCGACCAGTTCTGGACGGTCGAGTACTGGACGTGAGCGTCCTCGCCCACGAACACCTCGACGCCGCCTGAGTGGAGGTTGAACGCCGAGTACTTCGGCGCGGAACAGCCCTCGATGTAGTGGACTTCCGACCCCTCCTCGGCGATGATGAGCGTGTGCTCGAACTGGCCCATCCCCTCGGAGTTCATCCGGAAGTACGCCTGAACCGGCATCTCCACGGTGGTGTTCTCCGGGACGTAGACGAACGAGCCGCCGGACCAGATCGCGCCGTGAAGCGCCGCGAACTTGTTGTCGCTCGGGGGGACGCACTTCGTCATGAAGTGCTCGCGGACGATCTCCTCGTGCTCTTGGACGGCCTTGTCCATGTCACAGAAGATGACGCCCTTCTCCTCCCACCGCTCCTGCATGTTCTGGTAGACGATCTCGGACTCGTACTGCGCGCCGACGCCCGAGAGCGCGTTCTTCTCCGCCTCCGGGATGCCGAGCTTGTCGAACGTGTCCTGGATCTCCTCGGGGAGGTCTTCCCAGCTCTCGGCACCGCCGCGGGTCTCGATGTCCGGCCGGATGTACGGGACGATCTCATCGATGTCGATCTCGGAGAGGTCCGGCTGGCCGGGCCAATCGGTCGGCATCGGCATCTCCTGGAACTGCTCGAGCGCGCGCAGGCGGCGCTCCAGCATCCACTCCGGTTCGTCTTTGTCCTCCGAGATGACGCGGACCGTCTCCTCGGTGAGGCCCTTTTCGGTCTGGAAGGCGGACTTCTCCTCCTTCTTGAACTCGAAGCGNTTGTCCTCCGAGATGACGCGGACCGTCTCCTCGGTGAGGCCCTTTTCGGTCTGGAAGGCGGACTTCTCCTCCTTCTTGAACTCGAAGCGCGCCTCGGTGTCTGTCTCCTTGAGGTCGTCCTGTTGTGAACTCATAGTGTATTGTTACGGATTGCCGTGTTTACGTGTGTCGCGTGCCCGCATTCGGTTACGCCGCCTCGTAGGCGTCTTCGCGGACCCAGTCGTACCCCTCGTCCTCGAGCTTCTCGGCGAGCTCCGCGCCGCCGCTCTTGACGACTTCCCCGTCGAGCATGACGTGAACGTGGTCGGGCTCGACGTAGTCGAGGATGCGCTGGTAGTGCGTGATCTGGAGGATGCCCGTGCCCTGCTCGTCGCGGAGCGCGTTGATCCCCTTCGAGACGTCCTTCAGCCGGTCGATGTCGAGCCCGGAGTCGATCTCGTCGAGCACGGCGACGCTCGGCTCCAACATCGCCGCCTGGAGGACCTCGTTCTGCTTCTTCTCCCCGCCGGAGAACCCGGCGTTGAGGTAGCGCTGCATGAACTTCTCGTCCATGTCGAGAAGCTCCATCTTCTCGGAGAGGATCTCTTGGAACTCGGCGACGCCGATCTCGCCGTCGTCCGCGGGCCCCTCCATCGGGGAGGTCTCGTACCCCTCGTCGTCCTCGTCGGCTTCCGCCTCCTCCTCGTCCTCGTCCTCGTCTTCGAACAGCTCCTCACGCTCGTCCGCCTTGGCGTTGAGCGCCTGCCGGAGGAAGTTCGTCATCGTGACGCCCTCGATCTCCGCGGGGTACTGGAAGCCGAGGAAGATGCCGAGCGCGGCCCGCTCGTTCGGTTCCAGCTCTAGGAGCTCCCACTGATAGTCCTCGTCCCCGAGCTCGACGTCGATGTCCGCGACGTCGGCCTCGTCGAGGTGGAGCAGGATCTCACCGCCCGTGACCTCGTAGGCGGGGTGGCCGGCGATCACTTTCGCGAGCGTCGACTTCCCCGAGCCGTTCGGCCCCATCAGCGCGTGGATGTCGCCCGACTCGACGGTCAGATCGACTCCGCGAAGGATGCGTTCGCCGCCCTCTTCCGCCACTCGTGCCTGAAGATCGTTGATTTCGAGAGTAGCCATGTGTATTCTCGTGCCTCGTACGTTGACGATGGGGGTTGAGGGGGTTAATGGTTACGCATCTCCCCGTCAAAAGTCGCAGATCGACCAAGAAATTTTCTAGCAATCGAAAACTGCTTTCCAGACACCGCGTTCCCCCTCACCGTCGATCACATGAACGAGCCGAGTCCCGTCTGTTCCTGCCCCGTCTTCACCTCCTCCCACGACATCCCGAGCGCCTCGATCACGCGCTCTATCGGCCCTTTGAGCGTCTTGTCCAGCATCTTCTCCCAGTCGACCGCGAACTCCGCCGGCACTTGGTCGGCGTACTCGAAGCAGATCACGTCCGGGTCGCGTTTGAACTCCCCGTACAGGGGGTCGCTCTGTGGGTCGAGCCCCTCCTCGTCTTCCATCCGCGCCCAGAAGTCCGGGTGGACCTTCTCGATGTACAGCCGCTTCGGCTTCGACCCGCTGCCGAAGTTCGTCCCGAGCATGCGGTTGGCGTACTTCGCGCCGCGGACCTGTGCCGTCGGCGTCTCGTACGCGTCCAACTTCTTGCCGATCCCGCCGGGGATTCCGATTTCGTCGAGATCCATCTCGCCGTCGAGGACGCGCGCGATGACGTCCTCTAGGTACGCTTTCACCTCTTCCATGTCCGCGTCGATGTCGTCGCCCGTGACGATCGTCTCGATGACGTTCTGCTGGACCTCCTTCGTGATCCCGGCGATGTCCGAGCGCTTGTACTCGAAGCCGGTGATGTCGATGTCGTCGACGTCTTTCCCCTCCTTCCAGACGATGTGGCCCGCGTACCGCTTCTTCTTGCCCGCTTGGAAGAACCGTCGGTAGAGCTTCTCGAACTCGATCTGGAAGCGGTGGAACTCGGCGTTGAGCTCCTCGCGCGCGAAGTCGTCGTAGCGCTCGTTGATGTGGTCCTCTATCTCGAAGGAGGTCTCGATCGCCTCCTCCGTGGACATGTCCGACAGCGAGAGCATGACGCTGTCGGTGTCACCATACGCAACCTGATAATTCAGCTCCTCGGCGGCCTCCTCGGTGAAGTCGATGACCTCGCGACCCGTCGCTGTGACGGCCGCTGCGCCCTCTTTGTCGTAAAGCCGGAACCGATCCCATCCCGTCACGCCGTACAACGAGTTCATAATAACCTTGACAGCTCCCTGCTGTCGGTCGTACTGCTCGTACGGCTCGGTGCCCGGGTCGTGGTCGTTCCGGAGCGCCTTTTTCTCCTCGCGCTCGGAGAGCAGCTCGTCGACCATCTCGCGCATGATGCCGTCCGGCTCCTTCCGGAAGTGGGTCCCGTTGGGCGCGACGTACGTCTCGTCGTCGTACTCGTCGGGGTCGACCTTCGTCTCCGGGCCGGCGTTGATCGTCACCATACACATCGGGTACAGCGACTTCAGGTCCTGGACCGTCACCATCTCCTTGACGCCCGTGATCGGGTCGAAGACGGCCCCGCCCTCGAAGTCCTCCGACTCCTGCTGGCCCTTCGTCGGGAGCGCGAACTTCCCGAACGCCTTGTGGAGGACGTACATGTCGACGGTGTCGCCGGGCGTCGGCGCGTCCTCGATCTTACAGCCGACGAAGGTGCGCACCTCGTCCCAGAACGCGATCACGTCCTGCTTGCGGTCGATCTCGACGCACAGCTCCACGTCGCGGATGCTGTACTCCAGCAGCCGCTCGGGGTCCTGCTCCCAGAGGTCGCCGATGTCGCCCGTGTAGCGCTCCTTGCCGACGCCCAGTTCGCGCTCGCCGACCGCGTCGAGGCGGTACGACTCCAGCTCCGTGAACATCGTGCGCTTGTAGGCGTACAGCAGGTCGAAGACGACCCGGCCCTTGACGTCGGGGCCGCCCCAGCCGGACCGCCACACCTCGCCGATCCGGGAGAGCCGGTCGACGGAGAGGTCGTACTGGCTCCCGTCGTCGAGCTCCTCCAGTCGGTCGAGGACGTACGGCGCGTCGAAGTCCTCGAAGTTCCACCCGGTCAGCAGGTCCGGGTCGGTGTCGTCGATGTACTGGACGAACGCGTCCAGCATCGCCGCCTCCTCCTCGAAGGTCCGGACCTCGAAATCGACGTCCGACCCGTCCCCGACGATCCCCTCGTACTCCGGGAGATCCTCCGGCGGGGGGACCTCCGCTTCCGGGGCGTCGTACAGCCAGACGACGTACTCGTCGTCGTAGGAGTCGTGGCTGGTGAGACAGACGATCGGCTCCTCGCCGTCCTCGGGGAACCCGCGGCGGTCGTCGACCTCGATGTCGAAGGTGTTCACGCGGAGGTCGGCGTCGACCTCGGCGGGTTCGAGGTGCCCCTCGTGGACCTGAATCGTCCCCTCCCCGTCGTCGAGGCGGCGCTCCTCGACGCGGATCCCGCCGTCGATCCCGTTGTCGATCAGGAACCGGTTCGGGAAGAGGATGTCCCCCTCGAAGCTCGTCGCGAAGTCGTCGCGGATGCTCCCCACGTCGCGGGGCGTCCGGGTGACGATCCGGGTGAGCGACTCGCCGCGGATGCTCTCGTAGGGCTCGCCGTCCGGGCCCGCCTCGCGCGTTCCGATCACCACGTCGTACTCCTCGACGGGGTCGCGGTCGAGGTCGGCCGTCGGGACGTAGAAGTACGGCTCGACGCCCAGCACGCGGAGGTGTTCGACGACGTCGTGGTCCGCCTCCCCGTCGACGTGCTCCGCCGGTCGGCGGCCGAACACGTGGACGACCGGGTACTCGTCGCTCCCGTACCCTTCGACGGCGTAGTCGATCTGGGTGATCATCAGCTCGACGGTCCCGGTCGACTCCGGGAACTTCGCGTCGTCGACGTCGACGACGTCGTTGACGTGGCCCCGACCGCCGCCGGCGACGACGGCCGCCTCCTGCGCGGCCAGTTCCTCTCGTTCGGTGTCCGTGTCGCCGTCGGCCTCGCCGTCCGCGCCCCCGGTCGACGAGAAGTCCGACAGCCCCGACTGAGTCATATCAGTGCTTCGGCGTCACCCGGCTAAAAAACTCGGCTTTCGGGTGCGGCGAGGTATCCCGCCACGGAAAGGCATATATTGTGTGACTTCTTACCACGGTCTATGCCTTCGGACCCACGTTCCGAATCCCAGGCGGCTCGCCCGGCCGACTCCGACGCGGTCGACGCCGAGGTGGAGGTGTACGAGGACGACGGGAACGTGGTGCTTTTCGACGCCACGAATCCCCTCGCGTGGGTCGAAGCGAGCCGAACGGTGCGGCTCGCCGACGTGCTCTGATCGGCCCACCGACGCCGCGCGTTTCTGTCCGTCTTCGTCCAGTAGCCGCGGTGCCGCGACCGGACGGAACCCCTTTGCCCCGGCCCGGCGTACGTCTCGGCGTGTTCAGCCTCGACGAGGACGACGAGGGCGAGATCTCCGTCGGCGAGAGTTCCGACGCCGAGCGGGAGATGACGCCCGACATCCCCGAAGCGCCGTCGGTGAAGACGTTCGACGACGGGGGCGACTTCGAGGGGGCCAGCGACGTGGATCAGGGGACCCTCCGCGCGTTCGTCGTCGCCGTCATCTACGCCAACGCGGCCGTCCTCCTCGTCGCGCTCGGGCCGATGGTGTGGTTCTTCGAGGGATGGTCGCGGCTCGGCCCGGCGCTGCTCGTCGTCGGCCTCCTCGCCGGCGTTCGGACGTATCAGACGTACCGGTCGTGGAACCGAGCGCGGGCCGAAGACGCCGAGTCCGACCCCGACGCGGAGAGGGTTCCGGACGACGAGACCGACGTGACCGCCGAGACCGACGACGAAACCGACGCGGACGCCGACCCCGACCCGACGCGCCCGGAAGCGTAATGTCTGACGAGCGCGCTCGTTCCACCATGCAGACGGTTCGCGACGGCGACGGCGAGACGTACCTCCTCGTGAAACGCTCCGCCGAGTCGAGCCGCGTCCGCGACCCGGCCACCGGCGCGGAGCGATACGTCGACAACGACGACCTCCGGGTCGTCGACGGCGAGTCACCGCTCGCCACCGCCGCCTCGGGCGTGCCGGAACCGGTTCGCCGGACGCTCGGCGCGGTCCGCGACGACCGCTCGCTCGGCCTGCTCGCGGTGGTCGTCGACGAGGGACCGGTCGCCGCGATCGATCTCCTCGACGCCGCGGACATGTGCGAGTCGGACCTCCACGGTTCGATCACGGAGTTCCGCGCGGCCGGTCTGGTGGAAGAGGGCGAGGTCGCCGGCCGGCGCGGCTACGAGGCGACGGCGGTCGCGGTCGAGGCGCTGGAGTTCCTTCGCGGCGAGCCGGTCGACGACTCGTGACCCGCGAGCCGCCGACGGTTCGCCCGCTCAGTCGTCGGCGAGCGACACGACGTCGAGATCGGCCGCGTCCTCCCGACGGACGGTCGACCGGTTCGAGCGCGGGTCCTTCTCGACGGTGACCAGCTCGTCGGCCGCGCCCACCAGCTCGTCGTCGTGGCTCACGATGACGATCTGGCGCACGCCGAAGCCGCGCATCTCCTCGACGAGCCGAACGAGCCGCGAGACGTGCCCGGAGTCGAGGAACACCGTCGGCTCGTCGAGGATGAGCGGCGGCGTCGGTGCCGCGCCCTCGATGCCCTCCGAGAGCAGCCGGTAGATGGCACAGCGCAGCGAGAGGTTGAACAGGGCCCGCTCGCCGCCGGAGAGCTGCTCGGGATCGAGCGGCTCGCCGTCCTTCTGGTAGACGGTGAGGACGTACTCGCCGTCGAGCTCGATGTGCGAGTAGGCGTCGTTCCCGTAGACGAGTTCGAACGTCTCGTTGAGGGTGCGCTCCAGCTCGCTGACGTTGCGCTGCCGGAGCTCCGCGCGCAGGTCGCCGTACATCGACTCCAGCTCGCTCGTCTCCTCGTGGAGCGTTTCGAGCGCGGCGACCCGCTCGCGCAGCGCCTCGCGCTCCTCGCGGAGCCGCTCTAGCTCACGGATGTCACCTCTCACCTCGCCGATCGCGTTCTGAAGCTCCTCTCGTCGCTCGTCGAGGCGTTCGAGCTCGCCGGCGACCTTCTCGAGGTACTCTTCGGCCTCTTCCTTCCGCTCTCTCGCCGTCTCGACCGCGGACTCGTCGACGGCGTCGGCGAGCTCGTCGCGCCGCTCGCGCTTGTCCGCGAGCCGGTCGCGCCGCTCGTCGTTCACCTCCGTCAGGTTCTCGCGCTTCTCGCGGCGTCGCTCGACCTCGCCCTCCGCGTCCGCGATCGCCGACAGGCGCTCCTCGATCGCCGTCACCGCCTCGCGAGCGTCCGCGATCGCCTCCAGATCGCCCTCCAGTTCCGCGACGCGCGACGCGGCCGACTCGGCCTGCTCGCGCTTCTCCGCGGCGACCTCGCGCGTCTCCTCGGCCTCCGCGCGGAGGTCGGCGGCGCGCTCGCGCTTCTCCTCGGCCTGCTCGCGCCGCTCCGTCGCCGCCGCGCGTTTCTCCTCGGCGCGCTCTTCGAGGGTCTCGGTCCGCTCGTCGATCTCGTCGAGCCGGTCCGCCGCGCTCGCGAGCTCGTCGAGTTCCGCGACCCGCTCGTCGAGGTCTCCCTCGCGCTCGCGGGCGGCCGACAGCTCGGCTTCGAGCTCCGCCACCCGCTCGCGGTCCGCGTCGATCCCGCTGGCGTGCGGCGAGTCCTCGACCGGCTGGCCGCACTCGGGACACTTCCCGGCCGCGAGCAGCTCCTCGGCCTCTTCGACGCGCTCGCGGGCGTTCTT
Source organism: Halorubrum coriense DSM 10284 (assembly GCF_000337035.1). GTDB lineage: Archaea > Halobacteriota > Halobacteria > Halobacteriales > Haloferacaceae > Halorubrum > Halorubrum coriense. The sequence continues at coordinate 7,913 of NZ_AOJL01000007.1, forward strand.
CAGTTCCGCCGACAGCTCCGCGATCCGCTCACGGACCTCGCCCCGCTCGTCGCGGAGCGCCTCGCGCTCGTCGGCGACGCCGTCGCGGCCGACGTCGGCGTCGGCGGCCGCGAACCGCTCGCGGAGGGCCCCCGCCTCCTCGCGGAGCGCCTCGACCGACGACTCGCGCTCGGCGGCCTCGTCCGCCGCCGACTCGGCCTCGTCGACGAGGTCGTCGGCCTCGGACTCGATCTCCGCGGCGCGCTCGGTGCGGTCGTCGGCCTTCCCGGCGAGGTTCGTCGCCTGATTCCGCAATCCCTCGGCGTTCACCCGCGCGTCGTCGAGGTCGGCTCGGACCGATTCCTCCCGGTCGTCGAGCTCCTCGCGCCGGGCGGCGATCGCCTCCTCGCTCGCCGCGTCGAGGCCGGCGTCGTCGAGCCGGTCGTCGATCGCCGCCTCGATATCGCCGATCCGCTCGCGGGCCTCGCGGATCGCGTCGCGGTGGTCGTCGCGCTCGCGTTCCGCCTCGCGGATCGCGGTCTCGATCTCGTCGATCTCCGCCGCCACCGACTCCAGCTTCTCCCGTTTCTCCGCGTGGGTCGCCAGCGTCTCCGCGGCCGCGTCGCGCGTCTCCTTCGCCTGCTCCCGCTGCGCCTCGTACCGGTCGACGTCGTCGGTGACGTCGCCGAGTTCGCTCTCCAGCCCGTTGAGCCGCGCGTGGAGGTCTCTGTCCTCCTTCGCGCCGATCTGGTCGTCGAGCTGGTCGAGCCGCCCGCGTCGGTTCTCGAGCACGTCCTCGACGCCGAGCCGCGCGTCACCGGCGCGCTCGCGGTACTCCTCCAGCTTCCCGAGCTGGAGCAGGTCGTCGATCGTGTCCTGTCGCTCCCGCGGGGTGGCGTTGATGAGCTTGTTCACCTCGCCCTGCCGGACGTACGCGCAGTTGACGAACGCCTCGGCGTCCATCCGCAGCAGTTCGGTGACGAACTCGCGGACCGCCCGCGCGCCGTCGCGAGTCACGTCGCTCCCGTCGGTCGCCTCGAGCGTACACTTGTGGTCGATCCGACCGTCGTAGGACTTGAGCCGCCGCTCGATCCGGTAGGAGACGCCGTCGTGGGTGAACCACAGCTCGACTTCCGTCTCCGCCTCGCCGTTCGTGATGACGTCTTCGAGGGTCCCGTCCAGCGCCTTCGATCCGTACAGCGCGAAGAAGCAGGCCTCCAGCAGCGACGACTTCCCGCTGCCGTTGAGCCCGTGGATCACCGTGACGCCCTCGGTCAGCCGCAGGTCGGCGTCGCCGTACGGCTTGAAGTTCGCGAGGCGGACACGGTCGAACTTCACAGGTAGTCCTCCATGGAGACCTGCCCGTCGGTCGACGCCGGGTCGGTGTCGTCGGGCTCCGCGGAGTCCGCTTCGTCGCTCGATTCCTCTGCGTTCGATTCCTCGGTCTTCGACTCGTCGTCGTCCGGCTCGTCTCTGCCGCGCGATTCGCCTCCGTCGCCGTCGGGCTCGTCGAGGTCGTCCCGTTCGTCACCACCGTCGACGACTTCGACGTCCGTCCCGACGGCCTCGAACGCGCCGAGGTCGCCGTCTTCGTCCAGCCGCTCTTCGATCCTGCGCTTCACGGTCTCGCGGACGTTCGCGTCGGGGACGCCGTCCTCGCGGACCGCGCGCTCGACATCGCGCGCGGCGGTCGAGAGCGCCATCTCGTCGAGCCGGTCGCGGACGGCGTCCTCCGGGTCGGCGAAGCTCACGTCGACCTCGCCGTCGGCGTCGACCTCGCGCCGGTCCGTGACGCGCGCGATGAGCGCGCCCTCGTCGCTCGCGAACTCCTCGACGGCCGCCGGCGTCACCGGCTCGCCCTCCCCGGTGACCTCCACGTGGACGACCGCCTCCGCGAGGTCGTGTTCGCGCACCCGCTCGCGGACCCGCGACTCGCCCTCGCCCTCGCGCAGTTCGACCGAGACGAAGACGAACGGCCGGGTGTCGAGCGCGCGCCGCCGGATCTCCACCCGGTCGTCGCCGCCGGCCGCGTCGGCGTCAAAGACGACGAGGTTGTAGCCGCGCCCCTCGCGCTCGCTCGCGCTCGCGCGCTCGGTCGACCCCGGGTACGTCACCCACGTGTCGGCGACCTCGGCGGTGTCGGGAGTGTGGTTGTCGCCGAGGAGCATCGCGTCGAAGTCGACGTCGCTCTCGGTCAGGACGGTCTCAGTGTCCCAGTCGGCGTAGCCGAAGGGTTCGAAGAGGCCGTGCGCGACGAGCGCCGCGTAGTCGGCGTCGTGGTCGGCGAAGGCGTAGTCGAGGTCGTCGCGCCGCGAGACGGGGACGTGGTCGAGCCCGTAGAACGCGGTGTCGCCCACGACGACCGGCTCGTCGCCGAGCCGCGTGGCGAGGCCGAGCCGTTCGAAGAGGTCGAGCCACTGCCCGCCCCGCGTCGACTCGTGGTTGCCGACGACCGCGAGGAACGGGATCCCGGCGTCGTCGAGCCGACGGAGGACCGAGATGGTCCCCATCAGGTCCGGGAGCTCCGGGCGGCGGTCGTGGAAGAGGTCGCCCGCGTGGACGACGGCGTCGACGCCGTCGTCGACCGCGTCGTCGACCACGGCCTCGAAGGCGTCGAGGAAGTCTTGGCGTCTGACCGGCGAGTGGTACTGCGAGTACCCGACGTGGGTGTCGCCGGTGTGGATCACCCGTGTCATCTGTCCGCGTCTTGGCCGGTGTCCGGCTTAGGGATTCCGGGGCCGGAGCGGAAGTGGTCGTCGTCGGGACGGCTCGCCCCGTCGGCGTCACCCGCCCCGCCGGCTTCACTCTCCTCACCGGTGTCGCCCGCGGCCGCCCGTCGAAACGCTCGGTACGCGTCGAGCGCCTCTCGTCCCCGCGCGGCGGCCGCCTCGTCGCCCGCGCGGTCGGCGGCGGCCAGCGCGTCCGCGAGGCGGTCCAGTCCGACGGTCTCGACGAAGCCCGCCGCGCGTCGGACGTCGGCCCGCGCGGCGTCGGCCTCGTCGATCACGGCGACGTACGGGCGTCTCGCGGTGTCGGTGCGCGTCGCGAGCGCGGCCAGCGCGCGCTTGACGGCGGTAGTCGAGACCACAGCCCTCCTGGCGCGGTATCGGTGATAAACCGTCGCGGCCGGTCGCCGATATCGCCGTCGGCGACGATTCGGGCGGGCCCGCGCTCAGATTCCCAGCGAGTACAGCCGCTTGCGGGCGTCCGTGAAGGAGAACCGCGAGTCGACCACGCCCTCCTCTTCGAGCCGCGACAGCGCGTAGCGGACCGTCCGCGGCGGGAGGAGCGTCTCCTCGGCCAGTTCGCTCTGCGTCAGCGTGTCGTTGTAGTCCAGCACCTTGGCGACCAGCTTCGCGCTCGGGGGGAGATCGCGAACGGCGGCCCAGCGATCTGCGGTCCCGTCGTCGGCGGTGACGGCGTCGGTCGTACTCATGCGTGTCTCGATCGTTGCCATGCTGGATAATAATATTTACTATCAGTTTTAATTACTTCTGCGAATTAAATTGGGGCCGTATCCCGATCGGGGGCGGCGGTCGTCCGTCGTCGAGGCCGGCAGAACTGGCCGCGTCGTTCCCCCACCCGAAGCCTCTTATCCGCGAGACGCTTTAATAAACACAATGAGCGACACGGTCGACGACGTCGACATGCCCTACGACGAGGGGTCGGCGTCGAAACAGGAGAAGATCGACTCCCTACAGGAGCGGCTCGACGTTCTTGAGTCCCAAAACGAGGAGATGCGCGACAAGCTCCTCGACGCCAACGCGGAGAACAACAAGTACCAACAGAAGCTCGAACGGCTCACGCACGAGAACAAGAAGCTGAAGCAGTCCCCGCTGTTCGTGGCGACGGTCCAAGAGATCACGCCCGACGGGGCCGTGATCAAACAGCACGGGAACAACCAAGAGGCGCTCACCGAGATCACCGACGAGCTGCGCGAGGAGCTCGACCCCGACGACCGCGTCGCGGTCAACAACTCCCTGTCCGTGGTCAAGAAGCTGGAGAAGGAGACCGACGTCCGCGCCCGCGTGATGCAGGTCGAACACTCCCCGGACGTCACCTACGCCGACATCGGCGGCCTCGAAGACCAGATGACGGAGGTCCGCGAGACCGTCGAGATGCCGCTCGAACACCCGGACATGTTCGAGGACGTCGGGATCACGCCCCCGAGCGGCGTGCTCCTGTACGGCCCGCCGGGGACGGGGAAGACGATGCTCGCGAAGGCCGTCGCCAACGAGACGGACGCGACGTTCATCAAGATGGCCGGCTCGGAGCTGGTCCACAAGTTCATCGGTGAGGGCGCGAAGCTGGTCCGGGACCTGTTCGAGGTCGCCCGCGAGAACCAGCCCGCCGTCCTGTTCATCGACGAGATCGACGCCATCGCCTCGAAGCGGACGGACTCGAAGACCTCGGGCGACGCCGAGGTCCAGCGGACGATGATGCAGCTGCTCTCCGAGATGGACGGCTTCGACGAGCGCGGCGAGGTCCGCATCATCGCCGCGACCAACCGCTTCGACATGCTCGACCCCGCCATCCTCCGTCCCGGTCGGTTCGACCGCCTCATCGAGGTCCCCAAGCCGGAGACCGAGGGCCGCGAGATCATCTTCCAGATCCACACGCGCAACATGAACCTCGCCGACGGCGTCGACTTCGCCGAGCTCGCCGAGCTGACACCCGAGGCCTCCGGGGCCGACATCAAGGCCATCTGTACGGAGGCCGGGATGTTCGCCATCCGCGACGACCGCACCGAGGTCACGGTCGACGACTTCATGGAGGCGCACGAGAAGCTCAAGCAGGACGAGGAGACGAACACCGACGACTCGCTGGCGTTCGCCTGATCGGCCTCTCGGTTCCCGTTTCTCTTTAGCCGGCGCTTGTTCCCCCGCCGTTTTCGCCTCGATGCCCCGCCTCGCACAGCACCGCGAGACTCCGTGCTACAGCGCGGCGACGGCGAGGTACGGCGCGACGAAGAACAGCAGGAACACGAGTCCGGTCGCGAGCGCGTATCCGGCGCCCACACCGGCGAGCGCCACCCACCCGCCGTCGACCGCGTCTACGGCGTCCATAACCGACCCACCGCGGCTCGGAACTTAAATCCGCCCGCTCGGGTCGCGGGGACGACGAGACGTCGGTCGCTCCCGGGCGCGCGCCGGATCACACGTCGCCGGCCATCGCCCGGAACAATCCCTCGGCGAGGGCGTCGCGGTCGACGGTCTCGAACTCCCCCTCTCCCGTGGGGTCGACGTTCGGCTCGATCGTCCCGCCGCCCATCCGGGAGTGACCCCCGCCGTTCCCGTTATCGACGTCCCCTAACACCGCCGCTATCGCGTTGCCCATGTGGACTCGGTCGTCGCGCGACCGCCCCGAGAGGTGGACGGTCTCGTCGCGCTCTCCGATCACCACGACGGCGCTGACTCCCTCCAGCTGGATCAGCTCGTCGGCGGCCTGCGGGATGGCGTCCACGTTGTTCACGCCGCCGACGTCGGCGACCGCGAACGACCCCTCGATGCGCCGCCCCGCGATCGCCCGCGCCTTCACCTCCAGTACCTCCGCGTCGACCGCGGGGTTCGCGATGCGGTCGAGCCGGTCCTGATCGACGCCGGGGTAGAGGTAGGCGGCGGCCGCGAAGTCGGGCTCGCTGGCACCCACCGTGAGGTGTTTGGTGTCCGAGAGGATCCCGTACAGCAGTCCGGTCGCCGTGTCCGTCGACAGCGTCAGACTGCTCGACGTCTCGCTCGCATGCTTATCGGGCGGCACGGGGACCGCGCCGTTGTCTCTGAAGTACTCGGCGACGACCGACGCGGTCGCGCCGTAGTCGGTCCGCACGTCGGTGAACGACTCGCCGGCCCCGTCTCCCGGGTGGTGGTCGACGACGGCCGTCGGCAACACGCCGTCGGCCCCGGCGAACCCCCGCGGCTCGTTGTGGTCGACCAGGACGACCGACTCCGCCGCGAGGTCGCTCACGTGTTCGATCGGTTCGAGTTCGAGGTCCAAGACCGTCCGGAACGCGCGGTTCTCCTGATGGCGGATCTGGCCGGGATACTGAACGGTTGCGTCGACGTCCGCCTGGTCGGCGAGCGAGGCGACGCCGACCGCGGCCGACATCGCGTCGGGATCCGGGTTCGGGTGCATCAGGACCGTTATCTCGTCTTCCCCGGCCAAGAGCCGGCGGAAGCGGACGCCCGGCGTCAGCCGGGACCGGAGCACGACGAGGCCGACTCCGACGGCGATCAGGACGGCGAGCGCCACGGCGACGGCGATCTCGGGATTCTCCCGGGCCATGGCTTCCGCCTGCGAGAACCGGTCGCCGGCCGCGCTCATCGCTCGCATGCGTTATGGCGAATCGCTCCCGACACATGAAGGTTCGTTAGCGTTCCGACGCTCCGGAACCGACGGAACGGCTCGCGACTCGGCGACTTCGCGGCGACGCGGTCGCGCCCCGGTCGACGCGCGCTACTCCGCTCGCGACCGGTACGCGCGCACGGCGTCGCGATATCCCGACCGGAACGTCGGGTGGACGAACTCGTAGCCGAGGTCGCGGAGCAGCGCGTTCGAACACCGTTTGCTCGTCCGGATCCGCCGCTCCGCCGCCGCCGAAAGGTCACCGGCCGCGATCCGCTCGTCCTTCGACCGCTTCTCCGGATGCGGGGCCCCGCAGGCGTCTGCGAGCCAGTCGGCGAAGACGTGCTTGTCGACCGGCTCGTCGTCCACGACCAGGACGGCTCGGTCGCGCGCGCGGTCCGTCTCCAGCAGGTGTCGGACCGACCCCGCGGCGTCGTCGCGGTGGACCATGTTGAGGTAGCCGGCGGTGACCGGCCCCTCGACGTACCGCTCCAGCCGGTACCGATCTGTGCCGTACAGCCCCGCGAATCGGACGACGGTCCCGTCGATCCCGGCCTCGGCCGCGCGCTCGGTCGCGATCCGTTCGGCCTCGACGAGGACGCGCGTCTTCTCGGTGGTCGGTTCCACCGGGGTCTCCTCGTCGACCCACCCGCCGTCGTGGTCGCCGTACACGCCCGTCGAGGAGGTGTACACCAACCGCTCCGGCGGCGACGCCCGCGAACCGTACTCGTCGACGACGTTCGCCAGTCCGTCGACGTACACCTCCCGCGCCGCGTCGGCACCTCGACCGCCCGAACTGGCCGCGAAGACGACCGCGTCGGCGTCCGGTAGGACGGAAAGCGACTCCGGATCGGTCGCGTCCGCGCGGACGGCATCGACGTCGGGTCCGGCCGCGTCGACCGCGTCGAGCCCGGCGTCGGACCGGCGAACGCCGGTCACCGCGTGGCCGCGGGCGTCGAGCTGCGCCGCCAGCGCCAGCCCGACGTACCCGCAGCCGACGACGACGACCCTCATGGCTTCCGGCGCTCGATGACCGCGAGGATCTCCGCGAGCTGGCCGAGGGTCAGCGTCGTCCGTCCCTCCAGCGCCTGCTGGACCTCCTGCCCGGTGAGGTCGGCGTCGATCCGCGCGGCGATCGCGTCGACGTCGAGGACCGCGGTCGCCATCCCCATCAGCAGGTGATCGCGCACCTCGGCGACCATCGCGTCCGCGTCGCGGTCCGGCTCCGCGGTCGCGAGGACGGCCGCCCCGTCGGCGAGCGAGAGCGTCGCGACGTCACCGTCGCGGGCGGCGGCGGCGTCCGCCTCGGTCAGTCCGATACCACCGACGAGCCGGTCGCGATCGACGCTCGCCGCCGCCTCCGACACCAACGCCCCGAAGGCGGCGAGCAGATCGGCCGCCGCCAGCTCGTCGACGTCGACGTCGGCTCCGGTTTCGCGGCCGTCGACGACTTCGTGGAACATACGCCTACTCCGTCTCCGCGTCTCAAAACGCCTGCGGTCGGGCGCGTCTCGGTCGTTCAGTTCTCCCGGCCGGCCGATCGCTCTCCGCCCGCACACGCGCTCTTCTCGCCCGGCGACGAGCTCAGCGGTCCCGGACACGGCCACCCGCCGGAGGTCTCCACGCGCGTCCCGTCGACGTCGCCGACCCCCGGCGGCCCGGCGGGAACCGCGACGACGACGATCGTCCGCGTCTCGAAGGCGACCGTCTCCGTCGACCCGAGCGTAACCGACTCGCCGTTCAGGTCGACGCTGACCGGACCCGGGTCCCGCACGTACTCGAACGGGCGATCGGGCGTGCCGACGTTCGCCCGAAGCGTGAACCGCGGGTACTCGCCGCGCACCTGGACGTTCCACGCGTTGACCGTCGCCACCCAGTACCCGGGAACCGGCGCGACCGGAACTCCCGCCCCGACGCTTCGTACGGGCTTCGGTACCCGCTCGTCCGGCACCGACGCGACGGCTCTCCGTGCGTGGTCTTCGATCGCCGACTCGACCTTCTTCCGACGGATCGCGCGGGACGCGGCCGTCGTCTCGTCGACGAACCGCGACGGCACGCGGACCGCGTCTCGGCCCGCTTCCTCTCGTGTCTCGACGCGAAGGTGCGCCACGAGCCCGAGCCGCTCGGCCGTCGCTTCCGCGCCGGCGGCCACGTCGGCCGGCCGCGCCTCGTCCCCGGTGACCGCCCGCTCGGCGGCGCGGAGTCGGGCCTCGATTCCGTCGTCCACCGGCTCCGCCTCTCTCGCTACCTCCGATCCCGTCGCGGCCTCCGTTCCCGTCGCCGCGTTCGATCTCGCCGTCGCCTCCGCTTCGGTTCTCGACGGCTCGACGCCGTGCGCGTGGTCGGGCATGCGGCCCGTTGCCCGCGGTTTCACTCTTAAACATCGGGGAAAGGATATTGTCGAGGGGACTGGTAGATGTCAGCATGAAAGCAGTCCTCCTCGGCGTCGGACAGGCGGGCGGCAAACTCACGACCGCCCTCGCGGAGTTCGATGCCGACGCCGGCTACGGTGCGGTCCTCGACGCGCTCGCGGTCAACACCGCCGCGGCCGACCTCGATCCCCTCCCGCTCGAAACGGTCCTCGTCGGGCAGTCGCGGGTCAGCGGTCACGGCGTCGGCGGCGACAACGAACTCGGCGCCGAAGTGATGGACGAAGACGCCGTCGAGGTGTTGGACGCGCTCGCCCCGAAGGTCACCGCGGCGGCCGAGGCGATCTTCGTCGTCGCCGGCCTTGGCGGCGGGACGGGATCCGGCGGTGCCCCGACCCTCGTCCGCGAGCTGAATCGGGTGTACGACGTCCCCGTCTACGCGATCGGGATCCTCCCGGGCCGCGACGAGGGGACGATGTACCAAGTGAACGCCGGGCGGTCGCTCAAGACGCTGGTCCGCGAGGCGGACGCGACGATCCTCCTCGACAACGACGCGTGGCGCTCCGCGGGCGAGTCCGTCGAGGGCGGCTACGAGGCGATCAACGCCTCGATGGCGAAGCGGATCGGCCTCCTCTTGGCCGCCGGCGAGGCCGTCGAGGGCGTCGCGGAGTCCGTCGTCGACACGAGCGAGGTGATAAACACGCTGCGGGCGGGCGGGATGGCCGCGGTCGGGTTCGCGTCCGCGCCCGCGGCCGAGGACCCCCAAGAGAACGTCACCACGGTGACGAGCGCGGTCCGGAGCGCGGTGATGACCGGGCTCTCGCTGCCGAGCGCCACCGACGCCGACGCCGCGCTCGTCGCGGTCGCGGGCGACCCGGACCGGATCTCCCGGAAAGGCGCGGAGAAGGCGCGCAAGTGGCTTCAAGAGGAGACGGGGTCGATGCAGGTCCGCGGCGGCGACTTCCCGCTCGACTCCGACCGGATCGCCGCGCTCGTCCTGCTCGGCGGCGTCGAACGCTCACAGCGCGTCGAGGCGTTCTTGGAGCGCGCGCGGCAGGCGGTGCGCGACGAGCGCGAGGAGAAGCCCGACCCGGCGGCGGCGTTCGAGAACGACGAGATCGACGACCTGCTCTGAGGCGGCGCAGGTTCCGCACCTTTTTGGTCTCGCCCGGCGGACTCTCGCCCGATGACCAATCCGTGGGACGACTGGGACCACGTGCTGAAGGTCGATCCCGACAAAGATCTCCAGCCGGGCGAGACCTTCGAGGACGTCTGCCGGACCGGGACGGACGCGATCGAGATCGGCGGGACCCTCGACGTCACCGCGGAGAAGATGACCCGCGTCGTCGACGCCGCCGCGGAGTACGACGTGCCCCTCTACCAGGAGCCGTCGAACCCCGGCGTCGTGATCGACTCCCCGGCGCTCGACGGCTACCTGATCCCGACCGTGTTCAACGCCGGCGGCCCCTTCTGGATCACCGGCGCGCACAAGGAGTGGGTCCGGATCGACGACCTCGACTGGAGCCGGACGCACACCGAGGCGTACATCGTCATGAACCCCGAGGCGTCGGTCGCCCAGCTGACGGAGGCCGACTGCGACCTCACCGCCGACGACGTGGGGGCCTACGCGAAGGTCGCGGAGCGCATGTTCGGCCAAGAGATTGTCTACGTCGAGTACTCTGGCACCTTCGGCGACACGGAGAAGGTCGGGGCCGCCCACGACGCCCTAGACGACGCCGCGCTCTTCTACGGCGGCGGCATCCACGACTACGAGTCGGCCAACGAGATGGCCGCTCACAGCGACGTGGTCGTCGTCGGCGACCTGCTCCACGACGAGGGCGTCGACGCCGTCCGCGAGACGGTGAAGGGCGCGAAAGACGCGCAGGACGACTGAAACGGCCCCCGTAGCGGAACGAGTGTCGGTCGGCGGTCAGTCGTTCGCCGCCCGCGGGTCGGCCGCGTACCCGTCCAGCATGTTCTCGACGTACTTCGCGATCACGTCCACCTCCAGGTGGACCGGGTCGCCGACTGACTTCTCCGAGAGCGTCGTCAGGTCGTAGGTCGTCGGGATGATCGCGACGTCGAACTCGCCCTCGCGCTTCTCCGCGACCGTCAGCGAGATGCCGTCGAGCGTCACGGAGCCCTTGTCGACGAGGTAGTCGCCGTGACCCTCCGGGATCGCGAACGCGAACCGCCAGTCCTCGCCGACGCGCTCGATCCCCGTCACCTCGGCGACGGTGTCGACGTGGCCTTGGACGACGTGGCCGTCGAACCGCCCGTCTGCGGGCATCGCGCGCTCGACGTTGACGACGTCCCCCTCCTCGACCTCGCCGAGGTACGTCTTCGCGACCGTCTCGCTCGCGAGGAACACCGCGAACCACTCGCCGTCGTCGGCGTCGACACCGTGCTCCTCGACGGTCAGGCAGACGCCGCTCACGCTTATCGACTGGCCGTGGTGGAGGTCGTCGAACCCGTCGACGCCGATCCGGAGTCGCAGGCCGTCGTCGGTCTCGGTCCGTTCGCGGACCGTACCGGTCCCCTCGACGATGCCGGTGAACATATCGGACGTGGGGGCGGGCGACGGATATCGGTTCTGGGTCGACGCGCCGCCGACGCGTCGGCCCCGAGCCGGCGTCGCTTTAGGTCGGCCGGACCGGCGCGTCGCGTCTCTTTTGCCCTCCGGGGATCAACGGAACTCCGATGCGACTCGGACTGCTGGACATGATCGGGCTGGCGGCGTCGCTCGTCTTCGCGCTCCCGCTGGCGAACTACGCCGTCATCCGGCTGGTCGCCGGCGAGGTCGCGCTCGGCGCTGGCTTACTGGTCGTCGCGGCCGCGATGGTCGTCCTGCCGCAGTACTTCCTCGACCCCGCGCGGATCGCCCGCAGGCTCCTTTCCGGACTGTTGCCCAGCCAGTTGCGCGGCGATCCCAACAGCACGGTTTCGGGTCGAGAGGACGGAGACGACGACTCCAAGTCGACGGACGGCCCCGCGGTCGACGGTGACGACGCGGCGAACCGTTAGTCCGAGCGGGACTGGACGGGGCCCGGCGCGATGTCGAACGGGTACTCGGCCAGTATCTCGTAGCCGTCCTCGGTGACGAGGATCAGGTCCTCCAGCCTGACGCCGCCGACGGCGGGGTCGTAGACGCCGGGCTCGACGGTGACGACGTGGCCCGGCCGCAGCTCGCCCGCGCCCGACAGCGACGGCCCCTCGTGGAGGCTCACGCCGACCCCGTGCCCCGTGCCGTGGGTGAACCCGGACTCGCCCTCGCCCGCGTTGGGTTCGAAGCCGTACGCGGCCAGTTCGGCCGCCGCCTCGCCGTGAACCGTCTTGGCCGGGACGCCCGGCTCGACCTCCGCGAGCGCCGCGTCGCGGGCGGCCTCGACCGCGACGTACGCCCGGCGTTCCCAGCCGCCGTCGCCGTCGACGACGAACGTCCGCGTCACGTCGCCGTAGTAGCCGTCCGGGCCGCGCGGCGAGACGTCCAGCAGGACCGTCTCGCCGGGCCGGATCGGGTCGTCGCCGACGTAGTGGAGGTCGGCCGCGGACGGACCGGCCCCGACGACCGTGTTGCCGGCGTCGCGGACCCCGCGAGCGGCGAGGACCCGGTTCACCTCGCGGCGGAGCCGCTCCGTCGTCAGCGGGTCGCCCTCCCAGCGGAGCGGAGGTCGTCGGTCGTCGCCGTGCCGGCCGCCGTCGGGTCGGTCGGTCTCCGGCCTCCCGTCGCCCGGCTCGACGACCTCGCTCTCCGCGAGCACCGCCTCGGCGCGGGCCATTCCGGCGACCGCCGCGCGCTGGACGCGGCGGAGCCGGTCGACCTCGGCCGGGGTCTTGCGCGCCCGGGCGGTCGCGACCGCGTCGGTCGACGACGGCTCGTTCCCCGCGCGCTTCAGGTACACCGCGGCGTCGTGCGGGACCGACGCGGGAGTGAGGACGGTTCGATCGGCGGTCCCCGACGCACTCTCGTCCTCCCGTCCAACGAGTTCCGCCACGGCCGCGGCCGCCCGCTCGCCGGCGTGGTCGCCGACGTTCTCGGTCCGAACCTCGCGGACGACGCCGTCGTGGAACGGGGCGTCGTCGCCGTCGTCCCGCTCCGCGGCCGACTCGCGCGCGCGGGCGACGAACTCGCGGGTCGCCTGCTCGCGGAACAGGGCGGGGGCACACAGGACCGCTCGACCGACCGGCGCGTCGGCCGCCGCCTCGGGATCCCGGTCCGTCGTCGACGCCGCCCCGTCGCTCGGGACGACGACCAGCGCGTACGGTCGGTCCGGTCCGGAAAAGCGCGTGAGGTAGCGCAGGTCGTCGTCGAAGCGGTCGCCGACGGCGACGAACGCGTCGGCGTCGCTCGCACCGATCGCCTCCACGATCGGCCGGAGGTCGGTCCGGAGCGGGCGGGAACTCGATCCGGCGTCGTCCCCGTCCGGCTCGGCGCTCGGGTCCGCGTCGCCGCCGCTCACGGCTCGGGTTCGGGGACGGCCAACTCCGCTTGGATCTCCTCGACGAGCTCTTGAGCCGGCTCCTCGCGGAGCTCGTTGAACAGCAGGACGCTGATCGGCAGCGTCGGCGCGCCGCTGATGAGGCTCTCCATGATCACGAGCCGCTCGCGGGCGCGGGACATCCCGACGTAGAAGACGCGGCGCTCGTTGTCGGTGAGCACCGGCACGGGGCTCGTCGCCTTCGTGAACTCCTCGACGCCGTCGACGTCGGTCGGGTCGTCGATGGAGGCGGCCATCTGCTCGACCACCTTCTCCGTGAGGTCGGTCGCGACGAACACGTGGTCGGCCTCGCGACCCTTCGAGGAGTGGATGGTGCCGACGCGGACGCGGCTCGGCTCGGTCCCTCGGTAGTCGCCGTCGAAGTACGCGCCCATCGACTTGCGTTGGAAGCTCGTCACCTTCCGGACCATGTCGTCGGCGCTGGCGGTGTCCGGCATGAAGGGGATGTACTCGTCGAGCGTGTCCGCCGCGACGTCGATGTCGGCGACGTCGTCGCTGTCGGCCGCCTCCTCGCGGTCGTCGAGGAAGTCGTAGAACTCCTCGCGGTCGTGCGTCCCGAACGCGGAGTCTTGGAGCATGTCGGCGAGCCGCCGCGCCTCCAGCCCGGTGACGGGGTCGTCGGCCTCGGCCTTCTCGACGGCGCTGACGTAGTCTTGGACCCGGTCGGTCCACATCCGCCCGTCGGTGAGCATCGTGAACGGGATGCCGTGGTCGATGAACTCGTCGATGAAGTCGAACATCTGGTAGCGCGCCCGGAACAGGCACATGACGTCGCCCTCGTCGTCCTCCACGGTGTACCGGACGTTCCGGACGAGTTCGATCATCGACGGCGACTGGATCGCCTCGACGGTGCCACCCTCCGTGCGCGGGTGGAGGTCCTTCTCCTGGCGCTTGTCGATGTGGCGGATCTCCGCGTTGACGACGTTGAGGATCTCCGAGGGAAGCCGGTAGGAGTTCGGGAGCACCACGTCCTCGTCGACGTCGGTGTCGAGGAGGAGGTCGGGGTCGGCCCCCTGCCACGCGTAGACGACCTGGTCGTCGTCGCCGGCGATGAGCACCTTCTCCATGTGGGGCCGCCACTCCTCGAAGACGTTGTACTGGAGCGTCGTGATGTCCTGGAACTCGTCGATGATCAGGTAGTCGACGCTGGGCACGAGCGAGCGCTGCGCGACCCGTTCGAGCATGTCCGCGAAGCCGACGAGGTCGTTTTCCCCCTTGTACGTCCGCCACGCCCGGATCGTCTCGGGGATGTCGATCCGGTCGTCGTCGGAGGGCCACGTCGGCGTGTACTTGTTCCCCTGCTGGGCGTTCGGGTCCTCCTCGGGCGGGAGCCGGACCTCCTCGACGTTCCACTGGAAGGGCACGTCGTACCAGTCGGCCACGTCGCGCTCGGTGCGCTGGAGCCACTGCGAGGTGGCGATGATCTTGTTGCCGATGGTCGTCGACCGCGCGGTCCGGCGGCCGGCCCCGCCGTGCTGGTCCTCGAACTCGATGCCGTACTCCTCGCAGAACCCCTCCTTGTCGTCCTCGCCGACCACGTCGCCCCGCGAGAGGTCGAGCAGTTCGTACGCCTTCGCGTGCATCGTGCTCACGTTCCCCTGAAGGCTACGCGGAGAGATGTCGAGCCGCTCGGCGAGCCGCTCGCGGATCTCGGCGGCGGCCGCGCGCGTGTACGAGACGACGAGCACGTCGCGGACGTCCGCTTCCTCCGTTTCGAGAATCTCTTCGACGCGGTCCAAGAGCGCGGTCGTCTTCCCGCTCCCCGGCCCCCCGAACAGCCGCGTCACCGTGGTATCAGTCATTATTACCTCCAGATTCCGGTTCTCCTTAAACGCCGTGGCTCGGGACCCGGCGACGCGGGTCTCGACCCGGCGACGGCGGATCGATGCGTTCGCTCTCGCTCGGCCGGCTATCCGCTCCGCGTCGCGCGCGCTTCGCGGACGTCGGCACCGTCGCGGACCAGGTCCTCGCAGGCCGGACAGACGCGGGGCCGGTCGACTTCGTTCGGAGTGAACACCCGAACGTAATCTGTCGTGACGAACGACCCGCAGTTCTGACACGTCGGCATGGTAGTCACTATCGGGTAATTCCACATAATACTACCGGGTAGTATGACGGAAAGAAAACTCGCGGACCGCGGCGGCGCGGGGGTCAGTTCGGCCGCCAGTCGCAGACCGAACACCGCGCGGAGCCTTCCTCGTGGAGCGCACCGCACTCGGGACACTGGAGCTTGTTATAGGATCGCTCCCAGCGTACGATCTCTGTCTCGTGGCCGTGATCGGAGAGGAACTCGTCGAACACGTCGTCGTCCGAGCTGGGTGCACTACTAGACATGCGTGCTAAGGTATGCCACATCAACATATATATCTTTCTGCCGTTCTCGTAGCTGCGAATTACACGACCGTACGATCGGTTTTCAAAAACATTCACTCCGATACGAAACTTCGAGGCGCGTCGGTCGCGCGAGCGACCGCGTGCCCCCGCTCACCACGGCTCGTTCTTGACGCCGAGGAGGTACGCGCCGACGTTCGTGACGACGTGGAGGAGGGGCGTCATCACGAGGACGACCGCGAGGACGCGCGGCGTGAACACCGCGAGCGCCCAGTCGGTGTCGACGAGGAAGGCGAGCCCCAGCGCGCCGACGACGAAGTCCAGCTGGTCGAGCCCGGGGAACGCCGCGCCGCGCTCCCGGCCCGACCGCCGCTTGAGGAAGGAAGCACCGATGTCGCCGCACATCGCGCCGAACGCGAGCGCGAACGCCGCCGGGAGCGCGAACGTCGGTAGGTCGCTTCCGAGCGCCGCGCTCGCGGGGTCGGCGAGCGCGTTGAGCGCGAGCGCGAGGAGGACGCCGACGAGGGTCCCCACCGCGGTGCCGCGCCAGGTCTTCCCGTCGCCGAGCAGCCGCGCGCCGCGCCACTCGCGGCCGCCGTCGATGGGGCGTCCGCCGCCGGCCAACACCGCGGCGTTGTTCGGGACGTACGCCGGGAGCATCGCCCAGAACGCGGTCGCGACAAGCGTACCGATCATGTCTCCACGGGCGGCGCGCGGAGTGTTATAAACCCCGGATCGCTCGTCGCCGAGATCGCTCCCGCGCCCCGCCGACGCGTCCGGCGGTCGCCGCCGCGGGCGCGACGTTGCGGCCACCGCCGCCGAGTCGGCAAAGGTAAAGTTCGCCCCGACCGGAATCAGTAATATGATTCCACCCATCGCTCGGCGCTTCGTCGCCGGCGAAAGCATCCCGACGGCTCTCGACCACGCTCGCGCCGCCAACGAAGACGACGTCGCGGTCATCCTGAACCTGCTCGGCGAACACTACGACGACCCCGCGGACGCCCGCGCCGACACCGACGCCTACCTCGAACTGCTCGACGACATCGCCGGTAGCGGCCTCGACGCCTGCGTCTCGGTGAAACCCTCGCAGATCGGCATGGACGTCTCCGCCGACCTGTTCGAGGAACACTACCGCGAGATCGTCGCGCGGGCCGACGAGCTCGGCGCGTTCGTCTGGTGTGACATGGAGGACGCCGACACCACCGACGCCACCCTCGACGCGTTCGAGTCCATCGCCGCCGACTACCCGTGGAGCGTCGGCCAGTGTATCCAGTCGAACCTCAAGCGCACCGCGGACGACCTCGACCGACTCGTCGACGTCCCCGGCAAGATCCGGCTCGTGAAGGGGGCCTACGACGAGTCGTCGTCGATCGCGTACACCGAGAAGGCGCGCGTCGACGAGGCGTACCGCGACGACCTGACCACGCTGTTCGAGCGCCGCGACCGGGGGATCGCGGTCGGCAGCCACGACCCCGAGATGATCTCGCTGGCGGACCGGCTCTCGCGCGACCACGGCGGCGACTACGAGGTCCAGATGCTGATGGGAGTCCGTCAGGACGCGCAGCGCGACCTCGCCGCGCAGGGCGTCGACGTGTACCAGTACGCGCCGTACGGCGGCAAGTGGCTCTCGTACTTCTACCGCCGCGTCCGCGAGCGGAAAGAGAACCTGACGTTCGCGGTGCGGGCGGTCTTGGGCGCGTAGTCGCGGGGACCCCCGACCCCTCGGCGCGGCGTTCCGAGAAGGGCTCGGCTCCTCGACGCGGCGCGACCCGGGCCGCGGTGCGTGGAAGCCCTCTTAAGGATTGCCGACACATACCGATCCAATAGATGTCCACGTGGAAACGCGACTTCGCCAGCGGGCTCATCGTGTTGGCCCCGCTTCTCGTTCTCCTGTTGGTCCTCCGCTGGATCTACCAGTACATCGCCTCGATACCGCTCATCGAGGGGCTCCAGCCCGACATCATCCCCGCACCGCTAGAGCCCGTTTCCCGCGTGATAATTGCCTTCGCGGTGTTCGCGACGGTCGTCCTCGCGGTCGGGTACTTCATGCGAACTACCTTGGGGCGGCTGGCGGAGTCGGCGGTGGACGACACGATAAACCGGATCCCGGCGCTGCGGGTGGTGTACAACGCCTCGAAACTCGCCATCGAGACCGCGATCTCCGGCACCGACGAGCTTCAGAGTCCGGTGTACATCGAGACGTGGCCCGGGATCCGGATGACCGCCTTCCGGACGGGGAAGAAGACCCGCGACGGCAAGATCGTCTTGTTCATGCCGACCGCGCCGAACATCACCACCGGCTTCGTCATCGAGGTCGAGCCGGAGCGGATCGAGGAGACCGGCGAGACCGTCGAGGAGGGGATGACGCGGGTCCTCTCCGCCGGCTTCGCCGAGTCGGCCCATCAGGTCCCGGTTCACGAGGAAGACCCGGCCGAGGGCGGCGACGCCGACGGTCCGGAGGGGTACGGGCACGTCCGGACCGACGGAACGCCCGGCGACGGAGACGGCTCCGCGGCCGGGGGAAGCGGTTCGGGCGAATGACGCTAATCGGGTGAAAGCCGGTGACGCGAGCTACAGGTACGTGAACCACTCGTCGTGGTCGTCCGTCCGGCGCTCGACTAGGTCGAAGAAGGCGCGCTGGAGCTCCTCGGTCACCGGGCCGCGGGTGCCCGCGCCGATCTCGGTGTCGTCCACCGAGCGGATCGGCGTGACCTCGGCGGCGGAGCCGGTGAAGAACAGCTCGTCGGCGGTGTACAGCTGCCCGCGGGAGATGACGGCCTCGTCGTGGACCTCGTAGCCGCGCTCCTCGGCGAGGGTGATCACGGTGTCGCGGGTGATCCCTTCGAGGATCGACTGCGCGGGGCCGGTGGTGTATATCTCGCCGTCGTTCACCATGAAGACGTTCTCGCCCGGCCCCTCCGCGACGTTGCCCTCCTTGTTGAGGACGATGGCCTCGACGTAGCCGTTCCGGCGCGCCTCCTCGCCCGCCAGCATGGAGTTGACGTAAAGCCCGGTCGTCTTCACGTTCGTCGGCACCTGCGAGGAGGCGTGCTTCCGCCACGAGGAGACCATCACGTCGACGCCGTCTTCGAGGGCCTCCTCGCCGAGGTACGCGCCCCACGGCCACGCGGCGAGCACGAGGTCGGTCGGGCAGCCCTCCGGCGAGACGCCGAGCGAGTCGTACCCGTAGTAGGCGATCGGCCGGATGTAACAGGACTCGAGGTCCTGCCGGTCGAGGAGTTCGAGCGTCGCCTCGGTGATCTCCTCGCGGGAGTGCTCGATGTCCATGTCGTACATCTTCGCGGAGTCGAACAGCCGATCGATGTGCTCCTCCCACCGGAACACCGCGGGGCCCCTGTCCGTGTCGTAACAGCGGACGCCTTCGAACACGCCGCTCCCGTAGTGAAGCGCGTGGGTCAGAACGTGGGTCGTCGCGTCCTCCCAGTCGAGGAACTCCCCGTTCTTCCAGATCGTGTCGACGTCCATCTCGTCGAATCCCATACTCGCTCGTTGCGGGCGGCGGGCATAAAACTGTGACAACCGGACCGAGACTGCCGCGGGGAGAACTCGTCCGCGCGCTGACGGCGATGGGGAGCCGGCGTTACGTCAACGCCTCGACGAGGGCCGCGCCCTCGACGTAGGGGATGTCGCGCCGGGCCGCGTACGCGGCGGCGTCCGCGGGCGCGAGCGCGTCGCCCGTCTCGTCGTCGAGCATCTCGCAGACCACGGCGGCAGGCGCGGCCCCTACCGCCTCGGCCATCGCGAGGCCGAGTTCGGTGTGGCCGGTCCGCCCGCCGAGCCCGTCGCGGTCGCCGCGCAGCACGTGGACGTGGCCCGGCGCGCGGAACTCCCCGGCGAAGTCGTCCGGGCCGTAGCCGCTCGGGTCGTCGCCGACGCGGCCGGCCGCGTTCGCCACCTCGACGATGGTCTTCGCGCGGTCCGCGTCCGTGATCCCGGTGAACGTCTCGCGGTGGTTCACCGGCAGCGAGAACGAGGAGCGGTCGTCGTAGTCCGGGTCGTCGTCGACCGCGGGGTGATCGAGCGCGTCCGCGAGGAACGGCAGGTCGAACGCGTCGCCGACCGCGTCGCTCACGGCCACGCAGATCAGCCCGCCGGCGTCGTTGCGCATGTGCGCCACCGCAGCCTCGTCGACCGCGCCCGCGGGGTAGACGATGTCGGTCTCGCCCTCCCGGTCCGCGAAGTCGTGGACGCAGACCGGGTCGCCGGCGCGGAAGGCGTCGAGGGCGCGCTCGACGGGGTCAGCCTCGGCGACGTCGGTCTCGGCCGCGTCGGCCGTGCCGGCGCTCGCCTCCGGGTCGGCGTCGACGTCGGCCCGCATCAGGCGACCTCCGTCTCGACCGCGGTCGACTCGGGCTCGTCGGCGCGGCTCGTCGGCTCGACGCGGACCTCCACCGAGTCGCCGTCGCCGAGGTCGAGGGCGTCGCGCAGCCGGTCCGGCGCGATCAGTTCGAGCTGGTCGTCGTCGTGGTGGGTCCGGTCGGGGACGATGGCGTGGACCTCGTCGTAGCGCTCGTCGCCCGCGACGAGGGTGACCCCGTAGCAGGTGGCCGCGCCGTAGGTGCGGTCCTCGCCCTCCCACGCGTCGATGGGGACGGCGTCGATGCCGGCCATCTCGCCGCGCCGGCGGACGCTCTCCTCGGTGAGGTCGACGTTGAGCGTGCCCGGGAACGGGTCGTAGCCGAGTCGCTCGTGGAACTGCTCGGCGTAGCCCGGCAGCGTGATGTAGTGGCGGCCCTCGCCCATCCCGCCGGTGACCGCGCCGCGGAGCGAGAGCTCGATGTCCGACTCGAACAGCCGGCGGTAGTCGGCGTACTCCGCCCGGAGCGCGGCCTCGCCCGCCTCCGTCACTCGGACCCACTGGCCGTCGCTGACCACGTCGCGCTCGACGTAGCCGGCGGATTCGAGCGTCTGGAGGCGTCGGGAGGCCGTCTGCGTGGAGGCGTCGAGCCGGTCGCCGAGCGCCGCGCACGACACCTTCGTCTCCGAGAGGCCCCCGACGAGCCCGACGTGTTTGAGGGCCGCGAGCGCGGCCGGGTCCACGTCGGTGTCCGCGTCGGTCGCCGTCGCGTCTGACATACGAGACGATCGGTCGTCCGCAGGCAAAAGGGTAACGAATATGTGAAGCTTCTCAGAAACGTTATTGGGTCGTCAGACCCGCCGAGGAATCGGTCGATCGAAACGTAGGCCTGCGACGTACGTAATCCCGTCGGTGCCGGTCGGCTTCGCGGTCTCTTCGACCGTTCGACGAACCGGTTCGGCGCTCGGATGTGAGCCACTCCCGCACCGGTCGCCGAAAGGTAAGGTACAAATACGAACGGGGTTTGTCTTTTCGTGAGGGCTCGTAGATCAGTGGCAGATCGCTTCCTTCGCAAGGAAGAGGCCCGGGGTTCAAATCCCCGCGAGTCCATCCTTGTCGCACTCCGATGTCGTCCAGATTTGTCAGTAGTTGAACGAGGGTGGGTGGCGCAGTCAATTGACTCCGTCTCGGTGACAGTAGTGACATCCGCGCTTACTCGGCAATTCGCACCTCATTGTGGTCCTCTGTCTTCTTTACCATGATGACACCCACCGTACTCACTGGCCACTGGCAATCGAAGCATAGCTGATAATTTACGCGGACGAGGCCACTTCTCGACCGTGTAATCCACCAGTACTCCAGTTAATTCTATTAAATATGAAACTAGACGCGAGCAAGAGACCTCAATTGTACACACGATAAAATAAGAACTGCTAGACAGCGAAAATACAGTATCTAGAGAATACTACGGTGACCGGACCGTTATAGTAGTCTCGTAAACACTGTTACCGCTGGGATCGTGAACTAGCCTTACATCAACGTCTTGTCCGTCACTGTAGGATTGACCATTGTCGATATTCTCGAACACAGCGGTTGTTCCTGTCCGCCACGGATCGCCAACCGATGTCGCGTTCGCATTCACTGTACCCACACGGGTTCCATCGACAACTAACACGATTTCAGTGGGATCAAGGTCCTGACCTCCAGTCTTCGTGATATCGAAGTCGACGTTGCTACTGTTAAGTTCCGCATTATCAGCCGAGAACGATGCCTGCGGCGCGGTGTCGCCTAACTGATCGCCGAGTCCGAGAACGAACGTCCCGATAACGGCCGCCAGGATGACGGTAATCGCGACCATGAGGATGACGCCGATGACGGGACTCACTGCCCTGTCGTCCGCGTTGGATTGGTTGCTTGGTTTCATTTGTTTGAACCCAGCGGCCACCGACGAACGCGGTCGCGGGAGTCCGGACGCCGTCGTCGACGCCGGAGCCGACGCGAACTCGTTCGGATCGGTTGCTGGTTACGTGTGAAAATGCGTATCTCCCTTATGTACTTATTGGCACGAGTATCAGCGGAGAAAATTGGAGGGGTAGAGTCAGGTTCGTTGACGTGAAGCGATAGCGTATGGAACCCACGGCGATGTCCCTCTCCCGGACCTACAGCGACCGCGTGTATCCGGACCCGTGGGAGAAGGTCCTCGACTACCGCCGCGTTCGCGCGTACGCCGCCGAGCACCCGAACGCCGGGCGCGTCCGCGTCGGCCGGGCGCTCGACCTCCCCGCCGAGCGCGTCCGCGGCTGGCTCGACGACGCCGTCCCCGACCCGGTCCGCGGGATCAACAGCGCGGTCGACCGCAGCTGGCTCGATCCGGACCCGGCCGGCGAGACGGCCGCCGCGCTCGTCGACCTGCTCGCGCACGTCCTCGCCGGCGGGAGCATTCCCGTCGGGAACTACGTGCCCGCGGTGACGCCCAGCGAGCGCGTGAGCGCCGCGGAGATCCGGACCGCCTTCGAGCGCGTCGGCGTCGAGACGCGCACCCGGAACGCCGACGCGCCCGGCCGCGCGGCCGAGGTCGTCCCCACCCTGTCTCTTATACACATCTCTGAGCGG
>NZ_AOJL01000008.1 GCF_000337035.1 Halorubrum coriense DSM 10284
ATGTGTATAAGAGACAGGTGCTCGACGACGTCCTCGACGGGCCCGTCACCACGGCCGACGCCGGCGTCACGATATCTGCGGCGGCCGCCCGCGAACTCGGGATCGAGTAGCTCGGAGCCGCGGAAAATCGGTGCGTCGGCCCCCTGCCGTTGGAAGCCATTAAATACTCTCGGCTAATTCGTCGGCCTATGAGCGTCTCCGAGATACTCGAGGGAACGAACCTCACGCACCGTCAGATGGGGGCCATCATGGTCGCGTGGATCCTGCTGGTCTCGATCGTCGCCGTCGGCATGCTGCTGTACACCTCCTCGATATAGGCCGCGACGACGCCGCTGACCGCGAGCGAGCGACCCGGCGGGCGGGGCCGCGAGCGCAATCCTCTTTTAGCCGTTCGTTGTCGGTGTCGGTATGGTACGAGACAGCGACGCACACGGCGGTGAGGGCGACAGGGGGGACGGAGACGGGGGCGACGCGGAGCCGGAGCGCCGACTCGTCGGCGGGTGGGAGGGGCGTTACTACGAGGACTTCGCGGTCGGGGACGTGTACAAACACCCGTACGGGCGAACGGTGACCGAGACGGACAACGTCTGGTTCACCAACCTCTCGATGAACCTCAACCCGATGCACTTCAACGAGGCGTACGCCGCCGAGACGGAGTTCGGCGAGCGCCTCGTCGACGGCACCTTCGTCATCGCCCTGGCGGTCGGGATGAGCGTCATCGACGTGAGCGCGAACGCGACGGCGAACCTCGGCTACGACGAGATCCGCCACCATGCGCCCGTCTTCCACGGCGACACGCTGTTCGCGGAGTCGGAGGTCGTAGCGAAGCGCGAGTCCTCCTCCCGGGACCACGTCGGCATCGTCACCACGGAGCTGCGCGCGTACAACCAGAACGACGAGCTGGTGCTCTCCCTGGAGCGCACGCCGATGGTGTTGAAGCGCTCGCACGCCGAGCCGAGCGCGGCGCGGCCCACGGGCTGGCCCGAGGGGATCGGTACCCAGCCGGAGGACCTGGAGTGACGCCCGCACCCTCGGGTCCCGCGGCACCGACGCTCGACGACCCGGTGCCGGCGACGCGGCTCGGCGGCGACCTCCCGTTCGCCGCTCCCGAGGAGGCGGCCGCGCTCGTCCCCGAGACCGCGACGCTGCTCGTCTCCGGCTTCGGCGGCGTCGGCTACCCGAAGTTGGTCCCGGAGGCGCTGGCGGCGGCCGACGACGAGCGCGATCTCACGGTGGTCTCCGGCGGCGGCGTCGGCGACGAGATCGACCGCGACCTCGTCGAGTCCGGCGACATGGCGCGGCGCTACCCGTTCGTCCCAAACGAGACCTCGCGGGCGGCCGCCAACGAGGGCCGGATCCAGTTCCACGACCGCCACATCTCGCGGCTCGCCGACGAGGTGCGGTTCGGCGGGCTCCGCGCGGGCATGCGCGGCGAGACGATCGCGGTCGTCGAGGCGGTCGCGGTCGGCCCGGACTGGCTCGTCCCGTCTACCTCGATCGGGCACACGCCCGCGTACGTGGGCGTGGCCGACCGGATCGTCGTCGAGGTGAACCGCGCGCAGCCGATCGACCTCGCCCGCGTCCACGACGTCCACGTCCGCGACGACCCGCCGAACCGGCGGCCGATCCCGCTCGACGACCCGCTCGGCGAGACGGACGGCCCGGCGGTCCGGTTCGACCCCGGGAAGCTCGCCGCGGTCGTGGAGACGGACCGGGCGGACGACCCGTACGAGTTCCGCGAGGTCTCCCCGACCGACGAGGCCATCGCGGAGAACCTCGGCGCGTTCCTGAAGGCCGAACTCGACCGCAACCCGCTGCTCGCCGACGCGGTGAACCTCCAGTTCGGCGTCGGCAGCCTCGGCAACGCGCTGATGGGCGCGCTCTCGGACGTCGACTTCGGCGACCGCGACTTGGCGTACGTCGGCGAGGTCGTTCAGGACGGGCTCCTCGACATGCTCGACGCGGGCGACCTCCGAGGCGCGAGCGCCACCTCGCTGGCGCTGTCGAGCGAGGGTCAAGAGCGCCTGTTCGCGGACGTCGAGCGCTACGCCGAGGACGTGGTGTTGCGGCCGGCGGACGTCTCGAACGCCCCCGAACTGATCGACCGGTTCGGCGTCGTCGGCGTCAACAGCGCCGTCGAGGTCGACCTCTACGGCAACGTGAACGCGACCCACATCGGCGGCACCCGCGTCGTCAACGGCATCGGCGGCGGCGGCGACTTCGCGCGCAACTCCCGGCTCGGCGTCGTCGCGCTCCCCTCGACGGCGGTCGGCGGCGACGTCTCCCGGATCGTCCCGCTGACGCCGCACGTCGACCACTCGGAACACGACGCGAGCGTGATCGTCACCGAACACGGCGTCGCCGACCTCCGCGGACGCTCCCCCCGCGAGCGGGCCGAGGCGCTGACCGCGGTGGCGGACCCCTCGTTCCGCGAGGCGCTCGACGACTATCGCGCGCGAGCCGGAGCGGGCGGTGGCAACACGCCGCACCATCTCCCGTCGGCGTTCTCGTGGGACCGACCCGACACGTAGCCGAGCGGATCTCGTTTTTCCAACTCGTAAGCAGTGAAATTTCTCCCAAAGTAACTCGCTCCGTAGTACGGTTTCTCCGGCGATACCCGCTCTTTCCGTCAATTCTCGGGAGCGACGATACGCTTTTACGAGTCCACGGTATGGCTAAATCTACATGGTAGATAGTGACAAGCCGACTCGACGCGACGTGGTGAAGGGCGCGGCCGCGATGGGTGCCGTCGGACTCGCCGGCTGTTCCGGCGGCGACGGCGGCGACGGCGGTGACGGCGGCGGCGACGTGACCGTCACCATCGGCGGGACCTCGACCGGCAGTTCGACGCAGGCGGCCGGACAGGCGCTCGCCCGCGCCGCGTCCCAGCACAGCGACTTCCTGAACATCTCCGTTCAGGAGACGCAGGGCTGGACCGCGAACCTCTACGCGTACGACAACGGCGACATCCCGGCGATGGGCGTCGACAACAACTCGCTCGCGAAGGCGCTCAGCGAGGGGGGCCCGTTCGCCGACGACCCCGTCGACACGCTGCCGAATCAGGGGTTCCTGTTCACGTCGCTTCAGATCCACTGGGTCGGCCTCGACGGCAGCGGCGTCGAGTCCGTCTCCGACCTCCGCGAGGGCGGCTACACGATCTACCCGATCCAGCCCGGCTTCGGGACGCGGCTGCTCACCGAGGAGATCCTCAAGGAGGCCGGCATGTGGGAGCCGAACGAGATCCTCAACGTCGACACCGGCGACATCCCGGGGGCCGTCGAGGAGGGCCGCGTCGACGCGCTGTGCCTGTACGGCGCGAACGGCGTCAACCTCTCCGGCTGGTGTCAGAACGTCGACGTTCGCAGCGGCGGCGGCCTGAACCTGCTGGAGGTCGACGACGAGTTCCGCTCCGTCATCGAGAACAACCCCGGCGCGCTCCTCGAAGAGGTCGAGCCGTACGGGTACGAGCAGGAGGTCACCGCCTACACCGACACGATGACGACCTGGTCGCTCGCCGGCCAGTGGGCGTTCAGTCCCGACATCCCGGCCCGCGCCACCGAGGAGATCTGCCGCCTCGCGATCGAACACGAGGACACGCTCCGCGAGTCCGACCCGACGACGCTCGAGTACTCGCCCGACGCGATGACCCAGACCGTGATCCCGGAGATCGACATCCACGCCGGCGTGGCGAACTTCTTCGAGGAGAACGACGTCTGGAACGACTCCTGGAGTCGCGGCGACGAGTAGTCCCGACGACAGGCGTACAACCACCTGACCGCCCCCTTTCACCCTTTGACGGATGGCCACCAACCCCGACACTCCACCTGATCCGACCGATCCGCCGACCGACCCCGAGGTAGCAGAGGACGGCCTGCTCGCCGACGAGGAATCGCTCGACCTCGCGCCCGGCGACCGCGGCCGCAGACAGCTCTGGCTGTATCTCCTCTCGTTGCCCTTCTGGCTGGGGCTCGTCTTCGGTCCCACCGTCGTCCTGCCGGCGCTCCTGAGCGGCGGGGCAGCGGAGACGGTCGAGGCGATGACGCCGACGATCATCGCCGTCGGTGGCGCGGTCGGCGTCGGCGGTGCCGCGTTGGCGTCCTTCCGGCTCGGGTCGGACATCGAAGAGCGACTCCGGATGGTCCTTATCTGCTACTCGGTCCCGTTCTGGACGGTCGTCATGTGGTACTCGTACACCCAGCAGATGCCCCGCGGGCAGTACGCGGTCGCGTTCCTCGGCGGTATTCTGGGCCTGTACGTCCTCTCCGAACTCGACGAACCGCTGATCGAGCGCGACTGGGTCGAGACGGGGCTGCTCGTCGTCTCCGGACTGATCTCGCTCGGGACGAGCGGCTACCTCTTCCTGAACTACCAGCAGGTCGCGATCGACACCGTCGGGCGCGCGACCGAGCCCCAGATCGCGATGGCGTTCGCGTTCACGCTCGCCATCATCTACCTGACGTGGCGCTCGTTCGGGATCACGTTCCTCGCGGTCGTGCTGGTCGGTATCGGCTACGGGCTGGCCGGCCCGCAGATGCCCGGCGCGCTGGCCCACGGCGGCCTGAGCCCCTCGCGGATCCTCCGGATCCTCGTGGTGAGCGTCGACGGCTTCTACGGCTTCCTCACCCGGCTCGTGGCGGCGTGGATCGCCCTGTTCCTGCTGTACGCGGGCCTGCTGAAGGCGTACGGCGCGTTCGACCTCATCCTTCGGCTGGCGGTCCGCTCGGCGAAGTACGTCGACTCGGGGATCGCCCAGACCGCCGTCATCTCCAGCGCGGTCATCGGCTCCGTCAACGGGAGTCAGACCGCCAACGCCGGAATGACGGGCTCGTTCACGATCCCGCTGATGAAGAAGAACGGGATCAAACCGGAGACGGCCGGCGGGATCGAGGCGGTCGCCTCCACCGCCGGACAGGTGTTGCCGCCGGTGATGGGTGCCGGGGCGTTCATCATGGCGCAGCTCATCAGCGGAGCTACCTACGTCGACGTGATAATCTCGGGGTTGATCCCGGCGGCGGTCCTCGTGGTCTCGATCGCGATGGCGGTCCACTACGTGGCCGCGGCGCAGATCGACGACCCCGAGATGGACGGCCTCATCGGCGACACGATGGCGACGCAGACGGTGCTGCTGGAGGCGGTGAAGTACGGCGTCCCGCTCGTCATCCTGATCTACGTCCTCGGGGTGCTCCAGTACACGGTGATGACGGCGGCGCTGTACACCGTCATCTCCATGATCGCCTTCGGGATCGGCATCCCGCAGATCCAAGCGTTGCTCGACGGCGAGAGCAACCGCGAGGCGTTCGTCGGGACGCTCGAACAGACGGTCGACGGCTTCCGGGAGGGGGTCCTCGTCGTCGCGCCGGTGACGATCATCCTCGCGGCGATCAACGGCGTCGTCGACATCCTGATGGCAACCGGCGTGCCGACCGCCATCTCGCTCACGCTGCTCGACCTCTCGGGCGGTATCGCGATCATCGCGTTCATGCTGGCGATGATCATCTGTATCATCCTCGGGCTCGGCATGCCGACGACCGCCGCGTACACGGTCGTGGCGCTGCTCGTCGCTCCGACGCTGATCAACCAGTTCGCGGTGCCCGAGTTCGCGGGCCACTTCTTCGTGTTCTACGCCGCCATCTTGGCCGGGTTGACGCCGCCGATCGCGACCTGCGTCGCCGTCACCTGCGGCATCTCCGGCGGCGGGTTCTGGGGGAGCTGTAAGGAGGCGCTGCGCATCTCCGCGCCGCTCTTCGTCCTCCCGTTCGCGTTCGCCTACCACCCCGAACTCGTCTCCGGGACGTTCGACTACGCCTCGCTGTCCGCGGGGCTGCTCGCGATGCTCGGCTCGCTCGCAATCATCCACGGGATCAACTACCAGTTCGCGTTCGGCCGCGGGCAGACGTACGGGCTGCGGGTCGCGTTCTTCGCCGCCGGCGTGGTGGCGATGGTCCACCCGATGCAGGCGGTTCAGGTGGGGGCGCTCGCGGGCGTCCTCGCGCTGTACGTGCTCCAGACGGTGATCGGTCGGGCGAACCCGCTGGGCACCCTGCGCGGCGCGGTCGGGACGCTGTCGGGTCGGAAGCGCTAACTCCGAAATCGCTTCCACGGTCGTCTCTCGGTGTTTTTGCCCGCTTCGGCGCAGACCTCGGCCCGCCCCGAGCGCCCGCTCAGTACGACCGCGGCAGCCCGAGCACGCGCTCGCCGAGGTAGTTCAGGGCGAGCTGCTGGGTGACGGGGACGAGCCGCGTCAGCCGGGCCTCCCGGAAGTAGCGCTCCACGTCGTACTCGCGGGCGACGCCGAAGCCGCCGTGGGTCTGGACCGCGGCGTCGGCCGCCTCGAACGCGGCCTCCGCGGCGAGGTACTTCGCGACGTTCGCCTCCGCACCGGCCTCGGTGCGTTCGAGGTCGTCGAGGCGGTCGGCGGCGCTGTAGATCACCTTCTTGGCCGCGAGCAGGTCGGCGTACGCCTCGGCGAGCGGATGTTGGACCGCCTGGTTCGCGCCGATGGGGTCGCCGAACACCTCGCGCTCGTTCGCGTACTCGATCCCGCGCTCCAGGGCGACCTCGCCGAGCCCCAGACACTCGGCGGCGATGACCAGCCGCTCCTCGTTGAGCCCGTCGAGGACCTGATAGAACCCCTTCCCCTCCTCGCCGATCAGGTTCCGCGCGGGGACCCGGAGGCCGTCGAAGTACAGCTGGTAGGAGTGGACCGCCCGGCTCGCGGTCTTCGGAATCCGCTCGATCTCCAGCCCGTTGCCGTAGGCGTCCGCCAGGTCGACGAGGATCATCGAGATGCCGCGGGTGCGCTTGTCGACCTCCTCGCGGGGCGTTGTCCGCGCCATGAGCAGCAGGTAGTCGCTGTCCTCGACCCGGGAGATCCACACCTTCTCGCCGTCGATCACGTACTCGTCGCCGTCGCACTCCGCGGCGGTGCCGCCCCGCTCCGAGGCGCGCGACGCCTCGCGCCGGGCCCGCGTCTCCATCGCCGTCGAGTCGGACCCGGCGTTCGGCTCGGTGAGGCCGAACGCCTGGATCCGGGCGTCTCCGTCGGCGACGCGCGGCAGGAGGTCTTCTTTCAGCTCCTCGTCGGCGTACTTCACGATCGGCACGGAGTTGTAGATCCCGCCGTGGATCGACTGCGGGCCGGCGAAGCCGCCGCCGCTGGCGGCGATCTCTTCCATCATCACCACGGCCTCGCTCGTCGACATCCCCACGCCGCCGTACTCCTCGGGCACGAGCATCCCGAGCCAGCCGTCGTCGGCGAGCGCGTCGACGAACGCCGTCGGGTACGTCGCCGTGCGGTCGCGCTCGCGCCAGTACTCGTCGCCGAACTCGGCGCAGAGGTCCCGGATGCTGCGCCGGACGAGCGACTGCTGTTGGCTGAGCTCGACCGAGTCCCGCCAGTCTTGTGTCATGGTCTTTCATCCTAGTCGCGGCTCATAAGGATTCGTACCCGGGCGGTCCGCGCCGAGCGGTCGTCGCCCGTCGGGGCCGGCCCGGTTGCCGCGACGGGACCGCTTATACACCGTGGCGTGGTGGCTGGCGGTGAATGGACCGCTCCTACTGGCGCACCGTCTCGCTGGTGACCCTCTGGCAGGTGTCCGCGAGCATCTGTTACTACACCGTCTTCGCCGCGACGACGTTCTTCCGCGACGAGTTCGGACTCTCCCGGTTTCAGGTCGGACTCGTCGTCACGACGCTCACCCTCGGCTACGCGCTGTTCCTTTTGCCCGTGGGGGCGATAACCGACCGCGTCGGCGAGCGCAAGACGCTCTCGCTGGGGCTCGTCGGCCTCGCCGCGGGGACGGTGCTCGTCGCCGGCGCGCCCTCCTATGCGCTCCTCCTCGTCGCCGTCTTCCTGCTCGGTTCGGTGTACAGCACCGCGATGCCGGGGACGAACAAGGCAGTGTACGACAGCGTCTCCCCCGGCCGACAGAACACCGCGATGGGGATCAAACAGGTCGGCGTCACCGGCGGCAGCGGGATCAGCGCCCTGCTCGTCACCGGCCTCGCGGGCTACCTCTTCTGGCAGGCGGGCTTCCTGATCGCCGCGGGGGTCGGGTCCGTCGTCGCGGTCGCCTTCGCGGTCCTCTACCGCGGCGCGGGCGGCGGCTCGACGGACCGCCCGGACCTCCGCGGACTGGCGGGCAACCGGCCGTACGTCCTCCTCGTCGTCGCCGGGCTGTTCCTCGGCGCGGCGCTGTTCACGACGACCGGCTACACCGTCCTCTACGTCGAGGAGTCGGTCGGCTCGTCGGTCGCGTTCGCCGGCACGGTGCTGGCGATCGTCCAGCTGTTCGGGAGCGGCGGGCGGCTCCTCGGCGGCTGGCTCTCCGACCACCTCCCCGGCGAGCCGCGGACCCGGATCGGCGGCATCCTCCTCGTTCAGACGCTCGCGAGCGCGGGGCTGTTCCTCGTGGTCGCGCGGACCGCGACCGAGGCGACCGCCGCGGTCGCGTTCGCCGCGCTCGGGTTCTTCGTCCTCGGTTTCACCGGCGTCTACTACTCCGTGATGGCGACGCTGGTCCCGGCCGACCAGATGGGGAGCGCGACCGCCGGCTGTCAGGTCGCACTCACCTCCGGGGCGCTGTTCGCCCCGCCCGCGTTCGGCTACCTCGCCGACACCGCGACCTACCGCGCGAGCTGGACGCTGCTCGCCGGGATCTGTATCGTCGCCGCCGTCCTCGTCGCCGCCGTCATCCGCGCCGAGCCGCCGGTCGGCGAGACGGCGATGGCGGAGTGACGCGGCCGCGACGGAGTCGCCACCGCGCCCGCTCGGGGTCTCGGCAACCGCGGCGGCTACCCCCGAGGTTATGCGCGGACCCGACGAACCGTCGATTCGCATGGACGCGGCCGAGCGGCGGATCGTCGGGTTCACCGCCGGATCGCACGGGCTCGTCCACACCTACGAGCTGTCGATCCCGATCCTGCTGACGGTGTGGGTCGGCGAGTTCTCGACGACCGCCGCCGCGCTCGGCGTCGTCGTCACGGTCGGCTACGGGCTGTTCGGGGTCGGGGCGCTGCCCGGCGGCATCCTCGTCGACCGCTTCGGGTCGAAGCCGCTCATCCTCGCCTGCCTCGCCGGCATGGCGGGGTCGTTCCTCCTCGTGAGCCTCGCGCCGACGCTCCCCGTCCTCGCCGCGGCCGTCGCGTGCTGGGGGCTCGCGGCCAGCGTCTACCACCCCGCGGGGCTCTCGCTGCTCTCGAAGTCGGTCGACGAACGCGGGACCGCGTTCGGCTACCACGGCATCGGCGGCAATCTCGGCATCGCGCTCGGCCCGCTCGCAACCGCGGTGCTGCTCTTGGCGTTCGACTGGCGGCTGGTCACGGCCGCGCTCGCGCTCCCCGCGGTCGCCGTCGCCGCCTACGGCGTCACCGTCGACGTCGACGAGGGGGACTCCGGCGACGCGGACGCCGACGGTGCGGACGCCGCCGACGAGTCGCCGAACGGGTCGAGCGACGGCAGGAAAGGCGGGGTCTCGCTGGCGTCGATCACCGCGGACACGCGGCTCCTGATCGCCGGCGGCTTCCTGATCGTGTTCGCGTTCGTCACGTTCAGCGGGCTCTACTACCGGACGTTCCTCACCTTCCTGCCGGACCTCCTCGGCGACGTGCTCGGCGGGCTCGTCGACATCCGGATCGTCGACCCCGACAGCCCGTACGCCGACCAGTTCGACGTGGGGCGGTACCTGTACGTGGCGGTCCTCACGGTCGGCGTGTTCGGACAGTACCTCGGCGGGCGGATCGCGGACCGCGTCCCACCGGAGCGGGGGCTGACGGCGCTGATGACGATCCTGGCGGCGCTCGCGCTGCTCTTCGTCCCCGCGACCGGCGCGGTCGCCACCTTCGTCGCGGTGTCGCTCGCGCTCGGGGTCGCGCTGTTCACGGTCCAGCCGCTCTCGCAGGCGACGGTCGCGGCCTACTCGCCGAGCGAGGCGCGCGGCCTCTCGTTCGGCTACACCTACTCCGGGATCTTCGGGATCGGCGCGCTCGGCTCCACGCTGGCCGGGACGATCCTCACCCGGGCCGGTCCCCGGGAGCTGTTCGTCGTCCTCGCCGTCATCGCGGCGCTCGGCGCGCTGTCCGCGACCGCGGTGTCGCGCTTCGCGACGCGCCGCGACTGAGTCGGTTCGGGGGCGCTCGGATCCGCCGGGGGAGTTTAACAAGACCGACGTTCAACCCCGTCGCATGTACCACGTCCTGCTGCCGGTCGACGTCGAGGCGGACCGCGCGCTCTCGCAGGTCGACATCCTCGAATCGCTCCCGGCCGACGCGGCCGAGATCGAGGCCACGCTGTTACACGTGTACGAGTCCGTCGACGCGCCGGCGGACGAGGCGGGCTCGGCGATCATCGACGAGATCAACGAATCGATCGAAGCGCTCCGCGGGATCCCGGAATCGCTGGAGGCCGTCGAGGCGCGGCTCGACGAACTCGGGGTCGCCCACGACCGCGAACTCCACGCCGGCGACGCCGCGGACGCGATCCTCGCGGTGGCGGCCGAGCGCGACGTCGACTCCATCGTGCTCGGGATGCGCGAGCGCTCCCCGGTCGGCAAGGCGCTGTTCGGCAGCGTGAGCCAGTCGGTCATCCTCAACGCCGACCGCCCGGTCATCGTCGGGAAGCCGTCCGACGCGGAGTAGCGGCCCGCGTCCCGCCGCTCCTCACTCCGCGGTCGCCGCGTCCACGAGATCCGCGACTGACCGCTCGGGAAGCGACTCGACGACGGCCGCGAGGCGGTCGGCGTCGACGCCGCTCCCCGCCAGTAGACCCGCCGCCTTCTCTTCCGTCTCCGCCGCCGACAGCGGCCGCCCCGGCTCGCCGAGCGGGACGCTCACCGACGCCTCGCGCGTCTCGTCGTCCGCGGTGACGGCCACCCGAGCGCCCCACTCTTCGGGGAACCGGCGCTCGATCGCCGGGTCCGTCCCGACGCTCGTCGCGTCCATGAGCCGGTGGACCTCGGGGTCGTCCCAGCGCGGCGGTTCGTCGAGCCGACCGACCGCGCGCAGGAACGCCTCGGCGCCGGCGGTCCCCTCGGTGAGCGTCAGCGCGGCGGCGAACGGCGCGGAGAACTGACAGTCGACGAAGCCGTCCGGGCGGCGCTTCGCGTCGATCGGCTCGCCTGTGAGTCGGACGCCGGCGCTCGGGATCGCGACCTCGACGGCCTCGACCGCGCCGCGGTCGACCGCCGGCGCGATCTCGCGGAGGGCGTCGATCGCGGCGTGGAGGTACCGACAGCAGGGGTACGGCTTGCGCCCCGTCTCGGCCACCGCGTCGCGCTCGCCGATCCGGTCGACCGCGGCGGGGTTCGGCTCGTCGGAGTAGCCGGCGAAGAAGCCGTGCTCGCCCGCGAGCGGGTCGGCCGCGCCGACGAACCCGGCGAGGGCGAGGTCGGTCGCCTCGATCCCCCGGCGCGCCGCGAGCCCGGGGTGGAGCCGCTTGTTCCACGCGCCGTTCGCGAGGAACTGGAGCGAGCCGGCCGCCTGGCTCCCCGCGACCCCGAACGCGTTCCGGAGCTCGTCGGCGTCGAGGCCGCGGACCACGCCCGCGGCCGCGACCGCCCCGAAGGTCCCGCAGGTCGCGGTGACGTGGAAGCCGCGGTCGTAGTGCGCGTCCGGGCCGACCGCCTCACCGACGGTACAGGCGACGTCGTAGCCGGCCGCGACGCCCGCGCGGAAGCGGTCCGCGGGCGCCTCCTCGCCCTCCCCCTCCGCCGCCGCGAGCGCGGCCGCGATCACGGGCGCGCCGGGGTGGAGCGACGAGGGGAGGTGCGTGTCGTCGAAGTCGAGGCTGTGCGCGAGCGCCCCGTTCGCGAGCGCGGCGTCGGCCGGCGTCAGCCGCTCGCCGCTCGGGAGGAGCGTCGCGGTCTCGTCGGCGTCTGGGTCCGGGGTCGGCCCCGCGATCCGTCGGACGCCGTCGAGGATCGCCGGTGTGGAGTCGGCGTGAGTCGCGCCGCCGACCGCGACCGCGAACCAGTCGAGGAGGTGCGCCGGGAGGGCCGGCCGGTCGCCGTCGACCGACAGGCAGTGGTCGACGATGCGGTCAGTTACCATGGCCGGGGCTCGTCGCCGCCGACAATCAAGGTTCGCTCCGCGGCGGGGGCGCGCCGATCAGTCCGCGCGTTCGTCGTCCCCGTCGCCCTCGTCGAAATCGCCCTCGCTGCCCTCCTCGCCGTCGTCCGCCTCGGATTCGTGGTCGTCGTCCGCCTCGGACTCGTGGTCGTTGTCCGCCTCGGACTCGTGGTCGTCGTCACCGTCCTCGGAGTCTCTCTCTTCCGACTCGACGTCGATCGTCACGGGTCCGTTGTCGGTCGCGGTCGCGTCCGGGTCGGGCTCCGCCGTCTCGTGACCGGCGTCGCCGTCGTCGTGATCGAACTCCTCGTCCGCCATCGACTCCATCTCGCTCAGCGCGTAGCCGACGGCGTAGCCCGTCGACCCGCCGAGCAGCGCGCCGATGCCGGCCCCGACGGGACCGCCCCGAGCGCCGAGGACCGCGCCGGTGAAGCCGCCGACCGTCGCCGCGCGCTCCGCGTCGCGCTCGGGGTCGCCGGTCGGTTCGAGCGGGTCCGTTTCGTGTCGGTCCGCGTCGCCGCCGTGTTCGTGGCTGTTCATACCGATCGTTGCGGCCGCGCAGGGGTATATCTCCCGCCGACCCGCGCGCTCGCGACCCGGACGTTCGGGCGGCGGGGCGTCCGCCCGGCGGATCAGGCTGTGTGCTTCGCTTCCTCGGGGTCCTCGACGACCTCGACGCCGCGGTTGTTGACCGCGTACGGGTCGAGGCCCTGCTCTTGGAGGAACTGCTTATAGAGCCGCTCGGCCGTCTCGCCGTCCTTCTGCTTGTCGCTGGCGCGGTCGCAGAGTTCGAGGAGGGTCTCGGGCACGTCGTTCTCGTGGACGATCCAGTGGTTGATCGTGTCCGACAGCCGCCGGATGGGCGAGGTGAAGTGCCCGTAGATGTCGAAGTTGAGCGCGTGGTGGCCGCCGAACGGGTCGTTCATGTACTTCGCGCGCGGCATCACCTTCAGCACGGCGCGCTGGATCTTGTTGAGCTGGCGCTCGGGCGACTCTTCGAGGGCGGCGTTGACCGCCTTCCGCGGGTCGTCGCCCCACGCGTCGCCCGGGATGGAGACGCCGTCGAGCTCTTGGATCTCCTTGAGCGCCTCGTTCCACTGGTCGGGGGTCGGCTGCGGGTGGACGCGGTACATCGCCTCGACGCCGCGGTCCCACATCAGCGTGTGCGTCACCGCCTTGTTCGCTTTCAGCATCGACTCCTCGATGATTGTGTGCGCGCGGTCGCGCCGGGGGTTCAAGACGAGCGACCCGTCCGCCTTGCGCTGCTCGTGCATCCGGTCCGCGAGCTCGAAGGCGAGTTCGTTCTCCGCGCCGAGGGGGAGCGACGGGTCGTCGAGGCGGTTCTCGCACTCCGAGTAGGTGAGCCGCTCGTCGGAGTTGATGACCGACTTGTAGATGTCGATGTCCTCGAACGAGAGCGTCTCGTCGTCGATCTCCATCTCGACGGTGTGCGCGAGCCGGTCCTCGTTCGGGACGAGCGAGCAGACCGTCTCGGCCAGCACCGGCGGGAGCATGTGGATCGTGTAGTCGGGCAGGTAGACGGTGTTGGCGCGCTCGACCGCCTCCTCCCACATCGCGGTGTCCGGGGTGACGTAGTGGGTGACGTCGGCGATGTGGACCCACAGCCGGTAGGCGTCCTCCTCGCGCTCGATCGAGATGGCGTCGTCGAAGTCCTGCGCGTCGACCGGGTCGGTGGTCCACGTCGTGAGGTCGCGGAGGTCCTCGCGGTCGTCGATCTCGGCTTCGATCTCCTCGTAGACCCCCTCGGTCCGCGCCTCCGCCTCGCGCAGGACCTCGCTCGGGAACTCGTCGCGGATCTCGAACTCCTCGAACAGCTCCTCGCGCTTCTCGGCGAGTCGGTCCGCCAGCTCCGGCGTGATCGTCACGGGGCCCTGGTCCTCGGCGGACCCGGGCTTCGGCTCGTCGTCTGACATACCTCCACCAACGCGGGTCCGTTAGAAAGGCCTGTCGGGCGGGGTGACACGAGCGCGCGGCGGGCCGCCGAGCGCGCCGTCCCGCCCGCGCGGGCGAGCTCAGACGAACGCCGCGATCGCCGGCGACAGCGCCAGCGCGGCGACGACGAGCGCGACCGCGCCGAGGACGAGCGGGACGACCGCCCCTCCGACCAGCCCGAGCGCGGTCCGTCGCGCGCTCGCGTCCGAGACGACGAACGGCGAACCGCCCGCGATCCGCGATTTCACCTCGCCGACGGGCGCGTCCGGGAACGCCTCGCTGTCGCCGACGACCGTCACCTCGTCGCCCGGACGAAGCGCCCGCTGGACGTACCGCCGCCGGGGGTCGTCGCCGATCGTGAGCGGGCCGACCTCGTACCCAGTCTCCGTGTCGTCGACCGCGTCGACCGCGTCGATGAACCCTCGGACGCGCTCCGGCGGCTCCTCGCCGGCGTCGAGCTTGACCTTCTCGTCGACGTCGAGCGAGAACGACGCCGCGGCCGGGTCGACCCGGACGCCGGTCCCGCCGTCGTCGACCCGGAAGGGAACGCCGGCCTCGCCGCCGTCGATCGTAACCCACGACTGCCCCTTCCCCTGACTGCGAAGCTCCGAAACGTCGTACTCGACGCAGAGGCACGGGTCGCCGCCGAACGGCGCGGGCAGCGTCTCGCCGTCGACCTCGGCGGCGCGCCCGGTGACCCGTATCCGTCGTTCCGCGCCGTCGAGCTCCGCGGGACCGGTCGCGGTCGCTCGGAGGACCCTGATCGCGTCCCGAGCGCCGGCCGCGCCGTACGCGATGACGGCGAGACCGGTGACCAGCGCGGCGACGCCGATCGCCGTCGGGACCGGTTCGACGCTGTCGACGGCTGTCGAGACGGAGCTGACGACCGCGGCCGGAGTCGGAACCGCGGCTACCGGGTGGAGGGCGGACATGCGTACGGCCGGCATACCGAACCGCGACGGGTAGAATTATCGGTCGCGGTCGAAGCGGTCGGAGCGGTCGGAGCGGTCGCGGTCGGAGCGGCGTCGATCCGACCGGCCGCGGTCCGAGGGCCCTCCCGATCCGCCCTCGTCGGTGCGGTCGCCGTCGCCGCCCGTCACCGCGTCGACGTAGCGGCCGAGGAACTCCTCGTCGGTGAGTCCGTCCGCCTCGATCGAACAGATCAGCGACTCGAGCCCGTCGCGGGGCTGATGACAGAGCCCGTCGTCGCAGTCGGCACAGAGGTACTCGAACTCCTTGTCGCGCCGGCTCCAGCGGTCGCCCTCCTTGTCGTACTCGCGCGCGTCCGCCCGCAGCACGGAGTCCCCGCACGCGATACACACGACCGTCCGCCGGTCCCGACTCCCGCGGGAGCCCCACATAGGAGCCACGTCGGCCCCGGTCCACTTAGCGTTTGGTGCGCGGACGCCGTCCGTCGGACGCGCTCCGGTCGGCGACCGTCGACCGCGGCGGTCGAGGTACAGACATATTACCGTGGGCTCTCTGGTCACGCCATGACGATTCGCGAGTCCGACCTCCCGGGAGTCGGGAAGAAGTTCGAGATCGAGTTGGGCGGCGGCGAGGAGATGGTCGTCGTCATCCACAACACGGGCAAACGCGAGGTGTTCCGCCGCTCCGACCCCGACGCCGACTCCGTGAAGGCGTTCGAGTTCTCCGACGACCTCGCGCGGACGATCGGGTCGATCATCGAGGGGGCGTACTTCCAGCCGGTCGAGCCGGAGACGCAGGAGACGACGCTGCCGGGTGGGATCCTCCTGGAGTGGTACGAGCTCCCGCCCGGGTCGCCGCTCGTCGGCGAGACGTTAGAGGGCGCCGACATCGGCAACCGGACCGGGCTCGCAGTGGTCGCCATCCAGCGCGGCGACGCGGTGATCGACAGCCCGGACGCCGAGACCACGCTCCGCGAGGGCGACACGGTCATCGGCGTCGGGACGCCGGACGACTGCGCGGCCTTCGAGGAGATCCTCACCGAATGAGCGGCCGGCACGCGGCGACGGGTCGGGACCGGGCGGTCGGCTCTCACGGCGGTGACCGGTAGTGGCGCTGCTCGACGTCGGCGTCATGTTCGCCGCGGTCGCGGTCGCCGGCGGGGTCGCGACCCGCCTCGGGCAGTCCGTGATCCCCGCGTACATCCTCGCCGGGATGCTGCTCGGGGAGTTCGTTCTCGGCCGCGTCGCTCTTCCCTCGGTGGGGACCGTCTACGTCCCAGAGACGGAGTTCATCTCGCTCGGGGCGGAGCTCGGGATCGTCTTCCTCCTATTCTTCCTCGGCTTGGAGTTCAACCTCGACCGCCTGTTCGCCCGCGGCCGTCAGATCGGGACGGCGGGCACGATCGACCTCGCGAACTTCGGCGTCGGGCTGGTCCTCGGCTGGCTCGTCTTCGGCGCGCTCCTGCCGGCGTTCCTCGTCGCGGGCATCGTCTACATCTCCTCCTCGGCGGTGATCACGAAGTCGCTCATCGACCTCGGCTGGATCGCCAACGACGAGGCGGAGCCGCTGCTCGGCACGCTGGTGTACGAGGACCTGTTCATCGCCGTCTACCTCTCGGTCGCGTCGGCGCTCGTCCTCGGCGGCGGCGACGTCGTCGCGGCCGCGGTCGACGTGGGCGTCGCGCTCGCGTTCATCGCCGGCCTGCTCGCCGTCGTCCAGTTCGGCGGCCCGCTGTTCGAGCGGCTCGTCGCGACGGACAACCGGGAGTTCGTGGCGCTGCGCGCCGTGGCCGCGGTCGTGTTCGTCGCCGGCGCGGCGCTCGCGCTCGGCGTCAGCGAGGCGGTGGCGGCCTTCTTCGTCGGGATGGCCTTCTCGGCGACGGACCGGGTCCACGCGATCGAGACGATCCTCGAACCGGTCCGGGACGTCTTCGCCGCGGTGTTCTTCTTCTGGATCGGGCTCGTCACCGACCCGGCGCTGTTCGCCGACGTCGCGGCGCTCGTCGCGCTCGCGGTCGTCGTCACCACGCCGACGAAGGTCGTCACGGGCTACCTCGCCGGGCGCGCGTTCGACCTCGACGCCCGGCGCTCGACGCGGGTCGGCCTCGGCATGACCACCCGCGGGGAGTTCTCGCTGATCATCGCGACGGTCGCGGTCACCGGCGCGGACGCCGGCGCGTTCGACCCGGCGCTCGCGGCGACGATCAACGCGTTCGCGGTCGCCTACGTCCTCGTGATGGCGGTGCTAGGAACGACGCTGATGGGGTACTCCGCGCCGTTCGAGTCGCTCGCGGTCTCGTGGCTGGAGCGCGACGGAGCCGACGGCGGTGGGGTAGGGGGGTAGAATTCCGACGCTGGGGTCGTTTATTTATACGTAATCGCCGCCAGATCGACGGCGAACAGCTACAAAGCCCCCGCCCCGCACAGCACCACAACCGCGCCTCACGCCTCCCCAGCCTCGTCAGTCGCCTCCGCTTCGCTCCGGCGACCGACTCCCTCGCACGCGCTCCTCGCGGGCCGGTGGCCCGCTCGGAGACGCGCGCCGACCGCCGGTTTATAAACAGAATCGTCGCGTTCGACGCCTACTCGGTCGCGACCGGGCCGCGACCGACGACCGCCTCGACCGCTCGGACGAAGTCGCCTCGGCTCTCGAAGAGGGGGACCTCGCTCTCCGCGAGCACGTCGTCGAGCGTGCGCGGTCCCTCGGGCGTCCGGACCTCGACGTCGCCCTCCTGTTCGCGGACATCGCTGCGCGTCGCGGGCCAGGTGAGCCGCGACGCGACGCGGGCGACCGGCTCGCCGGCCACGTCCGGCCCGTCGCCGAGTCCGACGGCCGGCTCCACTTCCGCCTCCTCGTCTCCGTCGTCCGCATCGGTGTCGCTCATGCCCCGCGGTTCCGCTCGGGCGACACTAATGGTTTCGATGCCGCTCGGCCCTCCGCGGGGGACACGCCGCGGAACTCCATCCGACTGGGAGAATACACCCGAAATAATACGGTAATACTGTTATATTATATAACGGCAATCCACTAGTGGGGGTAGGCACACGACTCCCGCGTTCGCGTGTCGACGTCCGGCACGCCGATCCCGGTGTTTCTCGCTTCGTCAGGGAACCGGCCGCCGCCCTCGACGGCCGTCAGTCCCACCCGCGGTCGGTTCGATTCAGCCGCTCGCAGCCGTCCTCGGTGACCACCACGAGGTCCTCGATCCGGCAGCCGAACCGCCCGTCGAGGTAGATTCCCGGTTCGACCGAGCAGACCATCCCCGGCTCCAGCGGGCGGTCGTTGCCGGCGACGAGGTACGGCTCCTCGTGGACGTCTAGGCCCACGCCGTGACCGATCCGGTGGACGAACGCGTCGCCGTACCCCGCCGCTTCGATCACCTCGCGCGCGGCGCGGTCGACGGCGGACGCGGGGACGCCGGGCTCGACGG
Organism: Halorubrum coriense DSM 10284; assembly: GCF_000337035.1. GTDB lineage: Archaea > Halobacteriota > Halobacteria > Halobacteriales > Haloferacaceae > Halorubrum > Halorubrum coriense. Next base: position 18,377 of record NZ_AOJL01000008.1, read on the forward strand.
CCGCGACGCCGGCCGCCTGCGCCTCGCGCACGACCCCGTGGACCTCGGCGTACGCCTCGGACGGATCGCCGCCGAAGACGAGCGTCCGCGTCTGGTCGGACGGGTAGCCGTCGACGCGCGTCCCGAAGTCGAGGACGACCGGCTCGCCCGCCCGTATCTCCCGGTCGCCGTGGCCGTGGTGGGGTTTCGCGCCGTTCTCGCCCGCCGCGACGACCGTCTCGAAGCTGACGCCGCGCCCGCCGCGCTCGGCCAGCCGCTCCGCGATCCGGTCGGCGAGCGCGGCCTCGGTCATCCCGACCGCGTCCGCGCCCAGTTCGCGGAGGTCGCCGACGACCGCGTCCGCGACCGCGGCGGCCTCGCGCAGCGCCGCCAGCTCGGCCTCGTCCTTCCGGACCCGGAGGTCGGCGAGCGCCTCGCTCGCGAGCCCCCACGACGCGCCGGGGGCCGCCGCGCGGAGGTCCTGCGAGAACCGCGCCCACATGGTGTCGTCGACGAGGAGCCGCCCGGCGTCGAGCCCCCGGTCCGCGAGCAGTTCTCGCGTCGCGGCCACCGGGTCCTCGCCGTCGGCCCACGTCCGGACCTCCGCGACGGTCGTCGCCTCGCGGACCTGCGTCTCGTACAGCGCCGGCACGAGCAGCGCCGGCTCCGGGTCGGCGGCGCTCGCGGCCGGCACGACGAGGAAGAAGTGCCGCTCGCCCGGCTCCTCGGCGAAGCCGGTGAGGTACTGGAGGTTACGGCTCGGGAACGCGACCAGCCCCGCGGCGTCGACCTCGTCGAGCCGCCGCGCGGTCCGCCCGCGTCGTCGCTCGTGCGGTCGGGCGGGCTCCCCCGCGTCCCCCTCGTCCGCGTGTGCGTCGTCGGTCACGCGCCGGGGTTTGGGCTCGGTATATAAGTAGGATGGTGTTGACGGGGCAGCAAGCGACGCATAACTAGGGGTGGCCGGCGGCTACGCGATACCATGTCGACCGAAGACGCCGCGACGTTCGACTGTCCCGAGTGCGACGTGAGCGCCCCCTCGACGTCGGTCCCGTACGACTCGCTCGGCTACGTCGTCTGTCCGGTGTGCGGGTACGCGGCCACCCCGGAAGCCGAGAACCCGGCGATCGCGGACCGCTCGCCGAGCGCGAGCGACTGACCCGCGGGGACGAACAGCCGACCGGAGCCGCGTCCCCGCGACCGACTCGGAACCGCACCGCTTTAGCCGCGGGGCGCGTCCGTCCGGGTATGAGCTGGTCGCTGGAGCGCGACGACGGCACGGTCACCGAGTGGGAGCGATCTGACGGGTACGCGACCGTCAGGCTCCGCGAGCGGTCGGCCGGCGGCGTCGTCGCCCGCCTCGACGTGATGGAGCAGGCGGTCGACGAGTCGGCCTACGAGCGGGAGCGGTTCGACGACCGCGAGGCCGCCGAGGAGCGGGCGGCGGCGTGGCGCGACGCCCGCGACCTCGACGACTGAGCGCGGTTCGCCGGCCCTCGGTCACCTCACTCGATGTCGACGCCGTCGTCGAGGAACACCTGACACTCGACGGTCCGGCCCTCGGGGTCCTCGGCGAAGCACTGGTAGATGTCGTACGTCTCGTTCTCGCGCGGCGGCGTCACGACCGCGTCGCCGAGCCGCTCGCTCGCGGCGTCGACCGCGTCCCGGCCCGGGTAGACGAACGTGAGGATACCGCAGTCGTCGACCTCGTCGCGCTCGCAGAACCCGAACAGGAAGCCGTCGAACGCCAGGATCGTACAGTCCGGCTGTTCGAGTCGCACGGTCGCGTTCAGTCGGTCACGGTAGAACTCGACGACCTCGTCGCGCCGCTCCGTCGCGTGGAAGACGATTCCGGTCACGTCGGCCCGCTCGCGCGGCGACCACTTTATCGCTCCGGGTGCGTGGGCGCGTCGAACCCGCCGCGGACGAGGGGCTTCGCGACGTGTCTGCGCGCGCTCGGGGGGACCTCGTACCACCCGGTTTCGAGGTCGCGCTCGATCGGTTCCGCGACCTTCCCCGGCGCGCTCGTCCCGCAGTCGCGACACCGGTACCCCTGATCGCTCCCGGCCGACGACATCGAGCGGCCGCAGTCCGGGCAGGTCGGCACCGCGGGCGCGGTCCGGACGAGGTCGCGGACGGCGAACTTCTCCAGTTTCAGGGTGCTCTCCGGCCCGTCCGCGTCGTCTCGCACCTCGTGTTCGCCGCAGAGCGTGATCCGGTCGCCGGGGCGGAGCGCCCGCACGCGGTCGCGGAACCGGCCGGTGGGTGCGAACGCGACGGCGCGGAGTCGGTCGGCGTCCTTCTCTCCGTCGGCACCCGCTCCGGCGTCGTCGCTCGCGACGTCGACGTGGACGTGGCCCCCCCGTTTCGTCTCCGGGGCGCTCGCCACCGCGCCGGCGACCCGGTAGCCCGCGCCGTCGCGGAGGTCGCCGATCCGCCCGGGCGAGAGGTGGGCGTCGGTGCCCTGGTTCGTCAGGAACGTCGTAGCCCGTTCGACCCGCTCGCCGTCGACGGCGGCCGCCGCCGCTCGGCACTCGGCCGCGTCGTCGCCGCGGATCCCGTAGAGGATCGGGCCCGGCGCGTTCGGCACGCAGACGGCTTTCCCAGTCTCGCGGTCGACGGTGTCCCAGACCGTCGGGTACCCCTCGTCGGCGGCGGCGAAGACGCTCTCGACGTCGACCTCGCGGGGCGTCCCACAGCGGTCGAGTTCGCGGTAGGCGATGCGCTCGACTGTCCAGTCGCCGAACGCGGCCGGCGCGCCGACCGCGGCGAGCGCGCCGATCCGCCCCCGGCCGGCGACCGCGTCCGCCTCGCTCGCGCCGCCCGCCGACCCGACGGCGACGTGTCGGAACCCGCGTTCGTCGGCCAGTTCGACGGCCTCCGCGACCGAGAGGCGCTCGCGGAGCGCCCGTCGCGCGAACGCGGCCACCGCGTCGGGGATCGGCGAGCCGGTCGGGTCGAAGGGGTCGCCGGCGACGTCTACGTCCGCGACGACGACGCCGGGCGAGGTCCGCGGGTCCGCGGCCGCGGCGAACTCCGCGACCGTCTCGGCGGCGACCGACGCGGCCGCCTCCGCGTCCACCCCGGTGACGTGGAGCGCGACCGCGGCGTTCCCGCGCGTCTTGTGTTTCACGGCCGGGTTCAGGCGGACGAGCAGCCGGCGCCGGACCCGCGCCCCGGCGTCCGCGAGGCGCTCCGCGATCCGCGTCGCCACGTAGGTCGTACACATCCCGCGCTCGCGGGAGTCGGTGTCGTCGACGGCGACGATCGGCATGTCGCGGCGTTCGCGGCGGCGAGGCAAGCCCCTTTCGAGGCCGGTTGAGCCCGCTGCCGGCCGGCCGAGCCGACTCCGCGACCGGTCGAGTATATAACCGTTTCCCGCCGCGACCGCGGAAAATCGCACGCGGGCGGTGGGTTCGTCGGCGAGCCGGCGACACAACGCATATATACGGTGAGACGCTTGTTTCGGCTATGTCCCGGACTGCGCTCATCGGGAACGTCACCGCGATGCTGGAGGACGCAGGGTTCCTCGTCAGCGACCGGTGTGCGGTCCGGCCCAAGAGCTTCGACGTGGCGGCCCGCCGCGACGAGGACCTGCTCCTCCTGAAGATCCTCGGCAACGTCGACGCCCTCGACGCGGAGACCGGCGCGGAGATGCGCCGGCTCGGCGAGTACCTCAGGGGGACGCCGATGGTGATCGGGATCCGCACCCGCGACGAGGAGCTGAAGCCCGGTGTCGTCTACTTCCGACACGGCGTCCCGGTGATCAACCCGGACACCGCCTACGACCTGTTCGTCGAGGGGATGCCGCCGCTCATCTACGCCGCCCCCGGCGGGCTGTACGTCAGCCTCGACGGGGACCTCCTCGCCGACGAGCGCGAGGAGCGCGGCTGGTCGCTCGGCCGCCTCGCGAACGAACTGGGCGTCTCTCGTCGCACCGTCTCGAAGTACGAGGACGGGATGAACGCCTCCATCGAGGTGGCGATCCAGCTGGAGGAGCTGTTCGACCAGCCCTTCTCCAGTCCGGTCGACGTGCTCGACGGCGCGGACGACGTCCGCGACTCGGAGCCGACGCCGTCGGCACCCGCGGCCGACCCCGACGACGAACACGTCCTCCACGTGCTCACGAGCGCCGGCTTCACCGTCCATCCGACCGCCCGCGCCCCGTTCAAGGCGGTCTCCGAGGACGAGGACAGCCCCGCGACGCGCGTGCTCACCGGCCACTCGGCGTTCACGGCCGCGGCCGAGAAGCGCGCCCGGATCATGTCGTCCATCGGCGAAGTGGCTCAGACCCGCTCGGTGTACTTCACCGAGGAGGACGAGAAGCGCGAGTCCGTCGACGGGACCGCGCTGGTCTCCTGCGAGGAGCTCGCAGCGGTCACCGACCCCGAGGAGATCCGCGAGCTGATCCGCGACCGCGCCCGCGCCCCCTCCGAGGCCTGACGGGTCACCGCGCTCCGATCAGCGACCGAGCAACCGACTGAAGAACCCGCCGTCGCCCCCCTCTTCCTCGTCGTCAGCGGACGACGCCGAGGCGTCGTCCGTCGTCTTCTCGTCGGCGTCGCCGTCGGGTTCGCTCTTTTCCTCCGACAGCACGGTGTTCATCGTCCCGGTGTCGTCGTCGCGGAACGGGATGCTCCCCGCGAGTTCGTCGTCGATGTCGCCTCCCTCCGCCGAGTCGGCACCCGCGGTGCCCTCGCTGTCCGGCCCGTCGCGTTCGGTCGCCGCCTCGCGCGCCGTCTCGTCCGCGTCGGGGATCGCGTCCGACTCATCCTCCGTCGCGGCGTCCAGGCCGGTGGCCTCGAGCTCAGCGGCCGCTCTCCCTCCGGCCATGGACTCGTCACCGGCGTCGGGTCCGTCGGCCTCGTCGCCGCTCGCCGCATCGCCGACGGCCTCGTGAGTCGGTTCGTCGTTCCCGACTGACGCTTCCGGCTCGCCGCCGGCGTCGCGTGTGCCCTCGTCCGTGTCGTCGCCCACGTCTTCGTCCGTGTCGTCGCCCACGTCTTCGCCCGTGTCGTCGTCCGCGACGTCGCCCGTGTCGTCGTCCGCGACGTCGCCCGCCGGTTCGCTCTCGCTCGCGACGATGATGTCGTCGCCGTCGCCCGGTTCGGCCACGCCGCTCGCGTCGGGGTCCGCGACGATGATGTCCTCGTCCGTTTTCTCGACGGCGTCGTCCCGCTCGCTCCCCTCCGCCGTGTCGCCGTCGTCTGCGTCGTCCGTCGGGGTCGGCCCCTCGTCGACGATCACGGCGTCGTCGTCCGTCGCGGTCGGTCCGTCGTCGGATTCCGCGTCGTCAGCTCCCGGGTCGTCCGCCCCGGCCCCGCCCGCGGCGTCGGCCGCGGGTCCGTCGAGTCCCGCGCCGTCGACCTCCGCCCCGGTCAGAGCCCGAGCGAGGTCGCGGTACGCCCGCGTCGCCGGCGCGTCCGGTGCGACGGCCGCCAGGGGACCGTTCGCGGCGGCGGCCCGAGCCACCGCCTCGTCCTCCGGGATCCGGGCGAGGACGGGAGCGTCCAGTAGGGCCGTGACGACCTCGTCGGTGTCCGCCGTCACGCGGGTGATCGCCGCCCCGGCGACGGTCCCGCCGAGGCGCTCCGTCAGCTGCCGCGTCTTCTCCGTGTCGCCGAGGGCGCTCCGTTCCGGCGTCGAGACGAGGAGCGTCTCGTCGGCGATCGCGAGCGGTAGCGTGGAGTCGTGCGACAGCCCCGCGCCCGCGTCGATGAACACGTAGTCGGCGTCGGCGAACGCCTCGACGACCCCCCCGAGCCCGGAGGGGTCCGCGACCGCGTACGCGTCGAGGTCGGCCGCCCCCGGCACGACCCGGAGCCCGGACGGCCCCTCGCGGACCGCCGCCTCGGGCTCCGCCTCGCCGGCGAGGACGTCGTGGAGGGTGGTCTCGCCGGGCGTCACCCCGACGGCGCCAGCGAGGTTCGCCATGCCGAGATCGGCGTCGATCGCGACGACGTCGGCTCCCGAGTCCGCCAGGATCGTCGCCACCGCCGCGGTCGTGGTGGTCTTCCCGACCCCACCTTTCGCCGACGCGACCGCATACACCGTTGCCATACGGTGACGGTCCGGCGACTGCTACTTAAATGTAGGCGGCGGCGACCGGATCCGCGTCGCGGTTCGGTCCGAAATCCCCCCGGAACGGCCCCGAGATCCGCGCGTAACCCCGCAGGTTTTCGCAAACACCTTATACATCGCTAGTAGAGTTTCAGGCGATTAGTAGCATGGCGAGACCAGAGGTGCTCAACTCCATCAAGGAGGCCGAACGGGAGGCGGACGAGATCATCGCGGACGCTGAATCGGACGCCGAAGAGCGCCTCGCCGAGGCTCGAGAGCGCGCGGACGAGATCCGCGCCGAGGCCGAGGAGGAGGCGGAGTCCGAGGCCCAAGACCGGCTCGAAACGGCCCGAGCGGAGATCGAGGAGCGGCGCGAGGAGATCCTCGAATCGGGGCGTGCCGACCGCGACGAGCTCGAACGCGAGGCCCGCGACCGGGTGGAATCGGCCGTCGACTACGCCGTCGAGCGGTTCGAAGCGGCGGTCCACGATCAGGCCGAGGAGGCGGTGGATGCTCAGGCCTGAGCAGATGAGCCGGGTGTCGGTGACGGGCTCGAAGCGCGTCATCGACGACGTCATCGAGGCGACGTACGCCCACCACTCCCTGCACGTCACCGACTACGACGACCGGTACGAGGGGTTCGAACCCGGAACGTCGCTCGACGGGGCCGAGAGCGTCAACGAGCGGCTCGTGACGGTCCGGTCGCTCGAGAGTATCCTCGACGTCGACGAGGACGACGCCGAGGTCGCGCGGTCGCTCGACGACGACGAGCTCGAAGCCGAGCTCGACCGCGTCCGCGGGCGCGTCAACGAGCTCAACGACCAGCGCGACGAGCTCCAGGGCGCGATCCGCGACCGGCAGGAGGAGATCGATCGGATGGAGCCGTTCGCGGAGCTCGGGATCGACCTGGAGTACCTCCGCGGCTACGACTCCGTCGAGGTCGTCGTCGGCGAGGCCAAGCCCCCGGCCGTCGAGGCGGCGCTCGGAGACGCCGACGCGATAGACGCCTTCGACGTGTTCGTCGGCGGCGACGTGCTCGCCATCGTCGCGAAGCCGGTCGACGGCGACGCTGAGGGCGTCGTTCAGGACGCCCTCGTCGGCGTCGACATCGCGCTGCTCGACGTCCCGGACGCCGACGCGAGCCCGGAGGAGTACGTCGCGGAGCTGGAGGCCGAGCAGGCCGACCTCCGCGACGAGCTCGCCGGCGTCGAGGCGGAGCTCGACTCGGTGAAGGAGGAGGCGGCGGGCTTCCTGCTGCGCGCCGAGGAGACGCTTACCATCGAGGCGGAGAAGAAGGAAGCGCCGCTCTCGTTCGCGACCACCGAGAACGCGTTCGTCGCGGAGGGGTGGGTTCCGACCGAGTCGTACCCCGACTTCGAGGCGGCGGTCGTCGACGCCGTCGGCGACCACGTCGAGGTCGAGGAGCTCGAACGGGCGTCGTTCACCCCCGACGGCGACCACCACGCCGAGCCGGTCGAGGAGACCGGCGGCGCGGCGTCCGCGTCGCACGCAGCCAGCGGCAGTGACGCCGAGGACGCGACGGCCGAGCGCGAGGCCGCCACCGACGGCGGCCACGCGGCGCACGGCACTGACGACCCGCCGGTCGTCCAGGATAACGGCGGCGCGTCGGGGCCCTTCGAACTGCTCGTTCAGGCGTTCGGGCGGCCGAAGTACTCCGAGTTCGACCCGACGCTCCTCGTCTTCCTCACGTTCCCGGCGATGTTCGGGTTCATGATCGGCGACGTGGGGTACGGCGTCCTCTACGCCGCCATCGGGTTCTTCATGTACTCCAAGTTCGAGGGCGCGTTCCGCGAGCTCGGCTCCGTCGCGATGTGGGCGGGCGGATTCACGATACTGTTCGGCGTCTACTTCGGTATCGACCTGTTCGGCTACCACGCCTACCAGCTGCTGCCGGGCGACGTCCACTGGCCCGTCGCCGGGAAGGGGCTCTCGCCGGCCGACCTCGACTGGGGGCTCTCGTTCCTCGTCGTCAGCGTGGTGTTCGGGATCGTCCACCTGAACATCGGCCACGCGCTCTCGTTCGTGAGCACGCTCCAGCAGCACGACGCGAAACACGCGATCTACGAGGCCGGCTCGTGGCTCCTGATCCTCAACGGCGCGTGGATCTGGATCTTCAGCCAGCACGTCCCCGGTCCGAAGCCGGACTTCCTGTTCGAGGCGGTCTCGCTCCTCACGTTCGGGGTCGTCTCGTTCAGCGGGTTCCCGGTCGCCGTCGGCATCGCCGGCATCGCCGCCGCGGTCCTCGGGCTCGTCCTCCTCGGCATCGGCGAGCCGCCGGAGCTGGCCGAGTTCCTCTCGCCCATCGTCAACGTCATCTCCTACGCCCGGATCATGGCCGTCCTGCTCGCGAAGGGCGGGATGGCGCTCGCGGTCAACCTGCTCGCGTTCGGGGCGTACATCGACGAGGGGGGCGAGGGGAGCTTCCACTTCATCTTCTCCGCGGAGCACCTCGCGCACGTCCAGGAGACGCCGAGCGAGGAGCTGGTCTTCGCGGGGATCACCACGGCGTTCGACCCCGCCGCGATCGGCCTCGTGGGTATCGTCGCGCTGGTCGCCGGGATCCTCGTCGCGGTCGTCGGCCACCTCGTCGTCCTGCTGCTCGGGGTCACGTCCGCCGGCATCCAAGCCGTCCGCCTCGAGTACGTGGAGTTCTTCGGGAACTTCTACGAGGGCGGCGGCCGTGCGTACCTCCCGTTCGGGCGCGACCGGAAGTACACCCGCGACGACTGACGGTCGCGTCGGCCGTCCGTCGTCCCGCGGTCTCGCCGCCTCGCGGTTCGGTCGAACCCGATAATTGGGTCGGGCTTCGACGCGGATAGCGCCCGCTTTTCGCTCCGTTCTCCCGTCTCCTGTCCGGTCGTTTTGGGAAGCTTTATGACTCCTCTAGGGGCAAATAGCAACCGTTCGGAGACGAGCAACCGCAACTACTACCAATGTTTGAAGCTACCAACGAACTCGGGAACCTCGTACTGTCGACCGGTGGAACGCTGACTGACCCCAACGCCGCGGCGGCCCTCGCCGTCGGGCTCGCGGCGCTGGGCGCAGGCTACGCGGAGCGCGGTATCGGGTCGGCCGCCGTCGGCGCGATGGCCGAGGACGACGACCTCTTCGTCAACGGGCTCATCCTGACCGTCCTTCCCGAGACGATCGTCATCCTCGCACTCGTCGTCGTCTTCATCGTCTAAGCGGTACTTCCTTCACACCAATGAGTTTGGAAACCGTCGTTGAGGACGTTCGAGACGAAGCCCGCGCGCGTGCGGAGGAGATCCGCGAACAGGCCGAGGCGGAGGCCGACGAGATCGTCGCCGACGCGGAGGCCGACGCGGAGCGCATCCGCGACGAGCGGCTCGCCGAGGTCGAGAACCAGATCGACCAGGAGCGCGAACAGACGCTCTCCTCGGCGAAGCTCGAGGCCAAACAGGAGCGGCTCGGCGCTCGTCGTGACGTCTTAGAGGACGTCCACGACGACGTCGAAGCCGCCATCGCCGCCCTCGACGGCGACGATCGCCGCGAGCTCACCGAGGCCCTGCTCGACGCGACCCTGGCGGAGTTCGACGACGACGAGGACGTCGCCGTCTACACCCGCTCCGAGGACGTCGACCTGCTCGAAGACCTCGTCGCGGACCGCAACGCCGAGGTCGACGGGGAGACCGACTGCCTCGGCGGCGTCGTGGCCGAGAGCGACACCTCTCGCGTTCGCGTGAACAACACGTTCGACTCGGTCCTGGAGTCCGTCTGGGACGACGAGTTGAAGAACATCTCGGAGCGGCTGTTCGACCAATGAGCGCCGCCGGCAGCCCGAACCCCGAGTACGTCGTCGCGCGGGTTCGTGCCCGCCGCGGCAGCCTCTTCGGGGACGAGGAGTACCGGAAGCTCACCCGGATGGGCCCGGCCGAGATCGCCCGGTTCATGGAAGAGTCCACGTACGGCGAAGAGGTAAACGCGCTCGGCAGCCGCCACGGCGGGGTGGACCTGATCGAGTACGCGCTGAACCGGAACCTCGCCGAGCAGTTCGACGCCATCCTCGACTGGAGCGAGGGGTCGCTGTACGACCTGATCGCCCGGTACCTCCGGAAGTTCGACGCCTGGAACGTGAAGACGGTCATCCGCGGCGTCTACACCGACGCGGAGCAGTCGGCCGTCGAGGTCGACCTGATCCGCGCCGGCGAGTTCGACGACCGCCGGATCCGCCGCCTGCTGGAGGCCGACTCGATCGACGGCGTGATCGAGGTCCTCGAAGACACGATCTACGGGGAGCCGCTGCGGGAGGCGTACGCCGAGTTCGAGGAGACGGACGTGCTGGTGCCCCTCGAGAACGCGGTCGACCGCGCGTTCTACGAGCGGCTCCTGTCCGGGCTCGGCGGCGACGAGCCGACCCGCCAGTACGAGTCGTTCCTCAAGGCGGAGGTCGACTTCCGGAACGCGACGAACGCGCTCCGGCTCGCCCGCTCGGGGGCCGACATCGACCCCGCCGCGTACTTCATCGAGGGCGGCGACCTGTTCACCCGCTCGTCGCTCGCGCGGCTGGCGCAGAACCTCGACGAGCTGGTCGAGTACATCGGCGACAGCCAGTACGGCGAGGAGCTCGGGCCCGCGCTGCGCGAGCTCGAGGAGGCGGACAGCCTCATCGCGTTCGAACACGCGATCGACGCCGCGCTGCTGGCGTACGGCGACCGGCTCGGCACGATCCACCCGGTGTCGGTCACCCCGGTGATCTCGTACATCCTCGCGAAGGAGCGCGAGACGGAGAACATCCGGGCGATCGCCCGCGGGAAGGAGGCCGGCCTCTCGCCCGACGAGATCGAATCGGAGCTGGTGATAACATGAGCCAGGAGATAGCGGTCGTCGGCAGTCCCGAGTTCACGACGGGCTTCCGCCTCGCCGGCGTCCGGGCGTTCGAGAACGTGCCGGACGACGAGAAGGACGACGAGCTCGACGACGCCGTCGAGCGGACGCTCGACGACGAGAACGTCGGCATCATCGTGATGCACGACGACGACCTCGACCACCTCTCGCGGGGGACCCGCGAGTCGGTCGAGGGGAGCATCGAGCCGGTCCTCGTGACGCTCGGCGGCTCCGGGGCCGGCAGCGGCGGGCTCCGCGACCAGATCAAACGCGCCATCGGCATCGACCTGATGGAGGAAGACGACTAATATGAGCAAAGCAGACACAACCGACGCCGTCGAAGACAGCGGCGTCATTCAGAGCGTGAGCGGTCCGGTCGTGACCGCCCGCGATCTCAACGCCCGCATGAACGACGTCGTCTACGTCGGCGACGAAGGGCTCATGGGGGAAGTGATCGAGATCGAGGGCGACCTCACGACCGTTCAGGTGTACGAGGAGACCTCCGGGGTCGGCCCCGGCGAACCCGTCGAGAACACGGGCGAGCCGCTGTCGGTCGACCTGGGCCCGGGGATGCTGGACGCCATCTACGACGGCGTTCAGCGCCCCCTGGACGTGCTGGAGGGCAAGATGGGCAGTCCGTACCTCGACCGCGGGGTCGACGCGCCCGGTATCGACCTCGAGGAGGAGTGGGCGTTCGAGCCCGAGGTCGCGGAAGGCGACGTCGTCGAGCCCGGCGACATCGTCGGGGTCGTCGAGGAGACGGTCACCATCGACCACAAGGTCATGGTGCCGCCGGACTACGAGGGCGGCGAGGTCGTCGCCGCCGAGTCCGGGAGCTTCGACGTGACCGAGACGGTCGTCGAACTCGACAACGGCGAGGAGGTCTCGATGCACCAGGAGTGGCCGGTGCGCGAGGCGCGCCCCGCCAACGACAAGAAGACGCCCCGGACGCCGCTGGTTTCTGGCCAGCGCATCCTCGACGGCCTGTTCCCCATCGCGAAGGGCGGGACGGCCGCGATCCCCGGTCCGTTCGGCTCCGGGAAGACCGTCACCCAGCACCAGCTCGCGAAGTACGCCGACGCGGACATCATCGTCTACGTCGGCTGCGGCGAGCGCGGCAACGAGATGACCGAGGTCATCGAGGACTTCCCCGAGCTGGAGGACCCGGCCAACGGCAACCCGCTGATGGCCCGCACCTCGCTCATCGCGAACACCTCGAACATGCCCGTCGCGGCGCGCGAGTCCTGTATCTACACCGGGATCACGATCGCCGAGTACTACCGCGACATGGGGTACGACGTGGCGCTCATGGCCGACTCCACCTCGCGGTGGGCGGAGGCGATGCGCGAGATCTCCTCCCGGCTGGAGGAGATGCCCGGCGAGGAGGGGTACCCCGCGTACCTCGCCGCGCGCCTGGCGCAGTTCTACGAGCGCGCCGGCTACTTCGAGAACATCAACGGGACGGAGGGCTCCGTCTCGGCGATCGGCGCGGTGTCGCCGCCCGGCGGCGACTTCTCCGAGCCGGTCACCCAGAACACGCTGCGGATCGTGAAGACGTTCTGGGCGCTCGACGCGGACCTGGCGGAGCGCCGCCACTTCCCGTCGATCAACTGGAACGAGTCCTACTCGCTGTACAAGGACCAGCTCGACCCCTGGTTCGAGGACGAGGTCGCCGACGACTGGGCGGAGCGCCGCCAGTGGGCGGTCGACGTGCTCGACGAGGAGACGGAGCTACAGGAGATCGTCCAGCTCGTCGGGAAGGACGCCCTGCCCGACGACCAGCAGCTCACCCTTGAGGTCGCGCGCTACCTGCGCGAGGCGTACCTCCAGCAGAACGCGTTCCACCCGGTCGACACCTTCTGTCCGCCGGAGAAGACGTACCTCATGCTGACGACCATCCAGACGTTCAACGACGAGGCGTTCGACGCGCTCGACGCCGGCGTCCCGGTCGAGGAGATCATCGACATCGAGTCGGCCCCGCGGATTAACCGTATCGGCGTTCAAGAGGACTACGAGGAGTACGTCGAGGATCTCAAAGCGGAGATCACCGAGGAGCTCCGGAGCCTCTACTGACCATGAAAGAGTATCAAACCATCACCGAGATCAGCGGCCCCCTCGTGTACGCCGAGGTCGACGAGGCGATCGGTTACGACGAGATCGTCGAGATCGAGACGGCACAGGGCGAGACGCTGCGCGGGCAGGTGCTCGAATCCTCGGAGGACGTGGTCGCAATCCAAGTCTTCGAGGGGACGAGCGGTATCGACAGAGACGCGTCCGTCCGCTTCCTGGGCGAGACGATGAAGATGCCCGTCACCGAGGACCTCCTCGGGCGGGTGCTCGACGGCTCCGGCCGCCCGATCGACGACGGCCCGGAGATCGTCCCCGAGGAGCGACAGGACATCGTCGGCGCGGCGATCAACCCGTACTCCCGGGAGTACCCCGAGGAGTTCATCGAGACGGGCGTCTCCGCCATCGACGGGATGAACACGCTCGTCCGCGGGCAGAAGCTCCCGATCTTCTCCAGCTCCGGCCAGCCGCACAGCGAACTGGCGATGCAGATCGCCCGGCAGGCCAGCGTGCCCGAGGAGGAGGAGGGCGGCGACGACGAGGAGGGCTCCGAGTTCGCCGTCATCTTCGGCGCGATGGGGATCACCCAGGAGGAGGCGAACGAGTTCATGGAGGACTTCGAGCGCACCGGCGCGCTGGAGCGCTCCGTCGTCTTCATGAACCTCGCGGACGACCCCGCCGTCGAGCGGACGGTCACGCCGCGGATGGTGCTCACCACGGCCGAGTACCTCGCCTTCGAGAAGGACTACCACGTCCTCGTCATCCTGACGGACATGACCAACTACTGCGAGGCGCTCCGCGAGATCGGTGCGGCCCGCGAGGAGGTGCCCGGCCGCCGCGGGTACCCCGGGTACATGTACACCGACCTGGCGCAGCTGTACGAGCGCGCGGGCCGGATCAAGGGCCGCGACGGCTCGGTCACCCAGATCCCGATCCTCACGATGCCGGGCGACGACGACACCCACCCGATCCCGGACCTGACCGGGTACATCACGGAGGGGCAGATCTACGTCGACCCCGACCTCAACAGTCAGGGCCTCCAGCCGCCGATCAACGTCCTCCCCAGCCTGTCGCGGCTGATGGACGACGGGATCGGCGAGGGGCTCACCCGCGCCGACCACGCCGACGTGAAAGACCAGATGTTCGCGGCGTACGCGGAGGGCGAGGACCTCCGCGACCTCGTGAACATCGTCGGTCGCGAGGCGCTCTCCGAGCTCGACAACAAGTACCTCGACTTCGCGGACGCGTTCGAATCGGAGTTCATCGACCAGGGCTTCGAGACGAACCGCGACATCGACGAGACGCTCTCGATCGGCTGGGACCTGCTCTCGATGCTGCCGAAGGACGCTCTCAACCGGATCGACGAGGAGTTCATCGAGGAGCACTACCGCGAGGACGACTCCGAGCGCGAAGTCCTCGAAGCCGCCGACTGACGCGCCGCGACTCACTTTTCGCCGCGGTCGCCACCCCTCGCCAGCGACCGCCTCGGCGCGGCCGTGTTCGGGAGTCGACTCTCGGCGGCCGCCCGGGCGATCCGGCACGTCTGAAAAGAATTAACCGCCTCGGAGCGGAACCTACCCACAAGATGGCCAAGGACGTCAAACCGACGCGGAAGAACCTGATGGCGATCGAGGACCGCATCGAGCTCTCCGAGCGCGGCCACGACACGCTCGAACAGAAGCGCGACGGGCTCATCATGGAGTTCATGGACATCCTCGACCAGGCGCAGGACGTCCGGTCCGAGGTCTCCGAAAACTACGAGACGGCCCAGCGGAAGATCGACATGGCCCGGGCGATGGAGGGCGACGTGGCGGTCCGCGGCGCGGCCGCGGCGCTGAAAGAGCACCCCGAGATCACGACGCAGTCGAAGAACATCATGGGCGTCGTGGTCCCGCAGATCGAGTCCTCGAAGGTCCAGAAGAGCCTCGACGAGCGGGGGTACGGCCTGCTCGGTTCCTCGGCGCGGATCGACGAGGCGGCCGACGCCTACGAGGGGCTGTTAGAGAAGATCATCCTCGCCGCCGAGGTCGAGACGGCGATGAAGAAGATGCTCACGGAGATCGAGACCACGAAGCGCCGCGTGAACGCGCTGGAGTTCACGCTGCTCCCGAGCCTGTACGAGAACCAGGAGTACATCGAGCAGAAGCTCGAAGAGCAGGAGCGCGAGGAGATCTTCCGCATGAAGAAGATCAAAGCGAAGAAAGAGGAGGAAGAGGCCGCCGAGGAGGCCGAGGCGGTCGCGGAGGTCGCGGCCGCGGAGACCGAGGAACCGGAGCCGGCCGACTGACTTCCTCCTCTCCACCTGCCATCAGCGGTTCCGCGTCTTCTCCCCGCCGACTTTTACCCCCTCCCGCCCGTATCGACGCGCATGTCTTGTCCCGACTGCGACGCCGAAGTGGTCGCCTTCGCGGTGCCGTCCGCGCTCCGCGAGCACGCTCCCGCCGACGCGGCGGCGATCTGTACGCGGTGTCTGCGCGTCGCCGCGGCGAGCGAGGCGGGCGTCGCGGACGCGGCGACCGCCGACCCCGACCTCGGGCGCGTCGACCCCGTCTTCCCGTCGGGCGAGGCCGGGATCGCCCTGGCGCTCTGCTGTGGAAAGCTGGAGTCGTTCGCCACGAACCGGGAGTCGATCGAGGCGCTGGTCCGCCACGCGGAGGGGGCGGGCGCGGACGTGTTCGCCTTCCTCGGGCGGCTCGACGCCGCCGACGCCGCGTTCGACTTGGACCGGCGGCGGGCGACGCTGATCGACGCGCTCTGAGCCGGCGGCGTTACAGGTCGACGCCGTCCGGGTCGTTCCACTCGTCGTCCGCGTCGTCGTCGGCCTCCGTTCCCGCCGGGCCGAGCCGCTCTTCTCCCTGCCGCGACTCGTGGACGGCGAAGCCGCCGGTACGCTCGTCGCTCCCGCCGGCGTAGGGGTCGGTGTCGGCGTCGTACCCCTGCTCCCCCCGCTCGAAGATGTACGCGAAGAAGCCGAACAGCGGGACGGCGAACGAGATGAGCGCCCACTTGCGCGGGTTCATTCCGTACTTGGGCGCGTCGACGTACGCGTAGGCGGCGAAGCCGACGAGCCACATGAGCGGGACGCCGACGAGGATGACGGCGACGAGCGGCTGCATACCGGAACTTTGACCGCGCGGCAATAAGGCTGCGGACGAGTCGACGCGCCGGCGGCGAGGGGGCGCGCCGGTCAGGGGGCGCTCAGAGGAACGGCCGCCAGTAGTACGGGCTGACGAACCCCTCGATGACGGCGGCGACGCCGAGCAGGATCCCGAGCCCGACGGTCACCCAGAACGCGGTTTCGAGGGTGTCGGCGAACTGCCCGCGGCTCGCGCGGCCCCGTATCGCCCGCCACGAGACCGCGCCGAGGTGGACGCCGAGCGCGCCCGAGACGACGAGCGCCGGGATCTCGAAGATCCCGTGCGGGACCACGAACGCGACGAGGGCGAGGAGGTTCTCCTCTAAGGCGGCGGTGGCCCCGAGCGCGAGGCCGTTGAACGCGAGCGACGAGAGCGCGGGGACGACGAGACCGGCGCCGGAGAAGGCGGTCGCGATCGCGACCCCCCAGTTGTTCCCGAAGAACGTCAGCGCCGCCACGGGCGGGACGTGCCCCACCAGCCGCCCCTCGATCGACGTGGGGGCCATCTCCGCGAAGGGAGCGGCAGCGACCCAGCCGACGGCGCCGAATCCGAGGGCCACCGCGAGCGCGAGGGCGTGACTGCCCGGCGTCGACCGGACGAATCCGGCCAGCTCCCGCCACCCGCGGCGGAGGCCGCCGATCAGCTGGGCGCGGACGCCGGCCTCGGGCGGCGAGACGGGGTCGACCGTCTCGCGGTAGTCGCCGTAGAGGACGGTCTTCAGCAGGTCGAGCGCGGGCGCGACGACGACGGCGCTGGCGAGCGCGACGACGGCGCCGCCGCCGAGGAACGCGATCCCGGAGGCGACCGACGCGACGGCGACAACCGCGCCGATCGCGACCACGAGGTAGGCGGCGGCGTCGACCGGGTTCGAGCGGACGAAGCCGCCGGCCCCCTCGATCCCGCCGACGACGCCGGCGTCGTCGACGACGACGGCCACCGGCGCGAACGCGAAGAGGATCCGCACGAGCGCCACGGCGAGGAAGCCGACGAGCAGGACGCCGATCGCGACCGCCGCGCCGAGGAACGGGTTCGCGAGGGACGCCGCGCCGATCGCGATCGACCCGAGCGCGATCACGGCGACCCACAGGAGCAGCTCGGCGACGTACAGGCCGAGGAAGGTGAGCCACCGGGACCGGGCCCCGGCGATCCCGCCGACGAGCCCCCGCTCGTCGCGGAGGCTCGCGATGACCGCCGAGAGCTGGCCGGCCGAGACGGCGGCGTACGCGAGGACTGCCAGGGCGACCGTGACGAGCACGCCGCCGGCGACGAGGACCCCGACCGTCGGGGTCGCCAGCGGCTCGAACGCGGGCGCGACCCCCTCGCCCCACGCCTGAAGCGCCTCCGGGTCCTGCGTCTCGGGCGGCGGTTCGACCCCCGCGAGCGCCTCGCGGAGCGTCGCGAGCCGCCCGGTCAGTTCGAGGTGGAGGTAGACACCCGTGAGCGCCGCGAACGTGCCGAGGCGGGCGATCACCGGCACGGCGGTGCCGAGGAGGTAGAACGGGAGGAGGTCCGCGGGGCGTCGACGGAGGGTCGCTGTCGTTGCCGTAATAGCGGCGGAGAGGTCCATGGGGCGGGTTTGGTCGTCCGATACTTAAAAACGGGAGTCCGAACGGAGGCGCCGGTCCCGATCAGTCCCAGAACGACTGCGTGCGCGCGTATTCGCGCTCCTGTCGGAGCACGTCGCGGTAGAACTCGTCTTCGTCCTCGCGGAGCTTGTTGATGATCCGCGCGGCGTTGTGGGGGCCGACGCCGCGGGCGGCCAGCGCGATCACCGCCCGTTTCCCGTGCGTCTGGACGAGGCTCGCGGCGCGGTGCGCGCGCTCGGTGCGGCGCTCCTGCTCGTCGTCCTTCTCCGGCGCGCGCACCGCGGCGACCGTCTCGTCGTCCCACGGGTTCAGCGCCGCGACCCGGGTGGACCCGCACTCCGGACACTCCGGCTGGTCGCGGACGCGCCGGACCTTCGTCGTGTGCCTCCAGTCGGCGCAGTGGAGGCAAAAGAGGATGACGCGGTCGTCCCGAATCCGTTCTCTGACGGTCTCGATCACGTCGGCGTCGGCGTTGTCGGGGACGAGGAACTCCGTGCCGGCCGAGCGACCCGCCGTGCCGAGCGGCGTGCGCTCGCGGGCGATCGCGAGCTCGCGGGAGCCGTCTCGGACCGCGGCGAGCAGGTCGGCCGTCTCCGGCACCGCGAGGTCGGCGTGGAACACCTCCCGGAGCGCCTCGTCGTAGACCGGCGTGTCTTCGAGGGCCGCGAGCAGGCGGTCGCCGCCGAACCGGCCCCGCCCCTCGCGGTAGCGCTTGACCGCGCCGAACTTCGCGGCGACCTGCGCGAGCGTGAACTTCAGCGCGTCCGACTTCTTGACGGCGAGTTCGAGGTACGCCTCCAGGCGGTCCGGGTCGGTCGTCTCCAACACCTCGCGGAAGGTCCCGGGGGAGACGCCGTTCGGGACCTCGAACTCGATCCGATAGGGGTCGACGTCCATCCCGACCGACGAGCCGGCGCGCTGGCCGACGAGCGCCGCGAGCAGCCGCGCGAGCGTCTCGTTGACCTCGTGGCCGAAGGCGGCGTTGACCGCGACGGTGCGGGCGCTCCCCTCGATCACGATCCGGTCGTCGGTCGGGACGGGGTGGCCGGCGTCGACGTGGTCGACGACCGACTTCAGCGCGGCCGCGACCGTCTCCTCGTCCGTCGGATAGCGCTCGGCGAGGTCGGCGGCGACCGCCGCCGGGGTGGACCCGGCGTCGAGCGCGGCCGCGGCCTCGCCGCGGATCCGTCCGACCTCCTCGGCGACGGGCCTCGGGACGGGGATCTCTTGGCCCACCCACGACGGGACCTCGCCGGTCGGGTCGGGGATCGGCGTCACGTTCACGCGCTCCTCCTCCTCGTCGATCTCCGTGATCCGCCACATCTCGCCGCGCTGAACGAACGTCTCGCCCGGGCCGGCGAAGTTGACGACGAACTGCTCGTCTAAGGTCCCGATCCCCCGCCGCGAGGACATGTCGTACACCTCGTAGGTGGACTCGTCGGGGATCATCGAGAGGTTCGCGTAGAAGTACTGCCACGTGCCCCCCGACTTCTCGAGCGTGTCCGTCTCCTCGTCGAGCCACAGGAGCCGGTTCCCGTCGAGTTCGCGGACGACCTCTTGGAACTCCGGCTCGGAGAGGTCCGCGAACGGGTACGCGTCCGTGACGGTCTGATATGCCTCCCGTGCGTGGATCTCCCCCTCGTCCATCACGAGGCCGACGATCTGGTTGGCGACCGTGTCGAGGCTGCCGTGGTGGATGTCGGCGGGCTCGACGAGCTCCTCGCCGGCGCGGCGCGCGATTGCCAGCGCCTCCAGCGTGTCGTCGCCGCCCTGCGTCACGACCGTCCCCTCGGAGACGAGGTCGCGACGGTGGCCGGCGCGCCCGACGCGCTGGAGCAGGCGGGCGACCTCGCGCGGGCTCCCGTACTGGACCACGTGGTCGACGCGCCCCACGTCGATGCCGAGCTCCATCGAGGAGGTACAGACGAGCCCGTCGAGGTCGCCCGACTTGAACCGGTCTTCCACGTCGATCCGGACCTCCTTCGAGAGCGAGCCGTGGTGGAGCTCGATCTCGGTGGGATCTTCGGTTCCGCGATCACGTTCCTTCTCGGCGAGCGTCTTGAACCGCGAGCCGAGCGCCTCCGCCGTCTGCCGCGTGTTGACGAAGATCAGCGTCGACTCGTGGTCCGCGACGATCCCGCGGATCGTCCGGACGTGGCTCGCGGTCGTCTCGTCGACCGCGAGCTCGCCGGCCAGCGTCGCGTCGCGGTCGGTGATATCCGGGTCGAGGACGCGCACGTCGGTCCGCGTCCCGGCCGCGACCTCGACGGTCTCGAACCCGCGGTCGCCGGGGCGGTCCGGGTCGCGGGTGCCCGTCCCGACGAGGAACCGCCCGACCTCCTCGGGGTCGCCGACCGTCGCCGAGAGGCCGACCCGCTGGAACGGCCCCGCGACGCGGCGGAGGCGTTCGAGGCCGACCGTGAGCTGCGCGCCGCGCTTCGCGGCGGCGAGCTCGTGGACCTCGTCGATGACGACGTGCGCGACGTCCTCCAACGCGACCCGCATCTTCGAGCCGGTGAGGATCGCCTGAAGGCTCTCCGGCGTCGTGATCAGCACGTCCGGCGGGTCGTCGGCCTGCTTCGAGCGCTCGTACTGCGTCGTGTCGCCGTGGCGCACCGCGACCTCGACGCCGAGCCGGTCGCCCCACCACTCCAGCCGGTCCATCATGTCGCGGTTGAGCGCGCGGAGCGGCGTGATGTACAGCGCTGAGATCCCCTCTCGCGGCGGGTCGCCCGGGGCGTCGCGGGCGTCGACGATCGCGTCGAAGATGGGCAACATCGCGGTCTCCGTCTTCCCGGTGCCCGTCGGGGCGAGGACGAGGGCGTTCTCGCCGGCCGCGAGCGGCGGGATCGCCTCCCGCTGGGGCTCCGTCGGCGTCGAGAACCCCTGTTCCGAGAGCGCCGCGCGGACCTCGCTCCCGAGGTGCGCGAACGCGTCCATCCCCGACGGTTCAGCCATGCTGTGATCGTTCTTGGTTGGGCGCTCGGGCGATTAAGCCCGTCGCTGTGCGAGATCCGGACGCGGCGGTCGCCGGCCTGCCGGGCCGCCGTCGGCGGCGCAGCGTCGGCCGGCGCGCCCGGTCAGTCGGCGCGGCGCAGTTCGACGACGAACACGCTCCCGGTCGGCTCGTTGTCCTCAACCCACACGTCGCCGTCGTACTTGTCGACGAGCGTCTTGACGAGGTAGAGGCCGATCCCGGTTCCGCCCGTCTCCAGTCCCTTCTCGCCCTCTTGGAATATCTGCTCCTTGTGGTCGTCCGCGATCCCGGGGCCGTTGTCCGCGATCGACACGCGCACGGCGCCGTCCGTCGCCTCGGCCGAGACCGTGATCTCCGCAACCTCCTTGTCGTTGTGGACGACCGCGTTGGTCAGCAGGTTGCGGAACACCGCCTCCAACAGGTCGTCGGCCATCACGGTCGCGTCGGGGATCGCGCCCTCGACGGCCACCGTCGCGCGGTCCTGATCCGCGCGGACCTGCTCGATCTGTCTGTTGAGCTCCGTCTGGATGCGCATCGGCGTCTGCTCGACGCCGACCTGCAACAGCACGTCGGTGACGTCCTTGGCGGTCTCCGTGATGTCGGCCGCCTGCTTCGCCGCCTCGATGACCGTTCGCGCGTACGTCCGGCTCTGCTCGTCTGTGAGCGAGTCCTCGAGCAGTCCGGTGTACGACTCGACCACCATCAGCTGGTTTCGGATGTCGTGGCGGACGACCTGGTTGAGCAGCATGAGGGTGTCCCGCTGCTCTTCGAGCGTCCGCTCGTACCGCTTGAGCTCGGTCACGTCGCGGGCGTACCCCAACACGGCGTCTTCGCCCGTCTCGGACAGCTCGTACGGGATCTTCGTCGTCTGTAAGATCCGCGTCTCTCCGGCGGCCGTGGTCAGCGTCTCCTCCCCGATCGTCTTGGGCTCGCCCGACTCGATCACCTCCACGTCGTCCTGTCGGAACTCCGCGGAGTCGTCGGCGTCCGGAATGATCTCGCCCTCGGACTTCCCCTCGACGTCCGCCGGCGTCCGCCCGTACGCCGCGGCGGTCGCCTCGTTGGCCAAGAGGTACTCGCCCTCGCGGTTCTTCGCGAACACGAGGTCCGGCACGAGGTCGATGATCTTCCGGAGCTCCTCGCGCGTCGACTCGATGGCCCGTTCGTACTCTTTCCGCTCCGTGATGTCTTGGAACAGCCCCAACGCGCCGACGATCTCTCCGTTCTCGTCGTACTGCGGGTCCCCGACCGTTCTGACCCACCGGGTCCGGTCGGTCTCCGTCATGATCCGGAGTTCGAGGTCGTACGACTCGCCGTCCTCGATCAGCCGGTCGAACGCCGCCTCGATCGTCTCCCTGTCGTCCGGGTGGTAAAACGCCACCCCGTCGCCTATCTCGACCGACTCGTCCGTCGGGACCTCGTGGATCCGGTACACCTCGTCGCTCCACGTGAGCGACTCCTCGGTCAGATCGACCTCCCACCAGCCGATCGACGCGCTCTCCTGTGTCCGCTCGATGACCCGTCGCGTCCGCATCAGCTCCGCCTCGCGTCGCTTCTGCTCGTCGACGTCGAGGTGGATCCCGACCGCGCGGACCGGCTCCCCCTCTCCGTCGCGCTCGACGACCTTTCCGACGCTCCGGATCCACTTCCACTCGCCCGCCGCGGTGCGCATCCGGTGTTCCGTGTCGTAGAACTCCGTCTCGCCGGCCACGTGGCTCGACAGGGCGTCCTCGACGGACCCGAGGTCCTCGGGGTGAACGCGCCGCTCCCACGCGTCGATGTGCGGTTCGATCTCGTCGGTCGAGTGGCCCAACATCCGGGCCCACTGGTCGTTGAACTCGACCTCGTCGGTTCTCATGTCCCAGTCCCAGACCCCGATCTGCGCGCCCTCGACCGCGAGTTCGAGCCGGTCTTTGATCCGTTGGAGCGCTCGCTCCCGCTCCCGCCGTTCGGTGATGTCCGTCGAGACGCCGCACACACCGCGTATCTCTCCCGCCTCGTCGTACACGGGAGACTTCCGCGTCAACCGAACGCTCTCCCCGGCGGCAGTCGGAATCGTCTCCTCGATCTCGATCCGTTCGCCGTCCTCGACGACCCGGCGGTCGTCCGCGCGCGCCTCCGCCGCGACGACCTCCGGGAAGAGGTCCGCGTCGGTCATCCCGACGGGGTCCCCGTCGACGTCGAACAGATCGCGGCACGCCTGGTTCATCAGGAGGTATCGCCCCTCGGTGTCCTTCAGGAACACCGCGGCGGACATCGTCTCCAAGACGGTCCGGAACCGTCGGTGCGTGCGTCGGTACTCCCGGTCCCGCTCCTTCTGTTCCGTGATGTCGCGGGCGACCCCGACGAGTTGCGTCACTTCTCCGTCGTCGGTGACCGGCGTCAGCTTGGTCTGCCAGTCGCTCGTGCCGCCCGGGAAGTCGAGCCGTTCCTCGTACTCGATCGTCGTCCCCCGCTCGACGCACCGGCGGTAGTTCGCTTCGACCGCGGCCCCCTGTTCCTCGCCGAGGAGCTCCCGCGGGGTCTTTCCGAACATCGCGTCCTCGGTCAGGCCGGTCTGTCGCTGGTAGGCGGCGTTGTTCTGTTTGAACGTGAACGTGTACTCGCCGTCGGTCCGCGCGACGTCGACGAGGAATATCGCGTCGTCCGCCTCACGGAACATCGCCTCGTAGGCGCTTTTCACCTCGTCACCGCCGGTCTCGAACCGATCCGCACCGCCGGTCGACTGTGACCCTTTTCCCATTGTCCTAATTGTAAGACGCACGTCGTGTCGGCTGATAACACTACGGATCTCGACGCGAAAACGTCCTCGGTCGCCCCCGTTCACCCCCTCCGCTCGTCGCGACCGCTACGTCACGCCGCCCTCGCTCGTCGCGTACGCCTCGTGGGCGTCCGCGTCGAGGATCGCCTCGATCTCGTCGACGACTTCCAGCACGTCGGCGAAGGCGGTGTACGGCGCGGCCGGGCAGACGCGGACCACGTTCGGCGGGCGGAAGTCGACGATTACGCCCCGGTCGTTGAGCGCCGCGCTCAGCCGTTCTCCGTCCGGGTGTTCGAGGGCGACGTGGCCGCCGCGGGCGGCGTGCTCGCGGGGCGTTCCGACCGACACCGCCGGAAGCCGATCGTCGACGAGGGCGATGAGGAAGTCGGTGAGCGCGAGCGACTTCGCCCGCAAGCGGTCGATCCCGGCCTCGCGTAGGAGCTCGACCGACCCCTCAAGCGGCGCGGCCGAGAGCAGCGGCGGCGTGCCGATCTGCCACGCGCCGGCGGAGTCGGCCGCGGTGAAGGTCATGTTCATCTCGAACTGCGTCGCCTTCTCGTGGCCCCACCACCCCGCGAGGGCGGGGTCGAGCCCGTGGTGGCGCTCGGCGACGAACAGCGCGCCGATCGACCCGGGACCGGCGTTGAGGTACTTGTACGTGCACCACACCGCGAAGTCGACGCCGGCCGCGTCGAACTCGTGCGGGACCGCGCCCGCCGAGTGGGCCGCGTCGAAGCCGGCGTACGCGCCCGCCTCGTGGGCGGCCGCCGCGATCCGCTCGACGTCGAACAGCTGTCCCGACCGGTACAGCGCGGTCGGCATGAAGACGATCCCGACGTCGTCGTGCGCCGCCAGCGCGGCCTCGACGTCGCGGGGGTCGATCGTCCGCCCGTCGCGGCTCGGAACGACCCGGAGCTTCTCGTCCGGGTCGATTCCGCGTTGCCGCAGCTGCGCCCGGAGCGCGTAGTGGTCGGAGGGGAAGTCGAGCTCGTTGACGAGGACCGCGGGCTCGACCGCGGGGTCCCAGCTCCCGTCCGCGGCCGCGACCCCCTCGCGTTCCGGGCCGTTCCCGGCCAGCAGCTCGTCGAGGAACGTCCCGACGAGCGTGTGGACGTTCACTGTGATCGAGTTGCCGACGACCACCTCGCTCGGCGACGCGCCCACCAGCGGGGCGAGCGCGTCGCCGAGCCGTTCGCCGACGCCGAACCACGGCGGGTCGGCGTCGGTCCACCCGGCGATCAGCAGGTCGCGCCACTCGTCGACCACGCGGTCGAGGCTCGCGAGGGCGGCGTCGCTCGCGGGGCCGAGCGAGTTCCCGTCCATGTAGAGCACGTCGTCGGGGACTCGGTAGCGGTCCGCGAACGACGCGAGCGGGTCGCTCTCGTCGAGGCGGGCGGCGAGCACCNGAGCACCGCGGGGTCGGTGTCGGCCGCCGCGCCGTCGCCGCCGAGCCCCTCGCCCGCGAGCGCCTCCCGGGCGGGAGCGTACGGATCGTCCATACACGAAGACACCGCGCCGGCGACTAATCGTTACCGGGGTCGGCCGAGTTTCCCGGGGCCGCGGAGCGGGCTACTCGACGATGTCTATCGCGGGCCGGCCCGGTTCCGCCTTGCTGACGACGCCCTCGTCTGCGTCCGCGGCGCGCTCGACGCGGACGGGCGCGTCGAATTCGCGCTCGATCAGCCACGCGGCCGCGCGCAGGGCGTCGTACTCGGCGTCGCCGTCGAGCGTCTCGCGGAGCGCCTCGCGGTTCGCTTGGAGGTCCTGCCCGTACGAGGCGGCGTCGTCGCCCCGCTCGCGGATGTGGCTCTCGGCCATCAGCTCCGAGATCAGGTTGTCGGCGTCGCTGTCGATCGCGATCTCCAGCGCGTCGTACTTCCAGTCGGGCGCGACGACCACGTCGATCCGCTCGGGGTCGTCGATCCCGGCGACCTCGACGATGTCGCGCACGTCCTCCCGGGTGTTCGCCACCAGCCGCCGCCGTCGCTCGACCGTCTCGCGGTCGACGCTCGCGGTCGGCCAGTCGGCCTCCGCGACGAAGCCGTCGCGCCCGAGCGTCTCCCACAGCTCCTCGGCGAGGTGGGGCGCGACGGGCGCGAGCAGGCGGACCGCGACGTCGACGCCGCGCTCGAAGACGGCCGGGTGCGGGTCGGCGTGCCCGCGGTAGCTCCGCAGGGTGCGGACCAGCTCCTGCGCCTCCCGCAGCGCCACGTTGAACGTCAGGTCGTCGTACTCCGCGCCGGCGATGGCGACCGCGGCGTCGGTCTCGTCGGCGACGTAGTCGTCGATGGTGTCGCGGCCGGCGTCGGGGTCGGCCGTCGCCGCCTCGCCGGCGGCGTACGCCTCGACGAGGTCGCTGAGGCGGGTCAGGAACCGGTGGGTGGACCTGACGCCCTCCTCGGACCAGTCGAAGTCGCGCTCGGGCTGGGCGGCCTCCATCATGAACAGCCGCGCGGTGTCGGCCCCGTACTCGTCGACGATCCGCTGCGGCGAGACGACGTTCCCCTTCGACTTGGACATCTTCTCGCCCTCCAGCTGGACCATCCCCTGCGCCAGTAGGTTCGTGAACGGCTCGCGGTGGTCGAGCCCCTCCTCGTCGGCGAGCACCTTGGTGAAGAACCGCGAGTACAGCAGGTGCATCACGGCGTGTTCGATCCCGCCGACGTACTGGTCGACCGGCATCCAGTCGTTCGCGCGGTCGGGATCGAAGGGAGCGTCCGTCAGGTCGGGCGAGACGTACCGCAGGAAGTACCACGAGGAGTCGACGAACGTGTCCATCGTGTCCGTCTCGCGGGTCGCGGGGCCGCCGCAGTCGGGGCAGGTCGTCTCCTGCCACTCGTCGGCGGCGTCCAGCGGGTTCCCGGTCGTGTTGATGAACTCCGGCAGTTCGACCGGCAGGTCCTCGTCGGGGACCTGGACCGCGCCGCAGTCGTCGCAGTGGACGATCGGGATCGGCGTCCCCCAGTAGCGCTGGCGGGAGATGCCCCAGTCGCGCAGGCGGTACTGCGTCGTCTCGCTCGCGCCCTCGGTGTCGGCCGTGATCCGCTCGCGCGCGGTCTCGCTGCCGAGGCCGCTGTACTCGCCGGAGTCGATCACGACCCCGTCGTCGGTGAACGCGGCGTCCTCCACGTCCGGGGCGTCCGGGACGGTCTCGCCGTCCCAGTCGTCCGGCTCCGGCGCGATCACGGGGCGGATCTCGACGCCCTTCTCCGTCGCGAACGCGTGGTCGCGCTCGTCGTGGCCGGGCACGGCCATCAGCGCGCCCGTCCCCACGTCCGAGAGGACGAAGTCGGCGACGTAGACGGGGATCTCCTCGCCCGTGACCGGGTTGGTCGCGGTGAGGCCGGTCTCGACGCCGTTCGGCTCGTCGCCGTCGGGGTCGGCCTCCTCCTCGACGAATCGCCGGACGTCGGCGTCCTCCTCGGCCAGCTCCTCGGCGATCGGGTGGTCGGGGGCGATCGCGAAGAACGTCGCGCCGTGGATGGTGTCGATCCGGGTCGTGAACGCGGTAGTGGGACCGTGGCCCTCGATTTCGAAGTCGACCTCGCTGCCGTACTGCCGGCCGATCCAGTTGCGCTGCATCTGTCGGACGGAGTCGGGCCACCCCTCCAGCTCGTCGATGGCCTCCAGCAGCTCGTCCGCGTACTCGGTTATCTTCAGGAACCACTGGTCGAGCTCGCGGGTCTCGACGGGGGTGTCACACCGCCAGCACAGCTCCGCGTCCCCCTCGACCTGCTCGTCGGCGAGGACGGTCTCGCAGGAGGGACACCAGTTCACCTCGGCGTCGCGGCGCTCGACGAGGCCGGCGTCGCGGAAGCGGCCGAACAGCCACTGGTTCCACCGGTAGTAGTCGGGCGTACAGGTGGTGACCTCGCGGTCCCAGTCGTAGCCGAACCCCATCGACTTCATCTGGCCCCGCATCGTGTCGATACAGTCGAACGTCCAGTCGCGGGGGTTGGTGTCTCGCTCCTTCGCGGCGTTCTCGGCGGGCAGGCCGAACGCGTCCCACCCCATCGGGTGGAGGACGTCGTCGCCGCGCATCCGCCGGTAGCGGGCGTACGCGTCGGTGATCGTGTAGTTTCGGACGTGGCCCATGTGGAGCTTCCCGGACGGGTACGGGTACATGCCGAGGACGTACGTCGGGTCGTCCGCGTCGTCCGGGACGCGGTACACGTCGGCGTCGTCCCACGCCTCCTGCCAGCGTTCTTCGACCGTCGCGTGGTCGTATCCCTCCTGAGACATCTGCTTATATACTCGTGGTCGGGTCGGCGTCGTATAGCTTTCCATCCAGTGGTGCGCCGTGCCACACCGCCTCGCGGGCGGCGAGCGCGTCGCCGCCGGGACCGCTCCGAACGCCTACAGTTTCTCGGAGTTCTGGGCCTGTTCGACCCGGCGGGTCGCCTGCTCGACCCGCTTTCCGGTCGCGTTCGCGAGCCCGGGCGGGAGCCCCTCGCGCGCGGCCGCGAGCCGCTCCTCGATCCGGGCGATCCGGTCGAGCACGTTCGCCAGCTGGCGCTCCGTCCCCTCGGCGTCGCCCTCGCGGGCACGTTCCTCGGCCCGCTCCGCGGCGTCGACCGCGGCGGCCAGCGCCCGCTCGAGCCCGTTGACCGCGTTCGACGGGCCGCCGTCGCCGCCGTTGCCTCCGCCTCCGCTCCCGCCGCCAGCGTCGTCGTCGCCGTCGTCGCTCTCGGCCGCCGCGGCCGCGACCGCCGCGCGCGTCTCCTCGGCCACGTCGGCGACGTAGCCGGCGAGCGGGGCCGCTCCGGTCTCCGGGCGCTCGATCCGGATCGGGTCGCCGCCGTCGGCGTCCGAGTCGTCGCTCCCGCCGTCTCCCGACGCCGACGGATCGGGGTTGACCCGGTACGCGCCGACCTCGTCGTCGGCGTCGCGGACCTCCGTCGTGTACGCGCCGCCGCCGTGGACGTAGACGGCGTCGCTCCCGTCGATCGCGGAGTCGTAGATCCGCCCGGCGAAGTCGTCCTCCACCGCGGTCCGGGTCAGGTCGACGTCGCTGTCCTCGTCGGAGAGCTCGACCTTCCGGGCGCTCTCGCGGGCGACGAGCGGGACCTCGCCCTCGACGCCCGCGGTCGTCACCGACTCGTCCGCAGAGACGGTCAGGCGCTCGCTGTGCGGCGCTTGGCCGGCGGCGTTGACCGTGAACCGGTGGTCGCCCTCGGGGACGCCGTTCGCGACCGCCACGCCGCCGGCGAACGTCGGCACCGCCTCGGGGTCGCTCTCGATCAGGGCGACCGACTCGACGGTCGACTCCGTCGTCGTCAGTCCCTCGCCGTCGGGGGCCTCGTCGGTCTCCGTCGCCGTCGTGACGCGGGCGACGACGGCGTCGAGCGCGCCGGCCGCGTCGTCGGCGAACGACGGGTCGTCGGCGATGGCGTCGTACCGGGCCGCCATCTCCGACCGGTGGTTCCCGGCGGTGACGTCGAGCGCGGGGTTCTCGTAGCGGGGCTGCTCCCACGGGACGCCGGTGGTGGTGATGTGGCTCGCGACGGCGTCCTCGACGGCCTGCGGCACCGCGAACTCGAAGCTGAGCTGCGGGCCCGTGAACGCCGCGATGTCCTCCAGTTCGGCGCTCTCCACCAGCTCGTACTCGACGACCGACTCGGCGACCTCGTCGGCGAGCGCGGCGTCCTCGCCGTCGGCCGGCCGCTCGGCGTGCCGGAAGGCGATTCCGGTCTCGCGGAGCGGCAGGTCGGTCGGCGGCGACCGGAGCGCGTTGAGCGAGCGGATCGCCAGCGCGCCGTCGACCAGCGACTCCTCGGAGACCGACGGCAGGTCCGGGTGCTCGTAGATCGGCTCGCCCTCGTACTCGGGGACGACGAACGGGAGCCGCGCCCCCTCGTCGCGGGGGAGGCCGTAGGCGATCGGGATCCCCAGCAGGTCCTCGACGGTGTCTATCGTCGTGTTCGTGATGTCCGCGAGCAGTCCCGCCTCTCCGACGCGCTGGAAGCTGTCGGCCGCCTCGTTGACCGAGAGCGTGCTGGAGTGCGAGCCGAGTTCGGGGAGGATCCGCGGGACGACCTCGGGGTCCGGGTCGAGGAACTCGTTGTTCGGGACGCTCCGGGAGTGCGAGCTGGCGACGTACAGCTGCGGCTCGCCCGTGTCGAGGTCGACGAAGACGTGGAGCACCTCCCAGTCGTGCCAGTGGAAGTTCGCGGTGAACTGGTCGAACGCGGAGTAGAGCCAGAACTGGACGACCGCCAGCGGGGAGTCCTCGTACCGCATCCCGTTGTAGAACACCGTCGGGTCCGGCGGCTCGCCCGCCTCGTCGTACCGCTCGTGGTAGCCGTCGAACGCGGCGAACCCGTCGACGACCGTCTCGCCGTCCTCCTCGGTCGCGTACGGCCGCGGGTCGGTCGGATACCACGGCTCGGCGGTGTCGAAGTACAGCGTCGGCGCGAACCGCGCCGCGAGCTCGTCGAGCCGGTCGGGGCCGAGCCCGGTCGTCGACGCGTCGCTCGGCTTCGAGCCGGAGCAGCCGGCCGCCGCGGCGCTTCCGGCCCCCGCGAGCGCGCCGAGGACGGTCCGGCGGTCGACGCCCTTCGCGGGCGACCCGTCGGACCCGTCGCCCGGTTCGACCCCGTTCGCGCCGCCGTCGGCGTCGGCGTCCCGATCCATGGTCACGGGCGACGAGAGCCGGACGAATAACACTTCTGCCGGCGGCGAGCTCTCGTTCCGCTCGGCTGTCACGTCCCCCGACCGGCCGGAGAGATGTCCGACACGACGGCGTCGACGCCGGCGGCCGCGACCGCCTCGTACTCCCGGTCCAAGGTGACCGTCCACGGGAACACCCGGAGTCCGGCGTCCGCGGCCCGCGAGACGATGTCCGTTCGGAGGCAGAGCTCGTACCGCGGCGACACCGCCGCACAGCCCGACTCGCTCGCCGTCTCGATCATCCCCGCCACGTCCTGCGGCGGGTACGCCCACTCCGGGACCGTGACTCCGCCTCGTCCCCCCGGAATGACCGGTCGGAGGAGCCGCGCCGGGACGGACTCGCGGACGCCGTAGACGGTCGGTACTGTCGGGTCGGCCGCGGCCGCCGCCTCGATCACCGCGGGGTCGTCGGCGGTGACGGCGAGGTCGTGGTCGCGCGCCGCGCCGGCCGCGACCGCGTCGGCCGCGACGCCCCGTTCCTTCAGGTCGAGCAGGACCCACGCGTCCGCCGGCACGGCGTCGAGCGCCCGCGCGAGCGTCGGCACGGGTTCCCCCGACCCCTCGACCGAGAGCTCCGCGAGCCGGTCCGCCGAGGTCCGGTCGACGCGACCGGTCGCGTCCGTCACCCGCCCCAGCGTCGCGTCGTGGAAGACGACGAGCTCGCCCGTCCCGCAGCGGCGCACGTCGAGCTCGATCCGGTCGACGACGGCCGTCGCCGCCTCGACCGCCGCGACCGTGTTCTCCGGGTGTTCGGCCGCGAAGCCGCGGTGCGCGATGAGTGGGGGACCGTTCGTACCGCCCCCTTCGGCGTCATCGTCGCTCCTGCGGGTGGCGCAGCCGGCCAGCGCGGTCGACCCGGCCGCCGCGACCGCGCCGACCCCGAGCGACCCGCCGCGCCGGAGCACCGCTCTGCGGGTCGCTCTCGACCTTGCGTCGGATTCGGGCGGGTCGACGTCGTTCACGGCGGGCTCCGGCCGTGACGTTCGGAGCCACGGACAAAAGTCCGTGGGCGCGGACCGAACCGGGCGGCGTCGCCCGCGGGAGAAGGTATTTGCGGGCGGCCGCCCGACTTCGGCGCATGGACGGGAAGAAGGTCCTCTACTACGCGGCGATCGCGATCGCGGTGTTGATCGGGGTCAGCGTCGTCGCATCCGCCCTGTTGACTCTCGTATCCACGGTCATCTCCGGGATCGTCTCGCTCGCGGTGCTGGCGGGGATCGCCTACGTCGCGTATAAGACCGGCTCGTGGCTCCTCGGAGGCGACGACTCGCCGTCGATGGACTCGCTCGGCTCGGGCTCCTCCCGGTCGACCTCGGCCGACGCCGGGAGCAGCCGGCAGGACCGCCTCCGACAGCAGTACGTCGAGGGGCAGATCAGCGAGGCGGAGTTCGAGCGCCGGATCGGCGAGGAGTTAGAGACCGAGGAGCTCGACGAGATCGACCGCGAACTCGAACGGGAGCGGTAGCCTCCGGTCGGCGGCCTCCGCGGCCTCTCAGAACCGCTCGCGGAGCTCCTCGCGCAGGTCGTCGACGCCGAGGTCTTTCATCGCGAACAGCACGAGCAGGTGGTAGACGAGGTCGGCGCTCTCGTAGGTGAGCTCCTCGCGGTCGTCGTCTTTCGCCGCGAGGATCGCCTCCGTCGTCTCCTCGCCGATCTTCTCTAAGACGGCGTTCTCGCCCTTCTCGTGGGTGAAGAGGGAGGCGGTGTACGACCCTTCGGGGAGCTCCTCCCGCCGCGACTCGATGGTGGCGAACAGCTCGTCGAGGACCGCCTCGCTCGGGACGTCAGACGCCTCCTCGTCCGGCCCGCCCGAGGTCGCCTCCTCCTCGGTCGAGTCGCTCACGCGAGCACCTCCCGATCGGGGAAGAAGGCGAGGTCGTGGATCCGCGGGTCGTCGGTGAGCTCCGGGTGGAACGCGGTGGCGACGACCGGCCCGTCGCGCACCGCGACCGGGCGACCGTCGACCGCGGCGAGCGTCTCGACGCCCGCGCCCACGTCGTCGATCGCCGGCGCGCGAATGAACACGGCATGGAAGGGGTCGTCGAGGCCGTCGACCGGGATCTTCGCCTCGAAGGAGTCCTTCTGTCGCCCGAACGCGTTGCGGTCGACGGAGACGTCGACAAGCCCCAGCGGCTCGACGCGGTCGTCCTTCGCGTCGGTCGAGCAGACGATGAGCCCGGCGCAGGTGGCGAGGATCGGCTTCCCGGCCGCGACGTGGTCGCGGATCTCCGCCGCGATCCCCTCCCGCTGGATCAGCCGCGAGATGGTCGTCGACTCCCCGCCCGGCATCAGGAGGACGTCGCAGTCGGGCACGGTCCCGGAGTCCCGGATCTCGACGACCTCCGCGGACTCGTCGTGGGCGGCCGCGGCGTTGCGGACGGCGGCGGCGTGTTCGGCCACGTCGCCCTGAACGGCGATGACGCCTGCTTTCATACGGATCGATGGGGCCGGCGCGTGGAAAAAGGGCGCGCTACGCGACCGGGTGGGTCGTCGGGAGAACGGGAGCGGTGGCGGGCGTTACGCGACCGTCAGCGAGAGGATCTGGACGAACACGCCGAAGAGGACGCAGAACGCGAGGACCGTCTTGGGGTCGATCGCGATGGCGTTCCGGTCCTCGTTCTCGAAGTAGCGGACCAGTCCCGCACTGGACATCAGTCCGCCGGAGTTGGAACCACTCATATCGACTTCTGGACTGCGACGCGTCCTAAACGTTTCGTTCGCCGCTCGGACCGCGGTCAGCGCCGTCGCCGCGCAGTCGGCAGGATAAGGTCGCTGCCTCTCCGCACCCGCCGAGATCTGGTCGCCGTCGCCGCCGCGCGGTCGCCCGGTTAGGCCGCTGGGTGCGGGCCGCGTGGAACCCGCACACGCACAAGTGGGAAACCCTTATGCGCGGGCCGGCGGTAGTTGACTCCGACTATGACCGTCCGACTGCTGGACTTCCACGCCGAGTGGTGCGGCCCGTGTAAGACCCAAGACCCCATCCTAGAGGAGATTCAGGAGGACCTCGGCGACGCGTTCGAGCTCCAGAAAGTCGACGTCGACGAGGAGCAGGACGTCGCCAACCAGTACCAGGTCCGCTCGCTGCCGACGCTCATCGTCGAGAACGACGACGGCGTCGTCGACCGCTTCGTCGGCGTCACGCAGCGCGAGGACATCGAGGCCGCCCTCTCGGAAGCGGGCGCCTGACCCCGGTCTCGCTCGGTAACGCTCTTTCCCCGCGGCCGCCGGTTTCGCGTCACTTCTCCGCCGGCGAGTCGCCTTCCGGACGCGCGACCGCCAGCCGCGGCGTCTCGCAACCTTTTACAGCACCGCACGCCCAGAGAGGGTATGGCCAAATTCGACGCCGCCGAACGCCGCATGCTCGACCGACAGATCTGTATGCGCTGTAACGCTCGCAACGCCTCCGAGGCCGAGCGCTGCCGCAAGTGCGGCTACACGAAGCTCCGCCCGAAGGCGACCGAGCGCCGCGCGGCCTGATCGGCGCGCTCCGGGCCGCGTTCGGCCCTTTTCGCGACCGTTCTCTTCCCTCGAACAGCGGTGCTCTTCTCTCTCGGCTCTCCTACCATTCCTCCCCTCCGGGCCGACCGGCACCTCGCGCCCGACCCGCGTTCAGTCGTCGTACTTCGGCTCGCGGCGCTCGGCGCGGTCGGTCGCGCGCTCGATGACTTCCCGGAGGGTGTCCGGGCCGTCGGCGGCGCGGTAGACGTCGCCGTGGCCGGGGAACATCGCCCCTGCGGTGTCCGGCAGTCGGTCGAGGATCTCGTGTAGGCTCTCGATCAGGCGCTCGCGCGACTGGCCGGCCATGTCGGTCCGGCCGAACGAGCCGTCGTCGAACGCGCCGTCGTTGTAGACGACCACGTCGCCGGAGTAGAGTCGCTCGTCGCCGACGAGCGCGACGTGGTCGTCGGCGTGCCCCGGCGTGTAGACGACCTCGCAGTCCTCGTCGCCGACGCGGACCGCGTCGCCGTCTCCGAGCGCGGCGTCGCGGTGGGGGTGATCGGCGTACGCGAGCACCTCCGGGTCGAAGCGCTCGACCACGGCGTCGAGCTCGCCCACGTGGTCGCGGTGCTGGTGCGTGATCACGACGCGGTCGAGGCCGTCGACGCCGGCGTCGGCGAGCGCGTCGGCGACCACGTCGTCCACGCCCGGCATCGTCCCGGCGTCGACGAGCGTCGTCTCGTCGCCGACGACGAGGTACGCGTTACAGGTGAACTCCTCCGCGTCCGTGGTGACGGTGATCGGCTCCATGACCGTACTCGCTCGCGGAGCGACAAAAGCGTACAGCCGCGCCCCAGTGAGCGCTCTCGGGCCCGCTGCCGGCCGTGGATTTATCACTCACCCCTTGTTAGTCTCATACACATATGGGCTTCGGCAGCTACGACGAGTCCGAACAGGAGAATCAGGACCTGGACGCGGACTTCGACGACGACGACGGCGTCCAGGCTGCCCAAGAGACCCACGAGGGGTCAGTCGACTACGAGCCCGGGGCCTCGAACGACGAGCTTCTCGACCGGCTCCAGGAGATCAAGTCCGAGGACGCGTGAGTGAACCCGCCGAGCCGCGCGCTCGGCCTCGCCTTCTCCGACGCCCGCGACGCGAGCCACGCGGCCGGCGTCGTCGTCCGCGCCGACGGGAGCCCGGACGGCTTCGCGTTCGCGCGGTGTACCGTCGGCGGCACCGACGCGACCGACGCGGTGATCGACTGCTGGCGCGCGCTCGACCGCGAGGACGTCCGTCACGTAGTCTGCGCGGGGGTCGCGCCGGCGTGGTTCAACATCCTCGACCTCGACCGCCTCTCCGAGTCGCTCGACCGCCCCGTCTACGCCGTGAGCTACGAGGCGAGCCCCGGGCTCGAACCGGCGCTCCGCGACGCGTTCGACGGCGAGGCGCTCGCCGACCGACTCGCGACGTACCGGTCGCTCCCGCCTCGCGTTCCGGTCGACGGCACAGACTCGGACCGGCCCCGCTTCGTCCGCGCGGTCGGCATCGAGCCGGAGCGCGCCGCCGCGGCGATCCGGGGACTCACCCGAGACGGGTCCCGACGCTGCGAGCCGCTCCGGGTCGCGGCGCTCGCCGCGAGCGCGCACCGCGAGGCGGTGACGGGCGGGTGAGACTCCTCGGCGAACGGACCGGTTCGACCGACGCTACTTAGACGACCGCGCCCGGAGCCGTGTGTATGAGTGAATACGGCGGCGACGGGGGCGCGCTCGACGAGGACCTCCGGGTCCCGGCCTGCGAGCGATGTCCGGCGCTGGTGGAGTCGCGGAGCCGGATCGTCGACGGCGTCGGCCCGACGGACGCGGACCTGCTGTTCGTCGGCGAGGGGCCGGGCGCGACTGAGGACGAAGAAGGGGAGCCGTTCGTGGGGCGGTCGGGCGACGTGCTCGACGAGGCGCTGCGTGACGCGGGGCTCGCCCGCGCCGACGTGCGGATCACGAACTGCGTGCGCTGTCGCCCGCCCGACAACCGCGACCCGACGACCGAGGAGCTGGTGAACTGCCGCGGCCACCTCGAGAGCGAGATCGACCGGCTCGACCCGGAACTGATCGTGACCCTCGGGAAGGTGCCCAGCGAGCACCTCCTCGACCGCTCGGTCGCGATCACCGGCGAGTCGGGCGACGTGGTCGACGCGCGGCTCGCCGGCGCGTCGCGGCGCGTGCTGCTCTCCGTCCACCCCGCGGCGACCCTGTACGACCGGAGCCAGCGCGACGGCTTTTTCGAGACGATCGGCCGGGCCGCCGAACTGAGCGGCGTCGGCGACCGGGGAGAAGGCGGCGGCGACGGGCAGTCCCGTCTCGGCGAATTCTGAGTCGGCAGTCGACGACCCCGAGTGCGACGGTCGTTCGGTATCTATATAGAAAACATAGAAAACGATTAGTCACGCGAACGAAAGTATAGGCTGTATGTCCGACAACAAGTGGTCGGCGAATCGGCGAACATTTGTCAAGACCGCGGGGGCGGGCGGCGTGGTCGCACTCGCTGGGTGTTCTGGGGGTGACGATGGCGCCGACGGCGGATCGGGAGGCGACGACGGCAGTTCGGACGGCGGCACCGCCGGAGACTCCGGAAACTCTGCGACGGAGATCACGTGGGTGTTGAACCCCGCGGAGGAGGAGATCGATATTCAGGTACAGTATCAGCCGCTGTTCGAGTATCTAGAGTCCGAGGCCAACATTGAGATCGTCGAACAGCCGACTGCGAGCTACTCCGGGACTGCCCAAGAGCTTCGACGGGCCGCGGAAGGCGATCGACTCTTCGCCGACGTGTCACCGGGCGCAGTCGCGCAGATCCCGAACGAACTCGACGTGACCGGGATGCGAGTGGCGTATGGCGCGGAGCAGTACTTCTCGCTCATCACGACGACTCCGGATAGCGAGATCGAGTCGCTTTCTGATCTTGAAGACGAGGTCGTCGCATCGGCCGCGCCGACCTCGGTTTCCGGAACGTTGTTCCCGCTGTACATGCTGAGCAACGCCGGACTCGACATCGGGAGCGCCCCCTCCGGCTCCCCGGAAGACTTCGAGCTTCGGACTTCGGACCACACCACTGCCCGAGAACAGCTCATCCAGGACGACCGGATCGCGGCCGCCGGAACGGGTGCGTTCTCCACGGCCGCGCACGTCTCGAAAGAGCAGTTCGACGAGATGTCTCAGGACTTCGTCGACATCTCCTCCGAGTACGAGGGCGCCGGCGAAGCCGACCCCGAGCTTCAGCTGCTTGCGGTCTCCGATCCGATCCCGCGTGCGCCGATCGTGAGCAACGCTGCGTGGGGGGAGTCGCTCAAAGACGACCTCCGCCAGCTGATGGTCAATGCGCCTCAGGAGGCGTTTGAGCACGACTCACAGGCCGACATCGCTGAGGCCCTCAGTATCGACCCCGAGATCCTCGAGATGGAGGAGTCTGAACTTACCGAGGAACAGCAGGACGACTTAGAGCTGGTTGAGGCGCACTCCCTCTGGTTCAGCGGCGTTGTCGACGCGAGCGTCGAGGATTACGACCCCGTCGCGGAGCTCGGCCAAGAGCTCGGCCTAGAGTGGAGCGCGCTTTAGTCTGAGCGGCTACTCACTCCCCTTTCTTTATGACTTACATCGAAGTAGACGGTCTTACGAAACGGTTTGGCGACACGGTCGCGATCGATGACGTGTCCTTCGAGGTTCCCGCAGGAGAGTTCGTCATCGTGTTGGGCGTCTCGGGGTCCGGAAAGTCAACCCTGCTCCGGACGCTGAGCGGACTGCTCTCTCCGACGGAAGGTGAGATCCGGATCGACGGGGACGCCATGCTCGGACCTCGGCCGGAAGTCGCGATGATCTTCCAGCAGCACAACATCATCGGCGACATGACGGCGTACTCGAACTCGCTGTCCGGCGGTGTACACCGCGCCGGCTTCCTCTCTAGCGTTCTACAGCTTCAGGACACGCCGGAGAAACACCGCGCCCTCGACGCGCTCGACACCGTTGGACTTCTGAGCGAGGCCGAACAAAAGGCGCGAAGCATGAGCGGCGGCCAACAGCAGCGCGTCGGTATCGCCCGCGCGCTTGTCCAGCAGCCCAACGTCTTACTCGCCGACGAACCGGTCGCGAGCTTGGACCCCGGCAGCGCACAGAGCGTGATGGAGTACCTCCAGACTGCCTCCGACGACCGCGATCTGACGACCTTCTGTAGCCTCCATCAAGTGAACATTGCCCGGAAGTTCGGACACCGATTCATCGGCCTGCGAGACGGCGAGAAGGTGTTCGACGGATACCGGGACGAACTAACGATCGACGTCATCGACGACCTCTACGGCGACATCGACACCGAAGGAATGTTCGTCCGTGACGACGATGACGACGACGCCGCGACCGACGAGGTCGCGACGACGTGACGAGAACGGAGTTGATCTACGAGTGACAACAGACACCACGGATTCCGACGGTACCTCCGAATCGGGGGCGGTCGGCGTTGGCGACGGCGCTGACGTTCCGGATCGCATCGCCGAACAGTTCGAGAACATCAAGCGAACGCGGCGCCGTCGCGCCTTCGGATGGCTCGGGCTGGCCGCCTTCCTTGCGTTCGCGACGCTTCAGGCGTTCGCCGCGACAGAGCTGTTGAACCCGGACGCGCGTCTCGAAACGTTCGTTGAGTCGCTAACCGGATTCTTCCCGATCACCGACTACTTCGGGGTTATTCCGTTCCTCGACATCGGCCAGTATACCAGCTTCATAAGGCAAGAAAACCTACTGTACGACCCCGATATCGGCGGATTACTGTTCCAGTTTCCGCCGAACCCGACAGATATCTACGCGTTCTTCTTTCAAGAACTTGGCATCTTCCAGATCTTCGGCGAGGCCGGAATCACGCTCGCGATGGGATTCGTCGGCACGATCCTCGGCTTCCCGTTCGCACTCATCT
Organism: Halorubrum coriense DSM 10284; assembly: GCF_000337035.1. Classification (GTDB taxonomy): domain Archaea; phylum Halobacteriota; class Halobacteria; order Halobacteriales; family Haloferacaceae; genus Halorubrum; species Halorubrum coriense. Next base: position 56,867 of record NZ_AOJL01000008.1, read on the forward strand.
TCGGGACGCTCGGGTCCGAGCGTGTCACTCCGTTCCCCTTCAATTTCCTTTTCCGCGGGACGATGTCCTTCATACGGGCGATTCCGGCGATCATCTGGACGCTAATCTTCATCCCTTTCCTCGGTCTCGGTCCCGCCTCGGCAGCGATCGCGATCGCGTTCGACACGATCGGCAATCTTGGCCGCCTGTTCGTCGACGAACTCGAAGAGATCGAAGACGGGCCGATCGAGGCGATGCGCACGACGGGTGCGAGCAAGCCACAGATCGTCTTTTTCGGCATGCTGAGTCAGGTCAGGACCGGTTTTATCGCGTGGACGCTGTACATCTTCGAGATCAACGTCCGCGCCGCCGTCACTGTCGGTGTCATCGGCGCCGGAGGGCTCGGGTACGTCCTCACCTCTCAGCAGAACCTGCTCCGGTTCACCGAGATGATGGCGACGCTGCTCGCCATCTTCCTGCTCATCATCTCCGTCGAACTGTTCAGCCAGCGGCTCCGGTCGCGGCTGCGCTCCGACGACGTGGAAATGAGTCTTTGGGAACTCATCACCGGCTTCCCGCGCCGGATGGTGAATTCGGCGATGAAGTAATCAACGGGACAATCGCCATGTCGCTCCGTCCGTCGCGCCTCCTTCGCGCGGCCCAAGTCTACCCCCGGCGACCGTCGCAAGGGAAACCGATTTTTCTGTCCCCCTCCGAGGGGATGTATGAGTACCTTCGAACCGCCTACGGAGACGCTGGCGGACATCGTCTTAGTCGACTACGGGCTCGGGAACCTCCGGTCCGCGACCCGCGGGTTGGAGCGCGCGGGTGCGTCCGTCGAGATCACCGACGATCCCGAGGCGTTCGCCGCCGCCGACGGCGTCGTCCTCCCGGGCGTCGGCGCGTTCCGCGAGGGGATGGAGAACGCCGGCCCGCTCCGCGAGGCGCTGACCGACCACGCCGCGGCCGGCCGCCCGCTCTTCGGCATCTGCCTCGGGATGCAGATGCTCCTCACGACGAGCGAGGAGGCGGACCACGAGGGCGAAGGCGAGGTGACGGGCCTCGACCTGGTCCCCGGCACCAACGTCCGCTTCGAGGTGGACCAGAAGGTGCCGCACATGGGGTGGAACGACCTCGACGTCGCGCGCGAGCACCCCATCGTCGATGGCGTCGACGGGGGGTACGCCTACTTCGTCCACTCGTACTACGCCGAGCCGGACGACTTGGACGCGGTCGTCGCCACCGCGGACTACGGCGTCGACTTCCCCGCGGTCGTCGCCAACGAGGCCGGCAACGTGTTCGGCACGCAGTTCCACCCCGAGAAGAGCGGCGAGACGGGGCTGAAGATCCTGCGGAACTTCGTCGAGTACTGCGCGGAGCGGTAGGCGGCGCGGTCCGTCCTACAGTTCGTCGTACGGCCCCGGCTTGGCCGCGGTCAGGCGGTCGACCTGCTCGTCCGACAGGTCGATCGTCGCGGCCGCGAGGTTCTCGCGCAGCTGGTCGACGGTCCGCGCGCCGACGATGGGCGCGGTGACGCCGTCGCGGTGCGCGAGCCACGCGAGCGCGGTCTGCGCGGGCGACGCGCCGACCTCGTCGGCGACCGCGTCGAGCTCGTCGTGGACGTCGAAGTTCTCCTCGGTGAGGTACGCCTCTTGGAAGCGGCTCGACTCGGCGGCCTTCGAGTCGTCGGGCAGGTCGGCGTCGCGGTCGTACTTCCCGGTCAGGAAGCCCTGACCGAGCGGGCTCCACGGGGAGACGGCGACGTTGCGCTGGCGCGCGAACTCGAGGTAGTCCCCCTCGACCTCGCGGTCGACGAGGTTGTACCGCGGCTGGAGCACGGTGAACGGTTCCCACCCCTCGCTGCGGGCGATCGCGTTCGCGCGCGCGACCTTCCAGGCGTTCGGGCGGAGCGTGGACGCGCCGAGGTAGTGGACCTTCCCGGACTCGACGAGCCCGTTGAGGGTCTTCATCAGCTCACGGGCCGGCGTCTCGTCGTCCCAGCGGTGGATGTAGAGGACGTCGATGTAATCGGTGTCGAGCCGGTCGAGGAGGGCGTCGACGCGGTGGCGGACGTTCTTGCGGTTCGTGCCGCGGCTGTTCGGATCGCCGTCGCGGATCTGCCAGTACACCTTCGAGGCGATCGTGTAGCGCTCCCGGTCGCGCTCGGCGAGCCAGTCGCCGATCCAGCGCTCGCAGTCGCCGCCGCCGTACACGTCGGCGGTGTCGATGTAGCGACCGCCGGCGGTCTCGTAGGCGTCGAGCAGTTCGCGGGCGCGCTCATCGTCGATCTCCATGTTCCCCTCCTCAGTCACGCGGCCGAACCGCCACGTGCCGAACTGGAGCTCGCTCGTCCGCAGGCCGGTTCGGCCGAGCGGCACGGTTCCCAGGTCGATCTCGTCGAGCTCGGGCGTCATCGTCGAACGGTTGTCGCGGTCCACGCAAAAAGCCATAGCAAGCGGACGCGATGTGTCAACGCGTGTCGACCGTCGCCGGGTCCGGGGTTGGTCGCGGGGGTCACTCGGGAGTCGCGGGGGTCACTCGGCGGCCGAGACGGTCACTCGCAGGTCACGGCGAAGTGTTCCTCGGCCGCGGCCGCGGTACACACCGGACAGCCGGCGTCGAGTATCGTCTCGCGCATCGCGTCGTTGACCTCGATGGTCTGCTCGCAGTCCGGACAGGTGAAGTGAACGGTCGTCAACGCTTTGCCTCTCGGTTCTCCGATGCGCGGGCCGTGATTATAAATGAACGGTTCCGAAACGCCGCGCCGACGGCGCCTCGTCGCCGCGCTCTCACTCCGTCCGCGGGACCGCGTACGCGCCGACCGCGAGGAAGCCGGCCGCGAGCGCGGTCAACACCAGCAGGTCGCCGGCCCACGCGCCGCCCTCGAAGGTGATCGCCCGGGTCCCCCGCGCGAAGTACGTCAGCGGCGAGGCCGCAACCGCGGGCAGGAACCACTCCGGCAGCAGCGACGGGGTGACGAACGTCTCGGAGAGGAAGAGGAGGGGGAGCGCGACCGTGTTGCTCGCGGCGATCACGCCGTCCTGCGAGTCGGCGAGCGCGCCGAGGACGGCCCCGAGCCCGCAGAACAGTGCCACGGCGACCGCGACGAACACCGGCAGGACGGCCAACGCGGGCGACAGGATGAGCGTCGCGTCGGTCACCCCCAGCACGAGCCCGAGGATGAGCAGGCTCGCCGCGCCGATGATCCCGACGTTGACGAGGGTGTGCGCGAGCAGCCACTCGGCGCGCGACAGGGGCGTCGTCGCCAGCTTCTCGAATCGCCCGCCGTCGCGGTGGCGCGCGATCTCGGAGCCGACCCGCGACAGCGGCGTGAACAGCACGACGACCGCGAGGTAGCCGGGGATGTAGTAGCCCGCCGGCTCGGCGAAGAGGCCGCCCCCGGTTGGTTGCGTCCGCACCAGCGCGCCGAAGATGACGACGAGGATGACGGGGAAGAAGAAGGTGAAGAACACCGCCGTCCGGCGGCGCGTGAACGAGCGCGCCGCCGCGAGCGCCTCCGTCCGAATCCGACCGAGGCGGGTCATCGGTCCCCCCCGTCGGCGACGGCCTCGACCGCCTCGCCGTCGCCTTCCCGCCGCGTGTACTCCTCGCCGGTGAGCCGCAGGTACACGTCCTCCAGCGACGGCTCGGACCAGGAGAGCGATTCGAACGCGACGCCGGCGGCGTCGAGCGCGTCGACCGCGTCCCCGATCGACTCCGGACGGACGCCCCGGACCCGGAGTCCGCCGTCGGTCGCCTCGACGGCCGGATCGGTCCCGAGGCGCTCGCGGACGCCGGCCGCGACGCGCTCGACGGTCTCCTCGCTCGTCGCCGCCGCGGTGTCGGCGTCGAGGCGGGGCGCACCGCCGTGTTCGGCGACGAGCCGGTCGGGAGCTCCGCTCGCGACGACCCGTCCGTCGCGGAGCAGCGCGACCCGGTCGGCGAGCCGCTCGACCTCGTCCATCGCGTGGCTCGTGAGGAAGACGGTCGTCCCGCCCGCCGCGAGCCGCTCGATGAGCCGGTGGATCGCCCGACGGCCGGCGGGGTCGATCCCCGTCGTCGGCTCGTCGAGGAAGAGGAGGTCGGGATCGTTGACGACGGCTGTCGCGACGCAGGTCCGACGCTTCTGCCCCCCGGAGAGCGTCTCGTACCAGGCGTCGGCGTCGTCCGCCATCCCCACGTCGTCGAGGACGGCCTCGGTGTCGCGCGCCTCGTCGTACAGCCCGCCGTAGTAGTCGACTAACTCTCGGGCCGTGAGCCGCGCGGGCGGGTCGAACGACTGCGGGAGCAGCCCGATCCGGGCCGGGTCGACGGTCGCCGGCGGCGCGCCGAAGACGCGCAGTTCGCCCGCCGCCTCGGTGGTCCCGGTGAGCGCGCGCACCAGCGTCGTCTTCCCAGCCCCGTTCGGACCGATGAGCCCGAACACCTCGCCGGCCGCGACGTCAAGGTCGACGCCGTCGAGCGCGACGACGTCGCCGTACTCCTTCCGGACCCCCTCCCCCGCGACCACGGGGTCGGCCGCGGACCCGGCGGCTGCCGTGCCCCCGGTCGCGGCGTCGGCGGTCGCTGTCTCGTCCATGCGGTCGACTGCGGTCGCCGCGCGCGTAAGGGTTATCTTTCGGTCGACGCCGGCGTCGCCGCGCCGGCGGGTGCGGCGACGCTCGCCGCGACCGCTCACCCGGTCCGGTCCGTTACGCCTAAGCGACGCGCCGCCGACTCACGGGACATGCACTACCACGAGGCGGCGGCGTTCCTCTTCGACCTCCGCCGCTTCTCGGTCAAGCCCGGCACGGAGCGGGTGGAGGCGCTGTTGGCGCACCTCGGCGACCCGCAGGAGGCGGTCCCGTTCGTCCAGATCGCCGGCTCGAACGGGAAGGGCAGCGCGGCGCGGATGACCGAGTCGGTCCTCCGGGAGGCGGGGCTGTCGGTGGGGTTGTACACCTCGCCGCACCTCTCCGCGCTCGCCGAGCGGGTTCGCGTCGACGGCCGGCAGATGACCGAGTCGGCGATCGCCGACTTCGTCGACGACGTCCGCCCGTGGCTGATCGACCGGGCCGCCGCCGGCGAGCCGCTCACCTTCTTCGAGGTCGTCACGGCGATGGCGGTCCGCGAGTTCGCGCGCCGCGACGTCGACGTGGCCGTCCTGGAGGTCGGCCTCGGCGGCGAGTACGACGCGACCAGCGCGGTCGACCCCGTCGCGACCGCCGTGACGAACGTCTCGCTCGAACACACCGCGGTCCTCGGCGACACGGTCGCCGAGATCGCCCGCACGAAGGCCCGGATCGCCCGCCCCGACGCGCCGCTCGTCACCGCCTGCGACGGCGAGGCGCTCGACGTGGTCCGCGAGGTCGCCGGCGAGGCGGGCGCGCCCGTGACGCGGGTGACCGGCGACGGCGGGGCGAACGACGGCGGAGCCGACGAGCGCGACGACGGGGGGAACGACGGCGACCGCGAGGACACCGACGAGCGCGACGCCGAGCCCGCCGACCCGCCGGCGTTCGCGGCGACCTACGAGGGGCGGGTCAGCGCCACCGACGCCGAGGTCGCGCTCGCCGGCGAGCGCGAGGGCACCTACCGGATCCCGCTCGTCGGCCGCCATCAGGCGACGAACGCGGCCGTCGCCGTCGGCGTCGCCGACCGGACCGCGGCCGCGCTGGGGACCGACCTACCCGACCGCGCCGTGCGCGACGGCCTCGCCAGGGCGACGTGGCCCGGCCGCTTCGAGGTGATCGACACCGCGCCGCTGACGGTGCTGGACGGCGCGCACAACCCCGCGGCCGCTCGCACGCTCGCGGCGACGCTCGCCGAGTACGAGTACGACGACCTCCACCTCGTGTACGCGGCGATGCACGACAAGGACCACGCCGAGACGGCGGCGGCGCTCCCGGACGCGTCAACGGCGGTCACCTGTCGCCCCGCCATCGACCGGGCCGAGGACCCCGCCGTCCTCGCGGCGGCGCTGCGCTCCGCGGGCGTCGAGGGCGTGACCGCCAGCGGCGACGTGGCGGACGCGCTCGCGACGGCGGTCGACCGCGCCGACGCGGACGACTGCGTGCTGCTCGTCGGCTCGCTGTTCGCGGTCGCGGAGGCCCGGGCGGCGCGGACGCGAACGGTCCGGGAGCGGACGGTGCGCGGACCCGACGACGCGGCCCACGCGCTCGACACGGCCGGCGTCCCACCGGACGGGATCGCGGCGCACAGGGACGGTGTCGACCACCGGGTGCTCACGCTCCGACTGCGCGGCGACCGGGCCGAGCGCGTCGCGGCCGCGGTTCGGTCCGTCGGCGGCGACGCCGCGCTCGGGGGGCTCGGCGCGGGCGAGGACCGCGGGGCCGGCGGCGAGCAGGTCCCGGTCACCGTCGCGGGGACGGTCGCCGAGCTCCACGCGCTCGTCGACCGACTCGCCGCGAGCGACGGCGGCGGGCTCGGCGGCGTGGCGACCGACCTCGCCGCGGCGGCCGGGATCGCGGGGCCCGAAGGCGGTCCGGCGTCCGCGGACGACGACTCCGCCCCCGAGTTCCCGTGGAGCGACCGGACTGCCGTGATGGGCGTGCTCAACGTCACGCCGGACTCCTTCCACGACGGCGGGCGGCACGCCGACCTCGACGACGCGGTCGCGGGCGTCGAGCGCATGGTCGACGCCGGAGTCGACATCGTCGACGTCGGCGGCGAGTCGACCCGGCCGGGCGCGGAGCCGGTCCCGGTCGAGGCGGAGATCGAGCGCGTCGTCCCGACGATCGAGGCGATCCAGTCCGTGCCCGCGGTCGGCTCCGGTGACGTGCTGGTCTCGGTTGACACGCGGAAGCCGGCGGTCGCGGCGGCGGCCCTCGACGCCGGCGCGGACATCATCAACGACGTGACGGGGCTGGAGGACCCCGAGATGCGGTCGATCGTCGCGGACGCCGACTGCCCGGTGATCGTGATGCACAGCCTCGACGCGCCGGTCGACCCGGACGCCGACCCCGAGTACGACGACGTGGTCGGCGAGGTCGTCGACGCGCTGCGCGAGCGCCTCGCGCTGGCCGACACCGCCGGGATCGACCGCGACCGCGTCATCGTCGACCCCGGGATCGGCTTCGGGAAGTCGCCGGTGGAGGACTTCGAACTGCTCGCGCGCTGCGACGAGTTCGCGGCGCTCGGCTGTCCGGTCCTCGTCGGTCACTCCCACAAGTCCCTCTACGGCGCGGTCGGGCGCGAGGCGGACGACCGCGAGCACGCGACGGTCGCGGGGTCCGCGCTCGCCGCCGACCGCGGCGCCGACATCGTCCGGGTCCACGACGTCGCCGAGAACCGCGCGGCGGTCGACGTCGCCGCCGCGGTCGACGGCGCGCTCCGCGACGGGGAGGGCGCGGAGTGACCCGGGATCGGTCCGCGGTCCGGACTCCGCGCCGCGCCGACGGCAGCGTTTTGCCTCGCGACCCCGTCGCGTCCGTATGACCCGACGCCTGCTGCTCGGCTGTAGCGCGGTCGGGAACGCGCTCGTCGAACACGCCCGCGACGAGCGCGGCGAGCGCGACGACCTGGTGGCGATCACCGACGACACCGGCTGGGTGTCGACGCTGCGCGACCGCAACGTCGCCACCGTCGAGGCCGATCCGAGCGACCCCGAGACCTACCCTGACAGCGCCGCTGTCGTGCTGATCGCGAGCGACGATCCAGAGCGCAACGTCGCCGCCGCGCGCGCCGCCCGGGCGGCGTACCCGGACGCGATGATCGTCGCGCACCTCGGGACGACGCCGACCGACGAGCAGCGGGCGGCGGTCGCGGCGGTCGCCGACCGTGTGGTCGACCCCGTCGAGGCGGTCGCCGACCGCGTCTTCGAGGCGGTCGGCCTCGACGGGGAGCGCGGCCCCGCCGGAGGGTCCGCGGCCGGCGCGGAGGCGTCCCTCACCGACGAGGGGGGCCGCGAGAAACCGGCCCGGCTGCTCGCGACGCTGCGGGGGCTCTCCGGGCCGCTGTTGATCGTCGCGCACGACAACCCCGACCCGGACGCTATCGCGAGCGCGCTCGGCCTAGCGCGGATCGCGGCGTCGATCGGCGTCGACGCCGACGCGTGTTACGGCGGCGAGATCGCCCACCAGGAGAACCGCGCGCTGGTGAACCTCCTCGACATCGGCCTCCGCCCGTTCGACGACATCGACCTCGACGAGTACGCGGGGATCGCCTTAGTCGACCACTCCCGGGCCGGGATCAACGACAGCCTCCCCGAGGACTACCCGGTGGACGTCGTCGTCGACCACCACCCGCCGCGGGGGCCGGTCGCGGGGTCGTTCGTCGACATCCGGCCCGCGGTCGGCGCGACGAGCACGCTGATCGCGGAGTACCTCTCGCGGTACGGGATCGCGCCGGACCGCGAGCTCGCGACGGCGCTCCTGTACGGGATCCGGATCGACACGAAGGACTTCACCCGCGCGACGGCAATCGACGACTTCGAGGCGGCGGCCGACCTGCTCGCGCACGCCGACGAGTCGACGCTCGAACGCGTCGAGAGCCCGAGCGTGAGCCCGGAGACGCTGCGCGTCCTCGCGGCCGCCATCGAGAACCGCGACGTGCGCGGGTCGGTCGCGGCCTCCTGCGTCGGCGAGATCACGGACCGCGACGCCCTCGCACAGGCGGCCGAGCGGCTCCTCGACTTGGACGGCGTGACGGTGACGTTCGTCTACGGGTACATCGACGACGTGATCTACGGCTCCGCCCGCGCCCGCGGTGCCGACCTCGACGCGGGCGAACTGCTGCGCGACGCGCTCGACCCCGTCGGGTCGGCCGGCGGCCACGCCGCGATGGCCGGCGCGCAGGTCCCCCTCGGGATCCTCTCGGAGGTCTCCAAGTCGGAGTCGCTGCCGGACGTCGTCGAGGCGTTCGTCGCCGGGCGGTTCTTCGAGGCGCTCGACGACGCTCCGGTCCAGCCCACCGGACTCCCGGCGGAGTTCTCGACCGACTGAGCGCGACAACGCGTCGCATTACGGGGCAAGAGACTCGTCGCTCGCGGCCGACGCGCCCACCGTGCCCGACGGACTCTACGACGAGCGGCCGCGGCTGTACGACGCGATCCAGTCCGACTGGGCGTACGACCGCGACGTCGACTTCGTCCGCGACGCGCTCGTCGACCGCGATGTCGACCCGGAGCGCCTGCTGGAGGTCGGCTGCGGCACCGGCGAGCACACGCGCCGGTTCGCGACCTGCGGGGTCGACGTGACCGCGATCGACGTCCACGAGGGGATGCTCGCGGTCGCGCGGGAGAAGTGCGACGCCGCGGCAGCGATCGACGGCCGCGGCGCGGTCGACTTCCACCGCACCGGCCTCCCGGATCCGGCCGTCGGCGACGCCGGCCCGTTCGACGTGGCGGTCGCGATCCGCGGCGTCGTGAACCACCTCGCGCCCGACGACCTTGACCCTGCGCTCGCCGCGCTTCGGGACCGCCTCCGACCCGGCGGCGTCCTCGTCTTCGACAACTCCCCGCTGCCCGTCGACGGGAACCGGCCCGGGCTCGACGTCGGCCGCGACGCGGACGGGGCGATCGAGTACGTCCGCGTCGCCCACCACGTCGCGACCGACGACGGCCGACTCGACTGGCGGGCGGTGACGTTCACCCCCGACGGCGACCCGTTCACCGACCGGCGTCGGATGACGCCCTTCTCGGACGACCGCATCGCCGACGCGCTCGCCGGGGCGGGGTTCGACGAGGTCGACGTCGTCGACGGTTACGGACCGGACGACGCGCGGAGCGTGTTCGTCGCGGTTCGGTGAGTCGAACTGCCCGCCGCGGTGCGGGCGATCGCGTCGCCGGTCGTGCGGGGATCGCGCAACGGTCGCAACGTACATAGGACGCGCCGGCCAACTGTGGGTCATGACCGACGACATCGTCGAACACCGCCGACTGGTTATCGCCGGCACCGGTATCTCGGGGCTCTCCGCGGCGATATACGCCGCGCGGTCGAACAACGACCCGCTGCTCATCGAGGGCGACGAGCCGGGCGGCCAGCTCACGCTGACGACCGACGTGGAGAACTACCCCGGCTTCCCCGAGGGGATCTCCGGGCCGAGCCTGATCAACGATATGAAAGAACAGGCGAAGAAGTTCGGCGCGGAGTCGCGCAACGGCGTCATCGAGGATGCCTCGAAGGAGCCCGCGGGCCACTTCCGCGTCGCGCTCTCCGACGGTGACGCCTACACCGCCGACGCCGTCATCGCCGCGTCGGGCGCGAGCGCCCGGACGCTCGGCGTCCCCGGCGAGGAGGAGCTGATGGGGTACGGCCTCTCGACGTGCGCGACCTGCGACGGCGCGTTCTTCCGCGACGAGGACATGCTCGTCGTCGGCGGCGGCGACGCCGCGATGGAGGAGGCGAACTTCCTGACCAAGTTCGCGGACACCGTGTACGTCGCGCACCGCCGCGAGGAGTTCCGCGCCGAGGACGTGTGGATCGAGCGGACGATGGACAAGGTCGACGACGGCGAGATCGAACTCCTCCTCAACACCGAGCTCACCGAGATCCACGGCACTCCCGAGGACGGCATCGACCGCGTGACGCTCGTCGAGCACCCGGAGGGCCACCCCAAGGAGAAGCTCGACGACCCCGCGACCGCCGACGCGGTCGACGAGTACGACTTCGACGTGGGGGCCGTCTTCTACGCCATCGGCCACACGCCGAACACGGACTTCCTCGAAGGGACCGGCATCGACACCGACGACGACGGCTACCTAATCACCGAGGGCGGCCGCGGCGGCGGGCAGACCCGCACCGGCGTCGAGGGGCTCTTCGGCGCGGGCGACGTGGTCGACTTCCACTACCAGCAGGCGGCCACCGCCAGCGGCATGGGCGTGAAGGCCGCGCTCGACGCCGACGAGTACCTCTCCGAGCGCGAGCGCGCCGGCGAGCTGTACGCGGGCGAGATCGACGCCGCGGCCGCGGACGACTAATCGATTTTCGAGGACTCGGTCGTTCTCTTTGCCAGATTCGGGTTATCAGCTCTGTGAACTGTCGTTACCACCCCACTGAACCGTTCTAACGCCCCAGCCGTGTGGCGCACGCTCGCTGCGCCCGCCACACGACTGCCCCTTCGAGTCTCACCCCGTACAGCACCTCACGCCTCCCCACCCTCGTCGCTCGCAGGCACGCGCCACCACGATTCCGATTATAAATACCTGCCGTCGCCGCCCGATTCAGGACAGGATCTCCACGTCGTACCCCTCCGCTTCGAGCGCGTCGACGATGTCGGCGGCGTGTTCGGCGTCGTCGGTCTCTAATTCGAGTTCGAGTTCGGCCGCGTTGACCGCTACGTCCCGCGAGGTGCGGTCGTGGTGGACCGCGTACACGTTCGCGCCGGTGCGCGCGACGATGCTGGAGACGCGCTCCAGCTCGCCGGGCCGGTCTTTTAAATCGATCGTGATCTTGAGGTACCGGCCCATCTGGACGAGGCCGCGCCGGACCACGGTGCCGAGGCGGTTGAGGTCGATGTTGCCGCCGCAGAGCGCGGCGACGACCGTCTCGCCGTCGTCGTACTCGAACGCCTCCGAGAGGACGGCGGCGAGCGCGACCGCGCCCGCGCCTTCGACGAGCGTCTTCGCGCGCTCCAAGAGCAGCGTGAGCGCTAAGGCGATCTCGCGGTCGTCGACGGTGACGACCTCGTCGACGTACTCTTCCATCACTTCGAGAGTCCGGTCGCCGATCGACCGCGTCGCGATCCCGTCGGCGATCGTGTCGACGCTGTCGATCTCCGTGACCTCGCCCGCCTCCAGCGACTTCGCGGCCGACGCCGCGCCCTCCGCTTGGACCCCGACGACGCGGGCGTCGGGCAGCTGTTCTTTGATCGCGACCGCGACGCCCGAGATCAGCCCGCCGCCGCCGATCGGGACGACCACGGTGTCTAACTCGGGGCAGTCGTCGACGATCTCGAGGCCGAGCGTCCCCTGCCCGGCCATCACGACCGGGTCGTCGAACGCGTGGACGTAGGTCCGGCCCTCCTCGCGCTCCAGCTGGTGTGCGTACGCCTGCGCCTCGTCGTAGTCGACGCCCTCCAAGCGGACGCTCGCGCCGTACCCGCGGGTGGCTTTCACCTTCGAGACGGGCGCGAACTTCGGCATCACGACGGTGGCGTCGACGCCCGCGCGGCTGGCCGCCAGCGCCACGCCCTGCGCGTGGTTGCCGGCGCTCGCGGTGACGACGCCGGCCTCGCGCTCCGCCTCGGAGAGCGTCTGGATCCGGTTCATCGCCCCGCGAATCTTGAACGCCCCGGTGCGCTGGAAGTTCTCCAGCTTGAGGTGGAGGTCCGCGCCGCTCATCTCGGAGAACGAGCGCGACCGCTCCAACGGCGTGTGCCGGGCGACGCCCGAGACCCGCTCGCGGGCCTCGCGGATGTCGGCAAGACTGAGCATGCCACTCCGTCGCCGCGCCGCCCGCTAATCGGTTCCGGTCGGTCGCGGCCGGTCGGGCTCGGCCGCTCGTGGAGCGGTGACGATCGCGGCCGCCACCGCGCCGACGCGGATCGACGAGCGACCGGCTCGGGGTTGATAAGGGGGGAATGCACGCGTGTGACGTGCGAGTGGAATGAGGCGACGGGAATACAAAAAGGTGCGGCTACCAGAGTGAAAGTGAAACCGCACGACTGCGTCGCCGTCATCGCTCCGTCAGACGGGATCTCGAGGGGACAGCCGGACCCGCACGTCGCGGTCGTCGAGGACCGCTCGGACTCGCTCGCCGAACGGTCCGGTCCCCGGCCACGTCGCGTCCGCGTCGAGGCGGTCGGGGTCGCCGACGTACACCACGGCGGCCTCCGGGTAGTCGGCCGGCGCGTCGAGCGGCACGGTCTCGCGGACGTACAGCCCCCCGTCGACGTCCTCGTATGTGTCGAGCGCGTCGACCGCCTCCGTCCGGAGGAGTCGCCCCGCGGTCTCGCCGCCCGGCGCGAGCGTCGGGTAGCGTCCCTCCACCAGCCGCAGACCGGTGAGCGTCGCGGGACCGACGAAGACGAACGAGTCCGCCACCTCGGCCACCCGCTCCGGCTCGGTCAGCGTGCCGTACACGAAGACATCCATGGGGTCCGTGGGTCGCTCGCGGCTTTCAACGTTCGGGCGCTCTCGCCCCCGTCAGGTCCCCGCGGCGTCGGGTCCCGGCGACGCCGACCGGCTCCGGTATATCAATACCCCGGGCGTCCGTCGGGGGCGACAGATGGACTTCCCGCGGCTGCGGCGCGTCTGGAAGCGCGTGTTCTCGCTCGCGTGGCCCGTGATGGCCGAGCAGACGTTCCGCACCGCGATGCGGACGACCGACATCCTCGTCACCGCGCTGTTCTCGCCGGCCGCGGTCGTCGCGATCGGGCTCGCGGATCTGTACGCCCGGTTCCCGCTGCGGATCGGGCTCGGCCTCGGCGGCGGCGCCATCGCGCTCTCCTCACAGGACACCGGCGCGGGCGCCGCGGAGAACCGCGACGAGGCGGTGACACAGGCGATCCTGCTCGGCGCGCTCGCCGGGATCCCGTTCGTCCTCTTCGGGTTCCTCTTCGGCGAGCTCGCGATCGACATCTTCGGCCGCCTCGTCGGCGAGCGCACCTCACCCGCGGTCGTCGACCTCGGCTCGACGTACCTCGCGATCGTCTTCGCGACCGCTCCGGCGCGGCACGTCGCCCTCGTCGGGGCCCGCGCGCTCCAGGGGACCGGCGACACCCGCACGCCGATGTACGTCAACATCGCCGCCAATTCCGTGAACATCGCCGGCTCTGTCGTCCTCGGCCTGGGGCTGTTCGGGCTCCCGTGGCTGGAGGTGCTCGGCGTCGGCCTCGCGACCGCGGGCGCAAACGTGCTCACGGCCGGGCTGCTCTGTTTTGCCATCTGGGGGTCGTGGACCGACGCGGACTTCGCGTGGCCGCGCGACCTCACCGTCGCGAAGCAGCTCCTCGTCGTGAGCGCCCCGCGCGTGTTAGAGGGATTCGGCTCCGAGATCGCCGAGTTCCCGTTCAACGCGCTCCTCCTCGGCTTCGGCGAGACGATCAACGCCGGCTTCCAGATCGGCCGCCGCGTCTACCAGCAGGTGACCGGGCCGCTCTCGCGCGGGTACAACGTCGCGGCGTCGGTACTCGTCGGGCAGGCGCTCGGGGAGGGCGACCCGGAAGCGGCGCGGTTCAACGGATGGGCCGTCGCCGGACTCGGCGTGCTCACGGTCGGGACGATCGGCGTCGGGCTCGTCGTCGCCGCGCCGCGGATCGTCCCGGTGTTCACCGACGACGCGGCGACGATCTCGTCCGCGGTCGACTTCGCGCGGGTGTACGGGGTCGCCGGTGCCGCCCTCGCCTGCTTCTCCGCGCTCTCCGGGTCGCTCCAGGGCGCGAGCGAGACGCGGATCCCCCTCGTCGCGCGCCTCTCGGCGATGTTCGGCCTCTTCTTGGGGCTCTCGTGGCTGCTCGGGCGCACGGTCGGACTCGGGCCGACGGGCGCGTACGTCGGCGTGTCCGCGGCCTACGCGTGGATGGCGCTCGTCGTCGCCGTCGGGTTCCGCTACTCGGGCTGGGCGACCCGCGCCGCGGACATGATGGACGCGCGCGGGTCCGGGCCGGACGCCGACGCCGCGTCCGGCGAGGAGCCGCGCGCGGACGACTCGCCGTGAGCCGAGACGGCGGAGACGCGGGGCGGCCGAGAACAGCGGCCGTCGCGCCGTGTCGGGGGAACAGTGATAGGGGCGGCGTCCGTGCCCGACGTATGTCGAACGAGACGCTGTACGAACGCCTCGGCGGCGAACCGGCCATCGGCGCGGTCGTCGAGGAGTTCTACGACCGGGTGCTCGCCGACGAGCGAGTGAACCACCACTTCGAGGACGTGGACATGGCCGAACAGCGCTCGCACCAGACCAAGTTCTTGAGCGCGGTCACCGGCGGGCCGCTCCGCTACGAGGGCGAGGAGATGGCGACCGCTCACGAGGAACTGGCGATCTCGCCCGCGGAGTTCGACGCGGTCGCGACCCACCTCGACGAGGCGCTGCGCGTCTTCGACGTCGACGACGCCGACCGCGAGGCGGTGATGGAGGCGGTCGCCGGATTCGAACGCGACGTGGTCGAGGGGCCGTCCGCGGGCGGGTAGCCGTCGTTGGGCGTCACCGCTCGTCCGGGTTCGTCTTCGTCCGGAGCCCGCCGCCGGTCAGCGCCCGTCACCGCTCAGGGCTCGCCGCCGAGCGACTCCTGTTCCGACCCCGTGTCGCCCCTGAGCCGGCGACGGCGCTTGTCGTAGGCGGCCTCCAACTTCGCGTTCGTCGCCCGCGAGACGAGGTAGCAGTCCGCGTCGCCGTCGTCGCGGGGGTGCGCGCTCGCCACCCAGACGTGGCCGTCGCCGGCCGACAGGTCGTCGGCCCACCGCTCGGCGGCCGCACGGCTCTCGAAGGCGTGACGGGGGCCGTCCTCGAAGACGAGCCGTCCCACCTTCGCGTTCCGCTTGCGGGCCGAGGGTTTGATCGCGACGACGACGCTCACACCCGTGGATCGAGCGCCCTCGAATAAAAACCTCGTCAGACGCCGGCGCGCTCAGTCGTCGGCGACGGCGCTCGGGTCGGCGTCCGCCGCGTCCGCCTCGGCGGCCAGCAGGCGGTCGAGCCCGTCGACCATCCCGACGACGCTCGCGCGGGTGATGTCCGCGTCCGACGCCGAGACGCTCACGGAGCGGTCGCCCCGGCAGAGGTCGACCTCGACGGTGACGACCGCGTCGGTGCCGCCCGTGATCGCGTCGACGTGGTAGGAGTCGAGGTCGAAGGCGACGCCCTCGCCGCGATCGCCGTCGTCGTCGCCCGCGAGCGCCGTCCGGACCGCCTCCAGCCCGGCGTCGACCGGACCGGAACCCGTGCCCGAGGCGACCCGCTCGTCGTCGCCGACGCGGAGCCGCACGGAGGCGGTCGGGAGGTTCCCTCCGGAGGTCGCCGAGAGGTCGACGAGCGCCACGTGTCGCTCGCGCTCGCGCCCGCGGACGTCGTCCGCGACGGCCAGCAGGTCGGCGTCGGTGACCCGCTTCCCGCGCTCGCCGAGCTCTTTCACGCGGGCGACGACCTCGCGCAGCTCGTCGTCGGCGACCGCCACGTCGTGCTCCGCGAGCGCGGCCTTCACCCCGGCGCGCCCGGCGTGCTTCCCGAGGACGAGCCGGCGCTCCCGCCCGACCGTCTCCGGCGGGTACGGCTCGTACATCGTCCCGTCCTTCAGCGTCCCGTCTGTGTGGATCCCGGACTCGTGGGCGAAGGCGTTGGCCCCGCAGACGGCCTTGTTCGGCGGGAGCGCGACCCCGGTGGCCTCCGAGACGGTTCGGCAGAGCCGGTAGAGCCGCGAGAGCTCGACGGTGTCGACGTCGTACGACCGCCCGAGCGCAATGGCGACCTCTTCGAGCGCGACGTTGCCCGCGCGCTCGCCGACGCCGAGGACGGTCCCGTGGACGGTGTCGGCTCCCGCCTTCAGGCCAGCGTGGACGTTCGTCAGCCCGAACCCGAGGTCGTCGTGGGTGTGGAGGCTCGTCGGGCCGAGGTCGGCCAGCCGCGAGACGACCGCGGCGGTGCGCTCGGGGTCGGCCGCGCCGACCGTGTCGCAGTAGCAGATCCGGTCCGCGCCGGCGTCGAGCCCGGCACCGAGCAGGCGTTCGAGGTAGTCGACGTCGGCCCGCGAGCCGTCCTCGCCGAGCACCTCGACCCACAGGCCGTGGTCTTTCGCGTACTCGACGAGCTCGACGGTCGTCTCGACGACCTCGTCGCGGGTCGACCCCACCTTCGTCTCGACGTGCTTGTCGGAGGCGGGGACGACGAGGTTCACCCCGTCGACGCCGCAGTCGAGCGCGTGGTCCACGTCGGCTCGCACCCCGCGGGCGAAGCTCGTCACCGTCGCGTCGAGCCCCTCGTCGGCGACGCGCCGGATCGCCTCGCGCTCGCCGTCCGAGGTACACGCCGAGCCGGCCTCGATCAGGTGGACGCCGGCGGCGTCGAGCTCGCGGGCGACATCGACCTTCTCGCCGGGAGTCATGGAGACGCCCGGCATCTGTTCGCCGTCGCGCAGGGTGGTGTCGAGTAGCTGTGCCTCGTCGAGGTCGGTGAGTGGTGTTCGGGTCAAAAGGTAGTCCGTCGGCTCTGCGGTGGTCTCGGGGTCGGTGCCGCCGCGGGGCGGTCGTGCCCCGGAGTCGTTATCGTCGGAGAATTTCGCGGCCAGCCGCCGCGAGGCGACTTCCTCTATCCTCCGAACGATCGCGAGCGTCTCGCGTCATTCGTATCCGTGCGAACGACGCACACACACATAAACTGCCGGGTCGCGTCAGGTATGGCCGAGCGATCGTCGGCGCGGCACGGGAGATCGCCGACGATCTCTCGGCCGGGGTCCGGCTCGGCCGGTCGCGTCACCCCAGAAGCGACCGGATCGACCGCCGCCGCGTGCCGCACTCCCCGCGGTAGTCGCAGGGCGCACACCGGTCGTCGTCCACGCGCGGCGGCAGGCCGTCGATCGACCGCGCCGCGCGGAGCGCCCGGCGGTACGCGGCCTTCTTCTGGGTCGTCAGCCGGACCTCGCGGACGACGCCGACCGCGGGGTACTCGATGAGGGCGCGCTTGACCGCCCGCTTGTGCTCCCAAGCCAGCGCTTCGCGATCCCGACCGCGCGGACCGCCTGTGGCTCACACACGCCGCTCTTCGGCGGCTCGCCCGACGAGACGAGCGTCGGGACCGGCGGTAGCCCGTGCTCCGGACCGTCGGCGTCGCCGCACGCGCTCCCGCCCGCTCCTCCCGGTTCCAGCACCTTGTGGACGGTTCCGTGGTAGTCCTTCCCCGAGAGGAACCCCCGCTCAGCCGCGGAGTTGAGGAGGCGCTCGTACGGGTCGCGTTCACGCAGGCGATCCATGTAACGGTAGGCGGCCGGCGGCCGGTGAAGGGGAAGCCGCTGGAGCGTCCGATCGGGCGCGTCGACCAGCTCGTCGTTCCGGAACGCGAGGTTGATCCGCTCGCGCGCCGCTGGCGGGACGTTTCGCTCGTCGTCGCGTCAGACGTAGTAGAGCTGTCGGGGGCAGTACGCCGCGCGGGCCAAGTCGTTGAACGGAACAAGCGTCACACGAGGGGTGGCCGCGGCTTCGGGTATAAAACGGCGTCCGCGGTCGATCTGCGAACTTCCTTACAGCGACACGTCCGTCTCGATGTCCTCGGTCGCCTCGCGGAGGCCGTCCTCGCGCGCGTCGCTCGCGAGCGACCCCTCGATGTCGGCGTCGGTAAGGAGGTCGCGGAACGCGTCGCGGAAGCGGTCGTTCGCCCGTGTGGAGGCGACGTCGGTGCGCGCGACGGCGGCGTACCGGGCGACCGCGTCCGGCGCGGTGTCCAGCGCCTCGGCGCACTCGACGATCGAGTTGCCCGCGGCGGTGAGTCGCTTCAGGTCGGCGTACGCGAACGGCGACTCGCCGCCGTCGTCGCCGCCGACCTCGTCCGCGTCGACCTCGCGGTCCGACTCGCGGACGAGGTGGAGGTCGAGGCGTGCCTTCCGGACCGTCTCGGCGTCGATATCGGCGGGATCGATTTCGTCGCTTTGCGCGTCCGCACTCTCCTCAAGCGCGTCTCGGATCGCGGCCGAGATTGTCGCGTCGTCCGCGCCGTCGAACCGGCCGCGGGCGACCAGCGCGTAGACGGCGTCGTCGAGCGGCGTCGAGAAGCCGTACCGGTCGCGCATCGCGGTGACGAGGTCACGAACCGCGTCGTCGACCGCCTCGTCGTCGCGGTCGACAAGGGTCCCGCGGTCCGCGTCCTGCCGCTCGGTGACCGTCTCCGATCCGGTGGCGTCGACGAACAGATCGCGGAGTTCGGCGGTTTTTCGATCCATGTAGACATATTGGGTGGGCGCGGTAGAAAAGCCTCCTGTCGCCGGGGTGCTTGCTTCGCCGTTGGCGGGCCCCACACCAGCCCGCCAACGGTGAAAACCACGTAACAGCACGCTACGAGCGCACCCGAGTGAAGCAGCGTAGCATAGCGTCTGCGAGCAGCGGTACTAGTAGATCACTTGGACAGTAATATGATTGTCTGCGTGACGGCATACAACTGGCTTGACCTCCTCCCCCGCGTGAACGCGGAGGAATCTGCCTGCTAGCCCTGTTAGCACGTCTGTGATGACCGCTATCTCTGTGAGCTGCTCGGTGTTGTCCACCTACGTCTTCATGTTCGCGACGACGCCAGCGACGAACTGTCTGAGTCCATCACGGTGATGCCCGGCTACATCGACAAGCGCAGCATGCGCTGCTCAATCTATAACCATCTGATATTGAAATGGGAATTTGAATTCAGTGTTGAAATCACTACCATCATCTCTGTGTATCTGTCCAATTCACTGGCGCTGGACAGTCTCATTTAAACGTTCTATGTTGAGGCAAGCGTCAGCGTTGGGGTCTGAAGCATCTCTAAAGCAACCGAAGTCGAGCTCGCTGAATCGGTTACATGCTCTTGTTAATATTGATTATAATTAACCGAGATTATCTTGTGTGAAAACGAATTTATACCGCTCCCCGTAACTCGCGTTCCACGCCTCAATGAGTAGTTCACTGTCGAGCGGTGTGCAGCGTACATTCCTTCGATATCAGCACGTCGTCGTGTTCCTCGCACCGCTGTTGTTCGTCGCCGGAGTCTACGCCTTCGCGCCGACGCCGGCCGACGCCGGCGTCGATTACTGGACCGAGTACTGGTGGCTGTTCCTCGTGTTCGTCACCGGTGCGACGATCGTCAACACCGTGGGGATCAGTGGGTCGGCGCTGTTCGTCCCGTTCCTCATCTTCCTCTTCCCGCTCGTCGCGTACCCGCTGGAGCCGACGACGCTGGTGAAGATCGGTCTCATCAGCGAGTCGTTCGGCCTATCGAGTTCGTCGCTCGCGTTCATCCAGTACGGGCTCGTCGACCGACGCCTCTCGCTGTCGCTCGTGTTGGGCGGC
>NZ_AOJL01000009.1 GCF_000337035.1 Halorubrum coriense DSM 10284
CGCAAACAAGCTCGGGCCCGCGGGCGTCGAGACGGACGACTCCGGCACGGTCACCCGGGTCGACCGCGACGGCGACGACTACGTCTACTCGCGCGGCGGCTACCTCGAACGGTTCCTCAACTACAGCGTCGGCGGCGTGTTCCAGGGGCTCGCGGGCTTCGGCATCGGCGAGCTCGGGATCATCTCCATGCTCCGCACGCAGGTCCCGGTCCGCGTGGCGATCGGGACGAATCACATTGTCGTCGCGACCACCGCCGTGCTGGCGTCCGTCGTCCACGTGTTCGGCGGCGGACTGGTCGGCGGGCACACGATGGACCTGGCGACGACACCGTGGAACATGGTGGTCTGGACCGTTCCGGCGACGACGCTCGGGGGCCAGATCGCGCCGTACGTCTCGACGGCGCTGAACACGCAGACGATCAAGGCGGGCGTCGGCGGCCTGTTCGCGGCCATCGCCGTCGCGCTGTTCGCGATGGCCGCTGGCGGGATCTGAGAGCGTCGCTCCTTCTAGTAGGGGTTACTGACCTCTCGCCAGTCTTCGCCCCGGTTGCGGCCTTCGCCCTTGTGTCTCACTGACGTCGGTTTGGAATTCTCCAAACTGATACCGCGTCGAAAACTGTTAAACACGGTTACAGAATCTGTGAGAACAATGTGGACCACACGGCTCCAAAACGCCGCTGAACTCGGGCTGCTTGCGGCCGTGGGTCTCGTGCCGCTCGGGTACCACCTCGCCTTGCTGTCAGTGATGACCGACCCTGTCGCGATCGTGAGCGGCGCGGTGGTTCCCATTGTCTGTAGTTCGCTCGTCGTTGCCGCGACGGTTCCGGTCGCCCGGTCGCCGCTCTCCCCGGCGTACACCCTTCGAGTCACAGGGTGGAGCGCGCTGGGGGCGCTGACGCTCGGCGCGGTCGCGCTGCTTTTCGTCACCTACGAGACGAGTCAAGGACCGCCGCCGGAGCGGCCGTTCGTCGTTGTCACCGGCGCGGCGTCGATCGGGTCGCTGTTCGGACTCACGTTCGGGCTGACCGACGCGCAACAGCGGCACACGCAGGACCAGCTTGAACGGGTGAACGCCCAGCTCACGGTGTTGAACCGCGTACTTCGCCACAACATCCGGAACGCCATGACGGTCATCAGCGGCCGCGTGGAACTCCTCACCGAGCGTGCCGACGGCGGTGAGGAGAGCGCCGCGGTCGTGGAGGAGAACGTCGATCGGCTGCTGTCGGTCAGCGAGCACGCTCGCCGCATCGGCGCGGTGATCGGCTCCGAGGGTCCCCACGGATCCGACGATATGGAAACGGTGCTCGACCTCGTCGAGGTCGTCGATGGCGCGATAGAGCGGCTCGGGACCGAACACCCCGACGCGGAGTTCGACGCCCCCGCCGCGGCGACGTGTCGGGTCCGGTCGCACCCTCTCACCGAGGCCGTCGTGTCGGAAGTAATGGAGAACGCGGTGGTCCACGGCGGCGGCGACGCGCCGCGGGTCTCGGCCTCGATCCGCCGGATCGGCGACGGGGTCGCGCTCCGCGTCGCCGACGACGGTCCAGGGATCCCGGCAGAGACTGTCGAGACGATCCAGCGCGGCTACGAGACGTCGATGCGCCACACCGACGGTTTGGGCCTGTGGCTCGTCCAGTGGGTCGTCGACCGCTCCGACGCCCACCTCGACTTCGAGTCGAGCGGCGAGGGGCAGGTCGTCCAAATCCGGTTCGAGCGTTTTGAGGAGACAGCGGGCGTTCCTACGTCTGCGACCGCGTCTGGTCCATCGGTCAACCGAGACGCTGCCGCCGACTGATCTTCTTCCACCGACCAAC
The DNA here is from genome assembly GCF_000337035.1 of Halorubrum coriense DSM 10284. GTDB lineage: Archaea > Halobacteriota > Halobacteria > Halobacteriales > Haloferacaceae > Halorubrum > Halorubrum coriense. The sequence continues at coordinate 1,815 of NZ_AOJL01000009.1, forward strand.
GGTGCCCTGTCGACTTGGCCGTTCACCCGTCTCGCCGCCGGCGTCAGGTTCTTTCCTCTCTCCTGCGGAACGGAACACGATGACTGACACCATGCGAGCCGCGGTCGTTCCGGAGCCGGGAGCTGAGTTCGAACTCGTCGAGCGCGACGTGCCGGAACCGGGTCCCGGCGAAGTCCGGGTCGAGGTTGAGGCGTGCGGGATCTGCCGCAGCGACGAGTTCGTTGTCGAGGGCGGCTACCCTGGCGTGGACTACCCCCGCGTGCCTGGGCACGAAATCGCCGGCACGGTCGACGCGGTCGGCGACGATGTCGACACGTGGGAGCCAGGCGAGCGCGTCGGCGCGGGCTGGCACGGTGGCCACTGTTTCACCTGCGAGCCGTGTCGCCGCGGCCAGTTCCTCCAGTGTGAAAACGCCGAGATCACCGGCCTGAGCTTCGACGGCGGCTACGCTGAGTACGCGACCGTCCCAGCCGAGGCGCTGGCAGCGATCCCCGACGCCCTCGACGCGGTCGATGCCGCGCCCCTGCTGTGCGCCGGGATCACCACGTACAATGCGCTTCGCAACTCGGACGCCCGCGCCGGCGACCTCGTTGCGATCGTGGGCGTCGGTGGGCTCGGTCACCTCGCGGTCCAGTACGCGCACGCCGCCGGCTACGAGACGGTCGCGATCTCGCGCAGCCCGGACAAGGAGTCGCTCGCGAGGGACCTCGGGGCCGACCACTTCGTGAACGCCGCCGAGGCGGACCCGGCCGCGCGGCTCTCGGAGCTGGGCGGCGCGAGCGTCGTCCTCACGACCGCGCCCGCCAGCGACGCCATCGAGTCCGTAGTGGGCGGGCTCGGGATCGACGGCTCGGTGATCATCGCCGGTATCCCGGGCGAGCCCGTGTCGGTCGACGCCCAGCAGCTGGTCGGTACGCGCGGGGCCGTCGAGGGGTGGGGGTCGGGAGACGCCCGCGACTCGCAGGACACCCTCGAGTTCAGCGCGCTCCGCGAGATCACCCCCGAGGTCGAGACGTACGCGCTCAACGACGTGAGCGCGGCGTACGACCGGATGGCCGACAACGAGGCGCGGTTCCGAGTGGTCTTGGAGCCGTAGGCCGCGGACGCGGTCGCCTTCACGCCGCTCGCCTGTTTCTTTGCTCTTCGACCACTCAGCCCCCGGGCTGCTCATCCGCGGGCGTTGTCGCCTCATATTCGTTGTTTTTATCTTACCGTTCTCACTCGTATGAGATGCCGATGTCAATAGACAAGCCCTCCACGGCCCTCACGTCGCGACAGCAGGTGGCTGTCGTCGTGCTGGCCGCGGCCCTGGTCGGTGCCGTGCTCGCTCCCAGCGTGTACGCGGCGACCAACGAACCAAGTGATACCGTCGCCGTCGTTGAGGTCGAGGGGCCCGTCAACACGGCCCTCGCCGACGATGTCGAGAGTGAACTCGCGGATATCCGCGCTAACGACTCCGTTGGCGCGGTCGTCCTCAAACTGGACACGCCCGGTGGTGCGCCCGTCGCCTCCGAGCGGATGTACAAGGCGGTCCAGCGGACGAGCCAAGATATGACCGTCATCGCGAGTGTCCAGTCGATCAGCGCCTCGGGCGGCTACTACGCGATGGCGCCCGCGGACGAAATCTATGTACTGCCGACATCGACGGTCGGCAGCATTGGTCTTAACGCCCCCGCGCCTCGGACGGCGTCGACGCCCCTCGGCCCGAGCGGCCCCGACAAGGCCGGGAGCAACCCGACGCAAACCTGGGCTCAACAGCAGACGCTCGCGGACACGTTCGTTGACGCGATGATGGCGGAGCGCGGCGACGAATTTGAGATGCCCCGCGAGGAGGTCGCGAAGGCGGACGTTTATCTCGGCACCAAGGCCGTCCAGAACGGCTACGCCGACGAGATTGGCTCGCTTAACGAGGCGGTCCACGCCGCGGCCACCGCGGAGAACCTTGGCGAGTACACCGTCGACACCCGCGAGACCGGTGGAATCTCCGGGCTCCCGTTCCTTGTCCGGACCGACACGCAGGTCGTTGCGATCCACGCCAACAACCCCGGCTACGCCGACGTCGAGCCGATGGGAATGACCTACGTCCACTGGCCGGCCGTCCCGCACGTCGACACGATAGAGCGGTTCTCCGAGACCAACCTTCGGACCGGCGGCGCGACACAGACCGACAGCTCGACGAGTAATGCGACCGGGCGGCTCGCCGGAGGTGTCGGCGCATGAGCCGACTCCCCACCCTTGCGGCCGCGTTCGTCGTGACGCTCGCTGTGGTCACCGGCGGCGCGGCGGTCACCGGCTACGTGACCGCCGATGGCGCAGCGCCCGCCCCGGCGATCCAGAACGACCACTACCAGAACCCCGACCTGATCGCGAACGACACGCCCGGGCAGGCGACGGTCGAGATGGACGCCACGGCGCGCTCCCAGACCGTTCTCGTCGACCCCGGCGTGGAGCCGACGAGCCCTGGCGGGGCGTTCCCCTTGCCCCTCATCGGGCTCGGGGGCGGCGGCGTCGCCGACCGCGACATCCGGCCGCTGGCGAACGCGCTCATCGAGAACGGCCACGAGGTCGGCGTGTACGTTCCCGATCCGAACCAGCGGCGACCGCCTACACGACCTGGCGCGGACCCGCCGACGCAGCTCGGCGAGCGGCTCGCCGAGGCCGACGCATTCGTGACGTTCCGAACCGACTACGAGCCGGACGAACTTGACGCGATCGAGTCGTTCGTCGACTCCGGCGGCCACGTCGTGCTCGCGACCGAGCCCGACGCAGCGTACTCGGAGCCGGGCGCAGCGTCGCTTGACGCGACGCTTGACGTGACGACCGAGCCGGGCTACGTGTACAACATGGCGGAGAACGACTTGAACTACCAGCGCGTCTACGCCGAGGCGACTCGCGAGATGGCGCTCACCGAGGGCGTCGACCGGGCGGTGTTCCCGTCTGCGACGCCCGTCGGCACGACCGCGACCGGGGCCGATGTGTTGCGGCCGATCGCGGGCAGCGAGCTCTCGACGACGCGCGCGCCGACCGAGGCCCCGCTCTTAGTCCGCAACGATGGGGTCGTCGCGATCGGCGACAGCGACTTCCTGTCGCCGGACAACGCCAGGCGCGCTGACAACGACGCGCTGATCGGCAACCTCGCCGACTTCCTCGTGACGAACGACCGGACGCCGCCCGGCCCCGGTGGAGCGTCGGGACCGACGCAGCCGCCGCAGCCCGGTCAGCCGCCCGCGAACGGGACGGCCGGCTGATCGGTCGCTCGATTCCTATCCGAGCGGTTTCCATCACCCTCTCACTTTTGCCGCGCGCGCCGGAAGTAAACAGCATGCGCGCAGCCGTGTTCAACGCTCCCGGCGAGATCGGCGTCGAAGAGCGACCCCGACCCGAAATCGAGGCACCGACCGACGCGATCGTCCGCGTCACGCATACCGCAGTCTGCGGCTCCGACTTGTGGTTCTACCGCGGCGACAGCGACCGCGACCCCGGCTCGCCGGTGGGTCACGAGCCGATGGGCATCGTCGAGGAAGTCGGCGACGATGTGACCTCGGTCGCCCCGGGCGACCGGGTGCTCGCCCCCTTCGCCATCTCCTGTGGCGAGTGCGAGTTCTGCCGGAAAGGGCTCCACACCTCCTGCGCGAACGGCGACTCATGGGGCGGCGACAACGGCGGCGGGCAGGGCGAGTTCGTCCGGTCGACACACGCCGACGGGACGCTCGTGCGCGTGCCAGACCGCCACGCCGACGACGAGGACACGCTCCGCTCGCTTTTACCCCTGACCGATGTGATGGGCACTGGCCACCACGCGGCCGTCAGCGCGGGCGTCGAGGAGGGGTCGACCGTGGCCGTCATCGGTGACGGCGCAGTCGGACTCTGCGGCGTCCTTGCGGCGCGGCGGCTCGGCGCGGAGCGGATCGTCGCCGTCGGCCATCACGAGGACCGGCTCGAACTCGCCGAGGAGTTCGGGGCCACCGAGACTGTCTCCGAGCGCGGCGACGCAGCGGTCGAGCGCATTCGAGAACTCACCTATGGCGGCCCGAACCACGTGATGGAGTGCGTCGGAGCCGCGAGCGCGATGAACACTGCGATCGACGCCGTCCGCCCCGGCGGCACGATCGGCTACGTCGGCGTCCCGTACGGCGTCGAGGAGGAGGGCCTCGACGTGTTCGGCATGTTCGGGCAGAACGTGACGCTCGCGGGCGGGGTCGCCCCCGTCCGCGCGTACGCCGAGGAGCTGATGGCCGACGTGCTCCAGGGAACGCTCGACCCCGCGCCGATCTTCACCGAGACGGTCAGCCTCGATGAGGTCGACGAGGGGTACCGCATGATGGATGACCGCGAGGCGATCAAGGTGCTGGTCAAACCCCACGCCGGCGCGTAATCCCCCGCGAGAACCGCTCTCCGCTCCGATTCGGCGTAAGATTTACGTGTGGCTAGCCCCTGTCAATAGTTGTCATGTGCCATCATTACGACGAGGCGATGACCTGGGAAGAGGTCCAGGCGCGTCACCGGTCCGAGGAGGCGGACGAACTCGACGACTCCCCCGACGTCGACGCGGTCGACGAGCCGGCGGGGGAGGCGGAGGAGACCGAGCCCCCGGCGGAGCCGCACGCCCCGGCCGACGACTGACGCGGTCGGGCACGACACCGCCCCGAACCCCGATTTTTTATCGCATACCTGGCCCTCGGAGCGGCAGCGCCGGGCAATGACCAGTAGTGAAACCGCTCGTTCACAGCGGCTCGATCAGTTCGACCACGTGGCCGTCAGGGTCCTCGACGAATGCGACTCGCGCCCCGGCCTCGGGGTGATCGCTCGGCGGCTCCACGACGCCGTAGTGGTTGATCTCGTCGAACGCCACGTCCACGTCGTCGACGCCAAGGGCGACGTGATCGTACCGGTCGCCGTCCGCGCTCGGCGTCGCTCCCTCGGTGTCCGACAGCTGGAACTCGACGCCGTTCCCGTCGGCGACGTACACATTCCGCGCGTCGCCGTCCGCGGTCGTGAACTCCCACGAGCGTTCGAGCCCGAGCTCGTCGACGTACCAGTCGGCGGCTTGGTCCGCGTCCGCCACGTTCAGGCAGGTGTGGAGAATCTCCATATGATCTCGTCTCCCGGCGTCGATATAAACCTCGCCGGCAGACGCCCGGTGCGCTCGCGACGGCTCCCGGCAGCACAGTCATGTCTCTCGCGCCCGATCGCTCCGTATGGACCGCAACGCCGTGCGCCGCGCGTGGGACGAGGTCGCGGAGACGTACGCCGACCGCCGCGACCCGGACGGGTCGGACGCGGCGCTGATCGACGACCTACTCGCCGAACTGCCTCCCGACCCGAGCGTCCTCGACGCGGGCTGCGGCGACGGTGCGCGGACCCTCGCGAACCTCCCGCCGGACAGCGTCGGGCTCGATGTCTCCCGGCGCGGGCTCGACCTCGCGAGCGAGACGGTGCCCGATGCCCGGCTCGTCCACGGCGAGATGTCGGCGCTCCCGCTCGCGGCTGACCGTTTCGACGCGGTCACGGCGTACCACTCGGTGTTTCACGTCGAGCGCGAGCGCCACCCCGAGGTGTACGCGGAGTTCGCCCGCATCCTCCGCCCCGGCGGACGACTGCTCATGACCCTGCCCGGTGGCCGCTTCGAGACTGTCCGGCGCGGCTGGATGGGCGGCCGGATGTTCTTCTCCGCCCCCGGCCGCGAGCGAACGCTCGACCAACTGCGCGCGGCGGGGTTCACCGACGTCGAGACGACGACCGCGACCGACCCGCTCGGCAGCAGCACGGAGTTCGCGCTCGCGACGCTCGACGAGGCGGGCGACGCGGGGCCGAGCGACCCGTGACCGACGCCGACGAGGTCCCCCACGACGTGCGCGCGAGCCTCGAACAACTGCTCGCGGCGGCCGCCGACGCGGCGACGGAGGGCAACGACGCGACCGCTCGAGCCGCCCTCGACACAGCCGAGACGGTGGCGACGAACAAGCTCCCGGCCGGCGAGCGGCGCGACCGGGTCCGGTGGGGCTGCGCCGCGGCGCTTGACGCCCTGCCGAACGCGGACCTCGCGGCCGCGTACGCCACGGCGACTGCGGAGGCCGTCGCGGCATAGGCGTCGCGTCCGCCGCGAAAGCACCGACCATTTCACCCGCCGCACCCACAGTCAAGTATGTACCGGCGCAACGCGCGGTTCGCCCTCCTGAGTACCCTGCTCGCCGTCACGCTGTTGAACACGCTCGACGCCCCGACCGCGCGGTGGTTCCAGACGGCGGCGTTCGCGTTGGCGGTCGCGACGCTGCTGTACGCCGGTTCCGTCGTCTCACAGCCGCTCCTCGCGTGGTTCCCCGCGCGGTAGCGCCGACTGGCCCCTCGCTTTTGCCGTCAAGCGCGTTTCGACTGACATACGCGTCGCCCCGCTACTGCCGCCCCCCGAAGGCGCTGATCGCGCTCGACGCCGACCGTAACGCGTCGAAAAAATCCCCGGCGTCGGTGTGGATCGCCGTCCGTTAGCGGTCCAGCGTCGTCGTGTCGTGCTTCTGTTTGTAGGACCCGCCGGAACCGAACGCGTCGACGTCGACGTGGTCGTAGCGGAACCGCTGTTCGATCTCGTGGTAGACGGGGAGATTCGCCACGTCCTCCCAGTTGGCCTCTTCCATCGCGATCGCGGCCTCGTTACGGATCTGCGTGTTCTCGTCGTTGGCGAGGGGGTTGTTTTCGATCCGCTCCCAAGCCTCGACCGCGTTTTGGGCCGCCTCGCTGTCGTTCGGCCAGTCGGCGTACATCTCTACCGGCCCATCGGTCGGGTCCGACCGCGATGCATCGAGGTGTTTGACGAACGCGTCCGGCGCCGCCCAGGGGACGATCCACGCGAGCGTGAACGCTTCGACGTTGAGGGCGCGCACCCGTTCGAGCAGGGTCGAGAACGGCGCCTGCTCGATCTGCATGTCGATATACGCGTTGGTCAGCTTGTCACGGAGTGTGTTCGCCACACTCAGCCACGTACTCGACTGGTACTGGAGCCAGTCGAGTTCGTAGCGGTTGTTCGGCCCGTAGCCAGCCTCCTCCATCACCTGCCGCGCGCCTTCGAGGTCGGTCTGGTTGTACCCGTACGGGTAGTTCTCCTCGGCGTGTTGGTCGTACGCTTCCGCCCCGCCAGGGTAGATGTTCGGTGACATCGTGTGGTACGCCGGCACCGCCCGGTTCTTGAACACTTGCTGGGCGATTGTCTGCTGATTCATTGCGTGTGCCAGCGCCTGTCGCACGGGCTTCGGCACCGCGGGCATGTTGAAGCCGATATAGTTGTAGTTCAGCGTCGGAACGCCGGTGGCCGACAGCGTTTCACCGTTGCGCGCCTCGTACGTGCCGCGCTGTCGGCCCTGTTCGTCCGTCCGGTCGATCGTGTAGCTGCTTGCGCTGAACTGGGAGGTTGGAATGGCGAACATGTCGGCATTTTGATTCATAGCGTAGTTGAACCGCGCCGAGGGGTCCGCGATGATCTGCCAGTGAATGCCGTCCACCTCCGGCCCGCTGCCGTGGTAGTCATCGTAGGCCAAAACGGTCGCTTCCGTCCCGGACTGCCACTCCTCAAACTCGAAGGGTCCGGCGCCGATAGGGTTATCGGAGGCGAACGTCCCCTGGTCTATCTCGCCGTCGTATCCCTCGATGTCGCCGACGATCCCCTTCGGGTAGACGGCGAACTGGTTGTTCGCCATCACTTGTGTGGCCGACGCGAACGGGGCCGCAAGCGTGAACTCGAAAGTGTAGTCGTCGACGGCCTCCATCTGTAGGGTGCCGGGGACGTACGACCCGTCGTCGGTCTCCTCGTGAGCGATGTTTACCGCGCTCAAGATGTCCGACGGCGCCTGGGAGTTTGGCGACGCGGCCAGCCGCTCCCACGCGTAGACGAAGTCCTGTGCCGTGACTTCGTCGCCGTTGTGATACGTGACACCCTCCTTGAGTTCGAAGGTGTACGTGAGGAAGTCGTCGCTGACCGAGTAGTCGGCGGCCAGACGAGCCTCTACCGGAACGCCGCCGTCCACCCAGTTCAACAGGCCGTCGAAGATCTGCGTCGTGACCTCCGATGAGGCCGTGTCCGACGCCTGAACCGGATCGAGGGAAGTCATCGTCGCATTGATGAGCTGGAGCTCATTCCCGGCGTCGCCACCGTCTTCGCCGGTGTCTGACCCGACATCCGTCCCCGAGTCCGTATCGTTCATGCCGCTGTCGTTCGGTTCGTCGCCGCCGGTACAACCTGCCAGTGCCGCACCAGTCGCCACCGCACCAGTTGTTTTCAAGAATGTCCGCCGTGAGGCGTCTGTGTTACCAGATCCCATGGGAAGGCACATGGAGGTGATGTATAAAACATGTCATGAACGGGCAATGATGTTGACTATTGAAAACTTTATATTCGATACGAGGTAGCATATCACACACTAATGGCCAAGTGGAACTACTTCCTCCGTCGGTTACTCCTCTCGATACCCGTGCTCATCTTGGGGACGACGGTGGCATTCCTGATCATCCGCGCCGGCCCGATCGATCCCGCGGCAGCAATCCTGGGTCCGTCCGGTGATCCAACCGAGTACGAGCAGCTAAGAGAGTCGTTGGGGCTAAACGACCCGCTGTGGGACCAGTATCTCGATTACATGTGGAACCTGTTTACTTTTAATCTTGGCCAGTCATGGGTGATAAGCCCTGGCGACGGCGCGTACGAACTCATCGCGTCGTACGCGCCGCGTACCCTGTGGCTCGGGTTTTGGTCGATACTGATCCCGCTGTTTATCGGCATTCCGCTCGGGTTCTACGCGGGGTTGAACCCCAACACGCTGAGCGACTACTTCGCCTCGTTTGGGGGGATCGTCTGGCGCGCCATGCCGAACTTCTGGCTCGCGATCATCCTCGTCTCCGTCCTCTCTCAGTCCGAGAAATTGTTCGGCTTCGAGTGGGCCACCTTTCTCGTCGAGACCAACATCGTAACCCCCCCGCCCTTGGGGTTCCTCGGTGACCCGCTCAGCCTGATCACGGCGCCCGGAGAGACGTGGCCCGTCGTGCTTGGGGCGACGAAACAGATCCTTCCGGCCGCGCTGGTGTTGGGATCGGCGTCGATGGGGAATGAGATGCGGATCGGCCGGACCGCTGTGCTGGAAACGGTGAACTCGAAATATGTCGAAACCGCCCGAGCGAAGGGGATGAGCCGGCGTAACATCGTTTGGAAGCACATCTTCCGGAACGCCATGATCCCGCTCGTTCCGGTTATTACCGGCGAGGCGTTTCTGCTGATCGGCGGCTCCGTGCTGGTCGAGGTTGTGTTCGGGATCAACGGAATCGGATACCTCTTCTTCCAGTCGGCAATCCAAGGAGACCTGCCGCTGGTCTCGTCGCTACTGTTCGTGTTCATCCTGACGCTGGTCGTACTCAACATCATCCAGGACCTGCTGTACACGGTACTGGATCCCCGCGTTGGATTCGAGGATCAATAATCCATGTCCGCTGACCAAACGGCAACAACGACGACGTACCGTGACCGTATGCGCGATTACCCTGCTCCGTTCGCTCGATGGCTGGCGGGGGTCTCACTCCTCCTCTTGGTCGAACTCGGGGCAGTGCTCTCTTTCGTGTTGGGTGTGGCGAACGACCTCCTCCGGCTTACCCTCGGGACTGCCCCGCTCTCAGGCGCGGTCAGTACATCTCAATCGCTCCCGACGCTGATCTCACGCGATCTCGTGCCGAACCGGGGGTATTACACCGGCGAAGAGTGGGCGGGCACATTCCTCGGGCTTGAGCCGAAGTATGCCTGGCTCATTCGGGTCGCCCTGGTCGTCGTCTATGGGGCGGTCTGGTGTGGTTGGTTGTGGTTCGGGTATATCACGTTCCGCCGCCACTACCGAGTCGCGGACTGGACCCCGACCGATGATATCATCGACCGGCTCAGGAGCCACCAGTGGGGGAAGTTCGGGATGGTTATCGTCGCTCTGTTCCTCCTGTTGGCGCTGTTCGCGCCCGTCGTGAGTCCGACGACGATGGAACAGAACATTCAGGACCCGTACTCCAACCAGATCCAGTACTTCTCCGAAGAGACCGGTGAGGTTCAAACGACGACGGCCGGAGCGGCGAACCGACAGTCGACCTCAGTCGGATCGGTCGCGCGCAACGTCGGCCCGTGGGAGTACGACAACTTCAACAGATTCCACCCGTTCGGCACCCTGCCTTCGGGGAAGGACCTGTTCACGTTCCTCGCGTACGGAGCACGCATCTCGCTGTTCATCGGCGTCAGCTCGATGCTCGGGGCCGGCGCCCTCGCGATGTCGTTCGCGATGATCTCCTCGTTCTACAAAGGCGCCGTTGATTTGGCGCTGGTCGTCACCAGCGACTCGATCCAGGCGTTGCCGGTGTTGATGATACTTATTCTAGCCGCGGTGGTGTTCTCAAACACCTGGATAGCGACGGTGTACAACGGTGCCTTGCTGTTCATAGCGCTGTTCACCCTCATATACTGGCCGTACCTGTGGCGAGCGATCCGCGGTCCATCGTTCCAAGTCGCAGAGGAGGAGTGGATAGACGCCGCTAAAAACTACGGGCAACACCCCGCTCAGATCATGCGAAAGCACATGGCGCCCTACATCGTTGGCTACATGCTGATCTACGCCTCGCTCACGCTCGGCGGGGTGATCATCTCCGTTGCCGGGCTCTCGTTCCTCGGGCTCGGGATCACGCCACCGACACCGGAGTGGGGGCGAGCAATTAGCGTCGGCCAGCCGTACGTCGCCTCTGCCTCGTGGCACATCTCGCTGATCCCGGGGTTCTTGATCACGCTGGTCGTCACCGCGTTCAACGCGATGGGGGACGGGATCCGCGACGCTGTCGATCCGCAGAGCGCCGAAGGCGACGAAGCGACAGCTGCCGCCGCCGGTGGGGGTGGCGCATGAGCCGAACCCCGGAGCCTCATCCGGCCACCGCCAGTGCCGACGAAACCATGCTCGCCGTGGAGAACCTACAGACGGTGTTCCACACCGACAAGGAGACCGTTCGGGCGGTCGAGGGGATCACCTTCGAGGTTCGAGAAGGCGAGACCGTCGGAATCGTTGGCGAGTCCGGGTCCGGCAAGAGCGTAACGGCCCGCTCGATCATGGGGCTGGTCGACGCTCCCGGCCGGATCGGGGACGACTCCTCGATCGAGTTTCGGGGGCGTGAGCTGACCGGGATGACGGAGAACGAATACCGCGAGGTGCGAGGCAGCGGGATCGCAATGGTGTTCCAAGACCCGCTCACTAGCCTGAACCCGGTGTACACGGTCGGCAACCAGATCAAAGAGACGCTGAGGGTCCACCAGGGGATTCGGGGCGACGCGGCCGACGAGGCGGCGATCGACCTCCTCGAATCGGTGAGCATCCCCGACGCCCGGCGGCGACTCGACGAGTATCCCCACCAGTTCTCTGGCGGAATGCGCCAACGTGTGGTGATCGCGATGGCGCTGGCGTGTGACCCGGAGCTGCTGATCTGCGACGAACCGACGACTGCGCTGGACGTGACGATCCAAGCGCAGATCCTCGAGTTACTTCAGGAGCTCCAGGAAGAGCGCAACCTGAGCATCATCTTCATCACCCACGACATGGGCGTGATCGCGGAGATCAGCGACTGGGTGAACGTGATGTACGCCGGCGAAATCGCAGAATCCGGCCCTGTCGGAGAGATATTCGAGAACCCCGCTCATCCGTACACTGAGGGGTTACTGAAGAGCATTCCCGGTCGATTCCCCGACGAGACGTACCTCAGGACAATTGACGGAGACGTTCCGACCCCGACGGAGTCACCGACCGACTGCCGGTTCCACCCGCGGTGTCCGAAGAAGTTCGACGCGTGCGAGGAGGTCCACCCCGCGCCGGTCGACGTCGAATCCGGGAGGGGGGGTCACCAAGCGGCGTGTCTATTGTACCCGGACGGTCTGACTCGGGAGGCAGCGGTCAAGGAGCACGAACGACAGATGGAGGACTCCGACACGGAGGCCGACGATGAGTAAAATGAATACGACGCCCGAACAAGAGCATCAAGCGACGACTGCCGACGACGAGGTGCTGGTCAGCGTTCGTAACCTGCGAAAACACTACGGTGCGGACAGCTTCCTCTCGGACGATCCGGTAAAAGCTGTCGACGGCGTGAGCTTTGATATCCATCGCGGAGAGACGCTCGGGCTTGTCGGCGAGTCCGGCTGCGGAAAGACCACGCTCGGGCGGACGCTCATTCGGCTGGAAACGCCTACGAGCGGCGAAATCCGGTTCGACGATACCGATATCACGACGCTTTCCGGCAGCGATCTCAAGCAGTGGCGACGGAACGCACAGATGGTGTTTCAGGACCCCGACTCGAGCCTCAACGAGCGGATGACCGTCGGGGAGCTGATCCGCGACCCGCTCGACGTTCACGACTGGAAAACGAAATCGGAACGCGACGAGCGGGTGCGCGAACTGCTGGAGAAGGTCGGACTCTCGGAGAATCACTACTTCCGGTACCCTCACCAGTTCTCTGGCGGCCAGCGTCAGCGTATCGGGATCGCTCGCGCGCTCGCGCTCGAACCTGAGTTCCTCGTCCTCGACGAGCCGGTCTCGGCGCTCGACGTGTCGGTCCAGGCCAAGATCCTGAACCTGCTCCGGGACCTCCAATCCGACCTCGATCTGACGTACCTGCTGATCGCCCACGACCTCTCGGTCGTCCGCCACTTGGCCGACCGCGTCGCGGTGATGTACCTCGGCCATATCATGGAGCTCGGCGAGACCGAACGACTGTTCGAAAACCCCGCGAATCCGTACACTCAATCCCTGCTATCGGCGATTCCCGAAGCGGATCCCTACGCCGAGTCCGAACGGATCACGCTCCGCGGGGCGCCGCCGAGTCCACGGAATCCGCCGGAGGGCTGTCCGTTCTCAACGCGCTGCCCGACGAAGATCCGCCCCGAAAAGTACCGCTCCGTCGACGACGACGTCTGGCGGGCGATGGAAGAGCTCCGAGGGATCCTGCGAGAACGGGCGCGTACCGACCGCTCGATAGCCATGATCGCCCGCGAACTGCTCGGGCTGGAGACGCGACTCTCCGACATCGACGAGATCGTCGAGGAAGTGTTCGGTGGCGTCGACCTCCCGCCCGAGCTGTCAACCCACGTCGACCGCGTCGTCCACGAGGTGACCGACGGGAACCCCGAGGCCGCTCAGAGCTACTTGAAACGGGAGATCGGTGGCCCGTGTGACACCGACACGCCCGAGTACTACACCGTCGACGACGACGGGCGGTCTAGCTACTGCCATCGCCATACCGCGGAGTACGATCCACCGTCTCCGACCCTCAGATCCGAGTGATGTCGGCGGATCGGACGTATCCGGTCGCGGTGTTTCTCTCCAAGACAGTCGACGGCGTCATCTACGCCGTCCTCACGGCGGGAGCCGCGTCGCTCGTCGGGTTAACCGTCGGGGCGTTCTTCGCGGAGCCGCTGGTCGTCCTCAAGCACCTGCTGTTCGTCGGCGGGTTCTTACAGGTTGGCGTCGGTGTCGCACAGCTCTGGCCGACCGACTCGTCGGACGTCCGAGAGCCGGATCCCGACGCGGCCACTCGGACGCAGCGGGTCGTGGACCGACTCTCGCTGACCCGACGTCTCGGCCTCCCCGCCGGACGGCACTTCGCTCTCGGCACGAAACGGTCCCTCTCGGGGCTGGCGATCCTCCTCGTGTCGTTCGGACTGGAGGCGGCGTTCGGCGTCTGACGCCGTCGGGAGGTATTTAACTAGCATTTCCATATCTCGGATCGTGCCCGAACCAACCGATGACACCCCGGCGAGCGTTGAGGCGCGAAAAGACGCGTGGCGCCGAACGCTACAGGAGATGGAATCGATCGCGTCCGAACTCGAAACAGAGGGGTGGGAGACAGTCGCGATCCCGGTCGGCCACGCCGCGCCCGAGATCCCCGATGTCGGCGAGGAGGATCGGTTCGGTTTCGTTCACGTGATCCCCGGCAACCACGAGTCGGCGTTCCGGGAGGCGTTCGAGGCGGGCGGCTTCGAGCGCTACGACGTGTTCCACCGAGAGATCGCCGGGAAGGTGTTCTTCCTTCTCCAACTGCTTGACGCACCGTCACGGAACGCGATCCTGCTCGCTGCGCAGTATGACGAACAACACGGACAGTCGCTCCAGTCGGTGGCCGAGGACGAGGGGGTGGTGTACACCCACGTCCAGAAACTCGACGCGACCCACCTCGGTACGTTCCGACACGACGAGCCGGGGAAGTTCTTCCCCTGAAACTAACCCGGCCGCCGTTATCGGTCCACTACAGCGCTCCGTTCGTATACGAGTCGGGGTGGCCACACACTCGCTCCGTGCGACCCCTGGCTTTTCACGTCCGACCGACTCATATCAAGTATGCGCGTCGCCTCACTACTGCCCTCCGCCACCGAGACGCTGTTCGCGCTCGGCGTCGAGCCGGTCGGTGTCTCCCACAGCTGCGACCACCTGGCCGCCGCCCGCGAGCTTCCGACGCTGACAAGCACGGTCGTCGACCACGCGGACCGCTCGGCGGCCGACATCGACGAACAGATGCGCGAAGTTGACGGCGCGGTCTACGACCTCGACGAGGAGCGGCTCGCGGCCCTCGACCCCGACCTCCTCGTCACGCAGGCCACCTGCGACATCTGCGCGGTCGACGCGAGCGAGGTCCGTGCGGCCGCCGAGCGACTCGACCGCGCGCCCGACGTGCTCGTGTGTGACCCGCACTCCTTCGCCGACGCCCTCGACGACGTGGTGCGGATCGGCGAGGCGGTCGACGCGGCCGACGCCGCGACCGCGCTCCGGGGCGATCTGCGCGAGCGCGTCGACACGATCCGCGAGCGCGCCGAGCGCGCCGTCGCCGACGGGGGCCACCCCCGAGTCGCCGTCCTCGACTGGACCGACCCGCCGATCCGCGCGGGCCACTGGGTGCGCGACATGGTCGAAATCGGGGGCGGTGACCCGGCCTTCCAGCCCGACGGGCCCTCGGAGCCGGTCGCGTGGGACGACGTGCGCGAGTTCGACCCCGAGGTGCTCGTCGTCGCGCCCTGCGGGTTCGGCCGCGACCGCGCCGTCGAGGCAGTCGGCGACCTCGCGGCGTGTCCGGGCTTCGACGACCTCTCTGCCGTGGTCGATGGGCGCGCGTACGCGGTCGACGGCAACGGGCTCTTCAATCGCCCGAGCCACCGGCTCGTCGACTCGCTGGAGGCGCTGTTCGCCTGTCTCCACCCCGAGCACGCCGCGACGGCGCCGACCGCGCACGAGCGCGTTGCGGCCGTTGACGATACCGCCAAGCCGTCCGTGCGCGCCGACGGCGGTTGACATCCTCCGTGATGATCACCGACTGAGGGCCCCCATCGAAGTGTTTACCAGTATGAATATGATATGAATGTGTATGAGCAAGGGTGAACGTCGGAAGATCGGGGAGCGAGGTCAGGTAACCATCCCGAAGGAGCTCAGAGAACGGTTCGGACTCATGGGCGGCGACGATGTTGTGATCCGCGAAGAGGCGGGGCAGCTCGTCATTGAACGCGCGGTCACTCGCGAGGAGTTGGCTGAGGGATATCGCCGACGGGCCCAGCGGACCGGTGAACTTGCCGAGCAACTAGAGGGCATCTCGACAGAGGCGAATGACCACCTTGGCGACAGCCCGGACTGGTAGATGGCTATATCAGTCCATCGTGGGGACATCGTTATCGTCGAACTCGATCCGACCGAAGGGTCTGAACAGCGAGGGACGCGTCCGTGTCTCGTCGTCCAGAATGATGTCGGGAATGCGAACGCACCGACGACGATCGTCGTTCCGTTCACCACCTCGTTCGGCGAGCAGCGCTATCCGTTTGAGGTGTTCGTCTCGGCCGACGAATGTGCGCTTCGGGAGGATTCGGTCGCACTCTGTAGTCAGATTCGAACTATCTCCATCGATCACCGCATTACTGAGAACCTCGGATCGTTACCGCAAGAGCGGATGGAGGGGGTCGATACGGCACTCGAGTACAGCCTCGGGCTCACGGTGATCTGATCGAGAGTAGTGAGGCGTTGCCGCCTATTCACCGGTTTCGGTCGGCCGATCACGTCTCCGCCCGGTCGCGCAACCCCGACAGCGTCGCCGCCTCGCGGAGGTCGGCGACGGTACAGTACCACGCGCCGCGCACGCCGTTCAGGTCGTTCTCGACGGGGCTATCGAGGGGCACCAGCTCGTCGAACTCGAAGACGACTACCACGCGCTCCTCGGAGAACGGGTCGATAAGCGCCGCCCAGTCGGCCTCGTTCATCGGTCCCGGCTCGCCGCGCGCCTGTTCGGTGCGGGCGTCGACGTGGGCGTAGTGGGTGATCGCCGACACTGGCGCGGTGCGGTAGAAGGCCATGTACGCGAAGTCGGCGCGGGTGCGGTCGTACGAGCGCGGCGCCGGGTAGAAGCCGGCGCGGCAGCGCTCGAAGGTGTCTGGCTGCGTCGCGACGACACAGACCCGGGCGTCGCCCGGCGCGTCGTCCTCGGGAGCGTCGGCGGCAAAGCGGTCGAGGTCCACACGCGGTATCACCGGCGAGCGCGGATATATCCGCCGCCGGCGCGTAACAGGGGTAGATGGCACGGAGTGCGACGAGCGCGCGCGGCGGTCCCCGCGAGCGCGACGAGACTAACGCGGCACGCGGCGAGGAGTCGCCCGCCGATCGGTCGGGGCCGCCGGCCCTCTCGGTCGACGGGCTCACCAAGCGGTTCGGCGAGGGCGACGAGGCGGTGACCGCGGTCGACGACGTGAGTCTCACCGTCGAGCGCGGCTCCGTCGTCGGCCTGCTTGGGCCGAACGGCGCGGGCAAGACGACGCTGATCAAGTGCGCCCTCGGGATCGTCATCCCCGACGCGGGGTCGGTCCGGGTGTTCGGCAACGACGTGCGCGACGGTCGCCGCGCGGCGTACGCCGACGTGGACGCGATGCTGGAGGGCGCGCGCAACGACTACTGGCGGCTCACGGTCCGCGAGAACCTGCGGTACTTCGCGACGATCAGCGGGGTCGACCCCGACTCCGTGGCGGCGCGTCACGACCGGCTGCTCGACCGGCTCGATCTGGCCGACAAGGCGGACACGCCGGTCCGCGACCTCTCGCGGGGGATGAAACAGAAGGTGTCGCTGGCGAGCGTGCTGGCGGGGGGCGCGGAGCTCGTTTTCCTCGACGAGCCGACGCTCGGACTCGATGTCGAGAGCGCGCGAACGCTCCGGGCGGAGCTGCGCCGGCTGGCGGTCGAAGAGGGGCTCACCATCGTCGTCAGCAGCCACGACATGACGACGATTGAGGCGGTGTGCGACCGCGTCGTCATGCTGTCGAACGGGCGGATCGTCGCGGACGACAGCGTCGAGGCGCTGCTCGGCGCGGCCGACCGCGACGCCGTTCGGGTAGCGAGCCCCGACCTCAACGCCGAGACGGTCGCGGGGGTCCGCGAGTCGTTCGAGATAGTCGATGTCGACCGTGAGGCGCGGCCGCCGACGGTGACGGTCGCGGCCGGCGGCGACCGGTTGTACGACCTGACCGACGCGCTCCGCGCGGCTGGCGTCACCGTCTCCGACATCCGCACGGTCCAGCCTGACCTCGAAGAGGTGTTCCTCGAACGCACCGGGACCGCGCCCGACGCGCCGTCCGGGGGTGACCGGCGGTGAGCGCGGACACCACACCGCCAGAGGAGCCGGCGGCCGAGGGGACCGGCGACGCGGCGCGGGCCGGTGACGACCCCCGCCCGGCCAGCTACTACCATCTGGCGCGGGCGGTGTTGTACCGCGAGTACCTGATCTTTGTGCGGTACCCCGCCAACGCGATCGGCGGGATCGTGGTGTCGCTGTTCTTCTTCGCCGCGCTGTTTCTCGGCGGGCAGCTGCTCGCCGGGCAGGCGCTCACCGACTCGATCGAGGGGATCGTCGTCGGCTACTTCCTGTGGACGCTGTCGGTGGGCGCGTACTCGTCGGTGTCGAACGACATCGGCAGCGAGGTACAGTGGGGGACCCTCGAACGCCACATCACCACGCCGTTCGGCTTCGCGCCCGTCGCGCTGCTGAAGGGGGTCGCGAAGGTGGTGCGAACCTTCATCACGAGCGCGGTGATACTCGCCGCGATGCTCGTCATCACCGGAACGCGGCTCAGCCTCGCCCCCGTCACCGTGGTCGTCGTCGCCGGGCTGTCGATCGTCTCCGTGCTCGGCCTCGGCTTCGCCGCCGGCGGGGTGACCGTGCTGTACAAGCGGATCGGCAACTGGCTCAATCTGCTCCAGTTCGGGTTCGTTGCGCTCATCTCCGCGCCCGTCTTCGATCTGCCGTGGACGCGCGTGCTCCCCCTAGCGCACGGCAGCGCTATGCTCCAGCGCGCGATGGTCGACGGGGTGCGGCTGTGGGAATTCCCGCTCGTCGACTTGGCGCTGCTCGTCGTGGTCGCGGTCGGCTACCTGTTCGGCGGCTACCTCGTCTTCCAGTTCGCCACGGCGCGCGCCCGGCGGCTCGGCGTGCTCGGCGACTACTAAGCGGCCCCTCGCGGCCGACGGAACCGGCGAGGGCCGCCTACCCCGCCGCGTCGGTCTCGTCGGCCGTCAACACGGCGTAGATCATTGCCACCGGTATCGCCGCGCCGAGCGCGCCGGTTGGGACGACCGACCGCGGCGCGCCCACGAGCAGCAGCAGTCCGACCGCGACGCCGGCCGCCGCGCCGCCAGCGAGGAGCACCGCCCCGGATCTTCGCATGTCCGATCGATGATCGCGGAGTCGTATGTACGTGCCGAGTCGTCGACTCGCGGGGCGCGAATGTCGCGGTCGCGGTCGACGCCGGTGTCTCAGTCTCGCGCGGTCAACGTCTTCGTGTCAGTCCCGCGGGGTCGATGTCTCCGCGTCAGTCCCGCGCGGCCGCCACCGCCTCCACCACCGCTCGCGCGTTCGCGGCGATTCGGTCGTACGCGCCCGCCTCAACGGCGTCGTGGTCGACGATGGCGCTGCCGACCCCGACGGCCGTCGCACCGGCCTCGATGTATGCCCTCGCGTTGTCGGCGCTCACGCCGCCGGTTGGGACGAGTGGGATCTGCGCGAGCGGCCCGCCAAGCGCTGCGACGTGGTCGGGGCCACCGGTCTTCGCCGGAAACACCTTCACGAAGTCGGCGCCCGCTTCGAACGCATCGAGCGCCTCGGTCGGCGTGTAGGCCCCGGCCGCGATCGGCGTACCGTACCGGTTCGCGGTGCGGATGACTTCCCGGTTCACGGTCGGCGTGACGACGAACTCCGCGCCGGCGAGCTGTGCCGCCCGAGTGGTCTCTGCGTCGAGGACGGTGCCGACGCCGACCGCGGCGTCGACGCGGTCCGCGACCGCCTCGATGGCCGCCGTGACGTTCGGCGTGTCCGCCGTTATCTCTAGGGCCGTCACGCCGCCGTCGGCGACCGCCTCGGCGACGTCCGGGGCGTCCTCGACGGCCACGCCGCGAAGGATGGCGATCACGCCCGTGTCCGCGATCCGCTCGGCGCTGTCAGGTCGCATGACGGCCCTCCGCCGCCGAGCCTCTTAAATCGGCCTCGTTCGGCGGCCGGAGCGACTTCCCCGAGGGGAGTGACCGCCCGATCGCGCCGCACACCCCGATTCGTCGACCGCCCTAACGCGCCGCCCGACCCGCCGACCGCCCTGTTTTTAATCGGCTCCTGCCGTTGTCGATACCACGGAACAGACCCGACAATGCACATTACTGACTACGAACTGTTCGAGGTCCCGCCCCGGTGGCTCTTTTTGAAGCTGACGACCAGCAACGGCGCGGTCGGCTGGGGGGAGCCGGTCGTCGAGGGCCGGGCCCGAACGGTCGCGACCGCGGTCGAGGAACTGCTCGACAACTACCTGCTGGGCGAGGACCCGACGCGGATCGAGGACCACTGGCAGACGATGTACCGCGGGGGCTTCTACCGGGGCGGCCCCATTCTGATGAGCGCCATCGCGGGGATCGACCAGGCGCTGTGGGACCTGAAAGGGAAGCAGTTCGGGGCTCCGGTCCACGAGCTGCTCGGCGGGCGCGCCCGCGACCGCGTCCGCGTCTACCAGTGGATCGGCGGGGACCGCCCGGCCGACGTGGGCGAGGCCGCCCGCGAGAAGGTCGACGCGGGCTTCTCCGCCCTGAAGATGAACGCCACCGCGGAGCTCCGCGCGGTCGACACGCCCGCGGCGGTGAGCGACGCCGTCGACCGCATCGCGGCGGTCAGGGAAGCCGTCGGCGACGAGGTTGACATCGGCGTCGACTTCCACGGCCGCGTGTCGAAGCCGATGGCCCGGCGGCTGGCGTCGGCGCTCGAACCGTACGACCCGATGTTTGTCGAGGAGCCGGTGTTGCCGGAGAACAACGACGCGCTGCCGGCGATCCGCGCGTCGACGACCGTTCCGATCGCCACCGGCGAGCGGATGTACTCCCGGTGGGAATTCAAGGAGGTGCTCGAAGCTGACGCCGTCGACGTGATCCAGCCGGACGTCTCGCACGCGGGCGGTATCACCGAGGTGAAGAAGATCGCCTCGATGGCCGAGGCGTACGACGTGTCGGTCGCGCCGCACTGCCCGCTGGGCCCGATCGCGCTCGCCTCGTGTCTCCAGGTCGACGCCTGTACGCCGAACGCGCTCATTCAGGAGCAGTCGCTCGACATCCACTACAACGAGACGAGCGACGTGTTGGACTACCTGGCCGACCCGTCGGTGTTCGACTACGAGGAGGGGTTCGTCGACGTCCCCGACGGCGACGGCCTCGGCATCGAAATCGACGAGGCGCACGTCCGCGAGCAGGCCGAGAAGGACGTCGACTGGCACAACCCCGTCTGGCGGCATCCGGACGGGTCGGTCGCGGAGTGGTGACGATGCGAGGAGCCACTCAGTCCGGGCGCTCACGGAGGGAGCGATGACCCGCCGCCACGACTCGCCGCGCGAACACGCCGTGCCCAGGCGCTTCACGGGGCAGACGGCGATCGTGACGGGGTCGACTCGGGGCATCGGTGCCGGGATCGCAGAGCGGCTGGCCGCCGAAGGCGCGAACGTCGTCGTTAGCGGCCGGAGCGAGGACGCCGGCGAGGCGATCGTCGAGCGGATCGACGAGGCGACCGGCGGGGATTCGGGCGACGCGGACGCTCCGACCGGCGACGCGGTCTTCGTCCGCGCGGACATGCGCGACCCGGACGACGTCGCCGCGCTCGCCGAGGCCGCCGTCGCAGAGTACGGCTCGCTCGACGTACTCGTGAACAACGCCGGCGTCCAGACCGAGACCGCGGCCGACGAGGCGACGCTTGACGACTGGGCGTTCGTCGTGGAGACGGACTTCCGCGCGTACTGGCTGGCGGCGCGGGCGGCGCTCGACCACATGGACCGGGGCGCGATCGTGAACGTCTCGTCGAACCACGCGCACGCGACGATGCCGAAGTACTTCCCGTACAACGCGGTGAAAGCCGGGATCAACGGGATGACCCGGTCGCTCGCGGTCGACTTCGGCCCCCGCGTCCGGGTGAACACGGTCGTCCCCGGCTGGGTGGAGATCGAGCGCACCCGCGACGAACTCCCCGAGGGGCGGTTCGAGTCGGTTGAGTCGATCCACCCGACCGGGCGCATCGGCACGCCAAGCGACGTCGCCGGGGCGGTCTCGTTCCTTGCGAGCGAGGACGCCGCGTACGTCACCGGTTCGGCGCTGCTCGTCGACGGCGGCCGCGGGGCGGTGCTCCAAGACGATGTGCTGCCCGACTACCGGGCGCGCGAAGGCTCCACTGGCGACGAGGAGTGACCGCCGCGGCCCGGATCATCGTCGCGACTCGGCTTACCGCCGCGGACCGCGATCGCTTTTAGGCGTCCGCCGTCAGGGTCGGGTATGAGTCCACTCGACGTCCGTGGCGTGAGGTGGGCGGCATGACCGACCTCGTGACCTTCGGTGAGACGATGCTCCGGCTGTCGCCGCCGCGCGGCGATCGACTGGAGACAACGCGCGAGCTGGCCGTTCAGGCTGGCGGGGCGGAGAGCAACGTTGCCGTCGGCGCGGCGCGTCTGGGCGTTGACGCCGCGTGGCTCTCGAAGCTCCCAGACTCGCCGCTCGGCCGGCGGGTGACGAGCGAGCTCCGGAGCCACGGCGTCAGCCCGGGAGTCGCGTGGACTGACCCGGCGGAGAGCCGGGTCGGAACGTACTACCTCGAACACGGCGGCGTCCCGCGCGGGACGAACGTGATCTACGACCGCGCCGACGCCGCGATCACGACTGTCGAGCCCGACGAACTCCCTACGGAGACGCTGACGGGGGCGCAGTGGTTCCACACGACGGGGATCACGCCGGCGCTGTCGCCGACCGCCGCGGCCACGACGACCGCGCTGTTGCGCCATGCCGGCGAGGCCGGCGTCACCCGATCGTTCGACCTCAATTACCGGTCGAAGCTGTGGGAGCCCGACGAGGCGCGCGAGGCGTACGCGGCCCTGTTCGAACACGTCGACGTGTTGTTTGTCCCGCGCCGTGACGCGCGCGAGGTGCTCGGCCGCGACGGGAGTGCCGTCGAGGTCGCCCACGGGCTCGCGACCGCCCACGGCTTCGAGACCGTGGTCGTCACCCGCGGCGATGAAGGGGCGCTGGCGCTCACGGACGGCGACGTGTACGAGCAGCCGGTGTTCGAGGCGGAGACGTTCGACGCCATTGGCACTGGCGACGCATTCGTCGCCGGGTTCGTCGCCGAGCGGCTCCACGGCGGCGATGTCTCCGACGCTCTAGAGTGGGGGGCGGCGACCGCGGCCGTGAAGCGGACGACCGACGGCGACCTCGCCGTCACGACCCGCGCGGAGGTCGAGTCGGTTGTCGCCGGCGGCGACGAAATCAGCCGCTGACGCTCGTCGGGCACGCTCGCCGGTGGGACTTCGCTGGGGTTTCCCCGCCGGTGGGCCCTTGTTGGGGACGAGGCCGTCGGCTCAGCGGTCGTCGTCTGGCTCCGCCGCGAGCGCCTCGTCGCGGAGTTCGCGGCAGCGCTCGCCCGCGACCTCCAACTCCGGGACGGGTGTGGGGTCCCCGTCGGCGTCGACGGCGACGAACACGAAGTACGACTCCGTGGTGAGTTCGCGCTCGCCCGTGCGCGGCGACTCGCGGTAGGCGCGGATTCGCGTCCGGAGGCTCGTCCGCCCGACTGCGTACACGTACGACTCGATGACGCAGGTGTCGCCTTGCGGGACCGGCCGCTTGAAGTCGAGCCCGTTTATTTTAGCCGTGACGCAGGTCTCGCCGGCGGCGCGCATCGCCGACATTGCGCCGATTTCGTCCATCCACTTGACGACGTTGCCCCCGTGGGCCGACGCGTAGTTGTTGGTGTGGGTCGGCTGGACGCGCTGGCGGTTCTCGATGTAGGTCTCGCTGACACTGGGCATGGATCCGGGTGGCGCGGCCGAGGGAAAAGCCCGCGCCCCGACGCCCCCCGTCGCTGCGCGGGTGTCCAACTCTCACTTGTCAGGCGATCTGCCGGGGGCTCCACGCTCGTTGCCGCGATTATCTATCCGGATAATCTTGCCTACAATACTAAGTATGGTGATCCTTTTTATTCGATCAGATATGCTGAACGTAATCACCGCGCGGTATGGCCGACGCGTCGGAGCGACGGTGCTTCTGGCGCTCGCCGTCACGCTCGGGTTCGTCGCCCTTTTCGCGGGCCATGTCGCGACAGTCGGGACGCTGTCGGCGGCGATTGCGTCGCTCGTCGGGATCGGGGTTGTTGTCACCCTGAATCTAGGCCTATTGGGAATTGTCTTGGTTGGGAACGTCGCCGTCGAGCTCCGGCGGCTGACGGAGACGGCTGAGGCGGTCGGGCGCGGCGAGTTCGACGCGAGCGCGAGTTCTGACCGTGGCGACGAGATTGGGCGTCTCTTCGACGCCTTCGATGAGACCCGGCGGTCGCTGCGGGACGCAGTTGCCGAGTCCGAGCGCGCCACGTCAGAGGCGGAGGAAGCCCGTGAAGAGGCCGAAGAGCTCTCCGACACCCTGCTTGACCGCGCCGACGAAATCGGCGGTGCGATGGAGCGGGCGGCCGACGGTGACCTCTCACAACAGCTCTCAGAAGAGAGCGAGGTCGACGCAATCGAGCGGATCACGACCGCGTACAACGAGATGACCGGCGGGCTCTCGACGACAATCGAGAACATCCAGACGTTCGCGGGCGACGTGGAGGCGACGAGCGAGGAGATGGCCGCCGAGGCCGACGACGTGGCCGAGATGAACGAGGAGGTGGCCGCCGAGATGCGGACGCTGGCCGACGAGTTAGACGAGCAGACCGACCGGCTACGCGAGACGGCGGCCGACACGGACGACTTCTCCGCCACGGTCGAGGAGATCGCCTCCACCACCGACGAGGTGGCAGGCGACGCGAGCGCTGCGGCCGAGCTCGGCGAAGAAGGCGAGCGGCGGGCGACCGAGGCAGTCGAGGCGATCGTCGCCATCGGCGACCTGTTGGCGGAGCTCGACGACCTCGTTGCCAGCCTCGACGACCGGATGGATGGCGTCGCCGAGACCACCGACGTGATCGCCGACATCGCCGAGCAGACCAACATCCTCGCACTGAATGCCTCGATCGAGGCGTCGCGGGCGGGCGGCGACGGTGACGGATTCGCGGTCGTCGCAGAAGAGGTGAAAGGACTCGCCGAAGAGACACATGAGTCCACTACGGAGATTGAGGCGACGATTGGCGATGTCACCGAGGATGTCTCCGAGGTCGCTGGCGAGATGGACCGCACGATGGCGGAGTTGGACGACACGACCACCGCGGTTCAGGCGGCAGGGGAGGCGATCGAAGAGCTCACTGGCACCGTTGAAGACGTTGACATCGCAATGGGTGATATCGCGCGGGCAACTGACCAGGGAGCCGAGGGGATTGAGTCGGTCGCGGCCCGGGTCGAAGAGGTCCACAGTTCGGCGACCGCCGCAGCCGACCGCGCACGGACACTGGCCGAGACCGCCGATGACACCGCCCAGACGGTCGGCGACCTCGCGGAGACGGCGACGGCGCTCGCCGACCGCACCGCCTCCCTCTCTGAGCGGCTCGACCAATTCGAAACACGCGACACAGACACGGTTGATGGCCAACACACAACGCCCACGACCGCGGCCGGGTCACAGCCTGCGGACCCAACTGTTGTTGACCCAGAGGTGAGCGCGGATGATTGAGCCGTCGGCGATCCGATTCGTCTCCGCCGGTGTGTATGCCGTCTCCGCGGTCGTGCTACTGGTGCTTGCGCGGCGCAAGCCTGCCGCCTTGCGGCCGTACTGCTACCCGTTTGTTGGGGTTGTCGGGATTGCGGCTGTGGGGGTAGGGCTATGGGCGGCCGGCGTCGGAACGTTCTCAGTCGGGAGTGGCACGCTAGCGGGCGGCCAGCTGCTCACCGACTACGTGGGGTACATGTTCCTGTTTGGCTTTGCGGCGTTCGTCTCGGGAGTGAGCCGGCGGTACGTGGGCGGTGTGGTAGCCATCACTGCGTTCCTCCGGCTGGGCTACGATGTCGCCGAAGTATTTGACGGAGCGGCCGCGCTCGCCGGTACCGGAGCAATCTTCGTCGGATACGTTGCGCTGCTAGGGCTCTTCTTCGGGCCCATTGCGAGCGCGGCGGCTGCGCAGCCGCCCGCCCGCGAACTCTTCTTCAAGAAGACGCGGAACCTCGCGTTGTTCGCGTTCGGCGTGCTGATCGCGTGGGCGATGTTCCAGATCGCCGGCCTCCTCGATCAGTTCACGGGCACAGTGACGCTGGAGTATCTTGATCTCCTCTTGCGGGTTGGCTTCGCCGGCTTCGTGTTCGCGAACGTCGAGACGCTGGCAGCGGAAGGCGGAAACGATACGGAGAGCGTTGACGACACCGGACAACACAGTGGTTCAATGGGGACAGGCGCAGACTGACCACCACGGCTGTCACCTGCCTGTCGTCCGGCTTGTAGCTAATTAAACAGTAGTGTCGCAACAATCGCTGTCAAGACAACAATCAAAATCGCTAAGCGAACTACGTTAACAATCTCAAATTTATATATAGATTGCGAGCGTATACCCTCGCCTTTAGTCGGAGGAGAGGGTCAAATGGTCGGGACTGTATCCGTTGTGTTCGCACACGGACACGACATCTTTCACACGGATTCCTGTCTCTCCTGCCGTTGGTGCTCCGTCGCTGTGGTCGCTATCCCAAACCATTCCCATACCAAAGAATCGATTGTACCGAGTTGAAACGCATAGTCCAGCCGACCCGGATGGTGGGTCCAACTGCGTGCTTACACGATGAGCGCGATGCCGCCCCCGCCAACGATTGCGATCGCGCCGAGCGCGAAGCACACGGTCGCGAACGGCACCCGCTCGACGACCCGCATGAGCGCGTCAATCGTGACGTACCCCACGACGGCGCTCACACCGAGCGCGACAACCGCTGGGATGGGATCGATCCCGGGCAGGCCACCTGCGCCCACAACGGTCAGAAGGGCCGCCCCGACGCTTGCGGGAATTGACAACAGAAACGAGAGCCGAAACGCGCTTGGCGGGTCGTAACTGCGGAACAACAGCGTGCTTGCCGTCACGCCAGATCGCGAGATACCAGGCAGGATGGCGAATCCTTGGGCGCTCCCAACCAGTATGGAATCAACGAGCGAGGGGGTCTCACGCCCGCCCATACTGACTGTGTTCGAGACGCGTTGGAGTACCCCGGTGATGATGAGCAGCACGCCAATAACCGCGATGAAGACGCCACCGGTGAGCTGGCCGGCAAGGTCGACGGCGAACACGTAGAGTGGAATGCCGACGATTCCGGTGAAGAGTGACGCCACCACGATGTATGAGACAAGTGCGTGTTCGCCCTCGTACGCTGTGGCCGGCCGCCAACTGGGCGCCGCTCGGAGTGCGGTAGCAAGTTCGTCGCGGTAATAGGTGGCGGCCGACAACGTCGTTCCAACTTGGAGGAACAGAGCGAGTTGAACCGCGACCGCAGGATCCGTCCCGACGAGCGTGAGCACGAGCGAGAGGTTTCCTTGACTCGACACGGGAAGCCACTCGACGACTCCCTGGACGATTCCGGCGAGAACGGCGATCAACAACTCCGTGGTAGTCACTAGCTGATTCGGGCGCAGGCAATCACTTAACAGGCGCTGTTTGCGTCAGCGGTGGTGCGACTGGTCGTCGGCTGCGTCTGTTGTGTTCGTGGGCGCGGCCGATGACTCGTCTTCGGTGTGTGTATTTTGGGTGTCGTTCTGGGCGGGTGGCTCCGGTGGTTCAAGTGCGGCAATAAGCAACTCGACTGGGCGCGTTTCGCGGAGTTCTGCCCAGGTACGGCGCTCACGTGTGGCGACTGCGCCGCCGACGATGAGTCCGGCTGCGATTCCGAGTCGGATTGTGCTCACGTTCTGGGTGGCAACGCTTGTGAGCGCGGTGAGGAGTCCGCCAACGAGCAGCATAACTCCACCAACGACTAGTGGCGCTGCCAGTGTGCGCTGGACACCAACTTGTACAGCAGACGCGGCCCGTGAGTCCTCGAACGCGGGCAACACACGCTCAATCACTGCGTCAAGCAGGCGAATGAACGGTCCAACAGTCCACGTCTCTCGCAGGTCGATCACAATCACATCTGGGTCCGGTTCGGCGGTCAGCCAGCGATAGAGATACGACCCTTTGAAGAGTGTAATAGTCCGACGCCATAACTGACCGAGCCGTGACGTGCGGGCGGCCCGCTGGATCGCGGTTGCGGATGGTCTATCGGCCTCCGTCTCGTCACCCATCTGAATTGGCGGTTGGGTACGGATCCATGTAGTTTGTGGCTTTCTGGGGTGGAGTTGAGGGTTTTACTGACTCACGGAGACGACCGTTGCGTTCACGCTAACGGTTCCAAAATCAAGTGTGGCAGTCGACCCCTGTCGGAGCTGATCGCCTTTAAATGCGAGCCCGCTTGGCGTTTCCCGCAGTTGGAGCCGAGCGGTGATCGTCACGTCACGGTTGACCGGGTGATCAACGACATTGACGCTTCCATCCTCGCCGGTGGCGATGATGAGTGACGGCTCCGTCTCAACGCGTGTGACGCGGGCCACAGTGGTGTCTCCGGCGCGTTCGGTCATGCCAGGCTCAATGGCGTCCGCGAAGTCCTCGCGAACCTCCTCCATCCGGAGTGTCACGGTCCGGGTTGTGGTTGCGCCCAATGAGATGTCACCACCGACTTGGTCGATTTGGCCGGTGAGGGTATACTCGTTTGCTGGGAGTGTAACTGACTGCCCCCGGCGCACGGCGTTGCCGCCAAACCGGAGCCGGTCCTGTTGGCGGTGAGCGGTGAGCGTCGTCTCGACAAGGAGTTGGCGCTGATCTGCCTGATTCGTTGTGTAAGTGGTTACATCGTTAATTTGTGCTATCGTCCGGTCGCTAAGCTGGATTTCATCCCCTGGGGTGACCACTTGGGCGGTGGCGGCATCAACTCGGCTACTCAAAAGGACGCGCTGTTGTTCGGTTGACAGTGCGTCGCTGTCGCCCACGTCACGAATCTGGCCGCTGATCTGGTAGCGGTCGGTGGTGATGTCGAGTGTGCGCCCAAGCCGGGGTGGCGCGCCCTCATACATGAGACTCCCCTGATCGTTGCGTTCGCCCTCAAGTGCGACCCGAAGTGTAACCCGGCTAGTGTCGTCTTGCGGTGTGAGGTACACGTCGGTGACCCGGAGCGTCGACGTGCTATCGGTCTCGTAAGTGTCGCCCTCTTCAATTTCGTCAACGACGTACGGCGAGACCGTCCCCACATCAAGCGTTGCGTAGGTGGTATCCGTCTCTGGGGCGGGAGCGGAGTTGTCTGTAAGCACAAACGCGGCGCCCGCAACGACGACGGCAGCGATCACCAACACGACAAGCGCGTCGATCACATTGACGCGGCCGAACAGACGGCCCTCGTCGTCGATCAGCTCCATTTAGATCCCTCCGAGCGCGGCATTATTGGTATTGACCGGAGCGCGGGTGAAAAGCGTATTTGTTCGGCGATCTGGTCAACAACCCTGTGTTTTTTGCGTGGTGTCTGGCTGGGTGTGAATACACTGACTCGCGTTCGGCTTCCACTTGTGCCGCGGTGGCTCCGGCTTGTGGGCGTTGGAGTCGTCGCGGAGACAATCCTCTATTTTTCGGTGTTTACACCACCTGGGAGCGGGGTGATTCGGACTGGGCCGCTTGGCGCGGTCCCGTACAGTACGTGGCTTCATGGGTTGGCGTACGCCGGGCTCGCTGTGACGCTTGCGTATGCGCTTCAGGACCGACCGTGGCGCGACCGGACCGTGTTGATCGTTGTGTTCGTCGGTGCTGTGGGGTACGGTGGGAGCATTGAGCTGCTCCAGTCGACGTTGGCCGCGCGGACGGCCGGTTTTGGGGACCTGCTGGTGAATGCGATTGGCGCTGCGGTTGCCGCTGTGAGTTGGCGGGTGCTCACGCGGTGGGTGCGGTTCTATCGGCTTCGGCGAGTTACCGACATCGAGCAGCCGATACAATAGCCCATGTTTGCTCGTATTCAATCGGCCGGCTCGCTCCGTCTCATCTTCGGGTGTTGTTGTCTGCTTGCGTGTCTCGGTGGCGTTTATACTGGTATGCCACTGTATGAGACAACAATCGATACACAAGCCCCTACTGAAGAGGCGATGGCGGACTCACTTGCGGCGTACTCACCTGCGGGGGTTGAGCCAATTGCTTTTGAAACGCTCTCGGCTGAAGAGCAAACTGTAATCAAGAAGACGATTCAGTCACCAGCCCGTGTCCACACAGACCGCGGTTGGTCGGCTCAATCTGTTCAGCTCACGTATCGGAATGATGTCGCTTTCATCCAATTCGTTCAGTATGAAGGGGCAATCGACTTCATTCGAGGCAAACGTCTTCGGATGGAGGCGCACCCTGTCAGTGTGCGCTGACGTCAGGGACGTTGAACCTGAACGGCGAATTTATCGCCTCCGTCGATTCGACGGCAGAAGGGGAGTCCACTGACAAGCCCACGACTTCAGTCGTGGGTCACTGACGAGCCATCCCCCTGATCGAGGGGTTACACAGTCGTGAGTCTCAACTCTGGTTAAATCCGTAAGCGGCCTGTTCACGACGTTGTGACACTGCCGTTGGGGTATCAAACACGCGGCTATCGCTGTCGTCCATCCATGAGAGTACTGTTAGTGTCGTTTGTAGCTCGTCGTCCACAGTATGTTGATCGCTTAGAGTTTCGATGATAGCAGGCGGCCACGGTGGCTCGTTGCTGCTCTCAAGCTCGGCACCTGTAGTAACGCCAGCGTCGGCGAGCGTCGTCGCCACAGGCTCTGGAATTGTTTGTAACTCACGCAGCGTTGTCGATGTCAACTTTTGATCAGGGTCAACACTCACCTCGATGGGCGAGGAGAACAGATTGTTGTCGGCGTCTTCAATCTGCGTGGTAGCGTCCGCAAACGAGTCTCGAGCCTGCCGAAACCGTATTCGGGCGAGTGTATGATCGCCTTGTGTATGGGCCCCGATAGCCACCTGAAAGCTCTGTTCTGCCGATTTGAGCGTCTCGGTGAGGTTTTTGCGTTGGGTGTGGAGGGTCCGAACCGCTTCTAACTCACTTTCTGTCGAGTCGATAGTATCCTCAATCTCGGTGTGTGTTTTGCTCGCTTCGGGATTGAGTTTGTTGAGCGCAGCCTGATACCGGGTGAGAGCTGCGGTGTAGGCCTCGATAGCTTCCTCGAATTTACGCTCTTCTCTGGCACTAGCAGCCGTATCAAGAAATGTGTCGGCTGTAGATCGAAGTTCACCGACCGATGAGGCATCGAGCGTCCGCTCTGGATTGTGTGATGTCTGCTTCGTGCTGGGTTCTTTTTGGCTCGCTTCGGCGGCTCCGATCAGCCTGAGCAGTGCGAGAGAAAAGATAACCATGGCAATCACGACCCCACCGGTCCACATCATATACGAACTCTGGAACATGGCTTGTGGTCAACGGGGACGACGCATCAAGCTATTGGACAATTAACATTATTGCCCCAGAGCGGTCTCTTTCGGTGTATCCAGTTGATGATCTCTCTTAGGGGTACCCATTAAAACCAAGTTCACTAATTACAAAAATGTCATCTGTATGATTGAGTACTGCGAGAACGAAAAACAGCTTCCCGACTCTCTCCGAGGGTACATCATCGATGCGATCGGTGAGGATGAGACGTTTCGTGCCGCCGTTAAAACAACAACTGGCGGATTCACAGAAACGGTTTGGTTAGTATTGACTTCCGAGAAGGTGATAATTGTCGTCTCTAAGCTGATTGACGCGACCTTGGAGTCTGTACCGTTGTCAACTGTTACAGAAGTTGACTCTCGTCTTGTTGATTTACCAGATGAGCGCCGGCGAGAGCTTTCCATCGCGACGATTGACGAGACGTTTACATACGAGCTTCATGACCCAAACCGAGAGTTCATCGACAAGGTCCAGACGGCCGTTGCCGCCGTTCCCGACCCAGAACTCACAGACCCGACTCATCCAACGGACGTTGATCACGTTATTCAAAACTGCGAACGGGTTGTTGATGCCGCCGAAAGCGCTCACAGTGAAGGACTACTTACTGAGGCTTCTGACCAGTATGAGACGGCCATCAGTGGATACCAGACGGTTCTTGAACGACTCCCAGCTGACGATGGCCGGCGAGACGCCATCCAGCATACGCTGAGGGACCTCCAAACTACTCACCAACAGGTTGTGGATCTTCAAGCGCGTCGCGAAACGCTTCGCTCACGGCTTACCACTGCGGAGAATAGCTTTCAAACTGCTGTGAGGGCACATCTTGAGCAACGACAGACGGTCGCCAAGATCCGGTATCGCGAGGCTCGCAACGGGTTTGAGAACGCGCTTGATCTGCTAACGACCGATTCTCCGGTGCTTGTGACGCCGATTGAATTTGCTGTGGAGGCTCACTCTCTTTCAGTTTCTGGATCGCTTGCTGAATATACCCCACTGTCAACAACCACCATAGAGGCACTCAGTGCCGATGAGATCACAACTGTCGCAGATCTCCAAGCACGAACAACGGGGCCTACAAGCACTGACGACGCCGACACCGGGCCGGCGCTTACGATAGACGACCTTGTTGAGACACCAGCTATTAGCCAAACAGATGTCCCACCCCTTCTGGCGCTTGCGTGTCAGCACACAGACAGCGTTTCCTTCAAGTCCCGAGATGACATCCAGCGACGCTTCGAGCAAGCGCTCTCGGGATATCACGCGACCGTCTAATCGTCTGATTCAGGTAGTTCACCCGTGAGCGGATATCACTCGAACGTGTAGTCAGTGTCGTACGCGCTAACGTACTCGTCGTTGCCTGTTCGATCTGGCACGTAACACGGGCTTCGTATCCCACCCATGAACACGGGAGCCTCGATATCGAGATCCGTTCGTCGGTCGAGCAGTGCCGGAACCATCTCCCGAAGTTCTCTCACTCGTGGTTCTCGCCGGGTGCGGAGTGTGCCTTGTGGCGGTCGGTGTTCGGTTAGCGGGGGCAGTGAATTCTTCCTGAGATCCTCGCTGGTGACGATCCGCACGTCAAGTCGCTGAGCGAGATACCATGCGGGTGTGGTCACGCCCCACGCTACAACGAGTACGGGCATTGCCCGACCGAGTGCGGCCCGGTGTGAGATCGACGCAACGGCGTTCCGACCGACCAAGGTCGTGTT
Organism: Halorubrum coriense DSM 10284; assembly: GCF_000337035.1. Taxonomy (GTDB): domain Archaea; phylum Halobacteriota; class Halobacteria; order Halobacteriales; family Haloferacaceae; genus Halorubrum; species Halorubrum coriense. Next base: position 34,455 of record NZ_AOJL01000009.1, read on the forward strand.
CCAGTCTTTACACTCAGCGACGATGAAGTCGTCCGGCTCATCACGGAGGGGTTTGTGCCGCGCGATGACGTCGGTTTCGAGCCCGAAAATGTGCTCATTGCGGGCGGTGAGATACCCCCATCTTTCGAGTGTCTCAGCGAACTTCGCTTCGAGCCACCGGCCGTTTGTTGGGTCGTGATCAACGGTGGGCTTCTCGTCGGTGTCACCAACCTCCGGAATCTGCTTGGGTTCTTCAGGAGGGTCACTCATCTGTGGAGCCCTCCTGATTAGTCACGTCGGTGGCTGCCTCTTCGAGTGCGGTTGCGACTGCTCGTGCCTCTTCGGGCGTGAGTTCCGCGTAGGTGGTCCCCCACGGACCACCAAACCCGAGCGTGATGGTGGTGTCATCGAGTTCGCTCTGGCTTACCTGAATTGCCCCCTCGGTGTGGGTGACAGGGCGGTCGCGTGTCACGGCTGTCTTGAGGTCGATCGTGGGCGATGTCATTGCGTCTCACCCCTTTGTTTCGAGTGGAGCGTTGATGTTGTCGGCTCTGGTGGTCGGCTCTGTGTGGTTGGTATTTGAGAGGCGAGCAGTGAACTGTGCTGGTCGAATTGTCGATACGACTTCACTGGAAGCGTGGTGTGTCGGGTCATCTGAGTCGTGGTGAACAGCGCTGTGTACGCATGGACAGTACGGCGTCGTGTCCAGACGTCGGAGTGACTGCGTACAACGCGGTGAGGTAGGTTCGGCTGGCGATGCGCCAACAGCGGTGGTGCGTTCGTGGCTGCCGGTGGAGTGAACGAGGCTTTGGGAGTGGCCACCCACCGTCGGTGGCCATTCACCTGGACAGGCTGGATCTGGTCGAGCTCGCGCACATCGTGAATTCGACGATCATAGCTGCTAGCAGAGACCCCAGCTTGCTCGAGTAACTCGGTGCGACCAAGCGGCTCCTCGGCTCTGAGCAGCGTGGCGTACAACTTCGTCGCCGTCGGCGTGAGATCAGGCCGAAAGCGCCTAGCTGAGAGTGTGGCCGCTGTGCGTTCCACGTCGGCAGGCGTTGGTGAATGCGTCTCGTTCAGCGCGCGGAGGAGGCTCTCCACGACGTCGTACGGACACGCTCTGTGGGTGTCCGCCGGGCTGAACGAGCGCAGACAGCGCCGCACGAGCCGCTGTTTCTCGCGGGGTGTCCACTGTACATCGTGGGTCATCGCAATTTTCTCTATTGCCCGCCGAATGGCGGGGTAGGTCGTCCCGTTGACGACGGGGATTTCGAGCGGTGGTGCGTGTTCGGTGCCGTCGGCGATCGCTTCCCGGACGTCGGTGAGTTCCGCTTCGAGGGCTGTGGTGATCTGATCGGCAAGTTCTGTGACAGTCGGCCCAGCAAGCACCCACGACATGGTGAGATCCATCTGTGTGTCAGGCTCAACCTCGTAGGGGAGTCGCCGGGCCAGTTTTGCGGGCCGCTCTTCGAACAACATGCGGTAGCCCGCGTGAATTCCGTAGACAGATTGTTTAGGGACCGTCTTGGCAAGGAACGTACTGAGGTCCTGTAGTTGGGTGGTGTTGCGTGCGAGCGCATCGGTATCTGGAAGCCTGATGGTGGTCGTGAGATCAATACTCGCTGCGTGATACAGCTGGGTGGCTGAAGCAATCAGGCCGTGGAGATCTTCAAAGAGGTCACTTCGGGCAGCGGTGTCATCGCTGTGCGTGAGTTTGGCGACTTGTGTGAGGAGGCGGTCTCGGACAGTCGTGATTCGCTCACGCCATGCTCCGTAGGTTGTTTCTGTGTCGCTGTACCAGCCGACTTGGTGGCCACGGCGGAGGAGACGGGCGGTGTCGTGGTCGGTATTTTCGTGGAGTCTGTTGAAGTTCTGGCCGAGCCGCGAGGGAGTGAGAATTTTGGAGAGAGCCTTTTCGCTCAGTAAGGCACCCGCGAGACGTCCCAGGGTGGCTAAGGGGCCACCCCACTGGAGCACAACGAGGGTTTCATTGTTGGTGTGGCTCAGGTACGCGACACGGCCGTCCTCGAAGGGTTCTGGTTGGTCATCAACGAGCGTGACGGCATTGTCATGAGCGACGGTGGAGAATCGCTCGTGGAGGTGGGTTGGAGCGTTTTTTGCGTCGGTGAGCCACTGGACGTACTCACTATTCTTGTCTGGATTGCCGGTTGTCGCCACCCATTCCTCTGGGGAGGGTGTCTTTTCGCCTCCTCGGCGAGGCGACACTGTACTTGTGGATTCCTGAGGGGTCGCAGTAAGACTCTTTCCGAGTTGGCGCTGATCCGGGTGGACGAGGTCGTAGTTATCGTCGAGACACTGTTTGACGGCTAAATTTCCGAGGTCAGTGAGATGGACGGAGTTCTGCTGGCCACGGCGGTCGATCGTGACTACGTCGCGGGCTTCGAGATTGAGGACATACCTGCTAATGGTACCGTCTGCGACATCGATCGCGTGGTCGTTGCCAAGATCGCGGTAGCTCCGGGCGTACGCTATATTGAGATTCCCGAGAACGCGGCGTTTTCCAGGCTCGGTGTCGAGATCACGGATGGCCTTCCATGCGGTCTCGACAGTTTGTGCGTGGTCGGTGTGGGGGGACCGCTCCCGGCTGGCAGTAAGACTGAGGTGACACTCACCCCAGTCGGGATACCGCTTCAATAGATGTCTGTGGACTCTGGGGGAGGCGACGAGTCTAACGTCGAACCCATCGGCAAGGACGGCGGTCGCTGCGAGTGCGCGGACGCCCGTGCGGCGGTCTGTAAGAGAGGTCCACGCGTCGCCGTCCAATAGGAGTGTGAGGGCACGTGGTTGATCGTCGAGTTCACGATGGAGTGCGACCGGGCCCTTCGCGAGTGCGCCGAGGTCGGCGTTGACTGGCCCGCGCCCCGTGCCGATGCTGGTGACTGTATCGGTGAGGTCTGCGTGTCGCCGTTGGTGGTACGGACTGCGTGTCTTGGTGGGTCCGTCTCCGTAGGTGAGCGCGAGTGTCGTGATCGCGCGGGTGTACGCGACGGCTTCGGCGACGTCGTCGGTCCATGGGTTGTCCGTGCGTTGCCACGCTGGCAGGGTTTCTGCGAGGATCTGGGAACTCGTGTGCCACGGATCGGTGGTGGGGTACTCGCGGATGGTTCGCTCCGTTTGTGGCCGGAGTTTGTCGAGGAGCTCTGGGACCCACTCGGTCAGCCGGGGGGAGACCGCTGGACAGGTGATCCCCTCGGTGGAGACGTTCGTGCTGTGGCTGACGAGGCGGACCCCTCGCTTGCGGACCACGGGCTGGCGTGTTCCCACAAGCGATCACCTGCTGGTGTTGGGCTGGTGGGTCAGATCGGCCAGCATCACTCCGACCCCTCGCGCGGGGAGCCTCCATCAGAGCGGGCGTGTTCCCGAACTGTCGTGAGAAGCGGGCTTGGCTCCTGCCGTGCCGGCTGGGTTGGGGTTCGTGGTGTTGGGGCGTCCAGGTGGATACGTGGTTCTGTGGTCGTCGTGGGACTCGTGGCAATCGGGGTCGGGTCGAGGAGGACGTACGTTGTGGATTGCGTTCGGGTGTTTGAACACGTCCCGATGTGGCCTGTAAGGACGTACTCACGAACACCGCGGGTGAAGACGGTCGGGTGTTCGTGAATATCTGATCCGCACATGACATACCCGATCGCGTACGCGGGTTCGCCGGCTGCGCGGTAGGCGTAGGCGGTGATGTCGCCGCCTTCATGGAAGGGTTGGCCGCAGACTTGGCAGATTGGATTCTGGGTGTTGAGGGAGATGCGGGTGAGTTGGGCGAGGTCTGCGGCTTGTGGGCCGTCGGGGCGCGTCATTCGTGCTCTCCCGCAGTGTTGCGAGTGCCAGCTTGCCACGCCTGCCGCGCGGAAAGCGCGTGGCGGGCCGACTCGGTCAGTCGGTACTCGGTCGTGTCGTGGGTTTGTTTGGTGACGAGGTCCAGTTCGATTAGGTCCTTGAGGGTGTCACACACTCGAGTTTGGTCGATACCGCCGGTGTAGTAGTCGGTGAGTGTGTGGTGGAGTGGACCGCTCTCTCTGGGACCAGTCTGCGATAGTACCCAGAGCAGGTCGCGATGAGTGGCTGAGAGATCGGCAAGCGAGATGCCGTTGTTCTCGTTGGGGCTAGACATTGTGCCCCTCCACGGTTTCCTGGTTGGCGCTACGTTTCGTAGCGCACGGTGTACAGAATGGGCCGTCGAAGACAGCGTCGTAGCCGTCGGTTGGGTTTGTACACAAACTATGGCAAGCACTGTTACCGTTCGATCCGTTAGTCGTCTCGCAGGGCTTAAGCCCCGCAGCTGCCAGCATTAACATGGTTCTGTGTTCAGGCACAGGACCCGTCTCGGCCGGGTGTTGGAGCACCGCGGCCGGGGTTTCTACACTTTCTCGTGCGCCGAGGGTTCGTCACCGGGCTCTGTAGTAGCTAGTAGTATCGCTTGTAACTTATAAGTTCGGATACTGCCTATGGAAAGAGAAAATTCTGAAGTAAACTATCCGAACTCATTACACGCACTCCGAGAGAATTAGTTCTCATGCTCCGGCACTCTGGAAACTGGATGAAACTAGTTGACGATCGGATTTTAGAATATCTCTATGAGAATGAAGCGGCGTCGCCCACAGAAATGATGAAGGGCGGACCAATCAAATTTAGCCGAGCATATATTGGTAGGCGATGTAAAAAAACTGAAAGAGAAAGGATTACTCCGAGAGATTAGTGATGCAACATATGTCCTTACAGAAGACGGTAAGACATATCTCAAGGGCCACCTAGATACTGAAGATTGGGAATATATTGATCAAGATGCCGCTGAGAACATCAATAGCGATTCTACTGGGAAGGGTATTTGATAAATAGTTGCTATAGGACAGATCAATACTTCATCACGCTTCAATCGAAACGGTGGTGTGTCTACTCTGATCGAAGACGGATAAAAGCACGAACTAAACAGGTGTCTACAAAGTGATAGTAGTAGGCCTCTGTCACCTACTCATCTCGGAGTAGTCGATCACCCCCTCGTTTCGTCTGCTCTGGGAGAGTCAGTCAGCGATCAATCAGCGGTCCATACTAATCACGGTGAGGTTACGACTCGGCCTTAATCGATTCTCAAGTTTCGAGGACTGTCTACGGGTCAAGCGTGAGTTCGTACTGATAGTGAGCGCCGCCGGCACGCCTCTTGTTCTGCCTAGAGCGTTCGAGAAAGCCGAGCATCGTGAGATCTGAGGGGTGGTTCTGAATGCCCTTCAGCGTCGTGAGGGTGTCGTGATCCCAACACCTCGTGACTCGTTCGTACGTGTCTTGTCTTCCGCTCGCGCTTGAAGAAGAGACGCCAACTCGGGTCTGAAAGATATATCCCCGTTACCGGACGATCGCTGATCACTCTGAGATCGATCCGCTGGTCCGCCGGCGGATACACGATCACTTGGCCGACTTCGCCATGCTTGGTATTCTTGACTGGCAGTCGCGCAACGAGGGGCGACGCGGCGGACAGTACTGCGAGTACGAGTTTAGCGTTTATTTGCGGACCGTTCGAGAGGCCGTGGGAGACTTGGAGGGACTCGCGCTTCCACAGCGCGTGCGACACCGTATCTGAGACTGAACGAACACTCGATATAATAGGGTGAATAACATGTAAAATCCGTGAGTAAGAGTTGCTCCATACCGTTGGCAGAACACTCAACATAGTGGGGTGAGAGGTAGGACGTATCCGACACAAAGTGATGGGGAGCCGACGTCGTAATGGCCCCGATGTGATCGCCAGAACATTCGACACAGTGGGGCAGGAGCGTCTGAGCGTTTATGACACTCTCCGAATGGGACAAACCGCGCTCGCGAGTGAATACGGACCGACTACTCGCCCACAGCAGTCGGACGAGCCCGCATGTCCGGAGCTTTTACTATTATCGGACGCATCCACATTGGGTCCGACGCCTTAGCCGAGGTACGCGTCAAGCCCCGTCGCGACGTCGTAGGTGGGTTCGAAGCCGAGCACGTCGCGCGCCTTTGAGACATCCGCCTCGCTGTGGTTGATGTCGCCCGACCGGGAGTCAACGTAGACAATCTCCGCGTTCGAGTCCGTCACGTCGCGGATCGTCTCGGCTAGCTCGCGGATCGAGATGCTGTTTCCGGTACCGATATTGAACGCCTCGCCGGCAGCCTCCTCGGTGGCCGCGGCGAGCAGGTTCGCTTCGACGATGTCGTTGACGTGGACGAAGTCGCGGGTCTGGGTCCCGTCGCCCTCAACGGTGAGGTCGTCGCCCGCGCGTGCCTGGTCGCGAAAGATGCCGATGACGCCGCTGTAGTTGCCGCCCTGCTGTCGGGGGCCGTAGGCGTTGAAATATCGGAGCGCGACCGCGTCGACGCCGTAGCGCTCGTGATAGAGCCGGCAATAGTGGTCTGCGGTGAGCTTTTCGAGCCCGTACGGTGAGGTCGGTGTTTTCGGGTGGTGTTCGTCGATCGGCAGCGAGTGGGGATGGCCGTAGATTGCGGCACTAGACGCGAAAACGACGCGCGTGTCCGTCCCCCGAACAGCCTCGAGGATTGTGAGGAGTGGGTCAATATTCACCTCATGACTCGCTTGCGGGTCGTCGACGGAGCGTTGGACGCTGACCTGCGCCGCCTCGTGGAAGACGACATCGGCGTCGTTGACCGCATCTCGGAGCGTCTCGGCGTCACGGATATCGGCGTGGATGAACGCCGCGTCTTCGGGAACGTTGTCTCGGGAGCCCGTCGAGAGATCATCGTAGACCGTGACGGTACAGTCGTTGACGAGTCGGTCGGCGAGGTGGCTGCCGATGAATCCCGCTCCGCCGGTGACGAGGGCGTGATCAGAGTCGAACATTACGTGGGTGTCTACGAGGTGGTCCGTCACGAGGCGTACTGGTCGTTACGACCGTATCGAATCACACATACAGAGCGGTGCGGGTGGTGTTCTCGTGCGGATAGATTCTAGACTCAATTGCCAATCAGAGGTATGCTTGGGCCTGTTCAGTGACCAATGGTCGGTGTCTCCAACCAGTAGCAATCTTAGACGAGAAGACGAACGTTAAAAGTGCGCCTAACCACTAACAACGTAGTTGATTAATGCCTGACTCCAAACAACCGCGTGTTTTCCATTTAATAACGCGATTATTGAAAGGTGGTGCTGAAGGTCATCTGATCGCCACAGTCCAGGGTCTCGACAGATATGAGTTTACAGTAGGATATGGTTCGGAATACGTCCAGTCACAAGTTGACTCCCTAGAGAACGCGGGGGTTTCGACAAAGCGGTTCCCTCTCGTGCGACATTATAATCCTATAACGACGGTTCCAGCTGTTCTGTCGCTGGCCTGGTATCTTCAACGCAGAGATTTCGATATTGTCCACACGAACAGCACGGAAGCTGGTATTATCGGGCGATTTGCTGCTAAGTTAGCTGGCGTTCCAAATATTGTTCATACTGTTCATGGAATACCGTTCTCGACGGACCGAAATAATATTTTAAGTCAGTTTGTACTCACCTGCGAGCGTCAGGTAGCGAGCTACACAGATCGTATTGTGACAAATGCAGATATCATTACTGAGGACTATCTTGAACGTAACATTGGTACGTCAGAGCAGTACACGACCGTGTACAGTGGTGTTGAGTTAGATGCGTTTGTAGACGCAACGCCAGCAGACGATTTGCCGGGTAAACGTCCCCGTATCGTTATGATCGGACGGCTCACCGAGGGGAAAGGGCACGGAGTACTACTCAACGCTATTGAATCAATGGATGAGGACATTGGATCCGTGTGTATCGTCGGTGACGGCCCACTGTACGACGAATTGGAAGCAGAGATTCTGAGGCGGGGATTGGACGGGCGTGTGTTCTTAATTGGTTTTCGAGATGATATTCCGAACGTGCTCGCTGCGAGTGACTTACTAACGTTACCATCGTTTCGTGAGGGGACACCCAGAGTGATCACAGAAGCGATGGCAAGTGGGGTGCCAGTAGTTGCCACCGACATTGCGGGAATTCCAGAGCAGGTCGCAGATGGAGAAAGCGGGTATCTGATCCCGACCGGAGATGCCAAGGCGTTGAGACGACGCTTAGAACAATTATTACAGGATACAGAATTACGCCAACGAATGGGTCAACAAGGAATTGAGCGAGTAAAGCGGTTTTCTGTGGAGGCGATGGTTGAAGAAACAGATAATATCTATCGGGATCTTCTTGGAAAGGATTGTCAGCTATAGTAGCCGTTAGAACTTTCCGCACGGCAGATTGTACAGTACCTAATGGATCATCTCGACGAGATCTCCGTCGAAGAACTCCAAGA
>NZ_AOJL01000010.1 GCF_000337035.1 Halorubrum coriense DSM 10284
TCACTCGACGAGCTTACAACCGCGATCGACACCGCTCTTGAACAGCTTTCGATTCCAAAAGTGAGTAATTATTTCTAACGGCTACTATAGAAAGGCAGTCCAGCGACTAGTCAGACTTGGATTGAACTGATCTAGTATCAGAACTGTTGCTTCCAGTCTTTCCATAACGAAGCGGCCACACGAATCTTACATGCTCACAGATTCCGACCCCACCAAATAAGAATATCACCCAGATGAACATTTGTCGATGACGCATTCCAGTTCCGTAATTTACCGTCCCAACACCATAGAGAACGATAGCAACGGCGAGGCCGACAAGCAAGCCGACAATTGCGTACTGATACTTCTGATCAAGCGATCGAACTCCCCATACCGCAGCGATAGAGAATACTATATTGACGAGTCCCTCTGTCCCAACAAGGAGATCGGGTATCGTCTCGATCATCCAAGGAAACGGTGCGTACAAAAAATACGCTGCTCCGACCCAACTGAACGCTACTAGTTCAAGAATTGTTCGAGGAACTATTTCTGGGAGGTATACGGCCCGTCCACGCGCACGGATAGTACGAGTATACGCCAGAAACTCAATCCCATCTCGAATGGTCGGCAGGACCAACGCGAATGCGGCCGGTGAGAGAGCCACTCCAAAGCCGGCGGTGAGTATGGTGACGAGACCAGACTTAAACAGATACACCAAGATAACTGCGCTAATAGCTGCGGCATAGATGACAAAGTTGTCACCACGTAACAATAGGGACAGGTGTAGTAGGCCGGCCGCTAGGGCGTAGGAAGGCCATTTAGAGCGACGATATCGTGAGAATACCAAGAGACGAACCGCAGTGGTGATTCCAAACAGCACAATCGCTTCCCGGAGCAGTGTGCTGTGGACGGCAACGAAACTCGGATAGAAGATCATCGGAAGTACAGCGATGACACCAGCCTGGTGGGAGTGATAGTATCGGGCAATGAGGTAGACGTTGTAGATCGCAAGTGCCCCAAAGAGTGCGTTCCCAAGCCGAGCATAGAAGCCACTCGGCCCGGGAAGGAGCCAGAACGGAGCAAGAAAGGAACCCCACAGATCATAGATATCAGGTGATGCCAGTGGAAAGAGAAATTGAGAAATCTCAATCGAGCCGGTTGTGTAGAGATACGGATTACCTTCCAAAATACCTTGAGCGATTGTTTCCGCACGATCACCGAACTCTAGTGCATCTGTCGTTGAGTCTGGATTAACAGTCGTAACAGTCGTTATAATCGCGGCAATCAGTCGGATACTAAGTCCTGTAATGAATAGCCAAAATCCCTCCGTTGTTGTTTTATTCATTTTTGAATATAAATTTGAGCATCGGAGTTACTAAGCACATTATGAGTTTGCTTCACTCGCGTTTGTCTGCCAGTTTTCCACAAGGTCACAAAGATTCTCGAACCTGTTTTCCCACGTATTTTCAAGCGCAATTTGACGAGCTTCTATTCCAAGTTGAGAACGATATTCATCGTCATCAATGAGGCGAGCGAAGGCTTCGGTCATGGCTTGCGGTTCACTCGGAGGGACAAAAACAGCACATTTTTTATTTAATATTCGTCTATGCGGAGTGATATCAGTTGCGACTATTGGTAACCCTAGTGCGATGTATTCATAGATTTTTGCGGGGGAACTCAATTCAAATGAGTCGAGCGCTGGAAGCGGTGATACTGCAATATCACACGTAGCTGCTGATTCCGCTAGGAGTTCATGTTCAACGTAGCCATGCCACTTAATCGGTGGGCCTTCTGGACATAAGTCTTCCAGTGCGTTAATAAACCGATCGTTTGCGTCACCGTAGATATCCAGACGAACCTGTGATCTCTGTTGCGGATCAAGCGACGCGAGCGCTATTACGAGATCATCAAGTCCTCTAAATTCAACTAGAGAACCCAAATAAACAATTCGAAGCCGTTCATTATCATTATCTACGGGTACAAATTTTTGAGGGTCCGCAGCGAGTGGGATAAGTCCGATTCTGTCACGTGGTACACGGTAGTTACACTGGATGCGTTCTGCAAGTTCCTCACTAAGTGTAATAACGCCATCAATACGTGGTAGCGTAAAACGATGTAATCTGTACCCGAGGTACAGCATAAGATGGTATATTTTTCTGTCTGCTTTCTTTTTCTCAAATTCTTTGGATTGATCGTAGGGATCGGAGCGCAGATCGTAAACTATTGTAGCATCAGTCAAGACTTTCGCGATGAGTACCGGCGTGAATATATCCTTATAGGAATAAACAAGATCAGGGGGGCGACGCAGACAATACCATACGAATTGAGGTATTAGTATGAAATTTAACAGAACCACTGCCCCGAGAGATGCGGCTGGCAGTCGGTGCTCATGTGCTGAATCAATAGAACCACTATTTGGAGCAAATACATGGGTGTCCCACTTTTTTGACATTTTTTGTACAATATAATATGGTTCGGTGGATCCCAAAGGATTTGAAGTGTCAAACGTGGCTAAAACCCAAGCATTTTGTATTTTTTTTGAATTCATTGTGGTGTGTCCGTATTTAGTGTCCCTCGTGTACAAGCGAATTTATTTAGAATCCAGTATATACCTGCTGGTTTTATTGGTGCTTTTGATGAGTGATTATTGACGTAGTTGTGAGTAGTACCTTCGGAACAGAAAGCTGTGTTTAATCGCCATACTGTAACGAGGTGAATCTCTAAATCAAAGGAGCTGAAGCGGGAGAATTCAGTTGATCATGACTCAAATATCCCGCTTCATCGGGGAGGTTGTGCCGGTTGCTCAAAGAGTTACTGGCGGTGGGGGTGAATACCCCGTCCCGGCCGGGTGCGGCGGATTCACCAAATACGCACTCGTTTCTCTCTATTGTCTCCGGATTTACCTCGACACATCCCACCGAATGAAGATCGATTTACTCAAAGAGATGCCACAAATAACTGGGAAGATCGACCTCAGCGCGGCTGATATCTCTCCCGCAGTCCACGCTGTGTAAGGCGTTCGACCGGATCAGTATGAGCGTGTGTCGAGTGCTGCTACGCCAGCCAGCGGAGCTGTACGATCTCTCAGAACACGCCGCGATCGATGCCACGTTTTACCACCGCTCACCAGTGAGCCGCCACTACTGCCAGCGAATCAGCTACGCGTTCAGAAACTCAAAGTCACGAAACTCGTTGATACAGCGTCTTAAGCTGTTATTGACGTACACCGCTCAACTAACCGGGAAGGAAGCGACGCTGACCTCGCTGAGCAGATCCCCCGCCAAAACGCGGGCGATCTGCGGTCTCTTGCGGCCGATAAGGGCTATAATAAGCAATCACTTCGTGAAGATCTCCGTGGTCTCGGAATCAGACTGCTGATCAAGCACCGTATCCTCGCACCGTACGACCGCGCACACAACGCCAGAATCGACGATAATCGCTACAATTAGCGCTCTATGTCCGAAAATTTGAATTCGGCTGTCAAGCGCTTGCCTGGTTTCGCCATGTAAGCTCGGTCATGGTTTCGTGAGTTCTGCGAGATCGCGTTGGTGGGTGTCGTCTATATCGTCAATCAGTGAATATCCACGCCTTACAGCGATTCAACACAGCCGGTCGTTTCCACTACGAGATAAATGACAATTACTTGTAACCTAAGTGATTCAATTGCTCCTTGATCCCTTCCAATTCTAATTCGTCACTGCTTATAGCAGTCTCTGGTTTGATCATCCTTCGATTCCCATCAATAGTGAACCATGGAACTTTAACCAAATCTTCGACATAAACACTTCTTGGGTGTCCATATCCTCGAACAGGCACTGGCGATAGACGATCGCCAATTAAATTCCCGTGATCTGATGTAATGACTGACTTGCCTTCAATAATATCAAGAAGTCCCGAGACTTCATTTAATACGAGGTTGAGATTTTCCTTGTATGCGCGTACAACATCGCCTCTTGAAACACCAAGCCCATACTGAAGTCGCTTCCACACCTGTATTTGATCACTGGTTTTGTTCTTTTTCGGGTTTATTCCTCCACTCTCCATATTCTTCCCAAACTCTCCAATAAATGGGTAGTGGGGTTGCATAAAGTGAATTATCAACCTCTTATTCGGAAACTGTTCCACAGCAGATTCTGCATGACCTACAACGGCAGATGGTGGTACAGTATTTATTTCACTGTCCCACTCTTCCTCAAGTATATTATCAACATAGTGGAATGTTCTATCTGGTATAGTCGTCGCAAATGGATTTGCAGTTATATATACTGTGTCCGTTAGTTCTTTTCCAATAAAATTCTGATCAATAAATTCACTACTCTCACTACCCTTAGATATTCGGTACTCTAGTTCACCGTTTAATTCACAAAGTTCAGAAAATATGTCATACCGGCATCCGTCTAAAATAATCAGATTATCCCAATCTTCATTAATAATCTGGACACCTTTATTAGCATCAGTTCTTATATAATATTCTTGATTTATTCTCGTGCCGAGGCGAGATACAACTCCAGAAATTCCTTTGATACTTGCGACACGGCGTAGGTTATCAATGGTATATGTGGATCTGCTCATACAACTATTTCTAGTTTTAACCTACTGCCTCTTTGCGTTAATGATCCCTTGATTCACCGGTAGTGTTTAGATAAGCTGATTCCATGCGAAGGCGAACGCTTGTAACCAATTTTCGGCGGTACTTGGTTCGGCGTGGCTAAATGTATT
>NZ_AOJL01000011.1 GCF_000337035.1 Halorubrum coriense DSM 10284
TTCAAGAATCGAAACGGTATCCGAGAGTGATAGTCCAGCCAAATGGAGTCGGATACCGAGCTTCATCGCCGGCTCGGGTGTCGACTCTCGCTCCAGAAAATCTAATTCGATACAACTGCTATCGCCGCTGAGGCGGTCGAAGTTGAGCATAGAGCACTCGATCTTTTGACCGCCTCATTCCTTATCGCAACGCTACCGATTCACCTTTAGCTGATTTTTTCAACAAGTACCTTGTCTACATCATCGAAGCCCAACTGCCAGGTAATTATTGTGAAAACTACTAGGGTCGCAAAGCCTCCAACAAACACTCGAAGAAGGCCCGGGATTGGAAGCAATTGACTGAGTAATAAAACAGGGAAAGTGACAGCAATAGCTATACCTCCTTTGTAATATTTCCACGAGTAGGGCTGTAGCTCAAGTAAATACCAAACTTCGACTAATCGGAGCGTGTTTAATACAGAAAGCGAGGTAGCCGTCGCAACAGCTGCCCCGATAATTCCGTAAGATTGAATCAAAACAAGGTTGAGAATGAGGTTCAATACTGCAGCAACAACATTATTGACTAACTGGAGACGTTCGTAGCCAGTCATAACTAAGAGGAACCCAGTTGGGCCGACAACCGCGTTGACAGTTTGCCCAATTGCGAGAATCACAAGTGCTGTCTGAGCTTGTGGAACTGTTGGTCCGAAAATCGAGAGAAGTTCACCAGTATAGACGAGCACGAATGCCAATCCGAGAACAGTCAGATACGTTACCCAACGTGTGACAGCAGAATACACCCGGTTTAATTGCTCGGTCTGACCAGCTTCGTGGAGATCAGCTGCGATCGACGGAAAAATCGAGTTTGCGGATTGGAGGACGATGACAAGTAAAACGGATGTTTGGTAGGCAGCCTGATACACGCCAACTGCGTCTGACGGAACAAAGACCCCGAGAACCAGAATGTCCGTCCACGAAACGAGATACTGAATGCTCGCAGCGAGCGTGAGCGGAAGCGAGAACGCGAAGATCTTCTTGTATTCGAAATCTGGACTAATGTCAAACCGCAGCGCGCCTTCCCGCAGTAGAAGGAAAACAGCGAGGAGAATCCCGAACACGATGGACGCCAAGTAGCCGAGTATAAGCAGATCGAGGTCCGTGAAGATGAAGGCTGCAATCGCCATGAGAACGAGCGCAGCGATGGACTGACCGAAGTCACGAATATACACGGAGTATTTCGTCTGTTTCAGCCCGTACGTTGCGTTCACCCCTACCATCATTACCGCTATCAGCGGGATACCAAGTATGAAGAGTGGTGTCGTGGGATGGAACGTCGTGCCAACGAGCGCTTCGATGACATCGTAGCCGAGGTAGAGGGCAGATGCCACTGCTGTTCCGGCCAACAGAGGAGCGACAAGACAGATCAACACAGTTCCAGATACCTTTGCCGGGTCGCCGTCTGTGCGAAAGATGGGAATGAATTTCTGTGCTGCGCTATCTAGCCCGAGCCGCGCAAACACGCCGCCGCCTTTCATCACGACCATCCCGAAGGCAAATACACCGAGTGCTTCAAATCCGAGCCCACGCGCGATGACGACGTTGAATCCGTATCGGAGGCCACGACCGATGAGACCGCCGAGAAAGGAGATCGAAACGAGCTTCGTAATGCTATCGCGCATAGATCTAACGACAAAACCAACTGGTCTCAAGTAATTATACCTCCTGTTGTATTGTCGTTGGCTACTCCGATGGCCTGAGGCGAATCTGGTATCTCGGATCACTAGTTAACATAAATAATCTATAATATAAGTATGAGATATTCTCTAACTTGTCTGGTCTTCTCTTATGTTCTCTTTCTTCCGACTTTTCAGAGAGACCCCGCGAACCCACCCTGCTCCAATTTGACCTCCAAACAGACGAAATAAGCCGTGTCTCATTCACTCATCTCGATGCTCACACTCGTCTACGACTACCGCACCAACGCCTCGTACTACTTGAGGTTCGCCTGATACCACTCGATGAACTCCCCGACGCCCCGCAATTGTCTGCGGGGCTCGTACCGGGTTATCCCGCCGAGGTCCTCTGGCGGGCAGTACAATGGAAACACCGCATGCCGAGTGAAACTGAGAGATGAAATTCTGTCAAAACGTCGCCACACACGTCGTACCGAGTGACACCTACCGAAACAGTAGAACGCTGTCAGCGTGACCCAGTTCAGTTAGGACGACACCCCGACCAGACTTTAGACTCACAAACACACCTCATAACGAGTGAGGTCCAACGAGAATGAACCGACCGCATTCGTCCATTGTCTCACCCTCAACGCCCAAATGCTCGGCTTCTTTGCTTTGCCAGTAGCACAACGGTTGTCAATTTCATTCGGTGCCTAGTGTGTATGTAAACGGTGTGGTATTCATACACTGTCCAAGCCCGGTCTAGAGGAAGTAGAATTCATATGTTGTGTATCTCACTCGGCACAGGGCCGGTGGCATTTCATGAGCTGAAGTATTTACCGCACCTCCTCCGCGTTCATCGCCACCCCCAGTTCACCATTTCAAGTGCTCTTCCCGAGACGAAATGGGACCGCTGAGACCCCACCATATCTAGTGATCGTGCGGCTCCGGCTAGGGCCACCCGAATGAAACCGATCGAACTCACTCAATCCGCGTTGTCACGCCCTTTGGGAGCGCAATAGAATCAAAATCCCGAACGATATCGCCGGCGATATTGAGGTTGACGTTGAACTCGTACTGGTAGTATTGCCCGCCCGTCCTTCGTTTTTATTTACTTGTCAAGAATGCCAAGCATCGCCAGATCCGCGAGGTGGTCGTGTATTCGGCGACAGGCGAGCGGGTCGATGTTGGAATCCTCCGAAATACGTCGGTATAGCAGGTACACGTCACGGATTCGTGTTGGTGCCTCCTGTTCGAATGCGAGCTGTAACATCACTACGAGGGCAAGATGCCCATGTTTCGTCAACTCACGCATCCCATGTTTGACCTGGCTCTCTTCGATTTTCTCGCAAGCCCGGTGGACGTGCTCCTCCGTCAGTCGCTCCACGTCGTTTGTCCGTGCGATCTCACCGGACTCATTTTCAGAGAGGTCGTCGTGGAAGCCGAAATCGTGCTGATGCCGATCGCAACCGGTTCGTCCTTGGAGAGGTACCCGTTTGATCGGGTTCGTGGGATCTCATACAAAATTTCGTCGTTGTCGATGTGGCCGATCTCGTCGAGGACGAGCAGAACTGTCCCGCCGATCTGGTTTAATTCCTCGACAGGAGATCGAACACGGCTAGAGAGTACGTTTCGTGTGCTTTCACGCAACCGTCCGAGGATGACACCGCAGAGAAAGAGAGTAGATTTCGTGTGCTTTCACTCGGTGTGCTTGGCGATCTCCGTCCGTGTCTCTAAGACGAGCGCCGGATCGAGATCGAGTTCGTACTCGTAGTACTGCCCCCCACTCAATCCCTTGTTCTGCTCGTGGCGTCGAAGGAACCCGAGCATGTGAAGATCCGAAAGATGATCTTGAATACTCTTCAGTGTCGACAGCGGCGACGCAGCATGCGAATCCGCCACCTGCTCGTACGTTCGCTGGATCTCTTTTGACCGCGCCGGGACTTCACCGCTGGTCTGGAGATTCGCGATCGCTTCGAGGATATACTGTGCGTGTTCAGTTTGGTCGCGGATCTTGTTTGTTACTCGACCACGCTGTACTCGTTCCCGTGCGGTCTCTATGTGTGCGTCTGTCACCGGTGTCTCACCATTCTGCTCAGCCAACTCCGCGCCGACACGGAGCAGATCGAGCGCTTGCCGCGCGTTCCCCATGTCCTGGGCAGCGAGCGCTGCCGCTTTCGCGATCGCCGACGTATCACACACCCCATCAACAAAGGCATGGTCCGCCCGGTGATCCAAGATCGTTCGCAGTTCCGCGGCGTCGTACGGACTGAACGAGATCTCAGTCTCCATCAGCGTGTCCTTCACCTTCGGCGAGAGCGTCTGTCGAAACGTGTAGTCATTGCTGATCCCGATGACGCCGACCTTCGCGTCCGTGATGTGGCCGTTCGCTCGTGCGCGTGGCAGTTCGTACAGTAGCGTGTTTGCGTCCTCCAGATGATCAATCTCGTCAAACACGACAAGATGCGTCCCGCCGATGCGATCGAACTGTCGGTACAGCTCGTCGAACGCATCTCCAGTCCCAAGCCCCCGTTCTGGAAATGGACTGGCGTGATCCGGAAGGAGTCGGTTGACGAGATTACGAACCACCATGAACAGCGTCCGCCCGTTACAGTTCGCGGTGTGGGTGTGGAGATTGTCGGCTGACTCTCGCGTTGGTACCTCCTCGCGCAGTTCCTCTAACATGTACTTTGTAACAGCAGTCTTCCCGAGTCCGGCTTTGCCGTACACAAAGATGTTCTCTGGCGTTCGACCGAACAGTACGTCCTGAAGCGCGTGACTGTATGCTTCAATTTCCTCGTCACGCTCGAGGATTGTCTCCGGCTGGTAACTTTCCGTGAGTACCGTTTTGTCCGCAAATACAGTCTCTGTGAGATCGTCGAACGGACCACCCATGGATATCGTATCTAATAGGACGTACAAATATAAAACCACATGTTGTGTGCTTCGTATGCTTTTGTGGGTATATATCACAAGCAACGATAGTCACTACGTCGTCGTATTTTTGCGGGAATGAGATGGAAAGCACACGAAACGTACTCTCTCACTATGTGCCGATTGGATTCTCACAATCGAGATAGAAAGCACACGAAATCTACTCTCCCCGTGGTGTTCCCGGGCCCATCACCGGTCGGAAGCACACGAAATCTACTCTCTCAGCAACTATTTTCTTAAATACTTATGAGAAATTCGACTGCTCCTCTGATAAAAAAGCACTCGACACGGTGGGGTGTGGGGGCCGACTACTACCCCAATAGAAAATCCACTTCACACGGTGAGGGTCAGGAACCCGTCTCGTTCTTCCCGCGCACCAACTCGCTCGCCCGCTCCACGTCGTCCGGCGTGTTCACGTTCACGCGCTCGCCGAGCCGCGCAGTCTCGACGTCGTACCCCGCACGCACCAACAGACTCACGGCCTCGCTTAGCTGGTACTCGCCCTCGGCCGACGGCCGGAGCAGCGCACAGGCGTGAAAGACATCCTCCGGAAGCACGTAACACCTGGTCGTGACGAGCGTCGACGACGGCTCCGCCGGCTTCTCGACGAGTCCCGTCATGCGCCCCGCCGCGTCCGTCGCGATCACACCGGTCGTCGCTGCATCCTCTGGCGAGACCTCCTCGACCGCAAGTGCGGCATCCGCCTCCGCGACAGCCGCAATCGCGGGCGCAACGCTCCCCCCGAAGACGTTGTCGCCGTTCACGAGCAGGAACGTCCCGTCGACGTACGGCTCAACCTGTACCACCGCGTGCCCGAGCCCCAGCCGCTCGCGCTGGTAGACGTACGTGATCGGGACGCCCTCGAAGGCGTCGCCGAACCGGTCGACGATCTGCCCCGCTTCGTACCCGACGACCACGACCAGCGCGTCGGCCCCGGCCCCGACCGCCGTCTCGAAGACGTGCGCGAGCAGCGGTTGCCCTGCCACATCGACGAGCCCCTTCGGTCGGTCCGCCGTCAGCTCGCCGAGTCGACTGCCGCGCCCGGCGGCGGGGATGACCGCGTCTATACAAACCATGGCACACACCAGCCACCTCAAGCCCCCGGTCTCTCACACCGCCGGGGGCAGGCGACTGGCGTGAGCCAGAATCGATGTCCACGAACACCTCCGCGCGGATCGTCCCGGAACGCGGAAGTCGATCAGCGGTGGCAGAGTATTTATTGATGGCTCCGACGTAAGAGCTCACATGTCCGGTCTCGCCGAGGATCTCGACGCCATCGCGGCCGCTGGCGGCTACGACGATACCGACGCCGTGGTCGAGGAGGCGGTCCGAGAGCTGTTGCGTCGGCGTCCGGAGCTTCGACTGTCGCTCGCGGTCGAAAGGTACCGAACCGGCACCGTAAGCCTCAATGGGGCGGCCGAGCTCGCCGGGGTCTCGGCGGAGGCGTTCAAAGAAGAACTCGCGGACCGCGGGATCGACCGCGATGCCGGCTTTCTGGACGACTCCTCCCGAGAAGAGCGCCTAGAGACGTTCCTTGAGTAGGTCGGCTGATGGCGCTCGTTGACAACAACATCCTGTGTTCGCTCGTCAAGATCGACCGGTTGGAGCTGCTGCCATCGGTGTTCGAGACTGTCGAGACGCCGCCGTCGGTCATCGACGAACTCGATCGTGCTGACGTCGACTCTACAGACTCGTCTGCGTCCGCAGCCGCGTCTGGCTCGTGGCGACGATATTTCTCACTGGCTGGCGTTCCCTCATCATCACCGAACAGCCGTTCTGCCTCGTCACTACTGATACGCGGCCCCTCGTAGTACTCCTTATAGTGGGCGTTCCACGCGTTCCGGTGTTCGATCGGAAGCTGCCGGTGCCACTGTCGGTAGGGCGGTTCGTCCACCTTGTGGATATGGACGTGACAACTCTGACAGAGCGGGATCACGTTGGCGACGCGATTGTCGGTGTCATCACCATTGAGATGATGAAGCGAGAGCACGTCCTGCCGCCGCTCTCCTTGGGTAGTATTAAGCCAGCTTTCAGGAGACCGCCCACAGACGAGACACGCACCGCCCCACGCGTCGCGGACGGCCTGTCGGAACTCGTCGTCGCTCATGTTGTCCGTTCCTCCTCGATATCTGACGGTGACTGAGCACTTGTTCGTCGGTGGCCGACTGTCGACCACTGCTCGTGCTCTTTCACCAGGAGAGTTGCTTGGTTCGATACTACTGAGCTTCGCGTACGTGTGACCGCTTGCCACGTCGGTTGTGCCGGCGGCGACGCGAGCAGAGCCACACACAGAGCTCTTGATGATTGTTTCATGTTTGGACGAGAGGGCGCTGGGCAGCACTCATACCCAGTTCCCTCTCCCCCCAATCGAGGGATACAAACGGATCCAACAGCGGACCGCATCCCACTCGACTTGACAAGAACCACCCAACAGTATACGCCGATTCGAACGCTGTTCCCGATTTTTAGTTGTGAAGACTGTTTTCAAAACTAGTTCCGATGGTGCTGTCGCCTTTGATCGTCGAATTAACCAACAGTTCGGTACACCTCGATAATCTGTTGGTTAAAACACTCACCATCACGGTGCCAGATCCCCTCAACAAGATCTCCAGAGATGATATTCTAGAATATGATTATTCAGAATATGTTTATTCAGTCGGACAGTCGACAGCGTGTAGTTGCCAACAGTTTGGCGTGTGACGCCGGCGTGTTCCGCGAGTTCGGGTCTGTTGAACGCACGATTCGGCGGGAGATCGAGCAACGCGTCGACGAGAATCAGGATCGCATCGTGCTGCGTGAGGTAGGTTCATCCTCACAGCACGCTAACTCTTCCCTAATATTAGAATTTGAGCTATTATTGCTCAGACTATTATTGTCCAAATTCCAACTTCGGCATACATATGTACCTCCTGCCCCGAGGAGGGGCATGGATCAGTTCGTCAATCGGGTCGAAGAACTCGATAGGCTACGGACGCTCTACGAGAGCGATGCCGCGGAACTCGCAGTTATCTACGGACGTCGCCAGATCGGCAAAAGTGAACTCGTCCGTCGATCGATCTCCGACCGCGACGATGCCGTATACTATCAGGCCGTTCAAGGAACAGCGACCACACAGCGCAGGCGGTTCGTCGAGGCCGCAGCGACGACCTATCCAGAAATCACAGAGATCAAAGAGGAGTGGGAACTACTACTAAAACACCTCACTGAGCGAGACGCCGTCATCGTCATCGACGAATTTCCATACCTTATTGAATCGAACGACGGGCTCCCATCGATCATACAACATTTGTGGGATACCGCGGTCGATGAAAGCCAGGCAACGCTCGTACTCACAGGCTCTGCGATCGGGATGATCCATACCCACATC
Organism: Halorubrum coriense DSM 10284; assembly: GCF_000337035.1. Taxonomy (GTDB): domain Archaea; phylum Halobacteriota; class Halobacteria; order Halobacteriales; family Haloferacaceae; genus Halorubrum; species Halorubrum coriense. The sequence goes on from NZ_AOJL01000011.1 coordinate 7,954, forward strand.
CTCGATGGCGGTGCGCCACTCTACGGCCGCGTGTCCCAGACGCCGAACGGCCGTCTTGAACTCGCACAACTCCCGTTTCACACGATCCACGAGTTCGTCCCGGCGTACGATCCCGAAGAGCGGGTGTTCGTCTATGGCGTCTTCGGCGGCACGCCCCGGTATCTCAGTCCCCTCGATCCGTCACAGAGCCTTGGAGAGAATATCACGCGACTGCTGTACGATCCGGATGGCCCACTCCATGACGAGCCCGAAACTGTCCTTCAGATGGAACTCAACGAAGTACACACGTATTTTTCCGTGCTCGAGTCGATGGCCAGCGGAAATCGTCGTCGGAACGAGATTGCCCAGGGAGCCGGCATCGCAAGCACCAACACGTCGTACTACTTCGACCGGTTGGAAACGCTCCGGATCATCGAAAAACATCACCCGGCACTCACCGATCCGGCACGCAGCAAGCGGACGCGATACCGGATTCGAGATCCCGTCTTCCGGTTTTATTTCCGATACCTCTACGGCCGCGAGGGCCAGTACGAACTCTACGGCGAGAACGGCTACGAGGATCTCATCGAGCCGGAACTACCCGACTTCGTCAGCGAAACGTTCGAATCACTCTGTCACCAAGCGGTGCCGGCACTCTATTCGGACTACCAACTTACGCGAGTGCCGACCCAGTGGTGGTACAAGCGCCGAGAGATAGACATTGTCGCGCCGACTGACGAGTCGACACTGATCGCTGGCGAAGTGAAGTTCACGAGTACTCCGCTCGGGTATGACGTATTTTCGGACCTCGAAGATGACGTGGAACATGTCGACTGGACGCCCGCGGGCGGTGGTGATCCGACGTACGAGTTCGCTCTGTTCAGCCGCTCCGGGTTCAACCCCTCCGTCGAGGAAGCCGCAGACGAGCGTGATGACCTCCGCCTTTTCGATCTGTCCGATGTTGTTGCCGTTCTTGAGAATGGAACCTCCCCGCGCTGAATATTGACTGTGCCCCGTCGCGTTCTCTCCCACCCCACTGTGTCAAGTGTTCTTTCTGAGAGCGGGTGGGATGCCCTCCGATGAGACCCACTGTGTCAAGTGTTCACACGACGCTGGCGAGGGCCACCCGAACGAAACCGATCGAACTCATCCGATCCGTGCTGCCACGACTGTCGAAAGCGCGATGTCGTCGAAGTCCCAAACGAGGGCGTCAACGACGCCGGGGCCGATGTCGAACTCGTACTGACAAATCGGGATCTTCCGCTGGGCAGCACGAGGGACACACCACATACCGAGTGAAATCAAGAGATGAAAACCCCGTCAAACCGTCGTCACACACGTCGAACCGAGTGACACCTGCCGAAACGGTACAACGCAGTCAACGTACCCAGTTCAGTTAGGACGACACCCCAACCAGAATTCAGGTTCGCAGACACACCTCATACCAAGTGAGTTCCAACAAAGTGAACAGACCGCAAAGTCCATCATCTCACCACCAAGACCCGAATTGCTCGACGTCTTTGTTCTGCCAGTAGCACAACGGTTACAATTTCTTCGCCCCTCCGCGTTCATCGCCACTCCCACCCCACCGTGTCAAGTGTTTTCCCCGAGACGGAACGGGATGCTGAGATCCTACCATATCTAGTGTTCGTACAACTCTGGCCGGAGCCATCCGAATGAATCCGATCGAACTCACTCGATCCGCGCTGTCACGCCCTTCGGGAGCGCAATAGAATCAAAATCCCGAACAACATCGCCGACAATATCGAGGTCGACATCGAACTCGTACTGGTAGTAGTGCCCACCAGCCCGCCCCTCGTTTTTCATTTGCCGGTCGAGGATGCCGAGCATCGCCAGATCCGCGAGGTGGTCGTGCATACGACGACGAACGAGCGGGTCGACGTTGGAGCCCTCCGCGATACGTCGATACAGCGGGTACACGTCGCGGATCCGCGCCGGAGTCTCCTGCTCGAACGCGAGCTGTAGCATAGCCACGAGCGCGAGATGCCCGTGTTTCGTCAGCTCGCGCATCCCGTGTTCGACCTGACTCTGCTCGAGTTTCTCGCGAGCCTGATGGACATGCTCCTCTGTTAGTCGCTTCTCGCTGTTCGTCCGCGCAATCTCACCGGATTTATACAAGATATCCAACGCCTGCCGGGCACTTCCCGTGTCCTGCGCCGCGATAGCGGCACACAGCGCGATCACGGCGTCGTCTACCGCGTCGTCGTACATCGCACCGGCCACTCGCTCTTCGAGGATGGCGCGCAGTTCCGGGGCGTTGTACGGCGAGAAGTGAATCTCCTCCTCACAGAGGGTGTCTTTCACCTTCGGAGAGAGGTCATCGCGGAAGCCGAAATCGTTGCTGATGCCGATCACGCCCGGTTTCGCCTTGGAAAGGTAGCCATTTGAGCGGGCTCGCGGGATCTCGTACAGGATCTCGTCGTCGCTGCCGATATGGTCGATTTCGTCGAGGACGAGGAGGACTGTCCCGCCAATCTGATCGAGTTCCTCATACAGGATATCAAACACACGCTGTTGGGGATACCCGGTCGTACTGATCTGATCGTCTGCGGGTCGCAGCTGATTCACGAGGTTAACCGCAACTTGGTAGGACGACGAGAGGTTCGTACAGTTGAGCCAACAGACTGAGAGCTCAACATCGTCGTACTGCTCCGTGTCTCGTTGTAGCTGCTTCAATAGATAGCGGGACACCGCCGTCTTCCCGACGCCCGTTTTACCGTACAAGAAGATATTCCGGGGTTGTGCGCCGTTAACGATCGGCTGAAGCGCGGCCGTGTACGTCGAAATTTCGTCCTCGCGAGCGGTAATCGAATCCGGCTGGTAATCCTCGCGGAGCATGTCCTCGTTGCGGAATATCTCCGTGTCCCGTGTGAACGTCGCCATCCTCTATCGCGTTCGACTCGGCCCATACCCATAAAACCACCGCGTCAAGTGTATCGTATGAAAATACAGATTATCGAGGTCTATCGGTTAGCACTTGACGTAGTGGAGTGTCTCCCGGTCAGTCCTCGTCGATAGCAACCGAGAGGAACACTCGACACGGTGGGGTGGGTTTCCTTCGACACGACGGCTGGACCGGTTTCACTTGGTACAAGGCGTGGGTACATCTCAACCTCCTATTTCAGTTAGACGCAAGCGGACCGCCTCGCAGCTGACCGAACCAGTTGTCGTTTGCGACTCCGGACGATCGACGTCGGGTCAACACCTCTCCAGACGGCTCCCACGCACGAAACACTCGACACGGTGGGGTGAGAGATCTGACTCCAACTCCAGCGAGGAAAGCACTTGACATGGTGGGGTGTCACGTATCACTTCCTCCCGTCCCATCCACCCGCTGGCTTACCCGTTATTCGTCACCTCTTAGCGAGAAAGAGACGGAAAGCACACGAAACGTACTCTCTCTCACCGACTACTCCTCCAAGCCGGCCGCAAGCCGAATTCTATCCGGACTATGTATCCGAGCCAACCCGTGATCGATCGTTCCCCCATCGCGTTCATCACTACTCTACCCCGCTGTATCGAGTGTTCTTTTCAACATGAGGTGGGACGTGGAGATGTCTAGGTACCTACATCGAACACTTGACGCGGTGGGGCGTGATACGAGACCTGTCGTTGGCTGTCTCCGAGAACACTCGACACAGTGGGGTGGGGGATCCGACTGCTGCTCCGACGAGGAAAGCACTCGACACAGTGGGGTGTCGAGCGTTCATCCCACCGACTCGCTCGCTTGCTCTCTCCTCAGAGTCGGCGGCGAAGTGACGAAGAAGCGCGGCGACGACGTTATCGATGATTCACATATCGTCGTGGCCTAGGACCTCGTCCAGTGCGGTCGATTACGCAACCGAATGCAAGACCAGATCCAGCACGCCCACCTGCTGCTCGAAACGCTCGCGTCCCTCGAAGAACGAGGCGCAACGCCGGCCCGGTCGAAGACGATCAAGACCCAATACGAGCGCGTGGCGGACTCATACGCCGTGGACCCGCTTACGACGGTAAAAAGCATTCAGAGCCGCCTCTCGGATCACCACAGCCTCGGCTTCCTCCAATGGACGAACCGAAACCGCGGCGAAAACAGCGGCCAGTGCGACGAGTACGGTCTCGATCTCGGCCCCGAGATCGTCCTCGACAGCAGCGACGAGAGCGAAACGGAACGCGACCGGTGACACCCCGCCGCGAAGACAGATGAAACGTACTCTCTCGCTTTGCTGGTGAGCGAGTGAGAATCGAGAGAGTCCTACCGAGGTCGTCCCCGAGACAGACGAAATCACTCCCTGATCGCGGCGGAAGCCTTCAGGGTCCTCAGTGGTCACCCGAGCGTATCGCTCGGGATCGTAGGTTGACCGTCGGTCCACGTGAGCACATCGACGACGTCCACGAACTGGGCAATTCGGTGGTCGAACACGTTCCGTGGATGCCGATCGAGAAACACCGCCTCCGTTCGGTGGATGGTGTCACCACGGTAATCAAGCTGAAAGTGACACTCGCCGAGGTTCATATGCGTGTCATCCTGGTGCCATCCCAACATGAGCTCCCGGTCGGAGTCGACCCATTGGATCCGATAGAAGTCGTACGCGAACTCGATCGGAAAGTCAAACGACACGTGGAGTTGGACCGTGTTGGCGGGATACGACGCGTCGAGAAATCGCTCCGGATGAATCGTCGCTCGAACCTCGAGTTTGTTCGCCTTCGAGGGATAATACCGGACGTGTTCAACCGGTGCGTCCGTACCGGTCTGTGTCTGTAGCTGGGTGTGGATCCGCGTGAGAAGCGTCCGCTTGTCGAGGTTGACACGATCTGCAAGAAAGATCATCGCGACTACTGTGAGAGCGGATTTGAGGCGTTCGCCGAGTCTCCCTGTCCGGGATAAAGTTCACGAGCGTCGTCGTAGAGTTCGAGCGCGTGCCTGAGAAGCCGTTTGTTGTCCTCGGTGTGTTCCCAGCGACGGAGTATCCGATTTCGCTCCCGGATCTCGTCGCTCGAAAGCGCGCCGTCGGTGAGTGTCGCTTCGAGTTCGTCGCGTGACTCGATGTCGAACGCCGTCTTCCAGTCGTCGATCTGTGCTTGGAGGGTCGCGATCTCCTCACGGAGTTCCTCGCGGGTGTGGTCGTTGATTAACTCGGTGAGTTCGGTGAAATACCGCTGCTGGTAATTCGGCGCGTACCTGGGACTCCCGTCGTCCCCGTCGACGATCTGTACCTGCCCGAACTCGGCGAGCATCTCCAGTTCGTCTTTGGCCGTCTGCCACGAAGACACCTGCGCCTCGTCGCGTACCCAGTCGACGGACCGCGGCTGCGTGAGCGTCGTGGCGATCGCTCTGACCCGCTCACGGGCGGTCCGCCCGTCACTCCATGACGCGAGGCCTTGTTCAGTCATATCCAGTCGTAGGGAGTAATATCTATTATTTCTTTGGACAAATCTCAGATATACGAGAACATGCCCACGACGAACGGACGAACTGAGTGGTTCCGTCTCGGCTCCCGAACGGGGATGTCCTCCGAACTCCCGAGAGTCATCACACCCCACGGAGTAACTCTTTCGCCTGCCCCACGTCCTCCGGCGTGTTCACGCGCTCACCCAGCCGCACAGTCTCGACCTCGTAGCCCGCCCGCACCAACAGGTTCCCCTCCTCGCTCAGCTGGTACTCGCTCTCGGCCGACGGCCGGAGCAGCGCACAGGCATGGAGCCTGCCCTGTTCACTGAACGAGCCGCCCGCTGTAAGCTGTACTCCAGAGTACCACCGATACATCCTCCAGAATCTCTACCCTTATCACCCGAACCCCCTCCCCGTTTCTCACCCCCGATATTTTGAGAGCAACAATTAATTCACATTCTTTATTCGACACAAACACACCAATCGGACCGACTTCGCTGACTACCCAACACAGACTCACCGTGAGCTACACACAACAACACCCACACTCCACATCTCGAACCGCCGCCCTGAGCAACGACGCCCTCCTGTGCCCCCGCTAAATGGCCGCAACCCCAGAATCCCCCCAAACTGACGACGACCGCGCTGAAAACGACCAAGAAGACTCCTCTACCCCAGACACCCTGCCAGACGAGAAGTTCGGGCCCAGCACACGCGCTCGGTTCGAACCACCTAAAGACAAGCCCCAACGACGCTCGGCTTTTCGGATTCGACTCCCCATTATCGAAGACGAATTCGAAACCCTTCCGGACTACATCCGCGGGTGTATCACCCAAGTCATCGAAGAAGTCCGGAAGGAAACCGCCGGTGGAATCAATCAGTTCGAAGTACTCCAGTACCCTGGTCCGGTTGGCTTAGAACTCATCTTGAGCATCGAGCCAAAACGGAATGACGCCCGAAGTACCAACCAGAGCACGGTCGGCGATTTTGTCGACAGGACCCATGAGGCGGGCGCCAACAAACTCACCAAAGCGATTCAAAAATACGTTCCTGAGGAATGTACCGTTGAACGTGGGTCTCTCGATCTGTCTCCACTCGGTACCACCCCAGTCAACGTGTCTCGGCTTCATCTCCGTAAAGATCACGTGGTCAATCCCGTTGGCACGAGCGGTGTCGACGTGCTCGCGACGACGTTTAACACACTACGTGAGCACTCAGTAGCATTCGTCTATCAAACACTTCTTAAACCGAAACAAGATGGCCAGTACACTGCCGCCGTTCGGCTTGCGACGTATCCACCTCAGTTCGTCTTTACCGGTCGAGAGGACTTCGTTAAGATCGCTGAACGTGGCCACCCATTTGATCTGGCGACGACGTTCGGCGCGTACAACCTCACCTCCAACTTCCGGGGACTCACTGACCGGTACTGGGAAACCGAGTACACCGAGAAAATCAACGGTGAATCGTTCGCCAGCGCAAGTTATACTGATGAAATGGTAACATCGCGCAAATCAAGATCGCAGGCACGGCGTGAAGCGGACCAAGTGAAAGAGATCGTACTTGGCAAATCCGATTACTGGCACATGCTGTCTGCGAACGCAACGTGGGACACACTGCTCAAAAAAGAACTCAACCGCTATGCTCGATTCGATATTACGGGACCGTTCGTAGCACAACTCACTGGCCTGGTTCGATTACGCTGGAAGACCAACCCGTGGGGGGTCGTTCCAGGGCGTGAACCGCCTAAGTTCCACACAGAAGAGATACTCAACACATACGGCTCAACAGCGCCAAACTATGGCGACAATGATGAGCTCATCCACGTCCCCGACGAGACGCTCGCAAACACCGGCAGCATTGCACACCACGGACACGTCCAGTCGATTGTTGACATCTTCACCGAAGGCGGCGATGAGATTTACGAAATCACCCAAAACAGCAAGTCGCTGCCGGATATCGAACTCCACACAGAGACCGGTGAGATTAGTACGATCCCGCTGACTGTTGACGCCTCATACGTCTCTGTTGAAGCTGAACTCCATAACAAAACAAAGGCGTCGACCACACTCGTCAACGCTGACCGCGCCTACGCCATGGGTCGGCACGTCATCTTCGTCTATGATTCACGAAAAAGCGCAAAACGGGGCTTTAGCCACCTCAGTCAGCCGTACAACGACAACCTCTCAGACCGAGATGATGGCGGTGTTCGGCTGTACAACCGCACAAGGCCAGTGCGCTGTCCCGACGACCGCATTCCGGTGATGAAAGGCAGTACCACAACCACCTGGGAGCTGTTTGGTCGCGACCGGATTGTCGCCCGCGTCAACGGCGAGCGTATCGCAGGCGGCGCACCTGGCGGTGACGTCGGTGAGTTCTCGTGGGACACCCACTTCTATCAGGAGGTCGACGGCGTCCACCGCGTTGAGGATGCAGACGGAGCGGTCATTGAGACGTACAACGAACCAGAGACGCTCAACTCAGAGTGGACACGGATTCCGCTCCCACACATTCCCATCTGTGGCAACTACCTTCATTTCGCGACAGTTGCGTACCGTACCGGAGCGGGTGGCATTGACGTCTACTCCGACTTCCCGGACTGGGATACGCCTGACAGCGCCGGCAAGATGAAGCGACATCGTGGCTGTCTCGAAACGTTCACCGAGCAACTCATGTGTGAACGCGAGGACACGCGCATCTCGTCGGGAGCACTCCAAACGTGGGCCCAACACTACTACACCGCCGCCTCAGCCCACGATACTCCACCGGGATCGATCATCGTCCAAGCGCTCCCCGACGAGATCAAAGACGCGAAGAAAGGCGGCACCAACAACCGCAATCCGCACTACCCTGGATACGACTGGGTCATCCCCCCAGAGATCGACACGCCTCACCGCCCGGGTGTTGAAGAAGGACTCACCGACCTCTCCGAAACGCTCACAGAGACGTCGGTAGCCGACGTCGAGATTGACACCGACGAGGCGGAATGAAACACATCGCAACGGGTAGTCATCCCGCTGCGCCGTGGTCTGCTGTCGAGCTCGTCACCACCAGCAAGTCACCAGCTGGATATCATGGGACGCCCATCTCACGACTCCTCGCGCGGGTGATCCATCGGGCGCTTTTCGACGAGCATCTCGATGCTGTCACGTTGCTTGCGGTCTCTGGACACCATCGTGAGCGGTATCTGCTCCGCTCGCGATCGACCACACACTCGGACGCGAGCACTGAGACACTTGCCAGCATTGCCAACGATGAACTCCCACTCGAAGTCGGCATCACGATTGTCGAGGTCGACCCAGCACCACTCGGCAACACACCCGTGCCTGTCCACCGACTGCTCACAACACGCGATCGTCCAGTTGATCGCGCTCGGACGTCGACGCCAACACCGTTCGAACAACTGCTCGAGATCGCCGCCAACATTCGGCCACATGCGATCCAACTCATCGTCGGTCGATTCGAGAGTGACTGTGTTGAGGTGAGCATCCGCATCGCAGACTTTTCACCGACTGTGGCCACCAACACGGCCGCGGCTGACGCCCACTATCATCAGGATGCGCCTAGTATTACAGCGCCCTTCGACGCATTCAATCTCACGACAAACCGTGAGTTCATCTTCGATCACGGCTGGGAACAGCATACAGAAACCCGCCTGTCTGGGCCACCCGCTCCGATGGTGACACACGAGCACGGAGCGGCTGCAGAAATCTCCACGATTGCGTCCGCTCGCACGCTCTCACGGACCCCAACAGAGTATGAGGCGTTGTTCTCTGACCACCCACCTGCGGCCCCACTCACACCGACGTACGCCCAACATGGGGTACTTCCATGGATTCGGCTCAATACAGAACTCTTGCCAGAGTTCTGTGGGCTGCGAGAACAAACGTACTACCTCTCACCGTGGGACAAATTCGGTCGCGCACCACCACGGATTACCCCTCAGTACACCCTCCGGAAGCCAACGCCGCCGGCAGCGTCGCCGCCGCCATCGGCTCCCCTTCCGACTGCTGAGGAACTCGAGATTGAATCCTCACTTGGTCGGACTGCTCTCGAATGGGTCCGTGAACACGGTGGGAACATCACCGACGACCACGCCAGTCCGTTCGAGGACTTCACCGCGGTGTACCCAGACCAGACGCATCGCTGTGTCATCTTAACGGACCCACAGTTTGTTCGTGGCGACCTGATTGCGGTCGCCGCTGACGTCCATCAGTCGTCAACAACCGACCGACTCACGGTAGTCACAGACGCAACCGAAGTTGCCGCTCGCGCACGGGATTGTCTCCAACAGCCGTTCATCCGCACCGACGGGAAGACACGACTGTACACCCAATCGATTCGACTACCGAAGACGCTTGACACGCCTGTCCATCGACTGCCAGCAACGAGCGAGTGGGTACTCACGCCTGCGGGAGAGCTCGAATATCATCATGGCGGTACTGTGCGAGCACGCACTGCCCCTGATGAGGAGTTCACCACGATCACGGCTGCGTTCCCGCAGGTCTCTCATCGTGATGGGCTCTTCACTGTCACAAACCCTGTCGACGGCGACCAGCGCATCTACAAAACCAATGAAGCATGTTTCGAGGCGTTCGAATTTGTCTACCCGCCAGCTGTCCCGACGTGGCTTACAGGCGGTCTTGAGTTCGCCACAGTTCTGACTATGAACGGAGACGACTTCCGTGAATACCGGCCACAAGCCCGGTGGGATCGCCCACAACTCACGACTCGCGATCGGGACGCTGCGATCGAGTTTTTTGTGACGTATACCGTCTCAGATCCCGACCGCTCGCTCACCTACGCTGCGGTTGAATCTGCGTTTATCGCGTGGCTTCGTCACCAAACCACGGAGCCGATTGCCGGTAATTTCGCCCCGAGTCTGAAGTCTGCGTTCCCTGGAACGCTCTCAAGCATCCATAGTGACGACCTCGAAAACCGAACGTGGCGATACCCGTTTGAACGCGCACAAGCGTCAGTGTGACTACCACACGCCGGGTGGTGTCGGTGTCAATATATCTGAATTATTATCTATTCTATTTTGTCTTTGATCGACTCTCAACGAGTCAGTTGTGCTGTGTGCTGTTTCGGATCTCGGCGATCCTGAGCGGATGCTGTGAATGAGCGGGATCGATGAGCGGGCCACGTTGGGAATGAGGGGTATCACGGGTATAATGAGGGGGCTAATTGAGAGACGTCGCGGCCATGATGGGGCCGCCAGTACGACTGATAATAGTAATAATAACCTTCCAACTGTCGGGAGAAGAGAGACCAGCGGAACCAGTTTCAGGGCGGAGCCACGGGAGGTGATTGTCTTCTTCGCGAAGAACCGGTCACACCACCCTGTCGCAGAATATCTCAGAAAGTCTATGTCAATTCTGGCACAAACAGTCGTCCGTGAACCACTATCAAATCTTCTCGTTCGCTCTGTTCATTCGTTGTGAACTAGCCGTCCGCACAGTCGAATCTCTGTTGACCTAACTGCCTCCCAATCCACACAATGTCAGAACCGCCGTGAAATATGAAGAGCGACCAGTGACTGATACTGTGTATTTATCAGTTCAAAAGACAATCACGAAGACATGAACGACCGTTCGGGATCCAGACGTCTTGAAACAACTCGTCGCCGGGCTCTACAAACGGTCAGTGGTCTCACCACACTTGCCATCTTCAGTACTAGTGCTTCTACGGTCGCCGGCGACTCCGGTGATCAACAGTGGGTATTCGAAACCGGCCGGGTGTACTCCTCACCAACTGTCTCTGATGGATCTGTTTTCGTTGGGAGTCGTGATAGGAATCTGTACGCGGTGGAGGCTACAACAGGGCAAAAGCAGTGGGCATTCAGCGCGAACGATGCGATCCTTTCATCGCCGACAGTCGTCGATGGAGTCGCCTTCGTCGGAAGTCGTGATTCACATCTATATGCGGTAGATACTGAATCGGGCGAGCAACAGTGGGCGTTCGTCACTGGCGATGATATCCTCTCGTCACCAGTCGTGGTCGATGGGTCCGTACTCGCTGGAAGCAACGATGGAAACCTCTACGCGGTGGATGCTGAATCGGGTGAGCAACAGTGGAGTTTTGAAACCAGTGGCTGGGTCCGCTCATCCCCAACAGTGGTTAATGGAACCGCCTTTGTTGGAAGTCTTGACAACGCCCTCTATGCGGTAGATGTCGAATCAGGTGAACAACAGTGGCGGTTTGAAACGAGTGATGGGATCTCATCTTCACCAACAGTGAGTGACGGGACGGTCTTCATCGGCGGCCTTGACAGCAGGTTCTATGCGGTGGATACAAACACGGGCAATCAACAGTGGACTTTCGACACCGGCGACTTGATTAGTACATCACCAACAGTGGCCGATGGGAGCGTTTTCTTTGGGAGTGCTGACAACCGTCTCTACGCAGTAGACACTGACACTGGTACTGAACAGTGGAATCTTGAAACGGATGACTGGATCAATTCATCACCGACGATAGTTGCTGAGCGTGTCTTCGTCGGGAGTTCTGATGGGAACCTCTACGCGATAGATGCGAATACGGGCGATCAGCAGTGGACCGCTGAAGTTGGCACCGTCTTGTCATCGCCAACAGTGGTTAATGGAACCGCCTTTGTCGGAAGTTATGACGGGGGTCTCTACGCAATAGATACCGGTGGTAACGCCTCAAGTGTGGGCTCTCGTGCGATGCTTGGAACGTTAGGACACCACGATGATTGGCGCTATGCTGGCCAGACAGTTGACCCGGAAACTCGCAGTAACCAACGGTGGGTCTTCGAAACTGGCGATTCAATTCAGTCATCGCCAACAGTCGTTGATGGGACTGCCTTCATCGGGAGCAAAGACGAGCACCTCTACGCAGTGAATGTCGAAACCGGTGATCAACAGTGGGCGTTCGAAACCGACGGGTGGGTCAACTCGTCGCCGGCGGTGGTGGATGGAATCGACTTCTTCGGGAGTGATGACGGATATCTCTACGCAGTGAACGCCGAGACAGGTGACGAACAGTGGTTTTTCAACACTGGCGATCTCGTTCGTGGATCACTGACAGTGGCTGAGAAGACAGTGTTTGTTGGGAGTGCTGATCAGAACCTCTATGCGGTGGATGTAAAAACAGGCAAACAGCAGTGGCAATTCAAAGCGAACGTTGTTTCGATACTGCCGGTCGTGGCTGACTCGACTGTCTTCATCACGGGTGGGTCTCTCTATGCGGTAGATGCGGAAACTGGTGATCAACAGTGGCAGTTTGTGACTACTGGGGGTGTCCACTCGTCGCCAACAGTGAGGGATGGAACTGTCTTTTTTGTGAGTGGTAACGAAACCCTCTATGCGGTAGATGCGGAGACAGGCGACGAACAATGGGCCGCCGAAACTGGCGCGCCGATCAGGTCATCTCCAACAGTTGCTGACGGGACTGTCTTTGTTGGGAGTGCTGAAGGCACTCTCTACGCGGTGGATGAAGAAACAGGAAACCAACAGTGGGTCTTCTCGATTGGCGATAGACTGTCATCGCCAACGGTGGTTGATGATCTGGTTTTCGTTGGGAGTGAGACTGGAAATCTCTATGCGGTAGATACAAACACGGGCGCTCAACAGTGGAGTTCTCCCACCGCCACGATGGGGCTTTCGTCGCCAATAGTGGTTGATGGAACCATCTTCGTCGGGAGTGGTGATGGTAACCTATACGCAATAGGTTCTGAGGTTGAGGGCTCGAGTGATGACTCTCGTGTCCTGTTTGGGTCTCTGGGACACCACGACGATTGGCGGTATGCCAACCAGTCAATCACCATTCCAGCATCCGCCTCGTATCTGTCTACACTGCGGGACAATACCGAACTGCTCACCGTTGGTGGTGTTGGCATCGTCAGTGCCGTTGGTGGGACATATGTACTACATAAACGGAGCCAGAACTCAGCAGAAAACTCTCCTGATGAATCCAAGACGCAATCGTCTCCAACATCAGATTCTGAGACAACCCAGTCGGTGCCCTCCACAGAAGAGTCTGAAACCGACGGATCCGCAGATATCGATACACTTCGCTCCGAAGCGGAGACAGCCGTTGACACAGCCATCTCTGCCAGAAAAACTGCCAACTACACTGAGGCAGTCGACGCCTACAACAAAGCCCTCACTCAGTATCAGGCTGCCCTCAAGCAACTTGATACCGGATCCACGGAGAGGCGTACCACAATCGAGACCGCTATCGACTCAGTACGTACTGACTTGGAGGCAATCAAAGCCCGCAGTAAACAACGCGACACTCTCATTGAGCTGTTGGACGCAGCTGAACAGAGTTTTCAGGTAGCGATTGTCGCTTATGTACAAGGAAGCCAAACGCTCGCTCGAATTCGGTTCCGTCAGGCACGGAATAACTTTGAGGAAGCCATGGCGATTCTCGAAGAAAGCGACGACCTGCTCACTCCGACTGTAGAAGTGAGCGTCCAACCTGATCGAGAGTTAGCCTCCACAACACTCAGTGCGTTACCGGTGATCCCCAAATTGGAAACGGAGGCATTAGCTGACGCTGGAGTCGAAACACTTGGTGATCTTGAGAGTAGCACCGAGTCGCCATGGACTCCCCCAACTGTCGAAACACTGGCCACCAACGGAATGTTGAACGCCGAGGCAGTTACGACACTGACCTTCCTGTCGTGGTGGAACACCACCGACAATTACGAGTTTGACACCCTATCAACAGTTTCGCGCCGACGCGATCAAGCCGACTACGGATTTACGCAAAGTTCAAATTCCTGATTTTGTGGCCGCTCGTCGACGGTTGCGCCCGCGGGTCGAGCCTCTGAGACAGTAGCATCCGTGGCCCCATCATCGACCACCAACACCGAGTACTCATCAGTGAGTTCCACGACCGTCGTGCCGATCCGAGTTGTCTCGTTGTACCCTGGAACGACGAGTATGGTCGCTGGCGTAGGTGGTACTCATCTCTTGTCGGATCGTACACTTTGTCTACCCGGTGAATTGTGAACCGTGAGAACGGTATCAGCGAGACGTTGTGTGGAACCACCAGCAGGTCTCTTAGTGGCCAGTATACTGATCTGCCCAGCGGGTTTGTGGTGGGACACGCCTCCATGCTGAGAGATGTCGATACTGTGCTCACAGCCGTCGTGAGTTGGTCTTTATTATTACTATTATCAGTCGTATCTGACCCAGCTAACTGCGCCACGTCATGCGTTTTTCGCCAATATACCCATCATCGAAGTTAGCTGTAAGTTTTGGCCCGCTAATTGTCCCCCTAACTCGTTGAGTACATAAAAACTCACTTGCTCGCGCTGTTACCTCTCGTGTGAGGGCTTGCCTGATCCGTGAGCTACTCTCCTATCAGGCGTCCACTGTCATTCCAGTCTGTTCGCTGAAGACGTCGTTGGAATTATTCAACTGCTCATTTCGTCGATAGATATCTCTGTCTGAAGTACGATATAGCCGAGACCCGTCCACTGACACTACTCAGCATCGAGATGTCGGATATGTTTGACTGACCACTCGTCTATTTCGGTCCCTGTATCGATGCTCACCTCTGTGTTTGCGGTGTCTGCGCTGTCGTCTGCCACTCCAGATTGCGTGATGAACCAGTCATTTCCCTAGCAGTGTTCTGTTTCGCGTCTCAATGCTTAGCTGCTGCCCGCGCGATCACAAATAACCAGCCTACTGAGTCTCCGACAGTGTTAACGCGTACTTACCAGCTATTGAGGCGATAATCTCACAAACAGAGTATAAACTATATCATTGTAGTTTACTCTGCTGAGACTGTCAGCCAGTATGGACAACACCGAATAGTTTATTGAACGATATTTCGTGTGTGGGTACGTTAGGATGAACTTACCAAGTCGGATATTCGCCGTGGGTGGTGCTGGGAAGGCAATCACCTACGAACTCTTAGAAGCAGACTGGGTTCAGGAATCTGTGCTTCAGCCGCGCCGAAATCCGCGAACGCTGACCGTGACCGTGATCGACACGGCTGAAGAAGAAGAAAACAGAGATCTCGAACGAATCCAACAAATCCGGGATTCGATCCAAGAGACCAGAGAGCGCCTCCGAGCAGACGCGACACAGGAGGGCCGACTCGGCGAGATCAACATCGATTACCTGCCACTGACTCAGAACATCCAACTCCACGATCAAAACGATCTGATCGGGGCGGAGGCGGTGCCACGGATTGCGGCGGGAGTTGGCATCGACGAGGAAAATTGGTGGCTTAAACCTGAGTTCATTAACGAGAATCTCGACTTCGCTACCGGTGTTGTCAGGAAACGAGGACTCGGAAAGGGACTGTACTACAAATCCTACGCCGAAGATGATAGTGTCCGCACGTCGATTGATCTCCCGAACCGCGGAAAAGTCGCTGTCGTCGCCGGACTCGGCGGCGGTTCTGGCTCAGGGATCTTCATCGACTTAGTCAAACACCTCAAGCGGACGAAGCGGACCGCCGAGATCACCCTTTTCGGGGTGCTCCCCAACGACGAGGAAGGCGACGCAGAAAGTGCGAACGCACACGCCGTCCTTTCGGAGTTGGAGTACATGAGCCTCCAAGGAGAAGACCTGTTCAAAGACAGGATCCTCATTCCCATCGATCCGACTGGCTTCGGCGGCAAGAAAGGGAACCTTATCCAGAGTTCTGACGCACTTGTCGAGTTCGACAGGGCTGCGGTCTACCTCATCACCTCGTACTACAACATGATGGACATGGAGGACCCGTTCGCGGACACGCCCTCCTACGCACCCTTCATCATGGGTGTCCCGCAGGTCCTCCGGTACAACGTCGACGCTATCCAAGACGCGAAGACTGTCACCAAAGAGATTCTCAACGCGAAACAGGACGCATTAGAAGCCGAAGAGGACGTATACACCGGTGTCGACCGATTCCTCTCGCGAGAGTGGAGCCCAGACGAGATGGAGGGCGAACTCCACGACTCTGACCGGACGGATCTCGAGACCCGGCTTGATAACGTCTGGTCGCTCACCGAACTCGACATCTTCACCGAACTTGAGTACGAGTCCATCTCTGCTTACCGCGAGATCATCTCGGAAGCCGAGGCCGAAACCGATGACATCCTCGACCGGATCAACGTCATCGCTGGTTCGATTCGGGCGGGCACTGCGCGGATCGGTGATAACGAACAGTACGTCGATAGCATCGACAAGCAGCTGGCCGACATCATCGACACGGAACTGAACCGTATTGCTCACCGCAAGGACCTGCTCGTCCGGCTCCGGTCGATCGACAACAACCGCGTTGAGGGGACGATCAGTTACTTGCTTGCTGTCGAAGACGAGGGAATCAACCCCGGCGTCCGCATCAATCGGTTGGAAGCGAAACGTGACGAGGTCGTCGACCGCCGAGATCGACTCCAGTCGGAACTCGAGGAGGCCGAAGCTGAACTGGAGACCCGCAAGCGGGAACAGCAAGACGAGGTTGACCGCCGGGTCGCAACGTGGAAGAACGCGGCCGAACCGCTATATCGAGAGTACAACGACTGCCAGTCGATGGCCGTCGAGGAACTGGTCGGTGACCTTCGGAACGGACTAGAGTCCTTCGCACGTGCTGTGGAGAACGCAGAGGATCCTGATCAGGTCGAGTCTGTTAACGACAGTGCTGTTCGGACGGCACTCGACGATATCAGCAACGAGTTCGACACTGTCGGCGTTGACACAACGGATATCGAACGCCGGATTAACTCGTCGCTCGCGGACCTCGCAGACGCAAAGGAGTCGTTCCTCACGATGAATCAAGAGGAGGGAACGATTGAATCCATCCTCCCGTGGGACTCCTCCAGCGAAGAGGAACGAAAGAAGGCTGAAAAGAACTACAGGCGCAAGCGCAGTCAGCTTGATGAAGCGGAGGTGTTCAAAATGTCGCGGGCGGGCAGCAATCTGTCGATTGAGGTCCAGTTCTCAGTCACCGAACTCAAACACCTTATTGAACGGGAGCTTGACCAGCGCCAACAGGAGATCATCTCGCGAACGCGCTCCGAACTCGATGAGCAGCACCGGGCGGCGATCGACGAACTAGAACGCGATCTTGAGTCGGGGGTCGGCTTCGACCAACTCACTCGCCAGTTCGAAGAACTTGTTCGCGACGAGATTGTCGAAACGGCAGATATTGAGCGGCGTCGTGACGATCTCGAATCGGATCTGGAAACCGCAAAGGTCGAGTCAGATCTCTACGATGCGACCGTCACGCTGTTTGAGGAACTAAACGGACCTCGGGACTCATTCTTGAACTCCCAAGAGTCCTATAAGCAGCTTCGTGAAGAGTACAACGCCGAGAAGAACTCCTCAGTCGCAACTGAGACCGAAGAGTACAGTTACGTCAAAACTGTTCAGCCAAACGACATCCTCCAACTTAGAGACGACACCGATATCGCCGAGAGCAAGATCTTCGACGACGAGACCGAACGGCAGCGACTGCGTGGTTCACTTGAGGAACTCGCCCGGAACGCACACAATCCCCGCTACACCGGAATCCGTCGGCGCCGGATCAGTGGCGACCGTGCGCGATACAACGAGATGAACATCGTCGTTGGCGTGATGAGCCGAGCGATCGAGCAGATCAACGATGTCGCCGATCTAAAATCCGAGTTCCAGGGGGCGTACAATCTCGGCGCAGGCGGCGAAAACTACGCCTCCTTCCCGGTTGAGGCGGGCGGCAGTTGGGATGTCGGGTTGGGGATCTTCATTGATGGCATCTTCCTCGATAACCTCCGGGCGGAGATCGAAGCCGACGGCTACCGGAATGGGTACGAATCGAAAAAACAGTCAGACGAGACCGATATTCTCGTCCACCACGCGTACGGTCTCGACAAGGGCTACTTCGTCAAACGTGACTCGGTGTTGAACCTCGAGCATCCCGACGATGTGGAGTTCTTCTTGAGGGATGAAGGCGATATCAAGGCCGACCTTCTTGATGAACACATCAGTCGAACTGACTTCACCGCTTCTGCTGATGGAGGCGAGGAGGAATAACTCCAATGGACTCACCTGTCACGTTCCTTGAGGAGCACGGCGAGAAGTTCTTCCTCGGGGTGTACTTTCTCATCATGGTCGTTGTCGCCGGCCCGCTGTTCTTGACGCTTGGCGAGGCGTGGATCGCCTCTGATGTGTTCCGGCCGCTGATCCTTTCGTTAGATCCACTCTTATCGATTTCACTTGAACAGTTCTCAGCTGCGGTGTTCGGGATCTACCTCGGCTTGCTTGCGCTCATGACAATCGACCCCAAAAAGCGGGTCCAAGGTGCGCTGCTCTGGCTTGGAACAGGCTCTGCGCTTATTGGACTGCTCTCTATTGGGCTCTTCATCCCAAACATCGATTTCACCGCCAACGTGGCATGGCTCGGTGCCGGGCTCGTCGGCGGAACCGTCGTCGGCGGCGGCAAACAGCTTATGGAGGTTCGAACAACCTCCGCACTTGAATTCCGCCGATCCGCGAGTATTCTGTTCTATTTGATCACTGCTATCGTCCTCGTCGGACTGGTTGAGTTCCATGTCAATTTCCCGCAGTTCATTGACCCGTCGGGTGGCACAGTAGAAATCATCACACCGGAACCGACCATCTCAGTCGCGTGGAACGGACTCACAACGAACGCTCTAATGGCTGGGGTGTTCGTTGTGACCCTTCGTCGGTTCGTTACCTACGACTCCTCTGAGAACTTCTTCGTGCTTGGACCGCCGGGGTCTGGCAAGTCGCTATTTTTGGTCGGGAAGTATCTCGCCGCGCTTGATGACGCAGTCGACAGGAAAAGCGACACGCCGCTAAACCCGAGCGGTGACCTGATGGAGCTCGTCGGCCGACTCGATGCCGCAACCAAAAGCGCTGGCTGGGAGCTCGACTCAACGGGTGCGACGGAGGTAGAGGACCTACAGTTCCGCTTCGTCAACGGACGTGTCTTCCCGAAGAACATCGAGCTGTCGAGTCTCGATTACGCTGGTGAGTATCTCGAAGAACTTCCGGGCGCACTGATGAGCCCCGACACCGAGATCGACAACTCTACGGTCCAGTTGCTTGCCGACCGGGTTCGAGCGGCGAACACACTCATTCTCGTGATCGACGTTGAGCGGTACCACAACAACGAACCGCTCGGGATTGAGCCGTACTTCGACATCCTCGATTCAGCTGAAAACAAGGATGTCCTGTTGGTGGCGACGAAATCAGACATTCTCGCACAGCAGTTTGAGGATGAGCAAGCGCTTGACCCACACCAGTACTTCGAGGACTTCCGCCAGTACGTGAATGACACGCTCGTCGAAAATAACCAAGCAGTACGAACGCTCGTGCAAGACACTTCTGGTTCGGAAATCCATCCGGTGTACTACGAAACGACAGTGAACGATGACGGCGAACGCGTGCCGATGCGCGACCGGAACGGGAACGTGATGACGGTCGGCTTTGAGGAAATGCTGGAGAAACTGGGGTGACCACGCATGTCAACACTACGCATTTACGATACGAAGGGGAATGCGTATTCCCCTGATGGGACCGCAACGGGATCAAACGAACAGGTCAAAGAGCTGTTTTACGGCGGTGTTCGACTGGCCATTCGGTCAGATCACCGACGCGAAATAAGCCTGTTTTTCCGCGCCCGCGAAACGCGGAACGCTCGCACGGAGCAGTTCTACGCTGTCTACTCCGTCGATGATTCCTCAACACCGCTCCAAGACCTCATCACTGATCTCACAACACGTGTCGAGTCTGAGTGGGGGTATTCGATCGATGACTCCTCAGAAGAGATGCAGGTGTACCGGGACCTGAAACGCGGGAATACTGCTCTTCCTGGAGGCAGTACAGAACAGGGTATTCTCTCTAAACTCATCAGCTCTCGGCAGCCTGTGGTGGTCGGTGTCCAAGATGAACGCAACGCCATTGGCCTGCTCAGCGAGTACCTCGATGAGTACGATCAGGCGGCAATCGCCGACTCGGAAGACGCTGATGTGCTCTCAACATTTGATTTCGTCGTCACACCAAATGGAACCCGCGGCATTACACCACTTGGCGAAACAGAGGCCAGATGGGAGTCGACGTCTCGGTCGCTCCGCGATAAGCATATTAAACAGGAGATTGCGTCAATTCGCGAGTCGGTTGAGACACTCTCACGCGAACACGGCCTCTCGAATGGGGAGATACGAGATCGAATCCAAAGTAGCGTTCCGGCGCTCAAAGCGTCGACGACGAGTTCCGACCTTAGAACAAGCGCAAGCGGGTCAGATGATGATTATCTGGTACCGCCGAAAGTTGGATTGTACGTAGCTGTTGGTGCTGCCGTCCTACTCGTGTTGTTTGCTGCGATTTACTTCGGCGTTTTCGGATTCATTGGCGCAACTAATGGCAGTGGGCAGACGTCTTCACAAGCTAATATCACCGGTGTAGTTATTGACAGCACGACCGGTAACCCGCTTAATTCTTCTACTCGCAATGTTTACGTTACCCTCAATAACGAGACTGGGGCCGTCGTGAAAAACGCGAGCCAACCGCAATATGCTTTCACCGTCTCCAAAGCGCGACTATCGAATTTGACACTTAAGGCCAGCGCAGATGGCTATCAGAACCAGACAAGGGATCTTTCAGGTGACTCTCGCGAAATCAATATCTCGCTTGTGCCCGCTTCTACAGATGCTGATAGTGCGACGCTTTCTCGTGTCCAAGGTCAGGTGGTTGACTCGACTAACGATGCTGCTATCTCGGATGCGAACATCTCTTTAATTGGGACTGAAAACAGAGTAGTTAAAACGAATCTCATTGGAAACTACACGTTCGAAGAAATTCCTCCCGGCGAATACACACTCTCTGTTACCGCCGATGGATACGTTGCCTCGGAAAGCCGTACTATCAGTGTGAATGGCACAACCACACAAGTTGACGATATCAACTTAGACCCAACTGCCGCTCTGTCGATCTTGGTTACTGATTCAAACGCAGATGCTGGCGTTGCTGGCGCTTCTGTGTACCTCTATGACAACAGTACCAGGAAATCGGTCAACAGCAGTACAACAGATCAAGCCGGTTGGTACAATGTCTCTGATCTTGCGCCTGGAACATACGATATTGAAGCTAGGCCAGATGGCTACGATAACAAAGAAAAAACGTATGAGGTTAAGCCGGGCGCCGCTCGCGTGATTGAAATCACCGTAATAAGCGACTCGTAGCGACTGTGTACAGTGACTAATGCGGAGGCCTAGATTTTGTGACTACATTACAGAGCGCACCTTGATCATGCTGACTTGTTTAGTGACTTCGTTACGCTCCAGTATCACGACTTCTTGGGCTGATACGCGAGCAACTCTATTTTCACATACTCTAACAAATTCAATCATTTGTACACAAGAACTCAAATCGGTACTACCGGGCTTCAGTCGTAGGGACAATAAGTTGAACTGGGGGCACTCTAAGCTCTACTCTTGTTGAATCCATCGTCTGGACGGGTTACCAGATCGCTTCCAACACGTCCACTCCAACCTTCCACAACTGCCGTGCCACTATCTTCAGATCATACGTAAATGACTGCTCGCGAACGTACTGGAGATCATACCGGAGCTTCGCTCGTGGATCAACGCTGCTCGCCTCGTTGATCTGCGCGAGCCCAGTCAACCCGGGCTTCACGAACCACCGCTTGCGCCACGCATCGGCTTCATTCTCAAGCAAGTGCTCTTCTTCAGTCCACACCGCACGTGGACCCACGACGCTCATGTCGCCGCGCAGGATCGACCATAACTGCGGAATCTCGTCAAGATGCGTCTGCCGAAGAATGCCTCCCACTGTTGTAATGCGGTCATTTTCCTCATCGTCGATCGGCGTTGCTGACTCGCCTTCTGGGACCATTGACCGGAATTTGAAGATTGGAAACGTCTCGCCGAATACTGCGGTCCGATCTTGTTGGTACAACACTGGGCCGCGATCTTCAAGCTTGATTACGACCGCAATAACGAGGATAACCGGCGCCAACGCGAGCAGTCCCGTCAGCGAGAAGGCGATATCGAAGCCACGCTTGAACATGTAATCTTGGATGTCCCACGGCTCAATCTCAACGTCGACGAGCGATGCGTTCGGATCGGTGGTGTCTGTCAACACCGTGTCAACATGGGCTGGGAGAACTTTCGCGGCGACGCCGTACTCGTAACAGGCGTCAAGCGCGCCGAAAAACTCTGCCCGGTCCGGCTCATTGAACGCCAACACAACTGTATCAATGTCCTGTGCGACGAGGATATCCTCCAGCCGCGAGAGGCCACCAAGCCGAGTGAGTCCAGCCTGTTGGCGCCCCCCGTCCGCAGCACGGGCGACACCAGATGTCGTGGCGCCGGGGTCGCCGCCAGCAGACTCCCCAGCGGCCAATACTCGAACTGTTGTCGGGCAGAGATAGCCGAGCAACGGAACATCCGCACTCCGTGTAACCTCAGCAATTTGGGCTGGGTCATCCCCAACGACAATCGCTCGCTCACTACGAGCTTCCGGCCGACGCAACCAAGTAAACCACACTGGCAACACCACTAACAGAAGCGGAGTAATCAGCACCAGCGTCAGTCGTGGTACCTTGTACGTGTAATCAAAGTAGCCAATCGTCGCCAGTGCGAACACGGCGACGAAAGTCCGCTTGTGGGCAAGTCCGACGATATCCAGAATCCGTCGCGGCCGAGGCTTGTAGAGGGGAACGAACGCAGCCGCCATGACCACAACCGTCAACGCAACCTCGATGACGAACTCCGCCCCAGCTGGCGGATCAACGGGGAGCCGCCCGATTACGGGCACCAACGACACCGCAGTCTGGACGGTCTCGCTGTTGGCGAGCATCACCGCTACCCCGACGAGGGCGGCAACGCCCCCGACGCTCGCAATGCGGTAGCGCCACCCCGTATCCATTACCTATTGTTGGCAAACATATCGTGTTAAACACTATGTTTTGAATCATGCTACTACAACCACAACGACGGAGCAGGGCGTTGCCGACCTGAAATAACGTCACTCTCGCACAGGGGGAGCGCATCCGGGCGCGGGAGGCCGAATCAGAGCGTATTAATGCCCAAACCGAATTCGGGACGCCGGAAGTTCCAGACGCGTGCCGCGGGTGTGGACCGCGACGGCCAATCCCGAACAGGCCGATCCTCGAACGGATCTCTCCCAAGGGGAACTGGCGACAGTAAACGCGGAGGCAGATCAATTGGCGACACGATTGAGTGGCTGGTCGCGTGCGGCGGCCAGTCGACATCTAGCTGACGGCGACGGGACGGAGATAACGAGTGCGGTGATGCGGGTGTTCGAGGAGTTACAGACGGCCCCCGGACAGGTGGTTCCAATCGAGACATTCGAAGACGTCCACCGCAAGTAGGTGAGTGTCGAAGATCAAATTGAGGTGCTCTGGGAGAATGACTCTCCAGCCATCGCGCAATCGGCCTCATCGCGGACGCAAGCGGGAAAACGAAGGTGACAGTCTGGAAGACATTGGATGTGCCATGGATCGCGGACGATTAATGAGTTCGCATTCACGGCGCAGCCCAGAATTGGCATGAAGGTCGTATCTCACTTACCGTCACCAGCTGGAGCAGCATTCACTTCCTCGAACGTGGCTGGTAGTGGGAAGCATCTCCAGCCGGAGTGACATTTTTTATTTTGTACCAGACGGACCCAGACCCCCGTCGTCCTATTTATAGTGAATGCGACACCAACGGTCATCAGTTTATTGATTATACTGTCACACCCCACGATAGAAATGCGTCTCCTGTTTCAACGGGTAAAACACAGCAGTAACTCTTAGTATCAGAAGCATCAATCGCCGCTAATGCGTGGGTCCCTCCTCCCTCGATTGGGAATCGCCCTCCTCGTTTTGTTCAGTAGTACCGGTGCGATGGCGGTGACAGCCGCTGACCCGGCCATCCAATTATCGTCGGTAACAGTATCCCCTGATGATCCAACGACTGACGAGCAGGTTACGATTGATGCTACGATTTCAAATCTCGAAAATAGTGAGACGGTCGTTGATGTAACGAGTCTCTACGTCCGATCGTTAAGCAGTACGGAAGAGTTCGCCCGTATTGAGGACATCGGTTCAGTCTCACCTGGTGGCTCTCTGTCTATCCCAATCTCTACGAAGTTTGAAACTCCCGGACAGAAACAACTCGAACTCAATCTTGTTGTCCAAGACGCCAACGGTGACTATCACTCATACAGCTATCCAGTCTACGTTGAGGTCTCTGAAACGGATGTAAAGGCGGATCTCTCAGCAACAGCCCCTGCTAACGAGTCTGAGACAATTGAGGTTTCGCTCACAAACTTTGGTAATACCAATCTCACTGATATCGAAGTGACCGCCACGGCTAACGGTGAAGTCTTCGATAGCAATTTTGTTCGTGATGTCCAACCTGAATCCAGCCAAACTACTTCGTTCGACACCAGCAACATTGCGTCTGATACCGTTGAGTTCACCGCAACATACGATGCCGCTGATGCCAGCTATTCTACATCACTCGTAACCAACGTCAACGAAGAAACACAGGTTCCCGGAGAAATCAGACTTACTGCGGTTGAGGTTTCTCGCATTGGGCCTGGAATCACGATCGAAGGTGACGCTGCGAACCTCGGCGGCACAGATGCCCAATCTGTGCTTGTTCAGGTCAACGACACTGCCGATGTCCAGCCAACATCACCGTCGGGCGAGTACTTCGTAGGTGGCGTTGAGGCCAGTGAGTTCGCTACGTTTGAACTCACCGCCCAGACGGAGGCAAACGCGTCATCGCTTCCTGTCGCAATCACGTATATTGTTGATAATGAGCGTGTGACAACGACGCAGCATGTTGACCTAACAACAACGATGTCTACTGGCAGTGGTGCGACACCCAACGGAGGTACTACTGCTAGCAGCGGTACAGCCGGCCCTCCCTCTGGCACGACCGGCGATAGTAGTCTACCGGTCAGCCTTCTTGCGGGGGGCGCTGTAGTCCTCGTCATCTTGGCCGGTGGTATAGTCTATAGGTGGCGGAGCCAATGAGCGTCATTGCTCTTGATGATGCAGTAAAGCGGTATCACACGGGTGGTGAGGTTATTGAAGCGCTGGCCAGCGTTGACTTCCGCGCTAACCGCGGCGAGATGGTCACAATCATTGGCCCTTCCGGGTCAGGCAAAAGCACCCTGCTGAATATGATTGGGTTGCTTGACACGCCGACAACCGGGCGCGTTAGACTCAATGGGCGTGATGTCACAGACTTCTCTATTGACGAACTCACGGCAGAGAGACGCTCAGAAATTGGATTCGTTTTTCAGGATTATCACCTGCTACCAATGCTTACTGCAACAGAAAACGTTGAGCTTCCGACAATGTGGGACACAGAAAGCGACAGGTATGACCGAGCTGTTGATCTGCTCAATCGCGTTGGACTTGGTGAACGACTGGCACACAAGCCGACCCAACTCTCTGGTGGCCAACGACAGCGGGTTGCCATCGCCCGTGCGTTGATTAACGAACCAGATGTCCTCCTCGCAGATGAGCCAACTGGCAACCTCGATCAAGATACTGGAGCAACTATTCTTGATGAGCTAACAAGACTCAAAGAAAGCGAAAATATCGCCATCGTAGCGGTCACTCACGACGAGCAGTTAGTTGAGTACGCTGATCGAGTTGTTGAGCTTGTGGATGGGACTATCAATACATGAGCAAACGACACCCACTACGGCGATTTCCAAGCGTCTTGATGGCGTGGCGAAATCTCGGCCGAAATCGGGTTCGAACGGCCCTCGCCACACTTGGCATCCTGATTGGCGTTGTCGCGATTGCATCGTTAGGCATGGCTACAGCCGCAATTCAACAACAAGCAACGGCAAATCTTGAAGGGCTGTCGAATGAAATTACAATCTCTACAGGGCCTGACAACCCTAATGATGGAATCTCTGCGGAACAAGTTGACGATATTGAGCGACTTGCCGGTGATGCAACAGTCGTGCCTGAACGCAGCAATGTGACGACACTCTCTGCCCGCAATGGAGCTGAAACGCGCGTCGGCGTAACTGCACTGACGAAAGCAGATGCCATGTATAATGTCTCCCGAGGGCAAATTTCCAACCGGCTCCGGTCTGGGGCGCTACTCTCTGCGGCAGATGCTCGACGACTTGGGATTGAAATTGGTGACCCAGTCACCTACCGTGGACAATTGTACCGCGTTCAAGGAATCCTCTCGTCATCACAAGGGTTTGGTGGCCAACAGCGAGTACTTGTCTTACCGCTTTCAGCAATGGATGATCAAAACCACTACGATTCAGTGACTGTTCTAACAACTCCTGAGCAATCGGTTGAGGCGCTCAGTGCCGCCATTGAGTCTTCGTTTAATACTGATGATGAGCAAGTTGTCCGTGTTCGAAACTTTGCCTCAGTACAAGAGAACGTTGGCTCATTCTTGGGCACGCTTCAGCTCGGCCTTCTCGGTATTGGTTCGATCTCATTAGTGGTTGCTAGCGTCGCCATTCTTAATGTCATGCTGATGAGCACGGTGGAACGTCAGGGCGAAATCGGTGTGCTCAGAGCTATTGGTATTACGCGGGGTGAGGTCCTCCGGATGATCCTCACCGAGGCTGTGTTCCTTGGAGTGATCGGTGGTCTCTTGGGCGTTGTTCTCTCCGCCGGGATTGGGATTGTGCTCTTTGAGTTCCTTGTTGGGAACCCTCTACAGGTGTTCAGTTGGCAGAGCGCCCAGTATCTGTTGTATGGCATGCTCTTTGCGATCGTTGCAAGTACACTTAGTGGGTTGTACCCAGCATGGAAAGCAGCAAATGAGCGGCCCGTTGAGGCTCTCCGGGAGTGATGTTGAACTCAAAGGGGTTTCTAGCTGACTAACACGCTATCGCGAACATCGGCCGTGAGATTTGTTGAATTAACTCGCGTGAACAATCACCCTAGCGCTCTCTTCTGGCATAACTCGCCAGTAAACTACTCAATTCGTGCCCAGAGGTAGCTTAGACTCGCTGTTGAAGCGACAGTTAGTTTCAGCAGAGTGTGTCTGACGCAGATTAATACGTATTGACCCACACCATCCAATACTTGATGATCCGCTCGAAGATTTCCCCTGTGAAAGACATCAAAACGCGGCCACAGCCGCATCAACACCAATCTCTCTGGGAGGAAGGTCGATAATGAAGCTTGCAACAATCGGGGTCGGCAATGCTGGAAGCAAGCTTATCGACCAGATGCTTGAGTTTGAGTTCGAAACGGGTCGTAACCTGTGTCGACACGCCCTCGTGATCAACACCGCTCGGACAGACCTCGCCAAGCCACAGCATCTTGACGAGGACCGCCGCGTACTCATCGGAGACACTCATCAAAAAGCCCGTGGACACGGTGTTGGTGGCGATGCTAAAATTGGCGCTGAGGTCGCTCAAACCGATATTGACGAGATCAGACGCGTGTTTGATGATGTGGAAATACATGAAGTCGACGCCGTGTTAGTTGCCGCCGGGTTGGGTGGCGGAACGGGAAGCGGTGCTGCGCCAGTTGTCATTGATGAACTTCAAAAGATGTACGATGAACCAGTGTACGGTCTTGGCGTGTTACCTGGCACGTATGAGGGTGGTCGTCCAGCCCTGAACGCTGCACGTTCTCTCCAATCATTCGTCACTAAAGTTGACAATTTTATTGCGTTCGACAACGACGCATGGCGCTCTCGCGGGCAGACTATCGAGCAGGGCTACGAGGAGATGAACGAAGAGCTTGCAACCCGAATTGTTACGCTGCTTGCTGCCGGTGAAGTCGATGAGTCAGAGGTTGGCGAAAACGCGATGGATTCGAGTGACATTATGAGGACACTCGACACGGGTGGTGTTTCATCAATTGGGTATGCCTCAACTGATGTTACTCCCGCAAAAGAAGGGTTGTTAGCCAACTTCAAACACGACGGTGAATCACAGAGTGAGTCCACAGATGCCGCTAAAATCAAGGGACTTGTTCGACGCGCGACAAACTCACGGCTCACGGTGCCATGTAATGTTTCAAGTGCTGATCGAGCGTTGATTGTCTTTGCCGGGCCGCCAGATGTTATCTCTCGGAAAGGCGTAGAATCCGCCCGTGAGTGGCTTGAAGAAACAGCTGATACCGTTGATGTGCTTGCTGGCGATGATCCGCGACCTAACTCGTCGACACTTGCAGCTGTGGTGTTACTTTCGAACGTGACTGAAACTCCTCGAATCAATGAAATCCAAGATCAGGCCGTTGACGCACAGAATAAAATACAAGAACAGGATGCTGTTCGAGAACAAGAGATTCAGTCACTGATTACCGATGAGGATAATGATCTGGATCCAATTGTTTAGGTGGGTTTCTCGGAGCTCGAGTGCTTCGAGCGATAAGCCAATTCGTCGTAGTCTCTGTATTGACTTACGACTCTCAACAAGCGAATGAAACTCGCGCTCGTTGGAGTGGGAGGGTGTGGGACCCGAGTTGTTGATCAATTTGTCCGGGCTGAACATCGTACCGGGCGGTCTGTGACTAATGGGAACGTCCTTGCGTTTCACACTGAATCACAGCCGTTTGATAAGACACAAACACTGACCAGCGACCAGCAAGTTCTGCTCGGTGACACTCACCCGGCAGTGCTTCGCCGCGACACAAGTCCGCCGGCCCCCCACGGTGAGCAAACTAGCCAGCCTCCGAGCGGTAGTGAGACACTGACATACACAGATGTACCCTCATCTGAGAGTGATCAAGCTACCTCTCCCACCGGTACTGAAGATTCCAGTAGTAACAAGTCGGACCCTGATTCGTTTGGCGTCGGGGGTGACCCAGATATCGGTGCGCAGGTCGCCAAAGCTGACCGACCAGAAATCCGCCGAGCACTTGACCGGATTGATGAAACAGACGTGACAGCGACGATGCTTGTGGCGGGGCTGGGTGGCGGAACTGGGTCAGGGGTTGGAAGCCTCCTTTTAGACGAACTCTCCTCAATTTATGAAACAGCAGTGTATGCCCTTGGCGTGCTTCCTGCTGGCAATGAGGCTCCAATCCGAGCGTTGACCGCAGCCCGCGGTCTGCAGACGTTCGTGCCACGCACAGACTCTATGTTTTTAGTCGATAATGAGGCCTGGCGTCAAGATAACTCTGCTATTGCCGATAGTTACTCTTCAATCAACAAGATGACCGTTGAGCGGCTTTTGAGTGTGTTTGGTACCGGCGAACGCGCTGGCACGCCGCTGTCTGAAATGCGGATCGATCCTGCAGATATCACACGTACGCTCAACCTCGGTGGAGTCTCAACAATTGGTCATTCAACGATGACTCTCGACACTCAAAGTGTTGGGCTCTTGCGACGGGTTCTTTCATTGCTCCGTCGGTCTTCATCGTCTGTTAGCACACCAGTTGATGCAACACAGATTAAGACCCTGATCAGTCAAGCTGTCCAGTCGAAAATGACCCTACCGTGTGAGATCACCTCTGCGGATCGTGTTCTTTTGATTCTTACCGGTCCCCCAGATACAATCTCAAGAAAAGGATTTGAGACTGGTCGGTATCTCTTAGAAGAAAAAACAGAGACGGTTGAAGTTCTAGCCGGTGATGAGCCAGTTCAGAAGAGTACAGAACTCACAGCAACGGTTGTCCTTTCTAACGTAACATCCGTTCCGCGAATTGACAACCTCCAACAGCGAGCCGTTGCCGCCCAGTCTGACCCTGACGCGGATACAAGCGTGGCATCATCAGCTCATAGTCAACAGTCCTACACACTGTCTGTTACCGATCAAAACTCTACTCAGTCGCATCGAGATACACAACGCACTGAGTTTGACTTTGGTGAAGCTACAACAGATCTCGATACGACAGACTCCCCAGATAATGAAACGTAACACACCCGACTCTGAATGGAGCACCGCAGAAAAGGAGATTCTAGATGCAACGTACTCTGCGTTGCTTAAACACGGCTATGCTGACCTTTCTATTACCCGAATTGGGGAGGAGTTAGATAAATCAAATTCGTCAATATACCACCACTACGATACGAAAACAGATCTTCTCAATACACTTCTTGAATTCACG
The DNA here is from genome assembly GCF_000337035.1 of Halorubrum coriense DSM 10284. Lineage (GTDB taxonomy): Archaea > Halobacteriota > Halobacteria > Halobacteriales > Haloferacaceae > Halorubrum > Halorubrum coriense. The sequence goes on from NZ_AOJL01000011.1 coordinate 38,321, forward strand.
ATTGACCAATTCATGCTACAAATTAAGACACAACCAACAAATGATCCCGCTGAAGAACTCAATACTCTTCTTACAGATCTACTACCGCCTGACGCCTCCGAACGCCCACAACTACAGGTAGTGCTTGTCTGCTTCCGGTCTCAAGCTGTGTCAGACGAAGAGGTTCGCGCTCAATTCACACAGATTGACCAGCGCTTAGCAGCAACTATCCAAGAGATAATTAGACGTGGCATCTCTCAAGGGGTGTTTCGTGAGGTTGATGCGTCGCAGGTGACTGAACACCTTCTCGCTATGATAACTGGTGTGGCGCATAACTCACTTACAACAGACAGAGACGACGCTGCTTCACTGGCCCGTGCGTCTGTCGCGTCCTACATTGAGTCCGAACTCAAGCAGTCCGGCTGAGGAGGTCTGTGCACGCGACAGGGGTGTAATTAAATATCTTTCATTCTCTGCTTAACATATTATTTCAACAACACTTAGTAAATAAGATACCGTCCAGAATTTTCTGACTCAAATATGCTTGTGTTTCCAATGACCTCGTGTTCAGATAAGCTGATTCCATGCGAAGGCGAACGATCTGAGCCACCTTTCAGCAGTTTCTGCTTTGGTGTTGCTGAAACAGTTTGAGAAACTGGTAGTTCTGCGTTTTACCTCACGAAAGACACGTTCGACGCTGTTTCGATTTCCATGTCGTTCATATCTGAAATCGAGGCCGTGTTTTTCACAGGCTCGGTGAAGTGGAACCGCTCCATCAACGAGAAAGATCGCGTCATCTACATCGTGTTTTTCCCGGAGTTCCGCAAAAAACTGATCTGCGATCACATTCGTTCTTGTCGGCTCAAGCTTTGTATGGAGCAAATCGTTTGAATTAGGATCGACAGCAGCGTACAGCCAATATTGTTCACCGTCAAGTTGAATCACTGTTTCATCGACCGCAACGTGATTCGGGCATCGACTAGATTCTGGCTGTAAATCAGCCTTGTGAACCCAATTGTGGACGGTAGATCGAACCCGATCAACACCAAACACCTCAAGAAATAAAACAGTATTCGAAAGCGATAATCCAGCAAGATGGAGCTGAATACTGAGCTTCATCAACAACTTCGGTGTTGCTTCTCGCTCCACAAACTCTAAGTTGATCTCGTCTAAACAGCCGCTGAGGCGGTCGTTTTCGGGCATAGATCACTTTGAAAACGCACCGCCTCACCTTTCAATCCTTATCTGAACACCGTCTCCAATGATAGGCTATGATCGCACCGGCTGTTAGCACTATGTTCAATCGAGACTGAACAGATCATCTTCAACCGGTAGACTACAACAAATCGATAAAGCTACTATACAATACATGACAGTGCCGCATCATCGTACTGCTGGTTGATTATCTAGTACTACTTAGATACCATCTAGTTGGAACGAAGCGGTTCATCATCACTGAGCGGGTGACCGTGGTTTTGGATGTGTGAGACCACTATCCAAAGTGTGAACTAACTTCATTTCTGTCAGCTGAGATCCGTGCTCCGAGCATACCAACCGCTGAAAGCACTGGATAACGTGGCGCGTCACTCTCTTCATAGAGGTACTCATAAAGATTCACCTCTTCAACCGCGCTGCTTGCGCTTGTCGCCTCTTTCATCGGCGAGTTGGCAAGTGTTGCCTGTCGCTGTTGAGCAATCTTGTCAAGTTCAGTTTCGAGTTCGTACAGCCCACACCAGACATCAAACGCGGCGTCTTTCCGACAGGCATGAACCGAGTCAAGATGGGCTCGCAAATTTTCTCGCTTCGTTTCAAGAGTGCACAGGGTTTCCTGCCTGTCGACCAAAGCGCTGATTTCAGTGCTGATAGCGTCTACAAGCGCAGTGCGAACATCTATTGCATTTTGCGCTCGCTCAATAAGCGTTTGTTGTGTAGGAGGTGTAAGAACAGTGTTGGTTACTAGTGATGTGACTATGTCCTCACCCAATCCAGCAGCGAGACTCTCAGCAAGCGTCTCATCGTACCCAGACTTGTAGTGTGACAACGAACGCACTGAATTCTCATACGCTGTCAAAACATATCGTAACGTTGCGTCTCCGGGGCTGGTTGTCGGCTCAATGCCACATGACTGGGTACCTAAAGGCTCAGTAATTTTGTCCGGCTCAAGCTTAACCGGCTCAACACGCTTAATGCGGGTTTGAAACGTCTGAAACGCATCACGCTCTGCGACAACGCAGTCTCGCTCATCTTGACAAGATTGTATTGCGAGTTGAATGTCTCCAACCGCTAGAACAGTTATCATCCCAACACAGATCATGATGCTAACTGCCTCCGGTGACAACAGTTCTTCCGCTCCGGTGCACCCTGTTTTCAAACACGCATTGGTTTGCTCAATTACACGTGGGTGTATTCTCATGGCGATGCTAACTGATGATACTGTCTCCAGTTTGTTTGACAGTTTCGCTCAATTAACTGGAAATGAAACGCACTAGGCCACACCGCTTTCAACAGTCGCTAACCTCTCTATCCGTTGTGTAGGCTCTGTGTACTACGTATTGACCTGGTACGCACCATGTGTTACTGTCGACTATCTGCTCGTCCATCTATCATCTTACCCGACTGAGAGAACATTCACTTCTACTACATACAGCCTGAGTTAGGTCTCATAGCATGACTACGGTCCAACATTCCTGAGAACTCGTGTCTAACCGTTCAATATAGGTGGTCATGTAACTACTGGCTATCAACCCACAGTTACAGTAACGTCTCGGCGACACGTAGCACACCAACCGAAACGGTAATCGGCCCTGGAAAAAACAAGGGGTATATGCCCTCGCCCGAGGACACGACTGCGGCTACCCGTGCCTTCCTCGACGATCACCCTGACGCCGAAGAGTCCCTCGCTGCGCTTGTTGAGCGCGATGCCCAAGAGGAGCCGTGGACGTTCGATGAAATCGAACTTGATTCTGGCCGCTTCGGAGAACTCGTTGCGCGTGATATAGCGATTAGTGTCGACGGCGGCTATCGGCTGGCACACGCTAGCGCAGTCGAATCAGTCCTCGCAACGTCGTCTGATGTTCATACAGGTGTTAGCCCATCAGGGTCCGAGCAGTCTCGAGCATCTCAAGGGTCCAACACGTCTAACAAGGTCGAGCTAGATATCCGCTCACGTCTAATTGGACGCTTTGTATCCGACCCATCAACTACAATCGCGCTCGTCGGCGCACTCGCCACTGTTGCGGTGGCACGACTTGTGGCTCTACTTGCTGTGTTCCGAGATGGATTTGTTGTTTCGCCTGCCAATGACACCTATTTTTTCCGTTACTGGCAGGAACGACTTGCCGCACGTGCTGGTGGCATCTTTGATTTTGGGTTGTTTGCTGACATGGGCGGGGCCGCCAGCGCACGCCCACTTGCGCATGCGACAAACTGGTGGATAACAGTCCTTCTTGGTGGTGTTGATGCCGCACCTATCGTTGCTGCATGGTTACCCGTTCTGCTGTCTGTCTGTGTGGGATGCCTTGTGTACTACATTACCGTTGTCCTCACTGATGATGTCCGAGTTGCACTTGCTTCGGTGGTGTTCTATGGACTTGCACCCGCTAACGTTGTGTATACCTCCGTTGGCTTTCTCGATCACCAAGCACATCAGTATCTCTGGCTCGGGCTGCTTATCGCAACCCTCACGATACTCGGAAGCGATCTTACACGACGACGGGCCACAACTGATACAACAGCTGCTGCGCAGGCTCACGTTCGCGATCCTACGATGTGGGCGGTCGGCCTTGGTCTTGCGCTTGCTGTCTTCGCCTCTGCGCATGTCTGGGGGGGCTCCCCGCTCACGTTCATTCCGGTCGCGGCCATCATCGGAATCCGTGTCATAGTTGATGTCCGCCACGACGTGCCCCCGGTTGCTGCCAACCTACCACTGCTTGCCGGACTTGGACTCGGTGCCGCTGGGGCGTTTGCCGTTCACCATACGCTTGGCTGGCATGAATCACTCGCTGCGATCACGCCAGTTCTTGTGGCTGGTGGAGGTTTTGTTGTCGTTGGTATCGGTGCGGTTTGGCGTCGCCTTACATTGGGACCGGCCAAACTCGCCGTTGTCAACGTGATTGTAGCTATCGGTGCACTCACCGGCTACGTCCTTGCCCGTCCTGATGTCACAAGCCGTATTCGCACCCGTGTAAACGACTTATTCGGCCGTGGGGGCATCTCAGAGACAGTTTCGCTGTTTAATCCAGACTTTGCGGTCGTACTTGGACCGCTCCTACAGCTTGGACTCGGATTTTACTTCGCAATTGTCGTGCTCGCCGTTATCACTTGGGCGTTCACTCGTCGGTATGAACCTGGCTGGCTCGTCCTTACTTGCTTTGCGTGGTACTACATACTACTCGCGACAATTCAGGTCCGTTTTGCCGGCCAATTGGCCATCGTCATTGCACCCTTTGCGGGGATTGGGCTCATCCACCTGCTTTCGTTGGTTGACCTCACACGCCCGGTTGCGGTGCTTAGCCTTTCCGATGATGAGAGTCGGAGTTCGTCCAGACTTACCGGCGCTGCTAATCGTTTTAATAGTGGTTCACTCGGGTCTGTTTCTGGTTCTGGCGACGATCCTACTCCTGGTTCAATCTCAATCACATCGATCCAACTGCCTGCTGAGCGAGGCAAACGGAACTACCTTGTGGGCGCAATTATCGTTGTATTGCTGTTTAATCTCGTGCTTGTGCCCTCACTTGTCGGGCAGACAACCTACGATCGTGCGCAGTTTGATGCTGCCCTTACAGTTGATGCCCATGCGGATAAGGTCAATCGCGAGTATCCGCAAAACTTTGTGTTAAGCCAGTGGACGGATAACAGAATGTATAATTACTTTGTGAACGGTGAGTCGCGGAGCTATGGATACGCACGGAGTACTTACAGTGAGTTCCTTTCAGGATCTAATCCAGACGATTGGTACAATCGACTTCAGTCACGAGTTGGGTACGTCGTAATTACTAACGAAGACCGTATCTCCGTGACAAATACCACATATGCGGCTCTTCAGGAGGGACTTGGTGTTGGCGCCAACGGTACCAATTCGGTCGGCCGGTATCAACTCATCCACGCCGCTGATACTGTTCGAACCTATGCGCTTGTCCCTGGTGCTCAGATTCAGGTTACAAATGTATCTACAGCGTCTGTGACGGCAACTACTACTGTAACACTTCGTGGTGTTGATTACAAGTACACCCGAACCGCGACTCGTAGTAACGGGTCTGTGACACTCAGAGTTGCTCACTCTGGCACATATCACATTGGTAACCGCACGGTCAGGATCACTGAGAACGATGTTTATGCCGGAAATCAGACCCACGTTTCCGTGGCCAGTCAGTAACCCCCGTATGAAAGAGTCACATACGATCTAAATCATGTACGGGTCCGCTAACCTGTAGCTGATGCAAAACTATGTCTTGGGGGTTGACTAGTCCTGTCTATTTTTTGACTAAAAATTGGATCTCATTACTAGAAAGAAGTCTCTTGGCACCACCTGGCCAGTCAAAACTAGCTAACTCCACGCTCGTAACGCTCGCACCACCGGGTTGGTAATATTCTACATCGGAGTGTAATATCACCAACCAATCTCCAGACAACCGCATTTTCCAAAAACGCCCGTCAAAGGCGTGTAGAAGGTTTGTTAAGCGTTATCATACAATTTCAACCCCACAAAGCATATATAACAACCACCACAACCACCAGTCGCAGACCCTACCCCATCCCCAATGCGACACCAATGCGAGTAATCTCTGTCAGGTCTGGTCGTGCCATCGCTGTGACGCCGGTCACTGATGAACGGGGGACTCAGATGGAGACAAAGCACGGTTGTCGCGCTGAAACAACACAACAATGACACAAGACACAACCTATCGCGGAAAGGCCAACGCGGTCTTTTTCGCAGCGATCATGGTCGTATCCATGTTCGCAGCTGGCTTCGCAGCGGCTCCCGTTGCGGCAGCCAGTGTCAATGGCCAGTACGTTAACGACGCTGGCGACCAAGTGGATATCGTTTATCAAGGACAAGACGTCTACCTCACCGGTGGTGACATCGACGCAGCAGCCGTCGACGATACCGTCAATCTCCGTGAGGTAGATAGCTTCGACGGGGGAGTGGTTGATACCAGTTCTCAGGTCGAGCAGCTGACTGTCGAGAGCGCCAGCGAGTTCGGTCTTGGTTCTGGACTGGCTGTCGAGATTGACACAGATGACCTCTCGTCCGGCGATTACTTCATCCGTGGCGCAGGGGACCTCCCGAACAGCCCGGACCAGTCGGATACTTTCGAGGTCACAACCCAGTCGCTCAGTGTCGAGTTTGACGACGACTCGGTGACTGACGAGGGTTCCAATGCGGAAACTGACCTCGATATCTCCTCGGACCGCGGAACTTACAGCGTCAACGTGACCGCTGATGGTCTTGAGGATGAGGACCTGTTCAACATCTTCTCCGGTGACGGGGCCAACTTCAGCTCCGACCGGCCAACCCGGATCGATGCTGACAATCTTGCATCCACGGGCAACTTCTACTCGAACGGTGAATTCAAGATTGGCCTCTACCAGGAAGACGACGAGAACTACGATCAGAAGATCGTGCTCGTCAACATTCAGGACTCGGAGGAGACCATCGACTTCGATGGTATTGACACGGACGATTACACGTTCGAGTTCAATGTGACCGATACGGAGGCATCGGATGCCTCGAGCATCTCTGTTGGCGAACTCGACCGGCAGGCCAGCTTCGACGAGTCCGTATACTCGCAGACGGCTGGTGACATCGTCGAGATGACGGTGGAACTTGACGACACTGACAATGCCTGGGTCCAGATTGGTAGTGAAGAATCTGGGTTCGTCGACGTCCTGTACGTTGAAGACGACGACAGTGACGACGAAGTGACTTTCGAGGTTAACACGCGTGTCCTCGGTACGCCTGTCAACTTCGACGAGGCGTACAATACTGAGGACGACATCGTCGAGAGTGAGCTGTATGACACTGTGTCGAACGACAATGCTCCCGAGTACTACTCGGAAGACACTGACACGACACTCGGTGCGGGCAACAACTTCGAGGGATACCTCCAAGCTATTGACCAAATCGAGAGCGACGAGGGTAAGTTCGACCAGCTCGCTCGCCCGCTCCAGCCGACTACGTACGAAGTTGCTGTGAATGGTAACCAGAACTTCATCGTTAACGAAGACGACGAGTCCGAGCTGGACGATGAAATCGGCCTGGCTACACTCGACCTCACGCAGCCCGGCGTTGAGAACGTCCAGACGTGGACGGCGCCCGGCAACCCGGCTGACGAAACAACGAACACCACCGAACTGCTGAACGAGGTCACGCAGAGTTCGGATATCGCCCTTGACGACCAACTCGTCATCCAGGCAGAAGCGAGTGGGATCTACGGTCATATGGTCCAGATTGAAGACTTTGATGCGCTGGATGATGGCTTCTCGGCCAGCACCCTCTCCGAACTCGACGGTCGCGATGGTGAAGGTGTGAACATCGAGATCGAAGCGGACGATGCGACGGGCAACCAGGACCCGACCTCGCTTGACTTCGATGCGAGCTCGGATGTCATCTCGGTCTTCGTCGATCAGGAGTCCGGACAGATGTTCATCGTCGTCGACACTAGCGAGGACGACTCTGCGTTCTCCCAGTCTGTTGAGGACGGCACGGACTTCACGGCTGAGATTGAGTACGAAGCCGACGATGAGGACCAGTTCGAGTTTAACGGTCAGGGTCCGCTGGGCGGTGCTGCCAACGACCAAAACACGGCTGCGTTCCCGTACTTCGCGGCTGGTGAGGACAACACGGAGTCGGCTTCGGCTGACTTCAGTCTCGCCGACCGCGAGGCCTCGTTCGACAACATCAACGACAACGACGAAGTTGAGATTGCGAACACCGAGTCGGCTACGGTGACGGGCACGACCAACGTTGCGCCCGGTACTGAAGTGAGCGTCCGCGTCCAGTCCACCTCTGGCGTCTCGCCCTCGTTCGTCGAGACGTCTGAAGACATTGAGGTTGGCGAGGACGGTACGTTCGAGGCCGAACTCGACCTCAGCGCTGCATCGGTTGACGACACTGCAACGGTTGACTTCCGTGTTGAGGGTAGTTCCATCTCGGACTCCGACGCAGTGATCGTTGAGCAGGCTCAGGATCCGGCCTCCTTCGAGGTCTCGGAACTGAACCCGCAGGACGTGACCGCAACGGTCGGCGACGCGCTGACCGTGACGGCCACCGTCGAGAACACCGGCGACCAGGAAGCCACCCAGACTGTCGAGTTCCGCGTTGGCGGTAGCGCGGTCGCCAGTCAGGATGTCACGCTTGGTGCCGGTAACAGCACCACCGTTGAGTTCGCGGACGTCGATACGTCCAGTCTCGACGCTGGTGAGTACGAGCACGGCGTCTTCACGGACAACGACGAGCAGACTGCCACGCTCACCCTCGAAGCCGCGGACGACGGGTCCGACGGTTCCGATGGTAGCGACGGTTCCGACGGTAGTGACGGTTCCGACGGTAGTGACGGGTCCGACGGTTCCGACGGTAGTGACGGTTCCGACGGCTCCGACGGTAGTGACGGTTCCGACGGCACCACCGACGACGGCACGCCCGGCTTCGGTGCGATCGTCGCTCTCGTCGCGCTCATCGCCGCCGCGCTGCTCGCGACCCGGCGCAACGAGTAACATCGTTGCCTGAGTCGCGGTTTGTGGCTCGCAACATCGGCCCTTTCGGGCCGACTCACACACGCTCTTTTTATTTCGATCTAATCGAACAGTTACGGCAACAGCTTCCTTGCTGACACGGTTGATTTACTCAATTACATTCGATAGCTGACCTGCTATTGGATTGATAGCGGTTAGTAAAAACGGGAAGAACTCAGTTGGTTGGGAGAGAACCGTTATCTAACTTTGGTACTGTTGAACTGCTCCATTAGAAAGTAATCAAGAATCGGCTTCTGCCTGCTCTGAATCATTGAGCGACGCTGTGGTTCTGCCTGTCTGAATAGCTGGTCGCGGCTCTTGGGTGAATGAAACTACTACTTCTTCGGAGAAGCGTATCATTGCGCGGTCAACACTCCCTTCAGCCTTTGTCATAGCGTTTTCGGCTCTGTTTTAATCTGGCGTCACCCAAAGTCCCTTGATAAAGATCTGGTGAATGACAGCGTCGTACTCCCAACCAGATCGATTAGTTTCCCTCACTGTATCATATGTACAGATCAGTGTCAGACCTGATAAGGTCTCGTTCAGCAGATGACTGATGCTAAGCTAGCCACACGTCCTAATTGATTGCTGATATGCCTGTGTAGTTAGGTTGGTGCGGGAACCCGTCCTCTTATCGCAGTCAAATATCAATTGAGCAGCCACACTCCTCCCGTAGTAGGCTCTTCTCCAGCGATTTTATTTGCTCGTTACAAACAATCCATCAACAACCGTCTCAATGAGGGCATCTTCAATTTGATCATACTCAACACCACTATCGGCGCCTACCGGCGCGTCTCGTGCTCGCACCGTGAACACGAGTGAAATAAAGAGCTGATCTATTAGATCTTTGTCATCGAAGCGAAATGTGTCAAGCTCTGCCCACCGCTCAACGAAAGGGAGGTCTGGGCTACTTGATTTGTCTTTGGTAAACTTCCCGTCTGCTTCTAATTTCTCAAGCTGGTCTTGGAGCGTTCGCAGCTCTCCTTCGACAATTAGCGCGGAGATGAGAGGGTTGGCTTGAACCTCTGCTAGCGTTGTTTTTAAGAAAAGCCGTACCTCCTCACGTGGTGTCTCACCGTCCACAACAGCCTCCGCAATTTTCTGTTCAAGTCTCTTGCGTTCTAGCAGGAGGACCTTGACATATAGTTCCTCCTTCGAATCAAAAAATTGATAAAAAGTGCTTGTCCCGATTCCGACTTCAGTAGTTAGGTCGCTAATGCGGGTCCGTTCAAACCCATACTGCGTAAACAGCTCTCGCCCTGTCTCGACCAATTGAGAGCGAATGCGCTCTCTGTCTTCATCGCTGAAGCGACTCATTTGCCTTCTCGCTGAACGCTTTTTACTGAGTGACTTAGCTTCATCGACTGGCCATTAGGATTCTACGAACAAAATGTTTATCAATTCGTGAACGCTTACAATAGTACACGTCGAATGAAGGACTCCAGCAGCGTAACCGGTGAAGAAGGGCCTATAGCGCACAACGCAGTGCTACACAAAATAGCAACTCTTTGTCGAACAGTAGGGTGGTCTCAATGAACCACCGGCCGATTTTTGCTATCTTCATTACAGCACTCTTGCTCACCAGCGGGATAGTCGGCGGTGCCATGGGAGCGACTCCGATAGACTCGCCTACAGGCGAAACAGCAAGCTCAGATCTCGCTGTATCGTCTGTACCCGGTTCTTCGGTTCAACAAGCAGCAACGCTTGTTCGGGGTGAACCAGACCTGTCTGTGGTGATTGCTCAGCCAGAAGTAACCCCTGGACAAACGAATCAGGTCACACTCCGGATTGTAAACGACGGGGATGTTGACCTTGGGACAGCACAGACTCGCGAGGTTGTTACAACCGCACGCAGTGTCCGGCTGTCCGCGAAGGCTGATAATTCGCCGCTTACTGTTGAGACTGAAACGCTGGCACTTGGTGCTGTCACCGAGGATCGACCCCGTGAAGTAACAATTCCGGTGAGTGTACCAAATGGTACTGACCCAGGAAACTACGATCTTGAAATCGAATTAGAGTACTCTTACACGTCTCAGCAGAGTGGCCGAACCACATACGATGAAGAAGACACGGTAACAGCCAACGTTGAGGTTGAAGTGAGTAACGACGCACGGTTCAAGATCACCGATATAACAACTGATTCACAGATTGGTGATCAGGGTACGCTTGAAGCGACAATTAAGAATGTCGGCGCAACAGCCGCTTACGACGCTACCGTGGCTCTCGAGTCATCAAGTTCTGGGCTAGCACTTGGTCAACGCAGCTCGGACGCTGCGCGGGTCCAATCAATCGAGCCCGGTGAAACAGTCACTGTCCCGTATGACGTTTCGTTTAGCTCGACATCCCCAACCCGAGAGTACGCCATTTCCGGCCAAGTCTCGTTTGACTCACCTGATGGCATCCAACACATTGACCAGGGCCTCACAGCGGGTGTGACGCCGCTTGGAGAACAGACGTTCACACTCGGGAACGTTGAGTCGACGCTTCGTGTCGGTGAAGACGGTGAGCTTACCGGCACAATTACCAACACTGGTCCTGTCACCGCAGATAACGTCGTTGTCCGATACGCAGACACTGCTGGGAATATTATCCCGATTGAACAATCGGCGGCAGTTGGGTCACTAGCTTCCGGTCAGTCGACAGAGTTTAGCTTACCGCTCTCGATCGGAGGTAAGGCTGAGCCAGGGCTCCGTACTATCGACTTTGCTGTCCAATATCGCAATGATGGTGGTGAAGCACGGGCCTACAGCGATGTCGTTGTCAACGCCGAGGTTGCCCCAGAACGAGACCGCTTCAGCGTCGCCATCGAAAACCGCACCATCGATGCTGACGGGACGCGGACTGTCCAGGTGACCGTGACGAACAACCTTGGCGAGCCCGCAAGCGACCTCGAAGCGCGTCTGTTCGCGAACGACCCGCTCGAGACCGGCGACACTGACACCGGCTACGTCCAGTCGCTTGGAGCCGGAGAGTCGACGACTATGATGTTCGAACTCTCTACAACGGGCTCGGCCACACCCGGGAGTACCTACCCAATATCGCTCGACTTCCGGTACGACGACGTCGACGGTGATAGCCAGCTTTCAGACACTTACCGAGTTCCGATCGAAGTGACTGCCAGTGAGGGCGGTGGGCTTCCGCTCCCCATCATCTTCCTCGCCGTACTCGTGGTCGGAACCGGTGGATTGATCGTCTACCGGAGGCGGCAGTAGCTGATGTCACTCAGTGATCGGATCGAGTCGGGTATTCGCCGACTCAACGACGCCATCGTAGACCGACCGCGACAGGTGATTGTCGCATTCTTAGTGCTTACTGCGGTGTTTGCCGGTGGGATCGGACTCGTCAGCACCGACACTGGGGCGACTGATTCGTTCACTGAGGGGCTTGCCGAGCAGGAAGCGCTAGACGCAGTCAACCAGGAGTTTGATGACCCGTTCGAAGCAGATAGCGAGTCAACCCAACTCATTCACACCGGCGGAAACGTCCTCACAAAGGAGGAACTCACCCGCGAACTGCGGCTCCTTGAAGATCTTTCCCAACGGGACAACCTACGAGTCGAGTCGACCAACGGTCCGGCGACGGTTGTCGCGAGCGCGATCGACCCGTCCGCGACAACGATCACCGAGAAGCGACGTGCGCTTGAGGCAGCGAGCCCGACAGCGGTTCGCCAGACGGTCCGGCAGCTGTCTGAGAACCCGCAGTTTAGCCGCGCGGTGTCAACGGATTTCAATCCAACTGCCGTCAGCGCGTCGGCGTCGATCACAGTCATATCGCACGACGTGCCCGCCGGTTTCTCAGGGCTTCAGGAGCTCCAAACGACCGTCCAGTCGATCACGAACGACTACCCGAGCGACATCCGGGCTTTCGGCACCGGCGTGACGAACGCGGAAACGGCGAACGTCATCGGCGACTCGCTCACAATTGTGATGCCGGTCGTCGTGATCCTGCTGCTGATATTCCTCGTGGTCGCGTATCGGGACCCGATTGACCTGTCACTGGGACTTTTATCGCTGCTGATGACCGTTGTGTGGACCTTCGGCTTTCTTGGCTACTCCGGAATCCCGTTTAGTCAACAGATGATCTCCGTCCCGGTGTTGTTGCTTGCCGTTGGGGTCGACTTTGGGATCCACATCATTAACCGGTACCGTGAGGAGGCTGTCAAGGGGTACAGCGCCATCGAGGCGATGCGGGAGGCAAACAATCAGCTGATGATTGCATTCATCATTGTCACCGCCACAACCGTGTTCGGGTTCGGTGCCAATGTGATCTCTGACCTCGGTCCAATCCGCGACCTCGGCATCGCCTCGGCGATCGGGATCATCTTCACATTCCTGATCTTTGGGCTGTTCCTACCAGCGGCGAAGCTTGAGGTCGACAAACTTCGCGACGCTTACGGCGTGCCCGAGTTCAATTCCGCACCGATCTCCTCGAGTGATTCGACGCTCGGCAAGCTGCTCAGCTTCCCGACTCAGGTCAGCCAGTACGCGCCGATCGCGCTTGTGATCGTCCTACTCATTTCGGGGGGAATGGCAACAGCGTACGGCAGCGGCGTCGACACCACCTTCGAGACTGAAGACTTCCTCCCGCCGGAAGAGCTCCCCGAGTACGTCACTGCACTCCCGGGGCCGTTCGCGCCGAGCGAGTACACCGTTGCGGAGACGATCTCGCTGCTGGAGGACCGCTTCTCGACTAGCCAAGACCAATCCGTGAAGATATACGCTGAGGGGAACTTCGAAGAGGATCACGCGCTCGAAGCACTCGTCGCCCCGAACGGGGATCCGCCTAGGACGCTCGCCGTTGCTGAGGGCGGCCGCGCTCGCCCGACAAGCATCATCACGGTGATCCAGTCGCAGGCTGAGCGAGACCCAGAATTTGGACGACTCGTTGCCCGCAGCGATGTCGACGGCAACGGCGTTCCCGATCGTAATCTAGAGCGTATCTACGACGAGCTATTCGCGTCGCCGGCCGGTGATCGGGCGAAACAGTATCTCACGCCCGACCGCCGAAAGGCACAGATCGAGTACGCCATCGACTCGAGCGCGACCCAGAGCGAAGCCGCGGCCGACGCCCGCCAGTTCGCTGATGACTTCCGGCCCCAAGCGACCGCAACCGGCCAGCTCGTGGTGTTCGCCGCGGTCACGGATATCATCTTCAACTCTGCGATCCAAGGACTAATCCTCGCGATGGGGCTCACCGGGATTTTCCTTGTCATCGCCTATGGCGTGTTGGAGGGGAAACCGCTGCTCGGGATCGTTAACCTGTTTCCGATCGCGATTGCGATCGCATTCCTCCTTGGTACAATGCGTGCGCTTGGGCTCTCGCTCAACGCGTTAACGGCGACGATTCTGTCGATTTCAATCGGACTCGGGATCGCGTACTCCGTTCACGCAACTCACCGGTTCATCGATGAGTACAACGAGAACGGGGACGCACTCACGTCGATGATCATCACGTTCTCCGGAACGGGTGGCGCGCTGCTCGGCAGTATGCTCACCACATCGCTTGGTACTGGAGCGCTTGCGCTTGCGATCACGCCCGTGCTTGGGGATTTCGGGCTACTCATGGCTTTGAGCGTGGTATACTCGTTTATTTTCACGATCGTTGCGCTCCCCCCTGCCGTTCTCCTGTGGGAACGGTACCAACCTAGTGGAACAGGGGCTGAGGTGTCGTCGCCCCCGTCCCACCACTAAGACGGAGACACGTTTTACTCTCTGTGGGTTGTTCAGATTTCTATCACTGTTGTGTCCACTGCCCGTGCCATTGATTTGCGAAGCCTTCAGGATCCTCCCTCTGAATCGGGCTGAATCCTCTCTCAGACCCGGAACAGTCAAAAATAATATGGAAACATTTGTGTGACAAGATAGCTTGAAGTACATCGAGTTATATCATGTTAATGCTAGTCACTGGCACGAATACCTGTCTGATAGCCGGCTTGGCACTTGCTATCAGTACCCAGATGTGGCGGTGGCTAGTAACCCATCGTGAAAGCTTCCGGTCTGGGAGGCTGACACCTTGGCGTGACATTAAGGACCGCTTCCAGCTCTGTGCTGGTGCGGGCCTTACACTGCCAAACGGCAGTTCGGTGAGTGTACTTTCTAGCCGTGGAGTGGTCCGTGTCACTCACTGTCGGGTCGAGATTTGATCGCCACTACGCCCAAGCCCGCCTCGTCCCTTGGCGACGGCTGCGCCGTCTCGAACCCGGCTCCGTTTCGGTGACGCCGCACTGCGCTACGAGCTGGCAGCGAACCCGCGCAGGCTCTCCTCACGGCCGACACGTGCCCCGCGAAGACCAACTTCGCATCCCCGCGATAGTCGCTCGTCGAAGCGACCACGGGGGCGTTGACATCGATACCACGATGAATCCGTGATGGTGCCGTGAGACTACAAAGACTTACACATAAGTGGACTTCGGCCGGACCGACGCGCCCAGTCGCTACTCGTTCTGGATGAACTCGCCCGAGCAGTCGTACTCGATCAGCTCGTACTCGTCCGCGGCCTCGACCGTTCCGTTGTAGGGGTTCGTCCGCTCATACCCCCGGTAGATCGTCACAGTCTCGACATCCGTCTCGTGGGTGCGGTTCCAGTCGCCACAGAGGTAGTTCGCGAGGTACGAGCGGTGGTTCTCGTTGTCGGCGCCGTCGACGTTCTTGAGGTACTTCCGCCACCGCGAGGTCCGGTAAGTGGTCTCCGCGCGGTCGGGTCTGTCGAAGGTGACCGCGGCGTCGCGGTACACGTCGCGCTCGGTCCCGTCTTCGAGCGCGCCGACCGCGACGATCCAGCGGGTCGTGTGGATCGGGTCGGGCGCGAACATCTGCCACGACTGGGTCATCTCGACGGTGTCCAAGGCGTCCTCGGCGGGGTCTGGAACCTCGGCGTAGCCGACTGATGCCGCGCTCGACAAGAGGATCAACACGAGGAACGCGTACGGGAGGACCGTCGTGAAGAGGACGCGACCGCGGGCGAGCCCCCCACTTCGGAGGGCGGCGAGCCGCTCCGCGCCGACCGGTCGCGGGAGCGCGGCGTCGACCGCGTTCAGGCGCCGCGCCAGCGAGACGCACCGGGCTCGCCAGCTTGCGACCCCCCGCGCCCAGTTCAGTCGGTCGACGACGCGCGCGACGACGTCCCAAACCGGGGTTTGGAAGAACGGGAGGAAGCCGACGACGACGACGACCGGGAAGAGGCCGACACGGATCGTGACCGCCATCCCAAGGTGCATCCCGACGAACAGCGACGCGAGGACGGCGCGCGGGAACCCGGTGAGCAGGAGCAACAGCGGCGACGCGAACAGCAGCGCCACCCACAACACGGTGAACGCGCGCAGAAGCGGGGTGAACGCAGCGAGATAGTCTCCGAGGAGGTAGCTGAACTGGTCGGCCTGCATGACGTACACGACCGCCTCGCCGCTCATCCAGAGCTCGCTCTCGAACTTGTGGACGGCGTTCGTCAGGTACATGACCAACACCTGCGCGAGGACCGCCATCGCGGCCACGTTCGCCACCGCGGTCTCGGTCGCGTCCAGCGCCGAGACGCCGGCGTCGCCGTCCGCCGTCAGGTCGGTCTCTTCCTCTCTTCCGTCCCGCGCGTCCGGCCCCCTAACGGCGTCGACCGACCAGCGCGCGCCGAGCGGGAGGAAGAGACTCCAGAACAGCAGAGCGAGGAGTAGGTCGTCGCCCGCGTTCAACACCATCGGATTTCGGGCGTGGAGGGAGAGGAGCAACAGCCACGAGGCCGCGGTCGCGAGCCGGGTCCGGTACCCGACGCACAGCGCGAGGGCGACCGCGCCCGCGACGGCGAACACCAGCGCGACAGCCCACGGCTCGCCGACGAGGGCGTGGACCGAGAGCGTCCCCGCGTAGTCCGCGAACAGCGCGCGGCGGGGGAGGACGCCGGCGTCCGTGTAGAAGGCGGTCAACGAGCGCGACCGCGCCGCGAGGTCGGCGAGGAGCACCGCCCCGAGCCCGATTCGGAAGGCCGCGAGCGCGCGTCGGTCGACCGCGACGCGCGCCGCCAGCGCGGTCGAGAGCCGGCCGACGAGGGCCGCGACTCGCGAGCGAGCGGTGTCATCGGGGCGCGTTCCGTTCATAATATCGTCATTCGTCGCTCAGCGTGACTCCTGACTCGACCGTGATAAGCTTGGTGTCGCCGCCTTGGCCCGGGGCAATCGCCGCGAGCGAGACGCCCGGCGGCGAGCCCGTTTTACGCCTCGTCGCGCTCGACGACGACCGTCCGCCCGGTCAGCTTCTCGGGGGTGAACCGGTAGAGCTCGATGTCGAGGTCCGGCTTGTCGGCGGCCCAGATCTCGAAAAGCGGGCGCTGCGTCTCGCCGTACTGCGCGATTGTCTCAGGGGTGAGCTCCTCGAGGTCGACCCGTTCGAGCGCGCCGACGCCGACGACGCTCGCGTACTCGTCGTCGTCGTCGCCGTAGACGACCACGCGGGCCTGCGGCGTCGACGCGAGGAACTCGCGCTTCTCGCTGTCGGGCGTCGACACCAACCGGAGATACAGCTCGCGGTCGTCGGCGTCGTACCCGTAAGAGATCGGGATCGCGTACGGCGCGTCGTCGCGCGCGAGCGCGAGGACGCCCGTCTCGTGGCGCGACAGGTGTGCGTCCACCTCGGCCGGCGACATCTCGACCTCGCTGTTCGTCGGCATACCCGCTCTTCCGCGTACGAGGTGATAAAGGAAACGAGACGGCACAGACGGCGCGACGCGCGGGGATGCGACGACGAGACGATGCGAGGCCGATGGGCGGGAACGCGGCGACGAGACGATACAAGCTCGACCGGTTAGGTCGTGATGACGCGGCACAGCACGCGGGGACCGCGGGGCGATCGTTTCTCAGCCGCTCAGCCGACCGTCGGTGCCTCGCCCATGTCCTCCTCGGTGACCGGCGCTCCGCAGACGACACAGCCCGTCTCGAGCAGCGTCGACCGCATCGCGTTGTCCACCTCGATCGAGCGCCGACACTCCGGGCAGACGAAGGTGTGGGTGGATCGCCCCGTCATACCTGTGGGTACGCTACCCACGCTCATCAAACGGGTCGCGGATTCTCGCGGCTTCGGAACGCGATTAATCGAGCAGCGACCCGAACAGCTTCCGCTGGGCGGCCGCGACGTGTTCGGTGAACGTCGACCGGCCGATCCCGAGCGACTCGGCGACCTCCCCGGCGTTGGCCCCCTTGGGGTGATCGAAGTACCCCGCGTCGTAGGCGGCCGCGAGCACCTCGCGCTGCCGCTCCGTCAGCTCGCTCCGATCGACGGTGACCAGATCTGTCTCCGTCGGCGTCGTCGTCGACTGGAGCAGCCGCAACACCTCCATGTCCGGACACCGGTCGCGGAACGCCTCCAACACCGACCGCAGCGTCGGCAGGTCGCCCGCGTGGAAGGTGAGCCGGAGCCGCCCGTCGCGGATCACCGCCTCCGAAAGCGGCGTCTCGTGGCGGTCAAGGACGGCAAACGGCGAGTCGGAGTCGACGGCCGCGTCGAACCGGTACGCGGCCCGCCCACCGTAGTCGAAGACGACCTCAACTCCCTCGGGAACCGAGAGGTCGGCGTCCCCAATGAACTCCACGACGACGCGGCCGGCGTCGTCAGCGGGCGTACAGCGCGCAATCTCGGCGACCGTCGCCGCGCCGTCGACGACGCCGTCAAACGGGGACGGCGACGACGCCGGCAGCGAGACCTCCGCCCGGATTCCCGATCCCATCTCGTTCGTCCCTACCTGCCCCGGGCAAAAACATTGGCGGGCGCAGGCCCGCGGTATAAAACGCCCCGCATATGATGGGCCACCGTTCGGGTGGGTGGAGCCGATACATACAGATATGAAACGCCCCTCGCGGACGAACGACGCGACGACGACCGAAGGAGACGCGGCGCTCGACGCGACGTTCGAAGCGCTCGCTGACGCCGACTGCCGGGCGATCCTTGCGGCCGCGGCGACGCCGAAGACGACGAGCGAACTTGCCGAAGTCTGCGACATCGCGCTCTCGACCGCCTACCGGAAGGTCGAACTTCTGAGCGAGACGCCGCTGCTCGCCGAGGGCGTCCGCTTCGACCCCGACGGCGACCACGCCGCGGAGTACGTCCGCGACGCCGCCGATGCCGCGATCGAACTCGACGACGAGGGCGTCTCCCTTACCGTCGACGAACAGGGGACCGACCCCCTAACCGCCGCGATCGATGCCCCCGGCGTCTCGGCCGACTGACGCCTCACGGGAGCCGTCTGCCGCGTCAGAGTTTTGAACCTGATAATCGGACGGTCAAGGTTATACGAACGTTTGTTGACGATTATCGTATGTCTCGCTCGCCGGAGCCAGAGACCCTCATCGATCTCGCGCAGGACAAGGTCGCGGTGATCGACGAACGGGGACGGTTCCGGTATCTCAACGCCGCCACGCGCGACCTCCTCGGGTTCGCCCCCGACGACCTCCTCGGGACGGACGCGTTCGACCGTATTCACCCCGACGACGCTGACCGGGTCCGGGCAGTTTTCGATACAGTCGTCGCCGAGGGCGCTCGGCCCGACGCCCCCTTGGAGTACCGATACAAAAGAGCCGACGGCGACTGGCTGTGGCTCCGCACGCGCGTCTACCCGCCGGTAAAGACCGGGATCGACGGCTACGCGCTGAGTTCGCGCGATGTCACGCTCGAAGTCGAGTCTCGACGGCGACTGGAGACGATCGCATCCACCTCGCCGGACGTGCTGTGGATGTTTACTGCCGACTGGAGCGAATTGCTGTTCGTCAACGAGGCGGTGAAGCCGGTGTACGGGATCAACCGCGAGACGCTGCGCGCACAGCCCAATGCATTTCTCGAAATGGTCCACCCGGACGACCGTCCGGCGGTCGAAGACGCGATGCGGCGGCTCTCGGCCGGCCAGTCCACGCATCTCGACTACCGCATCGGCAACCCTGATCAAGGGATGCGCTGGGTGCGGGTGCCCGCCCGGCCCGTCGTCGAGGACGACGCGGCTGTCGCGATCACCGGCTTCACCCGCGATGTCACCGACGAGTATCGTCGCAAGCGCCAACTCACGGTAATGGACAACTTGCTGCGTCACACGATCCGCAACGACATGAACATTGTCGACGGTACCGCTGAGCAGATCGCGACTCGCGTCGACGACGCGCTCTGCCCGACGGACTCGTCGATTGATGATGATCCGGCCAGATTTGTCGCCGACTTGATTGACCACGCAGAGACGATCCGTCGTGTCGCCGACGACTTGCTGACCTCGGCCGAGAAACAGCGCGGCGTGATCGATCTGCTCAGACGGAAGGAGCCACCGAAGCCGCTTCGGGTCGTGTCGCTCGTCGAAACCGCGGTCGACAACGCGCTGAGCAATCATAGCGCGTCGGCCGCGGAGGTCTCCGTCTGTTGTCCCGACGGCCTCCGGGCACTCACTCACCCCGAACTAGATTACGCGATTGCGGAGCTGGTCGAGAACGCCATCGAGCACGCGGAGACGACCCCGGAGGTAGCGGTCGAGGTCACCGCGCCGGACGACCGCGTTGATATCACCGTTCAAGATAATGCGCCGCCGATCCCGGCGGACGAGCGCGACCCGATCACCGACCGCTGGGAGATGGACGACTTGACACACACCGACGGAATGGGCTTGTGGCTCGTCTACTGGATCGCCGACCGCTCGGGCGGCGACCTGACGTTCGACTCCGGTCCCGACGGGAACGCGGTGACGATCAGCGTGCCGGACGCCGACTGCGAGTCGACGCCCCCGGCGGGCAAGTGGGACTACCACGGCGGGGCCGCGGCCAGGCCGGTCGAGCCGGACGGCGGAGCGACGGCCACTGGCTCCGAACCCGGCGCGGACCGGGAGGCCGAAGACGCCGGCATGAACGACGACGTTCCCCGCGACTTGTCGCCGAATCCGACCGACGAGTGACCGGAACCCGATCGATCGTTCACCGTTGACTCCAATTCCGAAGAACATCCCACCGATCTTAAGCCGGCGCTTCGCGTACTCACAAGTTGATGGGTACGCTCAACGAGCTGTTCGACCCGGATCGGGTCGCCGTCGTCGGCGCCACCGCCCGCGAGGGCGCGGTCGGCCGCGCGGTCACGTCGAACCTCCTCGACGACTTCGACGGCGACACGGTCCCCGTCAATCCGAACTACGACGAGGTGCTCGGGACGCCGTGCGTCGACGACGTCGCTGACGCGGACGCCGACGTCGCGGTCGTCGTCGTCCCTCCCTCGATCGTGTTAGACGCCATCGAGGCGTGCGGTGAGACGGGGGTCCGTAACGTCGTCGTGATCACCGCCGGCTTCGGCGAGACGGGAGAGGACGGAGCGGCGAGGGAGCGTCGCCTCGCGGAGCTAGCCGACGAGTACGACCTCAACCTCGTCGGCCCCAACAGTCTGGGGATCATGTCGACCCCTTCGGGCATGAACGCCACCTTCGGCCCCGAGAACGCACTCCCCGGCGGACTCTCCTTCATGAGCCAGTCCGGGGCGTTCGTCACCGCGGTGCTCGACTGGGCAAACGACAACGGGATCGGCTTCAAAGACGTCGTCTCCCTCGGCAACAAGGCCGTCCTAGACGAGACGGACTTCGTTGACCACTGGGGTGAAGACGAGGAGACCGACGTGATCATCGGCTATCTCGAGGGGATCGAGGACGGCCGCGAGTTTATCGAGACCGCCCGGCAGACAACCCAGGACACCCCCATCGTCGCCGTGAAGTCCGGGCGGACGAGCGCCGGCGCGCAGGCGGCCTCCTCGCACACCGGCACGCTCGCTGGCTCCGACAAGGCGTACGAGGCCGGCCTCGATCAGGCCGGCGTCATCCGCGCGGAGTCGGTCGACGAGCTGTTCGACTCGGCTGGGATCTTGGGCAGCCAGCCGCTCCCGGATACCGACAGCGTCGCCATCGTCACCAACGCCGGCGGCCCCGGCGTGATGGCGACCGACGCGGTCGGCGACGCCGATCTCGACATGGCGTCGTTCACGCGCGAGACGAGCGACGCGCTTGCCGAGTCGATGCCCGAGGAGGCGAACATCCACAACCCGGTCGACGTGATCGGCGACGCCGATGTCGACCGGTTCCGCGAGGCGCTTGAGGTCACCGTCGCTGACGACAACGTCGGCGCCGCCCTCGTGTTGGCCGCGCCGACGGCGACGATCGACTTCGACGATCTGGCGGACGCGATCACCGATGTGAGCGACGAGATGGACGCGCCCGTCGCCGCCTGCCTGATGGGTGGCGACCGCACCCGCGAGCCGAAACAGCAGCTCCAGTCGCGGGGGATCCCCTGTTACTTCGACCCGGCGCGCGCCATCGACAGCCTCGCGACGCTTGCGACCTACCGGGACATCAAACGACGGGAGTACGCCGACCCGATGTCGTTCGACGTCGACCGCGAGCGCGCCCGCGAGATCCTCGGCTCGGTTCGCGACCGCGACGACAACCGCTTGGGCGTCGAGGCGATGGAGCTGCTCGACGCCTACGGCATCCCCACGCCCGACGGCGAGATCGTTGACTCGCCAGAGCGCGCCCGCGAGGTCGCCGCGGGCGTCGACGGCGACGTGGTGATGAAGATCGTCTCCCCGGACATCCTCCACAAGTCCGACATCGGCGGCGTCGCCGTCGGCGTCGGGGACGACGACGTGGCGGACACCTACGAGGACCTCATCACCCGGGCGCGCAACTACCAGCCGGACGCGACCGTCCTCGGCGTCCAGGTACAGGAGATGGTCGATTTGGATGACGGCGTCGAGACGATTGTCGGTATGAACCGCGACCCGCAGTTCGGGCCGCTGCTGATGTTCGGGCTGGGCGGCATCTTCGTGGAGGTGATGGAAGACACTACCTTCCGCGTCGCGCCCGTCTCCGAGCCCGAGGCCCGCGAGATGACCGAGGAGATTCAGTCGGCGCCCCTGCTCCGGGGCGCGCGCGGCCGCGACCCGGTCGACGTCGACGCCGTGATCGAGACGATCGGCCGGCTCTCGCAGCTGGTCACCGACTTCCCGGCCATCCTCGAACTCGACATCAACCCCCTCGTCGCACTGCCCGACGACGACGGCGGCACGAACGCCGCCGCCGTCGACGTGAGACTCACCGTCGACCCGGAGGCGCTCGACGCGCCGGAGCCCGAACCGAAGCCGCTCGACGCGGAGGAACCCACCAATGACTGACACACCCACCACACTCGTCACCGCGACCGGAGACAGCGCCGGAAAGACAGCGATCACCATCGCCCTCGCGCGGCTCGCGGCCGACCGCGACCGCAGCGTCGGCTACATGAAACCGAAGGGGACCCGGCTCCAGTCGAACGTCGGCAAGACGCTCGACCAGGACCCCATGCTCGCCCGCGAGGTGCTCGGCTTGGACGCCGAGATGCACCAGATGGAGCCCGTCGTCTACTCGCCAACGTTCGTCGAGGGCGCGATCCGCGGCACCGAGGACGCAGGGGCCCTGCGCGACCGTATCAGCGAGGAGTACAACGGCATCGCGGCCGACCACGATCAGGTGTTTGTCGAGGGCGGCGGCAGCTGGACCACCGGCGGCGTCGTCGACCTCACCGACGTCGACGTGGCGGAGCTACTCGACGCGAACGTCGTCCTCGTCGCCGAGTACGGTTCGCCGAACGACCTCGACGAGGTGCTGGCGGCCGCCGACGCGTTCGGCGACCGCCTCGCAGGCATCGTGTTCAACAAGGTGTCCGACGACGCCTTCGAGTCGCTCGACCAAGACGGCATCCCGTTCCTCGAATCGAAGGGCATCACCGTGTTCGGTGCGCTCCCGTACGAGAAGGAGCTCGCGGGCGTCACGGTCGGCGAGCTCGCGGACGAACTCGGCGCGGAACTGCTCACCGACGCGCCCACCGACCCCTTCGTCGAGCGCTTCCTCGTCGGCGCGATGGGCGGCGACGAGGCGCTGCGGTACTTCCGGCGGGCCCGTGACGCCGCCGTCATCACGGGCGGCGACCGCGCGGACGTCCAGACCGCGGCACTCGACGCCTCCGGGGTCGCCTGCCTCGTCCTCACCGGCGGACACCGTCCCTCGGGGGCGGTCCTCGGCAAGGCCGCGGACGCCGGCAAGCCCGTCCTCGCGGTGAACACCGACACGGTCACCGCTATTGACCGCGCCGAGGCGGTCATCCGCGGCGGCCGCACCCGCGACGTCCGCACGGTCGACCGGATGGCCGAACTGCTCGACGCCAACGTCGACATCGAGGCGCTGATCTGAGCCGGCGCACTCTCGGCCGGCTCAACCGCGGTCCGCGCCGGTCGTCGTGCGCGATCTGTTCTGCCCGTTGTGCGTGACCGCTTTTATCCCACCTATGCGGTCGCCGTCACCCGCCGCCCGTGATCGTCTGACGTACTGTTTTCACGGTGGACGACGTACCCCGCCTATGACCAGTCTCTCGGAGGCGTATGGCGGACGGGGGCGCTCCGGGGTTGACCCGCGTCGGCTGTACCTCGGTGTGGGGTCGTTCGTCGTGGGCGCGCTGCTCCTCCTCGCTGGTATCCTCGTGGCGGCCGAGGTGGCGCTGCCGGCGAGCTATACCTCGGGAACCGCTCGTGAGGTCGGCGGCGTCCTCGGTGGCGTCGGCGTCCCGCTCGTGTTGCTCGGCGTGATGGCCGTCCTCCCAGCCGAGCGAAACACCTACGCCGCGGCGATCGTCGGTGCGGTCGTCATGTGCCTCGGTGTGGCGCTGTTCGCGCACGCGTACCCCCAGCAGTGGGTGGGCGGGCCACGCCCGGATCTGACCGACCTGACGCTCCCCACCGCGGGCGTCTACTTCCTCGGGGCCGCGACGACGCTGTGGAGCGTGTTTGTCGGCGTCGCCAACTTCAAGACCCGAAACGACCCCGGCGGCACCGTCTCGATGGAGGTGACTCATAAGGGGGAGACGAAGGTGGTAGAGGTCCCCCGCGACCAGCTGAATGGCCCCGGCGGCGTCGGCCTCCTCGGCGGGACGCCCGACGGCGAGGTCGAGACGCAGACGAACCGGCCTGGTGACGCCCGCGACTCCGAGGCACGAGGGGTCGGCTCGCCGTCCGCGACGAGCGAGCGGGCGGCAACCAACGGCCAGACCGCAACCTCGTCGGGCACCGGCGCCGGCGGTCGTCCCGGGCCCGGCTCGCCGGGCGTGAGCGACGGCGGCAGCGCCGACGCGGACATCACCTCGCCGCTCGACGACACGGGACCGACGGGCGGTCCGTCGTCGTCCCCGCCGCCGGAGTCTGGGTCCTCGCCTGGCTCCCCTGCCGCGCGCGACGGCCCCGGTGACGCCTACTGCGGCAACTGCGCGCAGTTCGACTACGTCCGGACCGACGACGGGATGCGGCCCTACTGCGCGCACTACGACGAGCTGATGGACGACATGGAAGCGTGCGACTCCTGGACGCCGCGGTAGGCGGCGCTCCGCTTCCACCGCCAACCCGGCCCCCCTTCTCACACCGGCTCCGTCGACGGGAGCTGCGATTCTGCGACGGCGAATGCGAGCGTGCTCAACACGCCGATGAGGGTCCCCGCCGCCAGCGCCATCGCCAGCTCCGATAGCCCGAGCGCCGTCACCCCCGGCGCGTCCGGGAGGAAGAACCCGGAGACCGCGAACAGCACCACGGCGATAGAGGCGACGTAGAAGGGGGCGTTGAGATAGCGCCACCGGAACCGGCCGGCGAGGTACTCGTCGGTGATCTGTCCGAGGCTGGAGGTGACGCCCGCGACGCCGAGCCACTGGACGAACCCGTGAACGAATGCCGCGAGGCCGGTCCCAGCGGCGAGCGAGCCGCCCTGAACGCCGCGGACGACGTCGACGGTCTCAACGCCTTGGACGCCGCCGACGACGATGAGCGCGAGCGCGACGACGTAGGTGACGAGCGTCACGCGGCCGGTATACAGGACAGTGCGGATGGTCTCGGCGGTCCCGTCGACCGTCTCCTCGAGTCCCAGCCCGCGGAACAGCGAGTAGAGCCCGACCGCGCCGGAGAGGATACCCAACACGGCCGCCCCGGCCACGTCGAAGAGGTTCGCGACGACGACGAGCGGGTAGATTAGCAGGAGGACGCCGAGCGGGATGAGTATCGTCCCCCTGGTCTCCGGGTCCGCGAGGACCTGCTTGATCGTGTAGTACAGCGACTCGAGGTCCTGCGCCTGCCGGACAACGACCCGGCGCATCCCATCGATCGGCATCCGCGACCGGATCACGGGGAGGACAGACTCGTCTTGGGCCCCGTCGGTGATCACGACCGCGGACACCTCCTCGCCGGTCGACAGCTCGGCGAGCACCCGGTCGACCTCCTGACCGACCGCACGGTTCGCCTTCACGTCGGGGCCGTCCACGCCGGTGACGGCCGCGACCTCGACCGCCTCGCCTTCGGCGGCCAGCTCGTCGTGGACGTTGACGCCCTGAAAGAGGACGTTGACGTCAGAGTCCTCGGGGTCGGCGGTCGCGAGCGCGACCGCGGCCTCGGTAACGTCCTCGTCGCCGACGACGGGGGTCGGGATCCCCGTCTTGCGGCCGAGGTCGTCGTCGAGGTCGACACAGAGGACGAGTAGCATCGTTCGACGTTAGGCGAGCGGGCGACATATGTTTTCGGCTCGGCTCGGTCCCGCCGAAGCGGTCGCCGGTGCCGCCGCAGTCAGCTGATTTGCGGCGATGGCGACCTGTCCGCGCGGGCCGTCACGCATCGGTCGTCCGCGTCGTCGCGCCCGTCAGCTCCCGTCGTTCGGCTCGTGTTCGATCCCGTTCATCATCGAGCGGACGTTCTCGCCGTCGCCGAACGACGCGGGGTAGGCGGCGAGCGGGAGGACGAAGTCCCTGCCCGCCTCAACCGGGGACCCGACGTGAAACATAAGCTCGACGCTCACGCCGGTGTCCTCGATCTGCCCGTCAGCCGAGTACACGACGACCTGCGCGTCGGACCCGAGCACCGTCGTGGAGTACTCAGAGCCACGTTCGAGGTCGCTTACCCCCTCGTAGCGGTCCGCGATCAGCGCGGCCCGCTCGTCCGGACTGAGGTCGGCAATCGGGTTGAACGCCTCGCCGAGCACCTCGACCTGCGGCGTCGCCACCGCCGAGAAGACGGCCGCCTGGTAGCGCTCGCCGAACAGCTCGACGGCCTTGTCGTACTCCGCGACGGTGTTCGTCACCTCGACTTCCCGCGTCGACCCACCGACCTCGAACTCCTGAGTCACCGTCTCGTCGGTGACCTCGTTGAGCCCGTAGCCGGTCTCAGAGAGCGTCGCGTCGGCGACGGTCGCGGTGCCGGCCGCGAACTCGGCGGTTCCGCCGGTGGCGACGTCGAGCGCGGTACAGCCGGCGAGACTCGTCAGGCCGAGGGCTCCCCCGACGGCGAGCGCGCGGCGACGCGTGACCGCGTCGGTCGTGGAGCGCTTCTCGTCGTCGGGAACTGGCGTCTCACCGGAGTCCATGTCCGCTCGTCGCAGCGGCGAAGGTACATACTTTGTGTTCGTTTGACCGCTCTCGCGCCGCGGCGCACGGCCGCCGCACCCTCGCCCGTGCCAACCGATCTCCCGGGACAGCACGGTTCGGACGCTTTTTGAGGCCGCGGCCGGTAGAGACGGGTAGATGATCTCCAAGGGCTGTGAACAGTGCGCCAAGGGCGGGAAGATGGTGCTGTTCGTCTACGGCTACTGCGACCAGCGGGACTGCTTCTACTGCCCCCTCGGAGAGAACCGCAAGAACGTCACCGACGTGTACGCCAACGAGCGGAAAGTCGAGTCCGATTCCGACGTGATCGAGGAGGCCAAACGCATGAGCGCGCTCGGCACCTCGATCACCGGCGGCGAGCCGCAGGAGGCGATGGCGAAGACGACCCGGTACCTCGAACTGTTGAAAGACGAGTTCGGCGAGGACCACCACACCCACCTGTACACCGGAATCACCGGCGGCCGCGAGAACATGCGCCGCCTCTCGGAGGCCGGGCTCGACGAGATCCGCTTCCACCCGCCGCTGGAGATGTGGGGCGACATGCACGGCACCGAGTGGGAGGACATCCTCCACATCGCCCGCGAGGAGGGGCTCACGCCCGCCTTCGAGATCCCCGGCATCCGCGCGGAGCCGGAGTTCTTGGAGTTCTTAGACGAGGGGGCCGCGGAGTTCTGTAACGTCAACGAGTTCGAGATGTCCGACGGCAACTACCGTCGGATGCAAGAGGAGGGGTTCGAACTCCAGGAGGGCCACATGTCCGCCGTCGAGGGGTCGAAGGACGACGCCATCTTAGAAGAGATGGCGAGCCACGAGAAGGTGTACTTCTGTACGTCGGTATTCAAAGACGCCGCCCAACACCGCAACCGGCTCAAGCGGATGGCGAAGAACATCTGCCGCGAGTTCGACGAGGTGACCGACGACGGCACCCTCGTCTACGGAAAGGCGTTCGCCGAGCCTGAGCGGTTCGAGGCGCTCGGCGTCCCCGAAGAGTTCTACACCGTCAAGTCGAACCACGTCGAGGTCGCGTGGTGGCTCCTCGAGGAGATGGTCGAGGACGGCGACCTCGACGAGGGCGAGATCGTCGAGCAGTACCCGACTGCCGACGGCACCGTCGTTGAGCGCACGCCGGTCGCCTGAACCGGCGCTTTCGCCCCGTCTCGCCGCCGTTACTCTCTCCATCGACGAGTCCCGGCGAGCGACCGCGCCGCCGGTGCGCCGGACGCGTTCGCCGCCGAACCGCTCCGACGACCTCGGATTTAATAGTGTATCGTGCTACTGACTCACATAATTATAAGTGATCAACGCGTACGCCCCCGTATGGCCTCCGAAGAACCCGTATTCGCCGACGTGAGCATCGGGCAGGCGGTGTACAACGAGGACGGCGAGCGTCTCGGGTCGATCCGGGGGGTCGACGACGACGGCTTCTACGTCGCGTCGCCGTCGAGCTCCGAGACCCTGGCGCTCACCGACGCCCGCGACGTGTTCGGCACCGCGTACGTGATGTGGCGCTGCTGGGAGTGCGGCGAGATGGGCGAGATCGGCGAGCAGCTCCCCGCCAACTGCCCGAGCTGCGACGCGCCGCGCGAGGAGCTGTACTACTGGGCCGAGGACTAACAGAATCGGTCGATTGGTCGAGCAGGCGGCGCGGACCGATCGGTCGGGTACTGACGCCCAAACACTTCCGAAGCCCCGTCCGCGCGGCTCGTGCGCGCTCGCTGTCCGCGCCACGCGCCGGCCGTCAGAGGATCCTCCGGTCTCTCGCGACTCGCGCCCTCCGGACGCTCGTCGGTACGCGCCGACCGCTTCGTCGCCTATGAGCGCTCCGCTTCCTCAGCTTCGTCCGCCTCCCCGTCCACCTTCTCGCGAAGTCGCTCGACCTCCGCTTCCAGCTCCGCGATCCGCTCGGCGTCGGGCTCCCGGCTTCCTGCTCCGGACGCACCGTCGTCGACGGCATCGTCGTCAGAGCGCGTCGTGAAGTAGAGCACCACTCCCGCGACGAGAACGAGGGGAACCCCGAACAAGAGGGCGGCAACAATCAGGACGATTACCACCTCCGGACCGCCGGGTACGCCGCCGAACGCGAGGGCCATGGGTACCATGCGCCGACCCACTCGCCGGCGCGACTAAAGTGACCGGGGCGGGGGGAGCGCCGCCGTCCCTCACCCCGTATCGACGAAATCCGCGAGGTTCGCCTGGAGCCCGGCTGCAAGCGCCGACTTCCGGCGGAGCCGTCCGAGCGAGACGGGGAGGTGGTCGGCGACTCCGCGGACCGCCTCGCCGAACGTCTCGGCCGTGCCGCGCTCGCCCTCGAAGGCGTTGCGGACGGCCTCGCGCACCTGCCACACGCCGACCGGGCCCCAGTAGTCGTCGGAGACGTGGCGCACGACGAGCGCCTTCGCCTGCCGGCCGCGGTCGTCGAGCCGCTCGAGGACGCCGAGCCGCGCCGCGTAGTACGCGCCCGCGGTCTCCTCGACGTAGCCAGTCCGGCCCTCGCGCCCCTCACTGGCGGCCGCGAGGTACACCCCCGCTTCCGGGTCGGGGTTCCAGATCGAGCCGGGCGACTTCATCTCGACGAGTTCGTACTCCCACCGGCCCGGTACGAGGATCACCCAGAAGGCGTTGCCGAGGTACTCGTTGCGGTGGACCTCGATCCGGTCGACCGTCGGGTTGTCGCGGATCGACCCGCGGAGGAACTGCCCGACCGTGTCGTCGACGGCCGTGATCGACCAGCGCGTCGGGACGAGCCGGCGGTTCTCGCCCCGGCCGAGCGCGCCCGCCGAGAGGATCGTGTTGATCTCGTACACGTCGAACCCGCGGCGGTAGAGGTACGTCATCGCCCCCTCGGCGCGCCAGTCGTCGTCTTCGAGGGTCTTCTTCACCGGCCGGGGGACGTGCGGGTTCTCGCCGAGGTCCGCGGTCCGTGCCGCGGCGCGCGGCCCGGTCGGCGTCTTGATGTCCTCCGTGCCGACGTCGAAGTCGAGGTCCGGGCGGCCGTCAAGGCCGATCTCCACGTCGACCGGGCGGTCCGCGATGGCGACCTCGCGCTGGACGCCCAGCCAGCCGTCCCACGCGTCGTGGACGCTCTCGGCCGGCCCGTCTCCGCCGCCGACCGGGGTCACCCTGCTCGTCGCGCCCGCGTCCGCCACGTCGACCCCGCGGGTCGAGTTGAGCAGGCTCGTCCGGCGGTCGAACACGTCGGAGATGGAGACGCCTTCGTCGTACCACGCCGCGGAGGTCTCGAACGCGGCCGCGCGCTCCTCGCGGCCGACCGGGGAGAGCAGGCCGGTCGAGACGTTCGGGTAGTCGGCGCGGCCGACGAAGATGGAGGGCGAGACGCTGCCGACGACGGCGTCGTCGGAGACGTGCTCGTCGAAGCGCCGCTCGAAGGAGTCGAGGTGATCGAGGATGCCGTAGTCCTTCTCGCTCGCGAGGCGCCGCCGCTCGGCCCGCTCGTTCGCCTCGTACTCGATGAATTCGTCGAGCCGCATTCGCTCCGGCCTTGGCGGCGCGGCGGCTTGAACGTTGCTGGCTGTGGGGACGGGGCGGGCGACGAGCGGCGACCGAGAGAGGCGAGACGGGGAGGGAGGCGGCGCCCGCCTAGCTGTGGATTCCCATCGCTTCGATCTGTTCTTGATACCGGTTCCGGATGGTGACCTCGGTGACCTGCGCGACGTCGGCGACCTCGCGCTGGGTCTTCTTCTCGTTACAGAGCAGCGAGGCCGCGTAGATGGCCGCCGCGGCGTAGCCGGTGGGCGACTTCCCGGAGAGGAGCCCCTGTTCGGCGGTGGTCTCGATGATCTCGTTGGCCTTCGACTGGACCTCCTCGGAGAGCTCCAGCTCCGAGGAGAACCGCGGGACGTACTTCTTCGGGTCGACCGGCCGCATCTCCAGGCCGAGCTCCTGGGAGATGTACCGGTAGGTGCGACCGATCTCCTTGCGGTCGACCCGGGAGACCTCCGAGATCTCTTCGAGGCTGCGGGGGATCCCCTCCTTGCGACAGGCGGCGTACAGGGCAGCGGTAGAGACGCCCTCGATGGATCGCCCGCGGATCAGGTCCTCGTTGAGCGCGCGCCGGTAGATCACCGACGCCACTTCGCGGACCGACCGCGGGACCCCGAGCGCCGACGCCATGCGGTCGATCTCCGAGAGCGCGAACTGGAGGTTGCGCTCGCCCGCGTCCTTCGTCCGAATGCGCTCTTGCCACTTGCGGAGCCGGTGCATCTGCGACCGCTTCTTCGAGGAGATGGAGCGGCCGTAGGCGTCCTTGTCCTTCCAGTCGATGGTCGTCGTCAGCCCCTTGTCGTGCATCGTCTTCGTCGTCGGGGCCCCGACGCGCGACTTCTCCTGTCGCTCCGAGTGGTTGAACGCGCGCCACTCCGGGCCGGGATCGATCTGCTCGTCCTCGACGATGAGCCCCGTCTCCTCGTGTATCAGTTCCCCGTCGGCCGTCCGGGTGAGATTCTCCGGATCGAAGTCCTCCGGGTCCAGTTCGTCGACGTCCTCCACCTCCGCGACATCGATCGCCTCTTCCTCGGCGTCTTCGTCCCCCACGCGCTGCCGGTCGTGATCCCGTTGCCGGGTGGGCCGTGTCATCGCATTTATATGCTATCCAATCGGTTTTACTTAAAAGTTCGTTACCGTGCGGGTGTGTCACACGACCGGGGCTCACCGCCCTCCGACCGCGGACGGACAGCCCTTTGTCCGCCGGGTGCGGAACCCGGACGAATGCCGACGATCGACTGCGATCCGGCCGCCGCGCGCGAGCGACTCGCGGACGCGGACGTTCGGGTCGACGAAGGGAACACGCCCCACGAGCGGTGGCGCGCCGAGCGCGACGGGGCGGTCGCGGTCGCGTACGACGACAAGGTCGTCGTCCAGGGGAGCGACCCCACCAGACTGACCGCCCTCCTCCGCGACGGCGGCGGCCGCGCGCACGTCTACTTCGACGGGGCCTCCCGCGGGAACCCGGGGCCGGCCGCGGTCGGCTGGTGTCTCGTCACCTCAGACGGGGTCGTCGCCGAGGGCGGCGAGGGGGTCGGCCGCGCGACGAACAATCAGGCCGAGTACGCCGCGCTGATCCGGGCGCTGGAGGCGGCCGACGAGTACGGCTTCGACGCGGTCGACGTCCGCGGCGACTCGCAGCTGATCGTCAAGCAGGTCCGCGGCGAGTGGGACGCCAACGACCCGGAACTCCGCGAGCGACGGGTCCGGGCCCGGGAGCTGTTGACACGGTTCGATCGGTGGTCGATTGCGCACGTACCGCGAGAAATAAACGAACGCGCCGACGATTTGGCGAATAAGGCACTCGATGACGCGAACTGACGACGAACCGCCGGAGTGGGCGAAGGAACGGGCACGCGAGATGATGGCGGCGGGAGACGGCGAAAGTGAGGAGGGCTCCGACGCCGCGGCGTCTCCCGAGCGAGACGAGGAACGCGTCCCGGACGTCCCCGTCGAGGCGGTCGACGAGGCCGAACGGCTCACACGGCTCGCCCGCGAGGCCGAGTCGGCGGAACCGACGCCGGAGATCGAGGCAGCGGCCGACCAGTACCGGGAGCGGCGTGACGCCCTCGCGACCGAGTACGGGTACACCGTCCGCGTCCGCGACGAGGACGACACGCTCGTGTTGTACCCCGACGAGTGGATGGACCACGGGACGGTCCAACTGGACCGCGTCGAGGACACCGGCCGCGCGGTCGAGGTGTCGCTGTCCGGCCCCGGCGACGCCGACCGCTACCGCGAGGTGGCCGCGTACAACGAGGCGGTCGCCGAGGCCGTCGCCGAGCGCGAGGCCGACGTCCACGCCCGGACCGCCGAGACGTTTGCCGCGTTCATGAGCAACCACTACGTCCGCCCGGTCGACGACGCAACGCCGGCGATGCGCGCCGAGTTCCGCGAGGAATACCTGGTCCGCAACGGCTGGCCGACCGACGAGCAGCTCGCCGCGGTCGACGAGTCGCTCTCTATGATCGAGTCGGTCGCCGCCGACATCAATGACCCGGACGCCGTCGGCGACGACTCGGCGTAGCGGCCGCTCGGCGGAGAGAGAACGCGGCTTTCGCCGCGCCGTGTGCCAAAAGGTTCGGTCGGAGTTCGATGCTGCCTGCCCCGTAGTCGTCGCCGCTTACTCGAGCAGCGCGTGGACCTCGCCCGCGCGTTCCTCGTCGGTGACGAACCGGTCAAGGACCCACTCGACCTGACCGAGGACGACGTCGTGGCCCTCTTCGGTGAGCTCGTACTGGTTCGTCCGCTTGTCGAGTTCGCTCTTCTCGACGAGCCCCACGTCGACGAGGTCGTCGAGGTTGGGGTAGAGCCGGCCGTGGTTCACTTCCGAGCCGTAGTAGGCCTCCAGCTCTCGCTTGATAGCGAGGCCGTACATCGGCTCCTCGGCGAGGATGGTGAGAATGTTCTGTTGGAAGGCCGTCAGATCGCTCGCGGCCGTCGACCCATCAGTGACTGTTTGTGCCTCTGACATACACTGTAGGAGGGAACCCGAACTTATAGTCTTTCTCAACAGTCACGATCGTTGCGATGCCTCAGCCCGCGCGTTCGTCGGGATCTCGCGGTATCGGTGGTCTCTCGGCGGATGAGCGCGTTATCTGGGAATGACTCGCCGTCGACCGATCGGCGCCGGTTCGGGCCGGTGCGCCGACGATCCGTCGGCCGTGCCGTATCTGCGGTTCGCGATCGAAACCGGCCGATCGGCCGTTCGACGGCCTCGGAACCGCTGACGCCGATTCGGTGTAGACGGTCTCGCTGTGAGGCCGCCCGTGGGGGCGCTCCGGCGCGATCCCGAAAAGACTTTGACCGACATCGACGCATCGTCGGACACATGGCCAACCTCTGGGAGGAGCTTGAGACGGGACCGAACGCGCCTGACGAGATCTACGCCGTCGTCGAGTGCCTCAAAGGTGAGCGGAATAAGTACGAGTACGACAAGGACATCCCCGGCGTCGTCCTCGACCGCGTGCTCCACTCCAACGTCCACTACCCGTACGACTACGGCTTCATCCCGCAGTCGTACTACGACGACGAGGACCCCTTCGACGTGATGGTGCTCGTCGAGGACCAGACGTTCCCCGGCTGCGTCGTCGAGGCCCGCCCCGTCGCGCTGATGAAGATGGACGACGACGGCGAGCAGGACGACAAGGTGATCGCAGTGCCGACCGAGGACCCGCGGTTCGATCACATCGAGGACCTCGAAGACATCCCGCAGCAGACGCTCGACGAGATAGACGAGTTCTTCTCGACCTACAAGAACCTCGAGGCCGGCAAGGAGGTCGAAACGCTCGGCTGGGAGGATAAGGCGGCAGCGAAGGAAGCGATCGAACACGCACAGGAGCTGTACGACGAGCAGTTCGCGTAACTGTCGTATAACCACAGAACATCTGATTCCTGCGCCTGAATGCGTTATGCCTATGGATAATTTTTAGAGCGTCTGTCGCCTAGTATCCCACAGAGTTATGACTGCCACAACGCCCTCCGTCGGTATCGACCACCCGACGGTTGTTCCCGCGAACTTCGACCCGGACGGCGACGCCGACGCGGCGGCCGAGGACGGCGACGACGCGTAGCGACCGCCGACTCTCTCCTCAGGTCCGTTCGACGATCGCCGAGAGCCGTGTCGCGTCGTCTCGTAGCGACTCGAACGCGTCGTCGACCCAGTCGACGACCGGGTCGTCAGTCGACTCGATGACGCACCGCGGGTTGTTCTGTTCGTCGTACGCGGCCACGCAGGCCACGTCGCCATAGCGGAAGAGCCCGTACTCTATCGGCTCGGCACTCACGTACACCTCCGCGGCGTCGTCGGCCAACGCCCGGTCGGTCGCCGGTTCGAACTCCGCGACCGACGTGTCGGCCGCGTCGCGGTCGATGATCAGTTCCACGTTCGCCCCGTCGTCTAACGCCGCTGCCGCCGCGTCGTTGAACTGGCGAATGACGACCGGGGAGATGGCTCGGATCTTGCCGCCGCCGCTCTCGTGAAGCAGCTCTGTGAACCGGTCGACGACGGCGAGGGGGTTCTTTTCAGACGCGACGGTGAGGTCGCTGTTGGGGATCCCTCCCGGCGGGAAATTGACGCCGACGCGTTCGAGGGTCGCGGCGAACCCACCGTACCGCTTGCCGCGTTCGACCTCCGTCAGGAGCGTCTCGTACGCGTCGTGGACGCGTTCGCCGGTCGGCGTCACCCGGTAGACGGCGTCGCATTTCACCACCCAGTCCCGCTCGCGGAACCCCCCGAGGATCCGCTGGACCGTCGTTCGGGTGGCGTCGACCGCGTCGGTCAGGTCGGCCGGCCGCCGCGGGTCGTCGCGCAGCGCCCGGAGTATCGCGACCCGAACTGGCGAACCGGCGAGGTACTGTGCGCCGTCGTGTCCGTCC
Source organism: Halorubrum coriense DSM 10284 (assembly GCF_000337035.1). GTDB lineage: Archaea > Halobacteriota > Halobacteria > Halobacteriales > Haloferacaceae > Halorubrum > Halorubrum coriense. The sequence goes on from NZ_AOJL01000011.1 coordinate 73,833, forward strand.
TCGACCCTCATCGTGTGACCCGTATGTACGCGTACCGGCCTGTTAACCGTACCGCGTCGCGAAAGCGGCTGCTGACGTTCGGTACGCACGGCGTCACCGGGAACTGAGTCTCGCCCGAGGGGTCACCCTCGGTAACGGAACGACACGACAGTGCCGACGGTGTCCTCGCCGGCGATCCGCTCCGTGGTCACGGTCACGGTCGCGAGCGCGTCCGCCCCGAGCGCCTCCTCGATCACCGCTCGCAGCGCGTTGGGGTCAGCGCCCTCCTGAATCACCGAGACGCGGACCTGCCGGCGGTTGACCGCGACGTCGCCGAGATCGTACTCGGTGTGCTCGAACGCCTCTTGGATCGCGGATTTGATATCGGTCATGGCACGGTAGGGTCCGCGCTCGGCGGTGAAAAAACGCGGTCCTCGTTCGACGCTCCCGTGGCGGTTGTTTCTCGGCAGCAGTCGATCCGGCGAGAGGCGTTAGTGTCCGCATCTGGGCCTGTGGATATTTAATACGTAAGAATTTCGGTTCAAATATCTCTATCATCCAACCGTAAAACAATCTCAATATTTATTTATCCTGATACTTCTCGAATATGCACGAAAGTGTCGCGGAATACGTGGCAGAGCACCCGAAAATGGCCGGCGTCCTGTTCACCGCCCTCCTACTGCTGACGCAGGCGGCCCCTGCGGCGGCGAACGCAGCAACCTCAAATCCTGGCCCTTAATCAAGATTCAAGCTACCAGTCCAATTTAACGCGTCTTGATAGAATATCGGTAATAGTTCTAACTGTATAAGATTTGAAACACTTTCTCTGGTAACTTCCTTACATACGACCTTTGAGGGGATGTAGTAACTACTCTCATCTGTTTCCAAATTCAAAGTGGCAAGTGAACCCTCTCTATGGTGCCCATTCGGGTAGAATTCTGCTGAAATCATATACTCTTCATCGTCCGTCTCTGTTAATTCATACACTAGCGCCAGTCCACTCCGACTCTGACAGATCGTCGCCCCTCCATCACCCACCACGATGTACTGGTGGCCCGTAATCAGTTCGCGCTTCGCGACGTGGAGCGCGGTCCGGAGATTGAACCCGCTGTTCATCAGGCGGGCGATGATCTGCCCGAGCTTCGTCGCCGGCGAGTTCGCCACATCCGAGAGCGTGACGATGCCGCCGCGCGAGCCGCGACAGACGAGCGCCTCGCCCTGCTGGTACGACTGACAGGCGTTGAGCAGGAAGGCGCTGACGCCGATGTCGAGGTCCGCGTCCGTCAGGTCGAGGTAGCTGTCGGCGCACTGCATCCCGCGGTCGTCGACGTGACCGATGTAGTGGAGGAAGTCAACGTCGGACGCGAGCACCTCCCGCATCTCCTCGCGGGAGAGGTCGTGGCGCACCTCGATGTCGAACTGGACCATGTCGCGCAGGCCGTAAAGGTCGGCGACGTCGCCCTCCTCGCGCATCTGCTCGTCGTTACAGACGACGAGCACAGAGATACGCGACTGCTCGACCTGTCCGGCTTCGAGCCGGCGGTGGTACGCGTCGAGGGTCGCCTTGTTCGCGTCGAGCGGGACTCCGTCGCCGACCCACGCGTGCTCGACCGTGTCGACCGGCTCCGGCCGCACAAAGTCGGTCTGCGCCCCGACCGCACCGCGGTCCGCTGACGCGTCCACGCCGCGAGTCACGCTCGCGCCGCCACGGACGAACTCGCCGTCGTCAAGGCCGACGCCGGCGACCGGGGAGCCCCGTCTCTTCGCCGCCGACGCGCTTCGGTCCGGGCCGCCGAGGAAGCCGACCCCGACGCCCTCGTCGTCCGCGACCGGGGTGACGGTCTCCGGCGAGCGAACGATTGACAGCTCGCCGGCGACGAACGGGAGCATCTCAACGTTCTCGGGGTCCGGACGGACGTCGGTCGTCAGGGTCCACTGCGGGAGTTCCGGTTCGACCTCTCGGAAGGGGACCTCGAGGTACTCGCCGAGCCGCTCCGCGAGCGGGAGGTCGTACAACCGCTCCCAGTTGAGGTCGAGGTCGGTCGTCTCGCGCTCGTGGAGGTCGACCGGGTAGAACCCCTCCGTCCGGACGAGACAGTCGAGGTGGAACGTCTGGCGGAGCACCTCTGCCGTCCGCGTCTCGAATCCAGGTTCCAGCGGGTACATCCAGCCGTCGCCCTCGATCCGCGGGGCGTCGCCGGGGACGACATCGGCGGCGAAGTAGTACGCCAACGAGACCACGGGGTAGAGGTAGCGGTACTCGGGCGGGACGACGATTCGCGCCCCGCTGTCGACAGGCTCGACCCGCTCCGGCACGCTGAATTCCTTGCCCGGTTCGATGAGCGGCGGGTGCCCCCGGAGAGTCGGGAACGACCGCTCTGGACTGGTCGTCTGGAGCCCGGAACCGAGCAGCGAGACGGCGTCCATCAGTGCCTCGGGGTCCGTCGGCGTGGTGATCGTCCCGGCGGGCGTCTGGTGGAACGACCGGAAGCCGAGCCGGACGGTGCCGGCCGTGTCGAGGTCGATCCGGGTGGTCCGGTCGGTCGTCGAGACGGCAAACCCGGAGTCGAAAGTGAGGTACAGCTTCGTCGGTGCCGGATTGATCCCAACGTGGTACGTCCCGTCGGGCATCGTGTAACAGTCGCCGTGGGTCAGGAGCTCTCCGTCGCCGGCCCGTGTTTCGACGACCGCGACCCGCGGGATCTCGATCGAGCCGGTCTCGACCGCGACGCTCGCGTCGACCGGGAAGTAGTGGTCCGATTCCGGACACTGGTGGGGGTGGACGGCCCGGTCGGTGTACACCTCGAACTGGGTGTTCTCGATGTGGTCCGTTACGGTGATCCCGTCGGCCTCGCGCAGCGGGTCGATGTCGATACTCATGGGGACTCGCCGCGGTCGTCGAGACGGACGGGGACCCGTGACGCGGCGGTTGTGGGTACTATTCGTTGAACGATAGCGGCGATAAAGCTTGTGTCGGTCGGATCGCCGCGGACCGAACCGATAAAGTCCCGGCCGCCCCACCTCCTCGTAATGATAACGCTGGGAACGGCCCGCGCCTCCCTAGGCGAGACGGACACGGGCCGTCTCGAAGTAGGGGAGATGCGGGACGGGAGTCCCGTCCGGCTGCCGGTCGCCGTCGTCAACGGCGCGGCCGACGGGCCGACGCTGTACGTACAGGCGGTGAGCGACGGTGACGAGCTGAACGGACTGGGCGTCGTCAACCGCGTCGTTCCGCGGCTCGACCCCGCCGAGCTGTCCGGGTCGGTCCTCGTCGTCGGCATCGTGAACCACTTCGCGTTCCAGGCGGCCGAACATCGCAACCCGGTCGACGACCGGAAGATGAACCGCGGCTACCCCGGCGACGCCGACGGCACGACGAGCGAGCGGATCGCCCACGAGACGTTCCAGGTCGCCAAGCGCGCGGACTACATCCTCGACCTCCACCAGGGGTCGACCAGCCGGATGATAAACGAGACCCGCGTGCGCTGCGGCGTCCGCCACCGGCTCCACGGCGACTGCCTCGAGCTCGCGAAGGCGTTCGGCTGCGGACACGTCCTCGATATCAAGGGGCCGGACGGCCAGCTCGCCCGGGCCGGCCCGGAACACGGCATCCCGACCGTCGACCCTGAACTCGGCGGCTGCGTCGGCTGGGACGAGGAGTCGATCCGGTACGGCGTCGAGGGTGTGTTCAACGTGCTCCGCCACTACGGGTTCCTCGACGGCGACGCCGCTCTCGACTCGCAGACCCGGGCCCGCGGCTTCGATCAGTACGGCTCGCCCGCCGGCGGCCTGATCCGCTTCGAGCGCGAACTCGGCGAGCGCGTCTCCGCCGGCGACGTTCTCTTCGACGTGACCGACACCTTCGGCTCCCTGGAGGCCCGCGTGACCGCGGACGCGGACGGCGTCTTCTGGCGGACGCGCCGGCTCCCGCAGGTGGCCGCGGGCGAGTACGTCTGCTCGATAGGGACGAACGTCGACGCGTACTGATGGGCTCCCCCGACGACCCCGAGCCGACGCCGTCCGGCCCCCGCGAACTCCGCTGTCCCCAGTGCGGCGAGACGTACCGCGACCGCTGGCGCTGTCGGTGCGGCGCGCCCCTGAACTTCGCCGACCCGCCGGTGCCCGGGGGCGCGGCCCCCGACCCCGACTCGTTCGACGCGCGCGACGGCCTGTGGGCGTTCGACGACCTGCTCGCGGTCGGCGACGACCCGTCGGCCCGCGTGACGCTCGGCGAGGGACTGACGCCGCTCGTCGACGCCGACGAGGGGCGCGAACCGGTCGCCGGCGCGGGGACCGCGGTCTCTCCGTGGAACGCGTCGTTCAAGCTGGAGTACGTCTTCCCGACCGGCTCGTTCAAGGACCGCGGCGCGACCGCGACGCTGACGCGGGCCCGCGATCTGGGCGTCGAGCGCGTCGTCGAGGACTCCTCCGGCAACGCGGGGGCCGCGGTCGCGACCTACGCCGCCCGCGCCGGGATGGCGGCCGAGATCTACGTCCCCGCGGACGCCAAGGAGTCGAAGCTCCGCGCCATCCGGCGCGCCGGTGCCGACCCCGTCCGAGTCGAGGGGAGTCGACAGGCCGTGACGGACGCGTGCGTCGCGGCGCTCGACGACGGGGAGTCCGCCTGGTACGCCAGCCACGCGTGGAACCCGGCGTTCTTCGAGGGGACCGCCACGGTCGCCTACGAGATCGCGCTCCGGCGCGGCTGGGACGCCCCGGACGCGGTCGTGACGCCGCTCGGCCACGGGACGCTCTTCCTCGGCGCGTACCGCGGGTTCAGGCGGCTGAAACGCGCCGGGTGGATCGACGCGGTCCCCCGGCTCTACGGCGCGCAGGCGGCCGGCGTCGCGCCGGTCGTCGAGGCGCTCCACGGCCCCGAGGCCGCCGCCCCTGACGGAGCGGTCAACGAGGCGGCCGACGGGATCCGGATCACCGAGCCGGTCCGCGGCCGCGAGATCCGCGACGCGATCGACGCGACCGGCGGCGACGCGCTCGCGGTCACCGAAGCGGCCGCAACGCGCGAACTCGACCGACTTCACGCCGCCGGCTTCTACACGGAGCCGACCTGCGCGGTCGCGCCCGCCGCGTTGCGAACCCTCCGCGACCGGGGCGAGATAGCTCCCGACGAGGACGTGGTCGTCCCGCTCACCGGGAGCGGACTGAAGAACTGAGGCGGGCGAGCGGGGCGCACGGTCGGCGGCGGACCGGTCGCACCGGTACCACTATTCTGCCGGCGCTCCTCTCTTGGCGCATGGAGGTGCTCGTCTACGGTGCGGGCGCGCTCGGAAGCCTCGTGGGCGGGCTGCTGGCGCGCGAGCACGACGTGACGCTCGTCGGTCGCGACCCGCACATGCGGCGCATCCGCGAGGACGGGCTCCGGATCGACGGTCGGGTGGACGCCCACGTCGCTCCCCGGGCGCTCACCGACGGGACGCACCGCGTCGCGGACCTCGCGCTCGTCACGACCAAGGCGTACGACACCGACGCGGCGGCACGGGCGCTCGCGACCGGCGAGTACGAGGCGGTCTGCTCGCTCCAGAACGGGCTCACCGAGGAGCGGCTGGTCGCCGCGCTCGACGCCACGGTCCTCGCGGGCACCGCGAGCTACGGGGCGCGGTTCGCGGAGCCGGGACGGGTCACGTGTACCGGCGTCGGCGAGGTGGTCGTCGGCCCGCTCTCCGGCGGCGTCGGGCCCGAGGCCGCACGGGTCGGTGCCGCCTTCGAGGCGGCGGGCGTCGAGACGGTCGTGGCCGAGGACATGCCGACGCGGCGCTTCGAGAAGCTCGCGGTCAACGCCGGCATAAACGGCCCCTCGGCGCTCGCGCGGACGGAGAACGGACCGACGCTCGACGGTCCCGCGGCCCCGGTCGCTCGCGAGGCCGCCCGCGAGGTCGCCCGCGTCGCTCGGGCGGTCGGGGTCGACCTGCCGGACGACCGGGCTGTCGCGGCCGTCGAGCGCGTCGCCGCCGACACCGCGGCGAACCGGTCGTCGATGTACGAGGACGTCGCGAAGGGCCGCCGCACCGAGGTCGACGCCATCTACGGCGCGGTCGTGGACCGAGCCGAGCGCCGCGGCGTGTCGGTGCCGACGTGTCGAACGGTCGGCGCGCTGATCCGCGGCTGGGAAGCGGAGCGCGGACTCCGGTGACGGGTATACGGTTGCGACGCTACGGAGCTACAGCGGCTGTTGAAAAATAGGCCGAGGCGTCGTCAGGCTCCGGCGCGGCTCAACACCACTCCTCGAGGACGGTCGCGTCGGTCTCATCGACCGACACCCACGCGTCCTCCCGCGAGACGTCCGCGATGACGAGCTCCGGTCGCGACGACGAGGAGTCGATGGACGCCATCACGTTCGGCGCTTCCGCGGCGTCGAGCGCCGGGTCCGTCGGCAGCGCCGTCCGACGGCGGTCGGGGTCCGGGTCGTCCCAAGGAGTGGAACTCCGTGACATGGTTGTGAATAGTTCACAATACGTATAAACGTTGCGAACCCGAGCGCGCTCGACCGTCGAATCGGAGATTCACACGACACGAGACCGACGTATCGTCCGCCGGAACGACCTCCAGACGACGATCCGGCGAAACGTGTCGGCTTCTTCACCGGCTCGCGGAGCGGTGCGAGGGGTCGTCGCAGCCGTCTCGGACGCGCCGTTCCGCCCGCTGAACCCCGCTCGGCGCTCCGGCGCTCGGTGACCGTCTCGCCGCACACCTTCGCAGTATACAAGAGGTGTCACGCTGAATGACGGGCATGAACGTCGCAGACGCCATGACGCCCCGGTCGGAGCTCGTCGTCGTCGAGATCCCCGGGAGCCGGAACGACGTGCTGGAGTACATCCAAGAACACGGCTTCTCGTCGGTCCCGGTCGTGAAAGACGACGACGGCGACGAGGTGTACCGCGGGCTCGTCACGCGCGACGACCTGATCGACCAGCCGGACGAGGACCAGCTCGCGCTGCTGATGCGCGAAGTCCCCACCGCGGGGGCCGACGACGACATCGTCGACGCCGCCCGGACGATGGCCACGGAGGGATCGCGCCGCCTCCCCGTGGTCGACGACGATGAGCTCGTCGGCATCCTCACCGTCACCGACGTGGTGCGGGCCATCGCCCGCGGCGAGGTCGACGGCGAGACCGCGGTGGGCGAGCTCGCGACGCGCGCCGTCAACGCGACGTATACCGAGACGCCGCTCACGGTCGCCGAGCGCGAGATCGCGCTCTCCGGCGTCCCGTACGCGGTCGTCCTCGACGGCGACGCCGCCGTCACGGGGATGCTCACCGAGGTTGACATCCTCGAGGTCGCCCGCGTGGTCGAGGGCGAGGCGAGCACCGGCGACTCGATCGCCGAGGAAGACTCCGAGTGGTCGTGGGAGGGGATCAAGGCGACGGGCGCGCGCTACCTCCCGACCCGAAACGTTGAGATCCCGGCGGAGGCCGTCCGCCACTTCATGACCGAGGACCTCATCACGGTCAACGCCACGCGGACGGCCAAGGAGGTCGCACAGGAGCTCATCAGCAACGACATCGAGCAGGTCCCGCTCGTCTCGGGCACGGAGCTGGACGGGATCGTCCGGGACGTGGACCTGCTGGAGGGGCTGTAGATGGCGGCGGACGCGCTCGCCGAGCTCGCGAAGCGTCGCGGCTTCTTCTTCGGGTCGAACGGCGCGTACGGCGGGACGGCCGGCTTCTACACGTTCGGGCCGCAGGGCGCGGCGCTCAAGCGGAACGTCGAGGACGCGTGGCGCGACCGGTTCACCATCCGCGAGGGGAACCGCGAGATCGAGGCCCCGACGGTGATGCCGGAGGCCGTGTTCGAGGCGTCCGGCCACCTGGAGGGGTTCGACGACATGCTCGTCGAGTGCCCCGAGTGCGGCAAGTCTCACCGCGCCGACCACCTCGTCGAGGACGCCACGGACGTCGAGGACGCGGAGGCACTCCCCGGGGAGGCGGTCGCCGAGCTCATCGCCGACAACGGGATCGCCTGTCCCGCCTGCGGCACCGAACTGGCCGGCCAGCCGGTGGAGGCGTTCAACCTCATGTTCGCGACCGACATCGGGCCCGGCGACGCCCAACCGGGCTACCTCCGCCCGGAGACCGCGCAGGGGATCTTCGTGGAGTTCCCGCGGCTGAAGGAGTACGCCCGCGGGAACCTCCCGTTCGGGATCACCCAGATTGGCCCGGCCTACCGCAACGAGATCTCGCCGCGCGGCGGGCTCCTCCGCCTCCGCGAGTTCACGCAGGCCGAGCTGGAGCAGTTCATCGACCCCGAGGAGGACGAGCCGCCGCTCGACCGCGTGCGGGACGTGGAGGTCCGCCTGTACCCCGCGACCGAACAGGAGGCCGACGACGGCGACTACCTCGACACGACGGTCGGCGAGGCGGTCGACGAGGGCGTCATCGGCTCCCCGTGGGTCGGCTACTACCTCGGCGTCGCACAGGAGTGGTACGAGCGGGTCGGCGTCGACCTCGACCGCTTCCGCTTCCGCCAGCACCTCGCCGGCGAGCGCGCCCACTACGCCGCGGACTGCTGGGACGCCGAGAGCGAGGTCGACGGCGACTGGATCGAGATCGCCGGCTTCGCGTACCGCGGCGACTACGACCTCTCGAAGCACGACGAGTACGGCGACGACGCGTTCACGGTGTTCAAGCGGTACGACGAGCCGAAGACGGTCGAGCGCGCCGCGGTCGACCCCGACATGTCCGTGCTCGGGCCGGAGTTCGGCGGCGACGCGGCCGCGGTCGCCGAGGCGCTGGAAACCCTCGCGGAGCGCGACCCCGACGCCTTCGACGCCGAGACGGTCGAGGTGACGGTGGGCGAGGGCGACGACGTGGAGACTCACGCGGTCGACGTCGACGTCGCGAACTTCGCCGTCGAGGAGGTGACCGAGAGCGGCGAGCACATCATCCCCCACGTCGTCGAGCCCTCGTTCGGCGTCGGCCGCACGGTTCAGACGCTGCTCGCGCACGCCTACAGTGAGGACGAGGTCGACGGCGAGTCGCGGACGTACCTCTCGCTCGAACCCGAGGTCGCGCCGCAGGACGCGGCCGTCTTCCCGCTGGTGACGAACGACGACCGCCTGACTGCGCTCGCCGACGAGGTGGCGGCCGACCTGCGGGCCGCCGGGCTCGCGGTCGCGTACGACGACTCCGGCTCGATCGGTCGCCGCTACCGCCGGCAGGACGAGGTCGGCACCCCGTTCTGCGTCACGGTCGACCGCGACGGGATCGAGGGCGACGGGCCCGACACCGTCACGCTCCGCGAGCGCGACTCCGCGGCGCAGGTCCGGATCCCGGTCGCGGCCCTCGCCGACGAGCTGACCGCGCTCCGGGAGGGCGAACCGTTCGCGTCGGTCGCCGACCGGTACGACGCGGTCGATACCGACGTCGAGACGGCGGGGAACTGAGGGGGTGCGTCTCCCGGCGGCGGCGTGGCGCGAGCGCGTGGAGTTCGAGCGCCGGCTGGTCCACGCCAGCGGCACCCTCTACCCGGTCCCGTACCTGCTGGGCTGGATCTCGTGGCGGACGACCGGCCGGCTGCTCATCCTGAGCGTCGCGGTCGCGGCCGTCCTCGAAGCCCTGCGCCTCACCGACTCGGTCGGCCCGCTCGACCCCCTGTACGACGCCCTCGTCCGCGAGTACGAGGCCGACGGGATCGCGGGCTACGCGCTGTACCAGGTCGGGATGGCCACGACCGCGCTCGTCTTCGCGCCCGTCTTCGCCGTGCCCGCGATGTGGATGCTCTCCGTCGGCGACCCGATAAGCGGCGGGCTCGGCGAGAACGCGGCGACGGAGCCGAAGCGGCTCCCCGTGGTCGCGGCGATGGTGTTCGTCTGCTTCGGGATCGCCGTCCCGTACGCGATCCCCGAGTTCGGCCCCGATCCGGGCGTTATCGTCGCGCTCGCCGGGGCGATCCCCGCGGCGATCGCCGACGGGCTCCCGCCGCTCATCCGCGGCGTGGCCGTCGACGACAACCTCACCATCCCGCCGGCGGCCGCGTCCGGGATGTTCCTCGCGGCGGCGCTGATCGGGTAGGCGTCCCGCCCGGCGCGGACGGCAGCGCCGTCGCTCGCCGGGCGAAACTGAGAGAAGCGCCGAGGCGGAGATTTGAACTCCGGTGTCCGAATGGACAGTAGATTTCGAATCTACCGCCTTGGCCAGGCTAGGCTACCTCGGCTCGATTCGGTGTTGGCCGGTTCCGCTGTTATGCGTTTCGATCGCCGCCGCGGCGCGGCACCGCGATTGCTCGCCGAGCGTCCCGCCGGTCCGCCGAGCGTCCCGCCGCCCCGCCGACAACGCTTTTCGGCCCGGCTCCCGTGCGGTGGGTATGGACGTCCCCGAAGCGGCCGACGCCTGCGCCCGCGTCGTCGACGAGGTCGGCGGCGCGGTCGTCGCCGACCGCGAGTTCCTCGACCGCGTCACCCTCGGCATCCTCGCCCGCGGCCACGTCCTCCTCGAAGACGTACCGGGCACCGGCAAGACCCTCTCGGCGCGCTCGTTCGCGACCGCGCTCGGTCTGGAGTTCTCGCGGATCCAGTTCACCCCCGACCTCCTGCCCGCTGACGTCACCGGGACCAACGTGTTCGACGAGCGCGACGGCTCTTTCACCTTCTCGCCGGGCCCGATCTTCGCGAACGTCGTCCTCGCCGACGAGATTAACCGCGCGCCGCCGAAGACGCAGGCCGCCCTCTTGGAGGCGATGGAGGAGGGGCAGGTGACCGTCGACGGCGAGACCCACGCCCTCCCGAGCCCGTTCTACGTGATCGCGACGCAGAATCCGGTCGAGAGCGAGGGCGCGTTCCCGTTGCCGGAGGCCCAGCTCGATCGGTTCACGATCAAGACCTCCATCGGCTACCCGGACGAGGAGGGCGAGCTGGAGCTGCTCCGGCGGCGCGCCGGCCGCGTCGAGCAGTCCCCGACGGTCGACCGCGTCCTCGACCCCGACTCCGTGGCGGCGCTGCGGGAGGTCCCGGAGTCCGTCCGCGTCGACGACGACCTGCTCCGCTACGCCGCGGCGCTCGCCCGAGCGACCCGCGAGGACCGCCGCGTCGAGGCCGGCGTCTCCCCACGGGGCACGCAGCGCCTCTTCGAGACGGCCCGGGCGGCCGCGGTCGTCGCCGGCCGCGAGTTCGTCACGCCAGACGACGTGAAGCGGGTCGCGGAGCCGACGCTCGCCCACCGACTAGTGTTGACGCCGGACGCGGCCGTCAACGACGTCAACGAGCCCGACGTGATCGGAGACGTGCTCGACCGCGTCGCGGTGCCGACGGTGGAGCCGCCCGAGGCGTAGACCCCGCGGAGACCGCCATTCTCGGCTCTACTCCGCGCCCTCGTCCCGCTCCGCCAGCAGCTCCGTCGCCGTGAGCAGCGACTCCAGCTCGACATCGTGATCCGCGAGGAGCGCTTCCGCCCCCTCCTCGCGGTCGACGACGACCAGCACGCGGTTCACGGTCGCGCCCGCCTCGCGGAGCGCCTCGACCGCGTCGACCGCGGACTGCCCCGTCGTGGCGATGTCCTCGATCACGACGACCTCCTCGCCCTCGTCGAGCCGCCCCTCGATCCGGTTGCCCGTGCCGTACTCCTTCGCCTGCTTGCGCGCGATGACATACGGGCGACCGAGCTCGGCGGCCGTCACCGCCACCAGCGGGACCGCGCCCAGCGCGACGCCGGCCAGCTTCGCGTTCGCGGCGGCGAGACGGTCGGCGAACGCCTCGGCGACGAGCGTCAGCGCGTCCGGGTCGGTCTCGAAGAGGTACTTGTCGACGTAGTAGTCGCTCGTGCCGCCGTGTGACAGCTCGAACTCGCCGAATCGGACGGCGTCGGCCGCCGTGAGCGCCGCGATCAACTCGCGTCGTCGGTCGTCGTCGGTCATACGCCGAGAAGGGCCGTCGGCGACAATAAACGGGTCGGAACGCGGAGGCGACCCGCCTCGCCCCCGTCCCCGCTCACTCCCCCGCCGGGAGGACGAGCGTCACGGTCGTTCCCGCGCCGTCGAGCCCGGGGCCGAACCGGATCTCGCCGCCGTACGCCTCCACCACCCACGCGGCGATCCACAGCCCGACGCCGGTGTTGTGTCGCAGCTGCGTCACCTCGCGGTCCTCGGCGATGACCTCTTGGACTCCGGTCGGGATCCCCGGGCCGTCGTCGGCGACGCTCACCCGTACGACCCCGCCGTCCGGGTCGCCCTCGGCGGTCACCGCGACGCGCGGCGCGTCGCCGCCGTGTTCGACCGCGTTTTCCACGAGGTGGTCGACGGCGATCGCGAGGCGGTCGTCGCCCCGCACCGCGATCTCCGGCGGCACGTCGGCGGTGATCCGCGCGTCCGGGTGGTCGGCGGCGTGCCCCGCGATGACCTCCTCGACGACCGCCTCCACGTCGACCGGGACGGGGTCGGTCGCGTACCCCTCTTCGACGACCCGCCGCAGCGTGGTGGCCCCCTCGGCGACGCCGCTCAGCCGCTTGCCTGTCGCCTCGATCCGCCGCGCGTGGTCGCGGACCCGGTCGTCGTCGGTCCGGTCGGTGATCTCGCTGGCGAAGCCGAACACGACGTTCAGCTCGTTGCGGAGGTTGTGCCTGAGGATCCGGTTGACGATCCGGACGTACCGCTCCCGGCGCTTCCGGTCGGTGATGTCGGTGTAGATGCCGAACGCCCGCCGCACCCCTTCGGTCTCGTAGCTGAACCCGCGGAAGAGGAACTCCCGCGGCCCGTCGACGGTCTGTCGTCGGACCTCCTCCGTGGTGAAGCCGTGCTCGCGAACCAGCGCGTCGAGGTCGACTCCCTCGGCGGAACCCCCTCCCCCCCGGTCGCCGAGCCGATCGTCGTCGATGTCCAACGCCCCGATCGTCCGGCCGCGGATCGCCGACTCGTCCGCGCCGAACTGCGCCTCGAACGCCGGGTTGGCCCCGTCGATCACCGTCTCGTCGTCCTCGAGGATGACCTCCATCACCGGGTCCGGTATCCGGTCGAAGAGCCGCCGGAAGCGGTCGCGTTCGGCCGACAGCTCCGTCCGCGTCCGGCGGAGCGCGGTGACGTCGGACAGCGACCCGACGACGCCGCCCCCGCGGTCGGACAGCGTCGACAGGCGCAGCTGCCCGTACCGCGGCTGCCGGTCGCCCTCACGCTCGACGGTCAGCTCCACCGTCCTCGTGGTCTCTCGGCCGCTCGCGCTCTCGGCCGTCGCGCCGGTGAGGGCTCCGACCGCGTCGGCCACGCGCTCCCCGTCGTCCGGGGCGACGAGCGCGTCAAGCCGCCGGCCGACGATGTCCCCGGCGTCGGCGTCGCCGATCCACTCGGCGAACGGTCCGGTGGCGTAGGTGATCCCGCCGTTGTCGTCGAGGACGCACACCATGTCGTCGACGTTCTTCAGCGCGTCCTCGTACGTCCGGAGCCGCCGTCGCCGGTCGTTGGCGTCCATCGCTGCGACGGCGTTCGTCGCCAGCAGCTCGAGTACGCTGACGTCGCTCTCCTCGAAGGCGTCCGGCTCCTCGGAGCCGACGATGAACACGCCTTGGTCCGCGAGCGGCACCGCGACGAACGAGCGCATGCCGTGGTACTCGGTCCGGTCCGCGCTCGGGCCGTCGCCGATCGACGCGAGGCGCCCGTCGGTCGCGAGGTCGTCGCACACCCACCGCTCGCCCGACCGGAAGACGTCGCCGGTGATCCCCTCGCTCGGCGGGCGCGGCTCCCGGCTGGCGGCGAACGCGTCGCCGATCCCGTCGCTCGTGGCGACGAGACGGAGTCGGCCGATATCCTCCTCGAACAGCCGCACGCCGCTTATCTGGTAGTCGAGGATCTGGTCTGCGGCCTCGACGAGCCGCTCCGCGACTCCCTCCGCGTCCCCCTCGCGCTGGATGCGTTCGACGGTCCCGAGCAGCCGTTCGAGGGTCCGCTCGCGGTGCTTCCGCTCGGAGACGTCGGCGAAGAACACGGACAGCCCGTTCGGCGAGGGGTAGGCGGTCACGTCGGTCCACAGGTCGAGCGGCTCGTACCGGTCCTCGAAGGAGACGGTCTCCTGCGTCTCCATCGCCCGCCGGTAGTTGCGCTCGTACTTCCGCCCGAGCGCCGCCGGGAACTCCGCCCAGATGTCGTCGCCGATTAGCGCCTCGGCGTCGCGCTCGAGCAGCGACGCGGCGGCCTCGTTGACGTAGGTGAACCGGAACTCGTCGTCGAGCGCGAAGAAGCCGTCGTCGACCCGGTCGAGCGTCTCCTCGAAGCGGTCGACCGCCGCCGCCCGCTCCTCGCTGGCCACCTCGCGCTCGATCGCCCCCCCGAGCCACTCGGCGAGCAGTTCAACGAACAGCCGCTCGGACTCGTCGAACGGTCGGTCGCGGGAGTCGAGGTCGAGGAAACAGAGCGTCCCGTACACCTCGCCGCCGACGACGACCCGACCGCCGACGTAGCTGCCGACGCCGAACCGCTCGTACGACGGGTGGTCGCCCAGCCCCGCGGCCTCCGGGTCGGTGATCGCGACGACGCCGGGGGTTCCGCCGGCCGCCTCGCCGCTTTCGGCCCGGTCGTCCCGCTCGGATCCGGCGTCCGCGCCGCCGCGGACCGTCCGATGGCAGTACGTCAGCTCCAACGGGACCGTCCCGTCGTCGTCGTCGACTTCCTCCGCCGCGATCGACTCCACGAGCCCGGTCGAGTCCCTGAACCGCCGGAGTTCGATCCGGTCGTCGTCGACCCGAGAGGAGTAGCCGATCGACAGCCCGAGGTAGTCGCGGCCGAGGTCCAGCAGGGCGTCGATCTGCTCGTCGAGGTCGGCGCACCGGTCCGAGACGATCCGCACGAACGGTTCGAGGAACGCTCGCTCTCCCGCGCCCGTCGCGGCCGGTTCGGGCTCGGTGCGGCTTCCCGCCGGTTCGGGTCCGCTCCGTTCTAGCTCCGCCTCGTCGTCGCGTCCAACCGCGGTCGCCGCCACCCGGTCGGCGAGCGTCTCGCCGTCGGCCGCGAGCCGCCGCCCGGAGACGTACTCGACGCCGACCCGGCTCGCGTCGATTGCCGCGTCCGGGTCGTCCTCCGCCGAGTACGCGAGGACGGGGGCGTCCGGATAGCGCTCGCGGACCGCGACGAGGCGGTCGAGCGACTCCTCGGCGTCGAGTAGCCGGACGACGACGGCGGTCGGCGTCGCTCCGCGCGTCACCGCCATCCTGCGGGCAGACGCCGCCCCGCCGTCGCTTCCGGGGCGTCCGCTCTCGGCGTCGCCCTCGTCCGCGTGGCGTACCCGGACGCTCTCGGGCAGCCTCGCCCACGGGGCGTCGACCGGCTCCCCGACGTGGAGCGGCCCCTCAGCGCACATCCGTGACGGGGGCGGTCCGCGGCGGCCGACCGCGGCGGACTCCTGTTGCGCTCATCTCCCCCGAGTACCCCCCGTCTCGCGCGCTCGGCCGCGGGCGGGACGCGGGCCCTCCCCGCCGGCCGGGTCGCCGTTTCCGTGGCCCATCGGTTCGGTCACCGCGCCACCTACGAACGGCCCCCTAATAATCGTTCCTTCCGGGTTTTCGGAATCGATACTCCGAGTCGACGGGGCGGTCGTCCCGACACGATTTAGGCGGCCCGCTCACAACTGGCCGGTAATGAGCACGCAGGCCGCGACGGCGGACCGGACAGTCGTGATCGGGCTGGAGGTCCACGTCCAGCTCGAGACCGACACGAAGATCTTCTGTGGCTGCTCGACGGAGCCCGGCGACGACGAGGAGCCGAACACGCGCACCTGCCCGACCTGCCTCGGGCTCCCGGGCGCGCTCCCGGTCCTCAACGAGGCCGCCGTCGAGGCCGCGGTGAAGGTCGGGAAGGCCATCGACGCCGACATCCCCGAGACGACAACGTTCCACCGGAAGAACTACTACTACCCCGACCTCCCGAAGAACTTCCAGCTCACCCAGTACGACGCGCCGATCTGCGCCGACGGCGAGCTGGAGGTCCGCGTCGACGGCGACCCGCGGCCCATCGGGATCACCCGCGCACACCTCGAGGAGGACCCCGGCAGCCTCCAGCACGCGGGCGGCTCCATCGAGTCGGCGACCCACACGCTGGTGAACTACAACCGCGCCGGCACACCGCTGATGGAGATCGTCACGGAGCCGGACTTCCGCTCGCCGGCCGAGACGCGCGCGTTCCTCGCCAAGCTGGAGGAGGTCTTGGAGTACCTCGGCGTGTTTGACCCCGGCCGCGACGGGAGCCTGCGCGTCGACGCCAACGTCTCCCTGGTCCCCGCCGAGCACGTCGACGACGACGGAACGATCGACGGCGACGCGCTCGACGACGTCAACCGCGCGGAGGTGAAGAACATCTCCAGTCACAAGGGCGCGGAGCAGGCGCTCGCCTACGAGGTCACGAGACAGGAGAACGTCCTCCGGCGCGGCCGCGAGATCGAACAGGAGACCCGCCACTGGGACGAGGACCGCGGCGTCACCGTCGGGATGCGCTCGAAGGAGGCTGAGAAGGACTACCGCTACTTCCGCGAGGGCGACCTCCCCGCGCTGGAGGTGGCCGACTGGAAGGAGCAGATCGCGATTCCGGAGCTCCCCGACGCCCGCCGCGAGCGCTTCCGCGAGGAGTACGGGTTAGACCGCGAGGCCGCCTCGAAGCTCACTTCCACGAAGGCGGTCGCGGACTTCTTCGAGGACGTGGCGAGCGAGTTCGACCCCGGCCTCGCCGCGACGTGGGTCGCCGACAACCTGCTCGGCGAGCTCAACTACCGCGAGATGGCGATCACGGACGTGGAGGGGCGGCTCGACGAGTTCACGCGCCTGATCGAGCTGGTCGCCGCCGACGAGCTGACGGTGAAGAACGCTGAGGAGGTCGTCCTCCGTCAGATGCTCGACGGGGGCGACGACCCCGAGACCGTCATCGACCGCGAGGGGCTCGGGAAGGCCGAGAGCGGCGAGGTCGAGGCCGCCGTCGCGGCCGCCATCGACGAGAACCCCGACGCCGTGAGCGACTACCACGACGGCGACGAGGGTGCGATCAACTTCCTCGTCGGGCAGGTGATGCAGGCGACCGGCGGCAGCGCCGACCCCGGACAGGTGAACGGGCTGCTCCGCGAACGGCTGGACGGCTGAGACGGTCGGGCCGCCCGAATCATCCCCGCCGACTCCCCCTTTCCCTCACGCCCCTCAAACCCCATGGCAATCGTCGAAACGGTCGTCGTCGCCCTCCTCCTCCTGTTCACGTGGGCGATCCACGGCCGCGGGAAGGTCGGCCTGATCGCGGGCTACGACGGCGACCTCCCGCCGGAGCGCGAGGCGGAACTCGCCCGGGACGCGGCCGCGGTCCTCGTCGTCGCGGCGGCCGCGAGTAGTCTGCTCGTCGTCGACGCTTGGACCGGCGCAGTCCCCCGTCCCGGCGCGCTGGTGACGGTCGCGGTCCTCGCCGCGGTCGCGTGGTTCCTTCGGAAGTGGAACGGCCGCGAGCCCGACCGAGAGTGAGCCGCCCGACTCGACCCACCGAAACCGTGCGATTGACGCCCGCCCGCCCGCTACCGCGTCCATGGACGTGACCGTCGAGGTCGTCGGCGAGGGGGTCGACGAGTACAGCCTCGCCGCCGACGCGACGTACGACGACCTGATCCGCGCCGCGGGCTACCACCCGCAGGAGGCGTCGGCGCTCGTCGACGGCTCGCCGGTCCCGGGCGACCGCGTCGTCGACGCCGAGGAGGTCCGCGTGCTGCGACTGATAAAGGGCGGCGCGACGGGCGGCGCGTGACCGGGGAGCGCGACGGGAGCGACTCGCCGGACGCGCCCGACCCGCGCGACCCGCCCGCGGACGTGACCGTCGAGCTGGCGACCCCTGCCGACCGCCTCGATGTCCTCCGTATCCTCGACGCCGCGATGCTGGAGACCGACGCGGACGTCGTCGACGACCGGATCGACGCTGGCGACGTCCTCGTCGCGCGTTCGACGCGGACCGGCGGCGTCGTCGGCGCGCTGGTCGCCGTGCGACCCGACCCCGCCCGGCTCCACGTCGACGCGGTGGCCGTCAGGCGGGCGCGCCGCGGGCGAGGGATCGGCTCGGCGCTCGTCGCGGCCGCGGTCGACCGCGGAGCGTCGGATCCCGCGGTCGACGCCGTCACCGCGGCGTTCGACGCCGAGCTGACCGCGTTCTACGAGGCGCTGGGACTCTCGGTCGCGGTCGACGACGAAGGCTCCGGGCGACGCGTCGGCCGGCGCTCGGTGTAGTCGTCCCTGTCCCGCCGACGGACGCGCGCTCACCGGCGAACGACGCCGATAAACGGTCGGCCGGTCTACGAGCCGCCAATGAGCGGGAAAGACGACTACTACAACCGATCTAAACAGCAGGGGTACCGCGCCCGGTCCGCCTACAAGCTGAAACAGCTCGACGAGGAAGCGGACCTGCTCGCCTCCGGCGACACCGTGGTCGACCTCGGGGCCGCGCCCGGCGGGTGGCTTCAGGTCGCCGCCGAGGAGGTCGGCGAGGGCGGCACCGTCGTCGGCGTCGACCTCCAGCGCATCGAGGCCCTCGACGAGGCCGACGTCGAGACGATCCGCGGCGACATGACGGAGGAGCGCACCCGGCACTACCTGCGCGAGGCGGTCGGCGAGCGCGGCGCGGACGTCGTCGCGAGCGACATGGCCCCGAACATGACCGGCGAGTACTCGCTCGACCACGCCCGCTCGGTCCACCTCGCGCGGCAGGCGCTCGACACCGCCGACGAGCTGCTCGCGACCGGCGGCGACTTCGTCGTGAAGGTGTTCCAGGGCGAGGACCTCGACGCCTTCCGCGACGACGTGGCGGCGTCGTTCCAGTACGTCCGTACCGTCTCGCCGCCCGCCTCGCGGGACGCCTCCTCCGAGGTGTACCTCGTCGCGAAGGGGTACACAACCTCACCGGTCGCCAAGGGCGACCGCGTCGAGGTGACGATCGAAGAGGAGGGCGACGAGGGGGACGGGATCGCCTACGTCGACGGCTACACGCTGTTCGTCGACGCCGACGTCGGGGAGACGCTCGCGGTCGAGGTCACCGACGTGAAGCCGCGGTTCGGCTTCGCGAAGCCCGTCGACGGGGCGGAGCCGTCGGCCTGAGCCGGCGCGCTCGGTCGGTCGCGCTCGCTCTCGACTCGTCGTCCCGTTCGCGCCGTCGCTATCAGCCGGAATAATCTGACTATCGATCTTATGTACCCCCGCCGGCGAGTGACGACAAATGGACAGTGACGACGCACGCTCCGGCTCCGACCGCGGTGCCGTCGACGGAGACCGCTCGACGGCGACGACCGACCCCGACGCGACCACCGACGGCGGCGTCGCGTCCGGCGAGACGCCCCCGCCGGGAACGACCGACGCCGACGTTCCCGCCGCGGCGTTCCGGGAGGTCGCCGACCGGCTCGCCGACGGCGACCTCGGGGCGCGGTTCCCGGCCGCGGAGACCGACGGCGAGGCGGCGGGGCTCGCGGCGACGCTCAACGAGTTCGTCGAGGGGGTCGCGGAGACGGTGTCCGACGTCGACGGCTTCGGCGACGAGGTCGCGGGCGCGACCGAGCACGTCCGGTCGAACGTCGACCGCGCGACGGCCCAGAGCGACGAGGTGTACGCCGCGGTCGACGACATCGAGGCGGCCGCGACCCGCCAGCGCGACGACATCGAGGCCGCGACGGGCGAGCTCCAGACCGTCTCGGCCGCGACCGAGGAGGTCGCCGCCTCCGCGGACCAGGTGGCCGAGACCGCGGCCGACGTCGGCGAGCGGGCGGACGAGGGGACAGACGCCGCGACGGCCGCGATAGAGGACCTCCGCGTCGTCGACGAGCGGACCGAGGAGGCGCTCGAACGGGTCGAGACACTGGAGTCGGAGGTCGCGGCGATCGAGGACGTCACCGACCTGATCCAGGACATCGCCGACGAGACGAACATCCTCGCGCTCAACGCCTCGATCGAGGCCGCCCGCGCCGGCGAGGCCGGGGCCGGCTTCGAGGTGGTCGCCGAGGAGGTCAAGAGCCTCGCGGAGGAGGCGCGGGAGGCA
>NZ_AOJL01000012.1 GCF_000337035.1 Halorubrum coriense DSM 10284
CCGTCGAGGAGATGGCCGAGATGCGCGAGCGCGCCGACGAGGGGATCCGCACCGCCGAGGCGGCCTTGGAGGCGTTCACCGACCTCGCCGACGACGTCTCGGAGACAACGAGCGGCGTCGCGGAGATCCGCGACGCCACCGACGACCAGGCGACCTCGATCGAGGCGGTGGTCGACGCCGTCGAGTCGGTCGGCGACCTCGCCGAGGAGACGGCCGCGGACGCTGGCGACGCCACCGCGGCCGCGCACGCCCAGAAGACGTCGCTGGCGGAGGTGGCCGCCGGCGCGTCGACGCTCGCCGACCGAACCGGCACGCTCGACGACGCGCTCGACGCGTACGACGCCGACGGGACCGCCGCCGACGACGCGGTCGTCCTCGACTTCTGGCACGCGTTCGGCGGCCGGAAGGCGCGGCTCCTCGACGAGTTCGCGGCCGAGTTTGCCGCCGAGACCGAGGGGATCGCGGTCCGGCCCGCCTCGAAGGGTAGTTACCGCGGCGTGTTCGAGGCGACGCTCGCGGCGGCGGACAGGGGCGAGCCGCCGGCGATCGCTCACCTCTACGAGATCGGTACCCAGCGCGCCCTCGACAGCGGGGCGTTCACGCCCGTCGAGCGACTCCTCGACGGCGAACCCGGCCGCGTCGGCCGCGACGCCGCTGCGAGCGGCTCCGGCGTCGCCCTCGACCCCGACGACCTGCTCGATCCCGTCGCGAACTACTACCGGACCGACGGGGTGCTCCACTCCATGCCGTTCAACGCGTCGACGCCCGTGCTGTACTACGACCGGGCGGCGTTCAAGCGCGCCGGGCTGGACCCCAACGACCCGCCGGATACGTTCGACGAGGTCCGCCGCTGCGCCGAGCGGCTCGTCGAGAGCGGCGCGACCGAGGCGGGGGTCACGTTCGCGACGTACTCGTGGTTCGTCGAGCAGTGGTTCGCCGAGGCCGGCGAACCGCTCGTTGACGCCGACAACGGGCGCGCCGGCGCGCCGACCGAGAGCCGGTTCGACGGCCCGGTCGGCGAGCGGATCTACGGCTGGATCGCCGAGATGGCGGCCGACGGCCTGTACCACGACCCCGGCATCGAGGCCCGCGGACAGGCCCGCGAGGCGTTCCAAGACGGGCGCGCCGGGATGCTCGTCGGCTCCACCTCCGCGATGGTCAACGTCCGCGAGGGCGCTCCCTTCCCGGTCGGCGTCGGCTACTTCCCGGTCGCGGACGAGCGCCACGGGGTCGTCGTGGGCGGCGGGTCGCTGTGGGTCGCGGACGGCGCGTCGCCGGCCGAGCAGCGCGCCGCTGCGGCGTTCCTCGGGTGGCTCGCGGCCCCGGAGCGACAGGCGCGCTGGCACCGCGAGACCGGCTACTTCCCGGTCCACGAGGGCGCGGTCGACCGGCTCGACCGCGACGGGTGGTTCGACGAGAACCCCGGCTACCGCACCGCGATAACCCAGCTGCTCGACGCCGAGCACACGACCGCCACGACGGGCGCTCGGATCGGCCCGTTCGACACGGTCCGGACCCTCGCCGCGCAGGCGTCGGTCGACGCCCGCGAACACGGGGTCGAGTCCGCGGTCCAGCGGCTCGCCGACAGCACCGCCGTCCAGCTCGAACGGTACGCGGCGGAGCGCGACGGCGGGTCGTAGCCGCAGCGGTCGGCCGAGGGGTCGGGCGAGCGGCCGCTCAGCTCCCTCGTCGGACCCACTCGCGCAGCGTAAACCGGTCGTACGCCGTCTCTTCGGTCACGTCCCACTCCCTCCCGTCCCATTCCGGATAGTACGTGTCCCCGTCGAACGCGCCCTCGACGTGGCTGAGGGCCATCCCGTCGAGGTGCGGCTGGAACAGCTCGTAGATGCCGCCGCCGCCGAGGACGTAGACCGTCTCGTCCCCCTCGTCGGACGCTTCGATCCGCTCCGACGCCGGACCGGTCTCCGCGGGCACGCGCTCACGCTTGGCGGGGGCGCTCCCGACGAGGTCGCGGGCCACCGCGAGCGCCTCCTCGACGCCGCTCGCGACGCGCGCCGTCGGCTCGTCGACCGCGTCGACGCTCCGGCTCACGACGATCTGGCGACTCCCGGGCAGGTCGCCGCGCATCGAGTCGAACGTGCGCCGACCGAGGATCACCGGCGACTCCACGACGCGCTCGCGGTACTGCCGCACGTCCGCCTCGATGTGCGACCACGGCACCTCGCCGTCTTTCCCGATCACCCGGTTCTCCGCGAGCGCCGCGACGCTGACGAGTCTCACGGTCGACGTACGCGGCGAGGAAGCAAAAGCGGCCCGTCGTTCAGTCGTCGAGGCCGAGCAGGTCGAACGGGTACCCGTTGTCCAGCTCGTCGGCGCGCTCGTAGACGACGCGCGCGGCCGCCACGTCCTGGATCGCGAGGCCGGTCGAGTCGAAGACGCTGACGCCGCTCACGCCGTCGGCGTCGGCCGGGGTGCCCGGCGTACCGGGTCGCCCCGACCGGTGACCGACGACGATCTCGCCGATCTCGCCGTAGATGTCGTCGTCGGTGAGCGTCCCCGCGGCGTAGGGGACGTTGATCTCGCCCGAGTGCGTGCACTGCTCATGGTCGTCGATGACGACCGTGGCGTCGACGAGGAGGTCGTCCGCGAGCTCGTGTTTCCCCTCCGCGTCCGCGCCCATCGCGTTGATGTGCGTGTGGTCGCCCACGTCCTCGGGGCCGACGATCGGGCTCTCGACCGGCGTCACTGTCGAGAGGACGTCGCAGTGGCCGGCCTCCGAGACGGAGCCGGCGCGCACGTCGAACCGGTCCCCGAAGGCGTCGAGGAAGTCGGCGACGCGCTCCTCGTCGAGGTCGCTCACGACGACCTCCTCGATGTCGCGCACCGCGGCGATCGCCTCCAGCTGCGTGTACGACTGGACGCCCGCGCCGACGATGCCCAGCGAGTTCGCGTCGGGGACGGCGAGGTGGTCGGTCGCGACCGCGGCGGCCGCCCCGGTGCGTTTCATCGTCAGCGTCGTGCCGTCGAGGACGGCCAGCGGGAACGCCGTCTCGGGGTCGGAGTAGATCATTGTCCCCATCACGGTCGGGAGGTCGTGGTCGGCGGGGTTGTCGGTGTGGACGTTCACCCACTTGATCCCGGCGGCGTCCCAGCCGTCGCCGGTCGCCGTCTCCTCGGCGACGTCGTCCTCGTTGACGTCGAGGTAGGCGGGCATCGACCGGAAGTCGCCGTTGTACTCGGGGAGGTCGATGTACGACTTCGCCGGCATCTTTGCGTTGCCGCGCTCGTAGGCCGTGAACGCGCCGCGGACCGCGTCGATCACGCGGTCCATCTCGGCGTTCTCGTCGACGTCGTCCGCATTGAGGAGCAGCGTCTGCATGTCGCAGGATTTGCCGGCCGCTACTTAGTCCCTTCCGAACGCGACTCGCCGGCCGGAATTACGGACACGCGGAGGTCGTTGACGTTCGTCCCGGTCGGCCCGGTCCGGAGCAGCGCGCCCGCGCCGTCGAGCGCCGGATACGCGTCGTGCGCGTCGAGCGCCCTCACCGTCGCGTCGCGGCTCAGGGGGCGTTCGGAGCCGTCGCCGACGAGGCGGTCGTCGACCAGCGCGCCCGCCGCGTCGGTCGCCCCGTCGATCCCGTCCGTGTCGACGCTCGCGACGACGACGCCGTCGCCCGCCGCGCCCGAGTCGGCGAGTTCGACCGCCGCCGACAGCGCGAACTCCCCGTTCGGCCCGCCCCGCCCGGGGTCGTCGCCGAGCGTCACCGTCACCTCGCCGGCCGAGAGCACGACCGCCGGCGGCTCGACCGGGTCGCCGACCGCCCGGCACTCCTCGGCGACGGCGGCGTGGGTCTTCGCCGCCTCCCGCGCCTCGCCGCGCACCCGCGAGGAGAGGACGAGCGGCTCGTACCCCCGCGCCGCCGCGACCTCGCGGGCCGCGTCCAACGCCGTGCGCGCGTTCGCGACGACCGAGACCGCGACGCCGTCGAACGCCGGGTCGCCCGGCTTCGGCGTCTCCGCGACCGCGCCCGCCGCGCCGCGTTCGAGGCGGTCGGTCACGGCGGCCGGCGCGTCGATCTCGTCCCGATCGACGACGCCGAGCGCGTCCGCGTGCGTCGTCGGATCCGGCGAGAGGGGGCCGCTCGCGATCACCGCCGGGTCGTCCCCGGTCACGTCGCTGACGGCGAGCCCCAGCGCGTCCGCGGGCGCGATCGCCCGGGCCAGCCCACCGCCCTTCACCGCCGAGAGGTGCTTCCGGACCGCGTTGACCTCCGCTATCGTCGCGCCGCTGGCCAGGAGCGCCTCGGTCGTCTCGCGCAGGTCGTCGAGCCCGACGTCGGCCGCCGGCGCGGCCAGCAGCGCGCTCCCGCCGCCGGTCAACAGCCCGAGGACGAGGTCGTCCGCGCCGGCGTCGGCCGCGAGCGCGCGGACCCGCCGAGCGCTCTCGACGCCCGCCTCGCTCGGGGTCGGGTGGTCGCCGGGGAGGACGGACACCCGCTCCGTCTCCACGGGATCGTCCGTGACGACCGCGCCGTCGTCGATCCGGCCGCCGAGGAGGCGCTCGACCGCAGCCGCGAAGTGGCCCGCCGCGTTGCCCGTCCCGACGACCAGCACGCGGTCGTACGCGTCGAGGTCGCGGGTCGTCGTCGCGCCGTCGACGCCGGTGACCGCGAGCCGCTCGTCGCCGAGGGAGAGCGCGTCCGCGACCACCCGCTCCGGGTGCGCCGCCTCGATCCCGGCGGTGACGCAGTCGAGCGCGAGCTCGCGTGCCGGGTCACTCGCGTGCCGCTCGCGGTCGGCGACGGTCACGGCGGGGTCGACGGAGTCGTCCGGCATCGGTCGTTCCCGTCTGCGTCCCGACGCCTGAAGAGCGCTCCGCCGTCGAAAAGCGATCCGTCGGTAAAAAACGATCCGCCGTCGAGCCGTTTCTCCCGGCGTCAGAGGATGACGCCGCGCGTCTGGAGCACGTAGTAGCCGGCCAGTAGCGCCGCGATGACGTACTGGCCCAGCGCGACCTCGTCGGCCTCGCCGACGGCGACCTTGATCAGCGGGTAAGCGATGATACCCGCCGCCAGCCCGTCCGCGATGGAGTAGGCGAACGGCATCACGGTGACCGTGAGCCCGGCGGAGACCGCCCACGCCGGGTCCTGCCAGTCGACCTCGACGAGCCCCTGAAGCATCATGACTCCGACGACGACGAGCGCGATGAACGAGGCGTACGACGGTATCGCGGCGACGACCGGAATCAGGACGAGCGACGCGAGGAACAGCGCGGCGACGACCAGCGCGGTGAGCCCAGTTCGACCGCCCTCCTCGACCCCGGCCGACGACTCGATGAACGTCGTCACGGTAGAGGTGCCGACCATCGCGCCGAACGTCGTCCCGACGGCGTCGGCCATCAGCGGCTTGTCCATGTCGGGGAGGTCGCCGTCCTCGTTGAGGAAGTCGCCGAACTGAGAGACGCCGATGAGGGTCCCCGCGGTGTCGAAGAAGTCGACGAAGAAGAACGTGAACACGACCAGCACGAACGTGAGCGGGTCGATGTCGGCGAGCCCCTCGACGAACGCGCCCGCGAGCGGCGTGATGTCGTACTGCGCGGCCGGGAGCGTCTCCGGGGTGACCGTCCCGCGGTCGAAGACGCCCCCGAGCGTGAGCGCCCACCCGGCGATCGCGGTCGTCGCGACGCCGATGACGATTGCGCCGGTGATGTTCCGCGCCCACAGCACAAACGTCAACACCAGCCCCAAGATCCCCAGGATCGCCCACGGGTTCGCGAACACCCCGCCGAGCGTGACGAGCGTCGCGTCGTCCGGCACGACGATCTGGAGCTCTTGGAGTCCGATGAACAGCAGGAACAGCCCGATACCGGCCCCGACGGAGCGCTTCACCGGTTCGGGGAACAGGCGGATGACGTACTCGCGCGCGCCGACCGCGGTCAAGAGCATGAACAGGACGCCCTCGACGAAGACCGCCGCGAGCGCCGTCTCCCACGGGATCTCGAGCCCGATGACGACGGTGTACGCGAAGAAGGCGTTGAGGCCGAGCCCCGGCGCGAGTCCGAAGGGGCGGTTCGCGTACAGCGCCATCACCCCGGTCGCCACCGCGGCCGAGAGGACGGTCGCGATGGCGATCATCTGGACGACCTCGAAGAACTCGTAGCCGGGGATCTGGATGGCGTCGGCCAGGATGAACGGGTTCACGACGATGATGTACGACATCGCGAGGAACGTCGTGAGCCCGGCGACCAGCTCCGTCCGGACGTCCGACCCGTGCGACTCCACGTCGAACCGCGCGGCCAGCGTGTCTGAAAGGCCCATTGAACGGGTGAGTGTTCCCCGTGATCGAGTGATAAGCCTTGCTGAACGCAGCCAGTTATGATCCGTATATGTGGATCAAAAAGGTGTTAATACGGTTTTTTTTACCGAAGAGTATGCGCGAACGTGGCTACTCGAACGTCGTCAGCGCCCCGACGGGGGCGTCGGTGATTTCGCGCGCGCGCTCCAGCCCCTCGTCGCCGACGGCGATGAGGGCGAACACGCCGGTGACGTCGGCGTCGCCCTGGAGGGCGATGTCCAAGAGGAGCTCCTGCGTCTCGCCGGACCGGATCAGGTCGTCGACGACGAGGACCGTGTCGCCGGCGTTGACGGCGCTCGCGGGGAGGTAGTAGGTGAGTTCGATGCCGGACGCGAGGCGCTGGCGCGACTCGATGAACTCCTCGACTGCGGTCTCCTTCGACTTCTTGGCGTACGCGAGCCGCGCGTCGAAGAAGGAGGCCATCGCCGCGCCCAGCGTGATCCCGTCGGTCGCGGCCGTCAACACCACGTCCGGCGACTCGAACTCGAACGTCTCCGCGGCCACCGGGGCCACTAGGTCGAGGAACGACTGGTCGAAGACGACGCCGGAGTTGTCGACGTACCCCTCGTGGTCGAACTCGACGCGCGCGACCAGTTCGTCGGCGAGCGCGTCGCGACCGACCGACTCGACGACCTCGCTCGCTCGGTCGGTGCCGGGCAGCACGTGGCCGTTCACGTAGCGGTTCAGGTCGCCCGCGGGCAGCCCCGTCACGTCGGACAGCTCCTCGTAGGTTCGCGTCTGCTTCAACATCCGCAACACGGCGACCGCCTGTAGCTGGAGGGCCGCCTTCTCTGCGCGATTCATATCGATGATCGCGATCGCACAACCATGAATACGTCGAAGTAGATCGTGGCATCGATACACACGAGCGTGGGTCTCGGGACGCTCTCGGGCTCTCGGGAGGGCGCTCCACAGCCCTCGGATCGACGCGCTCCACGGCCCTCGGATCGACGCGCTCGCGCCTCGCAGCGATCGCCGCGACCGCCTCACGCCTCCGGCGCGTCGAAGAACACCGCGGGGTCGTCGATCGCGACTTCGACGTGGTCGCGGTCGTCGAGGGGCCGCAGCCGTACGGTGAGCGTCCCAGACGCCTCGGCGGCCGCGCGCAGCGGGGCGAGCACCTCGTCACCGAGGTAGGTCGGGACGCAGAGCGCCACCTGCGCCGCGTCGTCGGTCGCGACGACCAGCCGGTACGCGACCCCACCGGCAGCGCCGGCGTACACGTCGACGCCGTCGATCGCGGCCTCGTCGACCGCCGAGAGCGCCGCGTCGAACTCCGAGCCGGGCAGCAGCACGTCGATCCGCGCGTCGTCCGCGATCGGGTTCACCTGTCCGGGGTGGCCCGCGACCGCGGTCCAGCCGCGCTCTCGGTACGCCGCCGCCGTCGACTCCGCGTCCTCCTCGACCGCCGCCCACCGCGGTCCGGGATCGTCCATTTCCCTCGCCTACCGCCCACGCTCCTACATAAGCGTCGGTTTTCGGCTCGCCTCGCGTCCCGTCGGCTCCGTGTTCGCCCCTCGATCCGGGGCGCGCCCCTGTCAGCAGATCGCTAGCAGTCGGCGCAAAGGGGACCGCGTCTGTCGGTAGGTTCATAACGCTCTGTCGTATGAGATCGCCTATGCCTACTGACAACGACACCCACGTCGACAGGCGGACGGTGCTCAAGTACGCTGGAACGGCCGGTGCGGTCGGTCTCGCGGGCTGTTCCGGAAACGGCGGCGACGGCGGTGACGGCTCCGACGGGTCCGACGGCAGCGACGGAATGGACGGCTCCGACGGCTCCGACGGTAGCGACGGCTCCGACGGCGGCGACGCCTTCGAACTCGGCGTCACGATGGGGCAGATGGACTCCGGGCTCGACCCGCAGGACCACGCGGAGACGAACACCGAGATCATCGTCGGCCAGCTGTACGAGGGACTCCTCGACCGTGACAAGCAGGGCGGCATCATCGCCGGCCTCGCGAACGAGTGGGAGCGCACCGACGACGGCAGCGTCCGGTTCACGCTGCGCGACGGCGCCGCGTTCCACAACGGCGACGAGCTGACCGCGGAGGATGTCCGGTTCAGTATCCGCCGGATCGTCTTCGAGGATGTCGGCATCGTCAGCCCGCAGGCGAACGACCTCGGCGTCGTCGACGAGGTCACGACCGGCGACGGCGAGGTGACGGTCTCCTTCGAGGGGTACAACCCGATTGCGTTCCAGCTGTTCGCGACCAACGGCGAGATCGTCCAGCAGTCCTGGGTGGAGGAGAACAGCGGCGACTACATTAACCGGAACGCCAACGGGACGGGGCCGTTCCGTCTCACGAACTACGAGTCGGGGAACCAGGTCGTCTACGAGCCCAACGAGGAGTACTGGGACGGCGCGCCCGCGGTCGACGAGCTCACCATGAGCGCCTCAAGCGAGTCGAGCACGCGGGTCAACCAGCTGCTTGCTGAGGAGACCGACATCGTGACGAACGTCCCGCCGAACGAAGTCTCGCGGGTCAACAGCTCCGACGTGGCAACGATCAACTCCGTGGCGAGCGCGCGGATCATCTTCCTCCAGATGCGCTACGACGTGGAGCCGTTCTCCAGCCAACAGTTCCGGCAGGCGATGAACCACGCGGTCGATGTCGAGAGCATCATCGAGAACGTGCTCAACGGGTTCGGCAACATCACCGCCCAGCCGACCCTCGACGGGCACGTCGGCTACAACCCCGACATCGACCCGTACCCGTATGACCCTGAGGAGGCGGAGCGGCTCGTCGAGGAGTCCGGCCACGCAGGCGTCGAGATCACTCTGGAGACACCGATCGGTCGGTACCTCCGAGACGTGGAGATCGCTCAGGCGGCGGCCAACCAGATCAACTCGCTGTCGAACGTCACCTGCGAGGTCGAGCAGCGCGAGTTCTCCTCGCTCGTTCAGGACGTCACCGCGCCGAACATCGAGGACCGACCGCACTTCAACCTCCTCGGCTGGGGGAACGGCGAGTTCGACGGCAGCCAGACCATGACGCCGCTGCTCTCGTCGAGCGGCGCGCTGACCGTCCTCGAAAACGACGAGCTTGACGGACTGCTCACGGACGCCGAGGCGACCGAGGACCCCGACGAGCGCGTCGACATCCTTCAAGAGGCCAACCAGCTTGCCCACGACCTCGCGCCGTGGGTGTTCATGCACCAGCAGTTCAGCGTCTACGGCGTCTCCAGCGACATCTCCTGGGAGCCGCGGGCCGACGAGTTCATCGACCCGGACACGGCGACCCAGCAGTAACGCGACCGCCATCTCCCTACATCGTTAGTAATGTCATTCGGACGATTCGCACTCAAAAGAAGCCTCCAAGGGATCGGCGTCGTCTGGGGCGTCGTCACCGTCGTGTTCGCGCTCCGGTTCGTCACGCCGGGCAGCCCGATCAACGCGGTCGCGCCGCTCGACGCCTCACAGGAGACCCGACAGGCCATCGCCGCAGAACTGGGACTCGACCAGCCGCTGTACGTCCAGTACGGCCAGTACGTCTTCGACCTGCTCCAGGGCGACATGGGTCGCTCGTACATCCGCGGGCAGGAGGTCACGACGCTCGTGTTCGAGCGGCTCCCGGCCACCGTCGAGCTCGCCCTCGCCGCCAGCGTCGTGGCGATCGTCTTGGCGATCCCGCTCGGCGTGATCAGCGCGACCCGGCGCAACGAGCCCGTCGACTACGGCGCGACGCTCCTGTCGCTCGGTGGCATCTCGACGCCCAACTTCTGGCTCGGGATCATGCTCATCCTGATCTTCGCCGTGGAGTTCAACGTCTTCAACACCAGCGGCCGCGGGGTCGACGTCGGCGACGTCGCCCTCTCGGTGATCAACGCCGAGCCGTTCGCCGGGACGCTGCTGACGTGGCTCGCGTACATCACGCTCCCGGCGATCGCCCTCGGCACGTACTTCATGGCGCTCATCACCCGGCTGACGCGGTCGGGCATGCTCGACGAGCTCAGCAAGGGGTACGTTCAGGCCGCGCGGGCCAAGGGGCTCCCGCGGACGCTGATCCGGTACAAACACGCGCTCCGGAACACGCTCATCCCCGTGATCACCGTCCTCGGGCTCCAGCTCGGGACGCTGATCGGCGGGGCGGTGATCACCGAGGCGGTGTTCTCGTGGCCCGGGCTCGGCACGCTCGTCATCGAGAGCATCAACCAGCGCGACTGGCCGGCGCTCCAGGGCAGCCTCATCGTCATCGGGACGAGCTTCGTGCTCGTCAACATCCTTGTCGACGTGGTGTACGCCTACCTCGACCCCGAGGTGGTGAACGACTAACATGGTTTCGTCACGTGTCATCCGCAATCTCAAGAAGGAGTTCAGACAGAGCGGGCTCGCGAAGCTCGGGTTGGCGCTGGTGGTCGTCATCGTGTTGACCGCCGTATTCGCCCCGTTCGTCGCGCCCCACGACCCCACCGAACAACAGCTCGACCAGAGCGAGCTGCCGCCGATCGGCTTCTCGGAGACGACGGAGCGGACCTCCTCGGAGATGGTCGACGGCGAGATCCAGACGGTCACCGAGGAGGTCGAGATCACCCCGGACCCGGACCACGTGTTCGGAACCGACGGGCTCGGCCGCGACATGTTCTCGCGGGTGGTGTACGGCGCGCGGACCTCGCTCGTCGTCGGCGTGCTCGGCACGCTCTTGGCGGCGTCGATCGGCGTCCCGGTCGGCCTGCTCGCCGGCTACCACCGCGGGCGCGTCGACGACGCGCTGATGCGGATCGCGGACATCAGCCTCGCGTTCCCCTCGCTCGTGCTAGCGGTCGCGCTGATCGGGCTGTGGGGCCGCGCCGCGGTGAACGTCCCCGACCCCTTCGTCGTCGCCGGGCTCGCGCCGGAGATGCCGGAGAGCTTCGTGTTGCCGATAACGGTGGTGATCGTCGTCGGCCTCGTCAACTGGGTGTGGTTCGCCCGCGTCGCCCGCGGGGAGGCGCTCTCCCTGCGGGGGCAGGAGTACGTGAAAGCGTCGCGCGCGCTCGGGGCCGACGACAACACGATCATCCTCCGGCACGTCCTGCCGAACGCGATCACGCCGATCATCGTCCTCGGGACGGTACAGGTGGCGGCGATCATCCTCCTGGAGAGCTCGCTGTCGTTCCTCGGGTTCTCCGGGACCACCCTGTCGTGGGGCTTCGACATCGCGCAGGGGCGCGACTACGTCTCCTCCGGCCAGTGGTGGATCGCCTCCATCCCCGGGCTCGCGATCATGCTGTCGGTGATCGGGATCAACCTGCTCGGCGACTGGCTGCGTGACGCCTTGGACCCCGGTATCGAGGGCGAGGGGGGTGCCGCATGAGCGACGCCGGGCGAAGCGACGACCGGGCCGCGGCGACCGACGGCGGCGCGAGCGACGCCGCGGTGACCGAGACCCGCGGGGTCGGCGACGCGACGCCGACCGGGGCTCCCGGGGCCGACGACGTGCTGTCGGTCCGCGACCTCTCGACCCGATTCTTCACCGAGGAGGGCCAGATCAACGCGGTGGAGTCGGTGTCGTTCGACCTCCGCGAGGACGAGATACTCGGCGTCGTCGGCGAGTCCGGGTCCGGCAAGTCCGTGACCGCGCTGTCGCTCGTCGACCTCGTCGAGACGCCCGGCCGGATCACCGCCGGCGAGGTGTGGTACCGCGACCCCGACCTCGCCGAGGAGTTCCGCGGGACGGAGGCGGTGCGGGTCGACGACGACCACGTCGACCTGCGCACCGTGCCGCCCGGCGTCCGGCGGTCGCTGCGCGGGCCCTCGTTCAGCGTCATCTTCCAGGACCCGATGAGCAGCTTCAACCCCTCGATCACGGTCGGCGAGCAGATCGCCGAGGCGGTCGAGGTCCAGCGCCGGGCGCGGGCGAACCCCCGCTCGACGCGCTCGCGGACGCAGGGGTACGGGCTCG
This sequence comes from Halorubrum coriense DSM 10284, assembly GCF_000337035.1. Taxonomy (GTDB): domain Archaea; phylum Halobacteriota; class Halobacteria; order Halobacteriales; family Haloferacaceae; genus Halorubrum; species Halorubrum coriense. The sequence continues at coordinate 12,201 of NZ_AOJL01000012.1, forward strand.
GGAAGTACCTGCTCGACGGGATCGTCCCCGGCCGCGACTACACCAGCGAGGAGAGCATGGACCGGGCGGTCGAACTGCTCGGGCAGGTCGGGATCCCCGACCCCGAGGAGCGCGTCGACGAGTACCCCGGGCAGTTCTCCGGTGGGATGCTCCAGCGCGCGATGATCGCGCAGGCGCTCGCCGGCGAACCCGACGTGTTGATCGCCGACGAGCCGACGACCGCGCTCGACGTGACGATCCAGGCGCAGATCCTGAACCTGCTGACGGAGATACAAGAAGAGCGCGGCATGAGCATCGTGCTCATTACCCACGACCTCGGCGTGATCGCCGAGATGTGCGACCGCGTCTGCGTGATGTACGCCGGCGAGGTCGTCGAGCGCGGCACGCTCGACTCCGTCTTCGAGGACACGGTTCACCCGTACACGCAGGGCCTCCTCGGCTCGATACCGGACGTGGACGACCCGCGAGCGCGGCTCGAACCCATCGCGGGAAACGTCCCGAGCCTCCTCGACGCCGAGATGGGCGACCGGTGTTACTTCGCCGACCGGTGCCCGAAGGCGATGGAGTCGTGCCTCGACAAGCCGCCCGAGGCGACGGTCGACGCCGCGGCGGACCACGGCGTCAAGTGCGTGCTCGCTGACCGCGAGTACGACCCGGCCGACGCGCTCGCCGACGACCGCTTCGAGGCGGACGCCGCCGCGACCGACGGGGGTGACGGCGAGTGAGCGACCCGCTACTCTCCGTCGACGGGCTGAAGAAGTACTACGCGAACGACCCGTCGCTCGTCGACCGCCTGCTCGGGCAGGAGTCGGCGAGCGTGAAGGCGGTCGACGGCGTCTCCTTCGACGTGCGCGAGGGCGAGACGCTCGGGCTCGTCGGCGAGTCCGGCTGCGGCAAGTCGACGACCGGCGAGACGGTGTTGCGGCTCCGCGAGCCGACCGCCGGCGAGGTCAGCTTCGACGGGCGAGACGTGCGCGGGATGACCGACCGCGAGCTGACGGAGTTCCGGCGGCGCGCGCAGATCGTGTTTCAGGACCCGTTCTCCAGTCTCGACCCGCGGATGACCACCGGCGACATCGTCACCGAGGGGCTCCGGATCCACGACGTGGCCGACCGGAAGCAGCGCCGCGAGACGGCTCAGGACCTGCTCGAACGCGTCGGCCTCTCCGCCGACCAGATGGACCGGTACCCCCACGAGTTCTCCGGCGGTCAGCGCCAGCGGATCGGGATCGCCCGGGCGCTCGCCTTGGACCCCGACTTCGTCGTCCTCGACGAGCCGGTGTCCGCGCTCGACGTGAGCGTCCAGGCGCAGATCCTGAACCTGCTCGAAGACCTCCAAGACGACTTCGGGCTCACGTTCCTCTTCATCGCGCACAACCTCGGCGTGGTCCGCCACGTCTGCGACCGCGTCGCGGTGATGTACCTCGGCGAGATCGTCGAGATCGGGCCGGTCGAGGAGATCTTCGACGACCCCGCGCACCCGTACACGAAGGCGCTGCTGTCGAGCGTCCCCCGCGCGAACACGGACGCTCGCGAGGAGGAGTTCACCACGCTCCGCGGCGACGTGCCCTCGCCGCGGAACCCGCCCGCGGGCTGTCGGTTCCACACCCGCTGTCCGGAGGCGCGCGCGGCCTGCCGGGAGTCGGCACCGCCGGCGTACGACCTCGGCGACGGCCGGACGGCGACCTGCTTCCGGACGGACGACGACCACGCCTACTGGGACAGCGAGCCCATCGGCGAGAACGCGGCGGCCGAAGGGGCGGCCGACACCGGCGAGCCGGCGGACGACTGACCGGCCGGCGGCTCCGCCCGGCCTTCGCGCGTCTCAGCGCTCCCGCACGACGACGAACTCCGCCAAGTCTCGCAGGTACTCGATCGCCTCGGTCTCCGGCGGGTCGGCGTCGTCGAGGGCGGCGAGCGCGCGCTCGGACTCCGACCGCGCGCGCTCGTTGATCTCCTCGGGCGTCAGCGACGTGACCTGGAGGACGCTCGGACGGTCCATCTCCGCGTCCTGCCCGGTCGGTTTGCCGAGGTCGTCGGCGTCGGCGGTGGCGTCCAACACGTCGTCGCGCATCTGGAAGGCGACGCCGACGCGCTCGGCGTACTCGCCGAACGAGTCGATGGCGTGGGGGTCCGCGCCGCCTGCGACCGCGCCCAGCTCGGCGGCGGCGCGGAACAGCGCGCCCGTCTTCCGCCGCGCGAGCTCCATGTACTCCGCCTCGTTCGTCGGGCGCGCGGCGAGCTCGGTCGCCTCCCCCTCGCCGAGTTCGACCATCGCCTCGGCGACGGTCCGCATCGCGCGCGGGTCCGTCGAGAACAGCCCGAACGCCTCGCCGAGCAGGCCGTCGCTCGCGATGATCGCGGGGCCGTAGCCGAACTCCGCCCACGCGGCGGGGGTGCCGCGCCGGACCTCCGAGCGGTCGATGATGTCGTCGATCACGAGCGAGGCGTTGTGGACGAACTCGATCCCGGCCGCGAAGTCGACCGCCTCCTCGGGGTCGCCGTCGAACGCCTCGCAGGCGAGGACGGTCACCGCGGGCCGGACCCGCTTACCGCCCGCGAGGACGACGTGCCCGACGTCTTCGGACAGCTCGTCGGGCTCGACGTCGTCGATGACCGACTCGATGCGGTCCTCGACCAGCCCGACCCGACGCTGCAAATACTCCATTTACTGTCCGGAGGAGCCCGGCGCGCAAAGGCCTAACGGAACGCCGTCCGCGGGCGGGATTCGACCGACTGCGACGCGATCGGTCCGCGCTTCGTCGCCGCTCGGCCCTCGCCGTCCGGTCGTTCTCGGCCGCCCCCGGGCTCGCCCGCTACTGGAACCGCACGCCGAGGTCGTCGAGCCCGTCGTTGCTCGACGCGACGTTGATGAGCAGCGGCGTCAGCCCCTCGATCTCGGGTGCGTTGGCGATCCCGCCGGCGTCGAGCGCGCGGAGCCCCTCGATCCCCTCGGCGACGTCCGAGACCGTCCGCTTCGCGTCCTCGTCGTCGCCGATCACGAGCGTGTCGACGCCGAGGTCGGCGTCGAGGTTCGCCAGCCGCGCGGCCGCGAGGTTGTGGAACGCGCCGACGACGTCGACGCCCTCCGGGGCCGCGTCCGCGACGATCGCCGTCACCGAGCCCGCGCCGGGCTTGTGGTAGTGGAATCCCTCCTCGTCGCGTTTCATGCCGGTCGCGGGCGAGACGAGGACATCGCCGTCGTCGAGCGCCTCCGCCACCGCCTCCACGGTGTCGCCGACGTGGTACGGCGGGACCGCGAGGACGACGATCCGGGCCTCGGCCGCGACCGCGGCGTTCTCGCCGCCGGTCACCGCGGCGTCGAGCCCGCGGCTCTCCAGTTCGGTCGTGTACTCCTCGGCCTTGTTCTCGGCCTTCTCGGCCTCTCGCGAGCCGATCGCGATCCGGTGAGAGGTGTCCGCCGCGAGTCGGAGCGCGAGCCCCTCGCCGATGTCTCCGGTGCCGCCCAGAATGGCGATTTTCATACGATCTGTGCGGTCGCTCGCGCCTTAGTGGTTGCGTGACCGGCCGTCCTCGCCACCGTTCGGGGGCGTCGGTTCAAGTGCGTCGGCCGCCTATCGCGGCCATGACCGACACCCCGTCGCTCGCGCTCCGCTACGTCGCCTGCGACGCCTGCGAGACGGTGTTCGCCCGGGCCGACGCCGACGCGGAGCCCGAGGCCTGCGACCGGTGCGGGGCCCGCGCGCTCCGCGAACTCTCCGACGTGCGGGGCCCTGACGCGTACTTCGCGCCCTGAGTCCCCCCGCGAGACGGGGCTCCCGAGCCTCCGGTCCGCCTCCCGCGCGCCGGTCACCTCGGCCGGCTCACAGCAGGTCGTCCATCTCCAGCTCGCCGGCCGCGATCGCCCGCAGCTCCTCGTCGGAGAGGCGGTCGATCACGAACTCGGGGATGCCCTCCGGAAGCCCCGCGGGGATCGACCGGCCGCCGTCCGTCACCGACGCCGCCCGGAATTCGTCGTCGCCCCCGCCATCGTCGTCGACGGACAGCCGGCGCACGCTCCGTTCCACCTCCTCGACGGCGGCGGACTGGCGCTCGCTCTCCTCCGCGAGCTCACCCATCCGCTCCGAGATCCGGTTCGACTGCTCGACCACTCCGTCGATCGTCGCGGCGATCTCCTCGGCGGCCGCGGCCTGCTCGTCGGTCACGTCGGAGACCTCGTCGATCCCGTCGGCCGTCTCCGTCACCGCCTCGGCGATGGCGGTGAGGCTCTCCGTCGCGTCGCCGACGCGCTCGCTCCCCTCGTCGACCCGGCCCGTGGTCTCGGCGAGGCTCTCGACGGTCTCCTCGGTGTCGGTGCGGATGCCGTCGACCATCGACTCGATGTCGCTCGCGTGCCGCTGTGACTCCCCGGCGAGCGACTTGATCTCGTCGGCGACGACGCCGAACCCGGCACCGGCCTCGCCGGCCCGCGCCGCCTCGATCGAGGCGTTCAGGGCGAGCAGGTTCGTCTGGTCGGCGATGCCGTTGATCGCGTCGACGAACTCGTCGATCTCCTCGACCCGCTCTTGGAGCGCCTCGACGTCGTCCGCCACCTCGTCGACGGCCGCGCCGATGTCGTCCATGGCCGACGCGGCGTCGTCGGCCGCGTCCCGGCCGTCCTCGGCGAGCGTCTCCGCCCGACTGCTCGTCCGCTCGACCTCGTCGGCGGTCGACGCGACCTCCTCGACCGTCGCCGAGAGGTTCGCGACCTCGGAGGAGATTTCCGCGACCCGCTCCGACTGGTCCTCGGCCGCGTCGCCCACCTCGGCGGCGCTCTCGGCGACGTCTCCCGCCGACTCGCGGAGGTCGCCGATCGGCTCTTTGACCTCGTCTTCCACCTCGGCCATCAGCCGCTCGTTCCGGTCGACGACCGCCGAGAGCTTCTCGCTGTACGAGTGGATGTACGTGTCCGTGACGACCTGCATGTCGAGGTTGACNTGTGTATAAGAGACAGGTCGACGACCGCCGAGAGCTTCTCGCTGTACGAGTGGATGTACGTGTCCGTGACGACCTGCATGTCGAGGTTGACGATCCGGAGGACGGAGAGCAGGTCCTCGATCGCGTCGTCGACCTCCTCCTCGACCGCCGCCGCGGTCGCGTCGTCGACCGCCGCGCCGGCGGCGTCGGGAGCCAGCCGGTCGGTGAGCGAGTCGACGAGGCGGTCGCCGATGAGCGGGAGGATGAGGTCGTAGTACACGCCGTACTGACCGAGGTAGTGTTTCATCGGCATCTCCAGCATGTCGTGGATCTTGCCGATCCGCGCCCGGTCCTCGAAGTACTCCGTCCCGTAGTTGCCCCCCGCGAGGGTCACGAGGTACGCCGACTGGGTCCGCTTGAGCCGTTCGAGCCCCTTCTCCGACCGCCCCATCACCTCGGCCGTCTGATCGTGGGCGGTGAGGTTCTCGTAGAAGTCGTCCGCGATCTGCTCCGCGTTCTCCGCGAACGCCTCCTCGTACCGGCTCAGCCGCCGCTCGTCTTCGGCGTCGAAGCCGATGAACTCCTTCCGCCACGCGATCTCGTCGCCGTCGAGGCCGATCTCGTCGACCAGCTCGTCGACGTCGAGCCCCTCGTTCATGCCGCCCTGACCGAAGTCGTGTCGGCCGTACTCTCCAGATGTAGCCATACCGAAGCCTCTCCGCTTGGGTTATATAAACGGCCACACCCGCGTCTCACGCCTGATATCGCTGCTCTACGGCCAGTCTCTCGGCAGAAACGGCCGATACGCGGTATCGACGGCCGCTCAGTCGTCGCCGGCCGCGTCGTCGCCGGCCGTCCGGTCGTCGTCGCCCCCGCCGTCGGTCGTCGGTTCGACCGCGACGGCCGAGTGTTTGTACTCGGGGATCTTCGCCTCCGGGTCGAGCGCGTCCCCCGTCAGCGCGTTCGCGAGCGGCTCCGGGTAGTGGAACGTACAGAACGCGACGCCCTCGCGCACCGCCGGCGTGACGGCCGCCGCCACCTCGACGCTGCCGCGCTCGTTCGAGACGGTCACCCGGTCACCGTCGTCGATCCCGCGCTCGGCCGCGTCCGCCGGGTGGATCTGAAGCTCGTCTTCGCCCCGCATCGCCATGAGGCGGTCGGAGCGCCGGCTGAGCGCCCCGCTGTTGAACTGTTGGAGCGCGCGGCCGGTCGTCAGCGTCAGCTCGCCGGCCTCGAGATCGTCCGCGGGCGGGACCGGGTCGACGACCGCGAGCGGGGCGGTGCGTTCGCCCGTCGCGAACGTCTCGGCGTGTAACACGTCGGTGCCGGTCCCGTCGCTCGCAGAGAACGGCCACTGCTGGTAGCCGTCGCCGATCCCCTCGTAGCTCATGCCCTCGTAGATCGACGCGACGCGGGCCAGCTCGTCGAAGGCCGCTTCCGGCCCCTCGTAGTCGAACGCGTCCGGGTGATCGGTCAGCCGCCGGCCGAGGTCGGTGAGGATGTCGAAGTCGCGCCGCGCGTTCCCCGGCAGGTCGGCGTTCGGCCGCATCCGCATCACGCGCCGGTCGGTGTTCGTCACGGTCCCGGCCTTCTCGGCCCACGCGCTCCCGGGGAGGACCACGTCGGCGTGCTTCGCCGTCGCCGTCTCGAACAGGTCGATGACGACGCAGAAGTCGAGCGCCTCGAACGCCGACGCGACCGCCGTCGCGTTCGGCTCGGTGACCGCCGGGTTCTCGCCGAAGACGACCGCCGCGCGCACCTCGTCGCCGAAGCGGTGGGTTGCCTCCACCTCGGTGAGGCCGGGGTCGCTCGGCGGCTCGACGCCCCACTCGTCGGCGAGGCGCTCGCGGGCGGCCGCGTCCGTCACGGACTCGTAGCCGGGGAGCACGCCCGGCAGTCCCCCCACGTCGCTCGCGCCCTGGACGTTGTTCTGCCCGCGCAGCGGGTTCACGCCCGTCCCGGACCGGCCGACGTTCCCGGTCAGCAGCGCGAGGTTGAGCAGGGCGTGGACGTTGTCGGTGCCGCAGCGGTGCTGGCTCGTCCCCATCCCCGTCACGATCGCGGCGCGGTCGGCCTCGCCGTACGCGCGGGCCGCCTCGCGGATCGCCTCGGGCTCGACGCCGGCCGCCTCGGCGTTCGCGGCGACGTCCACCCCGGCGAGGTGCTCGCGGAGCCGGTCGAAGCCGGTCGTGCGCTCCGCGAGGAACGCCTCGTCGACGAGGTCCTCCTCGACGAGGACCGCCGCGATCGCGTTCGCCACCTCGATGTCGGTCCCGGGGCGCAGCGGCAGGTGGATATCCGCCGCCTCGGTCGTGTCGTTTGCGCGCGGGTCGACGTGGACCAGCGTCGCGCCGTCGCGGATCGCGGGGAGGAGGTACGACCGGAACGCCACGGGGTGTTGCTCGGCCGGGTTCGCCCCGTTGACGAACAGGCAGTCCGTCTCCCCGAGGTCGTCGAGCGTGTTCGTCATCGCGCCGGCCCCGAACCGCTCGCTCATCGCGGCGACGGTCGAGGAGTGGCAGAGCCGCGCGCAGTTGTCGACGTTGTTCGTGCCGAGGACGCGCGCGAGCTTCTGGAGCACGTAGTTCTCCTCGTTCGTACAGTTCGAGGAGGCGAAGAACTTGACGGCGTCGGGCCCGTGCTCGTCGACCACCCGGCCGATCCCGTCGACGACGCGGTCGAGCGCCTCCGCCCACGGCGCGGTGACGAAGCGCCCGCCGTGCCTGACGAGCGGCTCCGTCAGGCGGTCCTCGTGGTCGACGACGTCGAACGCCGCCGCCCCTTTCGGACAGATCTCCCCGCGGGCGTTCACCGGCCCCTCGACGCCGGTCGCGCCGCCGCGCTCGGCGTACTCGATCTGACAGCCGACGCCGCAGAACGGACAGACCGTGGGGTTCGGCTCGAAGTTCCGTTCGGGCGTCTCGGTGGGGTCGGACATCGGTTCTCGGTACGTGCTCCACGACCCTCCGAACACTCCCGGCGTAGCGTGGTGTTTTAAACGTCGCTCCGCTCCGGCGGCGGTCACCCGGTCACCGCGTCGCTCCCCGCCGGCGCGAGCAGACGACCGAGCGACAGGAGGCCCGCGGTCGCGAGGCAGGCGGCGAACGCGATCGTGCCGAGCTTCCCGCCGAACCCGACGAAGTACGGGGCCGAGCCGACGAACGCGACGCCCGCGGCCCCGCCGGCCAGCAGCATCGCGCCGGGTGTCGGGATCCGCTCCGGCGCGGTCATCCCGACGAACGACGCGCAGAAGGCGACGGCCGCGACCGCGTCGCCGCCGGCGAGGAGCGGCGGGCAGACGACGCCCGCGATCAGGCCGACGACCGCGGAGCCGACGACGGGGCCGCGGCCGAGCCGCACGCTCACGGCGAACGTGGCGTGCGCGGCGACGGCGGCCGCGACGATGAGCCCCGCCGCCGCGGTCGGTTCCGGGACGGACCCTGTTCCCGGGGCGAGCCCGCCGACCGCGCCCACCGACAGGCAGCCGACGAACGCGGTGGTGCCGAGCTTCCCGCCGAAGCCGTTGAAGCTGCGCTTCGCGAGCACGAAGACGACGGCGGTCGCGGCTCCCGCGGCGACCACCGAGCCGAAGTCGGCGTCGGCCGCGGGGGTCGCCATCCCGACGAACGAGCCGCAGTACGCCGGGGCGTCGCGCGTCTCGGTGAGGCGGTGCGCGCAGAGGCCGACGAGCGCGGACGCCACGACCGGCCCGACGCCGACCCGGACCGAGAGGGCGTAAGTGAGGGGGGCCGCGACGGCCACGGCGGCCGCGTTGCCGAGGTCGGTCCGGGTCAGATCGAACCCGTCCGCCCGCAGCGCCTGCCGCGCCTCCGCGAGGACCGTGTACCCGAAGCTCGTCGCGGCGAGCGCGCCGACGGGGGCGACGACGAACGGCCCGGCGTCGAGACCCGTCTCAGCCGCCGTACCCCCATCGACCGAGATCGTCAACCCGGCGACCGCCGCGACGACCATCCCGGCTCCGGCGGCGGCCAGCGCGCTCGCTCCGACCGCGTGAATCGCTCGGTTCACGGCCGCGACTCCGGGCCGCGGACCGATACCGACCGACCCCCAGTACTGCGGGTGTTCTCGGCGGAGTCCGCTGGAGGGTCTCACCCGTCGGGGATCAGGCCTTTGTGTCCGTCACCCCAACTCCGATCAGATGGGAACCGGAGGGAAGTCGCCGGTCGACGGCTCCGAGACCGCCCCCGACGGCGTCCGCGCGGGCGTCGCGATCCACGGGACGACCAACTGCCCGGTCGTCGCCGCCTCGACCGCTCACGACGGCCCGATCACGGGCGTCAACTGGACGCACGCGGGCGACACGCACACCGAGGAGTTCCGCGCCCGCGACCCGGACGCGGTCGACCGCGCCGAGGGGGTCCCGGCCCCCGCGTCGGTCGTCGACCTCGGCGACGAGCGCGTCTACCGGTACGACCGTCCGCGAGACGGCGAGTGTGCCTGCCGGATCATCGAGGAACTGGACTGCCCGATCGCGGACGCGCGCGCCGAGGACGGGGTGTTGCTCCTCACGCTCCACCTCCCCGACCTCGAACGCCTCCGGGACGTCGTCTCGGCGCTCGACGGAACCGCGGAGCGCGTCGAGGTCCGGTACCTCGTCCAGGGCGCGGCGCGCGGCGACGGGGTGTCGGACCGCACCCTCGTCGACCGCGGCCGGCTCACCGACCGCCAGTGCGAGGTGCTCCGGACGGCCTACCGCATGGGCTACTTCGAGCGCCCCCGCGACGCCAACGCGCGCGACGTGGCCGACGCGCTCGACATCGCCCCGTCGACGTTCGCCGAACACCTCGCGGCCGCACAGCGGAAGCTCCTAGAAGAGACGCTCGCCGCGAACTGACGAGTCGCCCGTCTCAGGCGGCGTGTTCGTCGATCGCCGATTCGAGGGCCGCGCGGTCCTGCGCGCCGACGAACCGGTCGACCGCCTCGCCGCCCGCGTACAGGACGAGCGTCGGGATGCTGCGCGCGCCCAACTGCTGTGCGACCGCCTGGTTCGCGTCGACGTCGACCTTGGCGACCGCGGCGTCGGTCTCGGCCGCGAGCGCCTCGATCGTCGGCTCCATCATCTGACAGGGGCCGCACCAGTCGGCGTAACAGTCGACGAGGACGACGTCGTGCTCGTCGACCGCGCGCCGGAATTCGTCGAGTCCGTTCACGTGGATCGGCTCGTCCGGCGTCGCCGCTCCGCCGTCGTCCGTCTCGGTTCCGGCGCTACCGTCGAGCGCCTCGCCGTCCCCGAGACGCGCTTCGAGCTCCCGGCGTTTCCGCTCGCGGATGCGCTCTCGCTCGGTCTTCGCGTCGTCTCCCGTCGGATCGTCCGCCTCGGCTGCGTCGCTCATGCGACTATATTGGGCTCATCAAACAATATACCTTCCGCCACCGGATCGCGGTCGACGGGCGACTACTCGCGCTCCCGTCCCCGCCCGTCGGCGGGCCTCGCCGGCCGCGCCAGCCCGGCGGCCGAGAGGTCGACGTTGTCCGCGACGAGGTCGGCGGCGCGGTCGTACGGGGACCGCCCGCCCGCCACCGGGTTCGGGCGCGTCCGGCCGGCGTCCGCGAAGACCGCCTCGACGAAGGCGTTCCGCACGGCCGCCGTCTCGAAGAGGCCGTGGAGGTACGTGCCGAGGACGCGGTCGGTGGCGACGCTCTCGGCACCGAGCGGCTCGGTCGCGCGCGGCGCGGTCCCGCCGCTTCGCTCCGCCTCGTCGAGGACCCGCGTCCGCCCGGCGCGGATCTCGTATCCGGTCGCGCGGCCGTCCGCGCCCGCGATCGGACCGACGCCGTCGACGACGCGCTCGACCCGCTCGACGCGCTTCTCCGTCGCGAACCGCGTCTCGACGGGCAGGAGCCCGACCCCGGGCACCGTCTCGCGGTCGCCGACGCCCTCGACGGCCGCGTCGACGAGCCGCTCGCCGAGCAGCTGGTAGCCGCCGCAGACGCCGATCACCGGGCCGTCGAACGAGCGCAGCGCGTCGTCGAACCCCGCCTCCCGGACCGCGAGCAGGTCGTCGACGGTGTTCTTCGATCCCGGGACGACGACCGCGTCGACGCCGTCGAGCCCGCCGTCGAGCGGCAGGTAGGCGACCCGGACCCCCGGCTCGCGCGCCAGCGGCTCCAGGTCGGTGAAGTTCGAGATGCGCGGGAGCCGCGGGACCCCGATCCGGACGGCCATCTCGTCGGGGACGTCGTCGCCGCCGAGGACGCCGCGGCCGCTGCCGTCGCCGCTTCCGCCCGCGCCGCCGTCACCGCTCCCATCTCCGGCCGTCGCCGCGTCCGGCAGCGAGAGGCTGTCCTCCGCCGGGAGCCCCGGGTCGTCGTGCGGGACGACGCCGACGACCGGCACGCCGGTGCGCGATTCGATCTCGTCGATCCCGGGTTCGAGGAGGGCGGGGTCGCCGCGGAACTTCGTGATCACGGCACCGCACACGCGGTCGCGAACGTCGTCGGGGAGCAGTTCGAGGGTCCCGTAGAGGCTCGCGAACGCGCCGCCGCGCTCGATGTCGACCGCGATCAGGACCGCCGCGTCCGCGAACCGCGCGCACTCGACGTTCGCGAGGTCGCGGTCGTGGAGGTTGATCTCCGCGATGCTCCCCGCCCCCTCCGCGACGATCACGTCGTGATCGGCCGCGAGGCGCTCGTGGGCGGCGACCGCGGCGTCGCGGGCCTCCGCCCAGTGGTCCTCGTAGTACGTCGCCGCCGGGGCGTTCGCGACCGCCTCGCCGTCGACGATCAGCTGGCTCTCGCCGCCCCCGCGCGGCTTGAGCAGGACGGGGTTCATGTCGGTCGTCGGCACCGTCTCGGCCGCCCGCGCTTGGACGTGCTGGGAGACGCCGACCTCGCCCCACTCGCCGTCGGGCGCGAGCGCGACCCGAGCGTTGTTGCTCATGTTCTGGGCCTTGTACGGGGCGACCGAGACGCCTCGCCGCGCGAGCAGCCGACAGAGCCCGGCCGCCAGCGTGCTCTTCCCGACGTGGCTCGCGGTGCCCGCGATCAGCACCGTGTCGGCGTCGCCCCCGGGGTCGGCCCCGCCGTCGGCGTCCGCGCCGGCGTCGCTCACGGCGTCGCGACCCCCATCGTCAGTACTCCGTCCCCCGGCGGGCGCGCTGCCCCTCGTCGAACGGGTGCGCGACCTTCCGGACGTTCGTGATCAGGTCGGCGACGCCGTCGAGGTAGTCGGGCTCGGCGTGGCTCCCGGTGAGGACGAGCTCGAGGTCGTCGGGCTTCGACTCGGCGAGGCGGACGACGTCGCCGGGGTCGACGAGCCCGCGGTCGGCCGCGTACAGCAGTTCGTCGAGTATCAGCATGTGGACGCCCGCCTCGGGCTCTCCGTCGAGGGCGAGCGGTTCGGTCAGGTCCGCCTCCGCGGCCCCCGTGACGAGCGCCTCCGCGCGGTCCAAGGCGGCCGCCGCCTTCGCCTCGTGCTCGTCGTCGGCCGAGCCGTCGAGCAGGCCGTGCCAGCCGTAGTGGCCGGCGTTCTCGTAGGAGAAGCCGGGGACGGCCGAAATCGCGTTGTACTCGCCTCTGACGCCCTCGACGCTGTCCGCGCCCCCCTTCATGAACTGGAGCATGTGGACGCGGTGGCCGTGGCCCGCGGCCCGGAAGCCCATCCCCATCGCCGCGGTGGTCTTCCCCTTGCCGTCGCCCCAGAACGCCTGGACCAGCCCGAACTCCTCGGGGGCCGCGGGCTCGATGGGCTCCGGCTCGGGAGCCGCGCCGCCGCCCGGAGTGTCGGCGCGGCCGCGTTCCGTCTCTTCGTCGGCGTCGGTCGGTTCCTCCTCGTCGGTCGATGTGTCGTCGTGGTTCGTGGTCATGGATCGAAGACCTCCGCCCGGTCGTCGGTGACGACGCCGTGTTCGGCGTCGGCCGCCGGCCCGGGCACGTCGCCGTCCGGGTACCGCGACCGCAGGCTCGCGCGGACCGCGTCCCGGACGCAGGCGCGGGCCGCCCCGCCGACCGCCGTGGCGCTGCCGGAGAACTCGGCCGGCTCGCCGTCCGGGTCGTCGGCGACGACGACGGCGTCGCTCGTCGTCCCCGGGACCCCCGCCGCCGCGAGCAGCGTCGCGGTCTTCGCCTCGGCCGCGACCGCGACGAGGTTCGCCGCCGCTCCGGGGCCGAGCCGCCGCGTCGCCCCGACGATCAGGTTCACCGTTCCGGGGGGATCGACCGGCGACCCGGCGGCCTCCGGGGTCGACCCCTCCGAGTCGTCCGCGCCCGTCGGCTCTATCGGTAGCATCGCGGGGTTCGAGAGGCCGACCGTCGCGTACGCGACGACCGGTCCGAGCCGCGCGCCGCGGGCGTGTTCCATCGAGACGCCCGTGAACAGCGTCGGCGGCCCGTCGCGGTCGGCCGCCAACCCCTCGGTGCCTCGGCCGTCCTCCCCGTCGGCGAACCCGGCCCGCGCCAGCCGCTCGTCGCGGTAGGCCGCGAGGTCCGTCCGAGCGAACCCCTTCGGGACGGTGACGTTGTACGCGGTCGCCGCCCGCGACCGCCCGCCGTCCCACCCGGTCGAGAGCCAGCGCGTCCCCGGCCGCCGGAGCCGGAGGACGCCCTCGCTGACGGTCGCCTCAAACATCGGCGTCGTCACCTCGGCTGCCGTCTTCCGTCTCGCCGCCCCCCTTCCCGTCGACGCCGAGCGCCGCGAGGAGCCGGTCGTTCTCCGCCGGGCGGCGGACCGCGACCCGGACGTGCGAGTCGAGACCGCGGAACGTCCGCGCGTCGCGGACGGCGACGCCCCGGTCCCGGGCGCGCTCGACGACGCGGTCGACGTCGCGGTCGCCGACGTCGACGAGCAGGAACGGCGCGTCGCTCGGCGCGACGTCGTAGCGCTCGCCGAGCGCGCTCCGTATCCGCTCGCGCTCGCGCCGGACGCGGTCGCGCGTCTCGCGGACGAACTCTCTCTGTCGGAGGCAGTACTCCCCCGTCGCGAGCGCCGGGGCGCTCACGTTCCACGCGCGGCGCGCGCCCCGCAGCGCCGCGCCGAGGTCGCCCGTCGCGACCGCGAAGCCCGCCCGGATCCCGGGGAGCCCGAACAGCTTCGTGAGCGCCCGCGCGACGACGACGCCGTCGGTGCCCGCGAGCGACTCGCGCTCCGTGAACCCGAGGAACGCCTCGTCGACGAGCAGCGCGGTGTCCGCCGCCCGGCACCGCTCCGCGAACGCGAGCAGCGCCTCGCGGTCGTAGCCGGTCCCGGTGGGGTTGTTCGGGGTGCAGACGACCGCCAGCGCGTGGCCGCGCGGGTCGGCGTCGAGGATATCCTCGGCGTCGACGAACGACGGCTCGCCGCCCCGGAGCCGGACCTCGCGGCCGTACTCGCCGAAGCTCGGCGCGGGGAGCAGGGCCGTGTCGCCCGGGTCGACCGCGAGCGCGATCGCCGTCCGGGTCGCCGCCAGTCCGCCCGGCGTCGGGACCACGTGCTCGGGCTCGCAGCCGACGTAGTCGGCGGCGGCCGCCCGGAACGCCGCCGGCGGCTCCGGGGGGTACGTCCGCGCCGTCTCGAAGGCCGCGCGGTAGACGCGTTCGACCCCGTCCGGGACCTCCGGGTTCGTGTTCGCGCTGAAGTCCAGCAGGTCCGGGTCGTCGCTGCTCCCGTGCGGTTCGCGCCCGAGCGCCGCCGCCCGATCGCGGTTCACGGGCGGTCACCTCCCTCGGCACGCTCCCGACCGCCGAGCCACGCGATCCCACCGCTCGGGACCGCGGGCGTCTCCCGGTCGCCGGCGAGGGTCCGCTCGGCGAGTCGACGGTCTCCGGGACGGTTGACGTTGAGCGCGAGGCGGGCGTCGCGGGTCGCGCGGACGGCCTCGTCCCCCGCGCCGTCGAGCGTTCCGACGACGTTGACGCCGGCCGGGAGTCGCTCGTCTGGCGTCTCCCCGTCTCCGCCGGCCGCCTCGTCGCCTCCCGAACCGTCGCCGTACCGGGTCGCGGCGTCGGCGCTCGCGCCCAACTCGCGCTTGCGCGCGGCGGGGACGCGGACCGACAGGGAGTCGCTCCCGGCCGCGGCGTACGCGTCGAGGACGGCGTCGACCGCCGGCCCGTCGAGCAGCGGGAGGTCGACCGCGACGGTGAGGACCGGCGGTTCCGGACCCTCGGCCAGCGCCGCCCGAAGGTCCGCGACGTACCCGTCGCCCGGCGTGTCGACGACGACGAGACCGAGCGGTTCCCCCCCTGAACCGGGAGTCGCTCCGCCCTTCCGCTCGACCAGTCGGTCGCGGGTCCGCGGCGTGTGCGGCGAGACGGCCGCGTAGGCGGTCTCGACCCGGCTCGCGGCGAGGGCGTCGAGCGTCCGGTCGACCATCGGCCGCCCGGCCACCGGCGCGAGCGGCTTCTCGCCGTCGCGGTCGAGCCGCGTGCCGCGGCCGCCGCACATCACGAGAGCGTCCACGCGATCACCCCCGCGTGGAGCCCGACGACCCGGGCCAGTTCGTTCGTCGCGCCGAACACGTCGCCGCTGACGCCGCCGAGCCGCGAGCGCGCCCAGGCGAACGCGAGCGCCCCGACGACGACCGCGGCGGTGAACACGCCGGCGACGACGCCAGCGCCGCCGGAGCCGAGGACCGCCCGCCCGCCCAGCGCCGCGGGCACCGCCGCGAGCGCGACGCCCGCGAGCGAACGGGGGCCGGAGGCCGCGGTCAGCGCCGACCCGAGCCCCTCGTGAGGGGCGTCGCCGACGCAGACGAGCGCCGCCGTCGCGGCCTTCGCTCCCACCTCCGCGAGGACGACGAGGACGACCGCGTCGGCGAGAGAGCGGGCCGCAACGTCCGCGACCGCCGCCCCGGCGGCGACGAGGCCGGCGACGACCAGCGCGAGCGCGACCGTCCCGCCCACGCCGAGCGCGGAGTCCTTCAGGACGTCCCGTCGGCGGTCGGCGTCGCCGTGGACGACCGCCGCGTCGCCGACGTCCGCGACGCCGTCGAGGTGGGTGATCCCGGTGACGAGGGACAGCCACGCGGCGAACGCGACGCCGACCGTGAGCGGTGGAACTTGGACCGGGACCAGCGCGGCCGCGGCGACCGGGAGCGCGACGAGCGCGCCGATCGCGTACCCGACCGCCGGCATCGCCGCGGGCGTCCGCCGGAACGCCTCCCAGTCCTCGTCGGTGCGCCCGACGGGAATCCGAGAGAGGAACCCGAGCGCGCCGCGGAGCGCCGCGACCGCTCTCGTCACGACCACGCGATCACCCCCGCGAGCGCGAGGAGCCACGCCCCCGCGAGCGCGAGCGCGACCCCGCCGCCGACGGCGACGAGCCGCACGGCGTCGCGGGCGGCCGCGGGCGACGGCGGCTCCGGGCCCCCGTCGAGGACGTACGCGCCGGGCTTCTCCAGCCGGACGCCGAGCGCCGCGGCGGCCGTCGCCATCGGCCACCCCGAGTTCGGCGAGGCGGGCTCTCGGGCCAGCGACCGCGCGCGCCGCAGGCTCTCCGGCGACCTGGCCGCGACCGCGAGGCAGCACGCCGCGACCCGCGCCGGCAGGAACATCGCGGCGTCGTCGAGCAGGGCGCTGGCCCGGCCGACCGGCTTCGACCGGTAGCCGAGCATCGAGTCAAGGGTGTTCACGGCCTTCACCCAGGCCGCGGCCGCGACGCCTGCGACCAGCGCGCTCTCTGCGATCGCGGCGCGTCCGGCGACTGCGGCCGTCGCGCCGACCGCGCCGGCCTCGGGGAGCGCGCCGGTCGCAGCGACCGCGACGGCTCCGGTCGCGCCGGCGACGAACCAGCCGAGGGGCGCGACGAACCCGTCCGCGAGGTTCTCCGCGGCGCTCTCGACCGCTGCGCTGCGGAGCGCGGCCGGAGAGAGGTCTGCCGGGTCGCGCCCGACGAGCGCCCGGACCGACTCCCGGGCCGCGTCCGGATCGGTCTCGGTCTCGGCGACGACCTCGCCCGTCACGTCGAGCAGCATGCGGAGGCTCGCGACCGAGAAGCAGACGACGGCCGCCGCGGCGACGGCGGCGACCGGAACGCCGGCCACTCGCGGCCCGTGCGCGGCCGCGACCCAGACGACCCCGCCGCAGACCGCGGCCGCGGCGAGAGGGAGTCCCAACGCGACCGCGACGCCGACGAGCCGCGGGTGCGTCCACTCCCGGTCGAACCGCCCGACGAGGGTCCCGAACAGCGCGACCGGGTGGACCCGGCGTGGCGGCTCCGCGACCGCGAGGTCCAACCCGACGGCGAGCGCGACCGGTGCGAGGAGCGTGACGGCCGAGGGGACCAGCGCGGCGACGGCGGGCTCGGCGACCCCGGCGACCGCAGCGCCGCCCGTCACGACTCCACCTCGTCGAGGAACGCGTCGAACGCCCCGCTCTCGGGGTGGACGTGACAGTACGTCCCGAGCGTGCGGTGTTCGGTCAGCCCCTCCCGGTCGCCGTCGATGCCGGTCCCGCGCTCCACGTCGAACGCGAACCGAGCGTCGGACGCGACGTCGGCGGCGGAGTAGTGGAACTCGTGGCCGCGGAGCCGCGCCCCAGCGTCCGCGGTGAGCGCGCCGCGGCGGGCGCGGAGTTCGACGTGGTCGAGCGCCCGATACCGCTCGCGGCGCTCGACGCTCGCGGGGAGGACGCCCGCCATCTCGTACGTGCCGCCGTCGGCGGTCGTCAGCGCCTCCGCGAGCGCCATCAGCCCGCCGCACTCGCCGAGGACCGGCGTCCCCTCGGCCGCGGCGTCCGCGACCGACGCGAGCGCCGGCCCCTCGGCGAGCGCCGCGGCGTGGAGCTCCGGGTAGCCGCCGGGGAGGTAGACGCCGTCGCAGGCCGGGAGGTCGTCGCCGGCCGCGGGCGCGAAGGGGACGACGGTCGCGCGCTCGCCGAGCCGCTCGCGGGTGGCCGGGTAGACGAACCGGAACGCGGCGTCGTCCGCGACCGCGATCCGCGGGCGGTCGCCGCCGTCGTCGCCCTCTCGACCGTCGCCGCCCGCCGCTCCCGCCTCCGGGTCGGTCGCGGGGAGCGTCGGCTCGCGCGCGATATCGAGCAGCCGGTCGGTCCGCAGCGTCTCGGCGGCGTCATTGAGCGCCGCGTCGGCGAGCGGAGCCTCCCCGCCCATGTGGAGTCCGAGGTGTCGGTCGGGGACTTCCAGGTCCTCGCGCGGCGGGATCCGACCGCAGTAGGCGAGCGAGTCGGGGAGCGCCTCCCGGATCCCCGCCTCGTGACGGCCGCCGTGCGCGCGCTGGGCGACGACGCCGACCACGTCGAGGTCGTGCGGCGTGCGGTCGGCGTACGCTTCGAAGCCGAGCGCGGTCGCCGCGACGCTCTCCATCCCGGCGCTCGCGTCGACGACGAGGACGACAGGGAGGTCGAGCGCGGCGGCCACCCCGGCCGTGCTCGCGGCGCTGCCGTCGTACAGTCCCATCATCCCCTCGACGACGCAGACGTCGCCGTCGCCGCGGGCGTAGTTCCGCCGGAGGCCGTCGTCCCCCTGAAGCCACGGGTCGAGGGTGCGCGACGGCCGCCCGGCGACCCGGGCGTGGTGGCTCGGGTCGATAAAGTCCGGGCCCGCCTTCGCGGGCTGAACGGTCCGACCGGCGTTCTCGAACGCGCGGATCGCCGCGAGGGTCGCGACCGTCTTGCCGACGCCCGACGCCGTACCGCCGAGGACGAGTCCCCTCACGGCAGGTCGCCTCCGTTCGCCCCGGCGGGCCCGTCTCCGTTCACGGCGGGGGGTCCGTCTCCCCCGTCGGTCTCCGTTCGCTCCGCGAGCAGTCGGTCGGTCACGGCGGCGACCGTCTCGCGGACGGCGGCGTCGCCGACCCCGGCGCGCTCCGCGAGCGCGAGCGCCCCGCCCATGCCGACGCCCTCCTTCGCCTCCCCGCGGGCGTACGCCGCCATCGCGGGGTGATCGCTCTCGCCGAACCCGGGGTCGGCCGCCGCGAGGGTCAGGTCGAGGTCGGCGGCGAGCGCCGCGAGGTCGGCGGTGGGGTCGTCCGCGACCAGCGACGTGGTCGCGAGCGGGAGCGGTCGCTCGACGCCGGCGTGTCGGGCGAGCGCCGCCGCGGCCGCGAGCTGTGTGCCGCCCGCGAGGGTGACGTCGATCCCGGTGTCCGCGCAGCCGACGACGATGCCGGCGACCGCGGCGAGGACGGGGTCTCCGGCCAGGCGGACCGCCTCGATCGGGTCGCCGGCGGCGTCGCCGGGGGCGAGGCCGCTCGCGTCCAGCGCCTCGTCGACGACGCGGCGCTTCCGCTCGATTGGGTTCGCCGGCAGCGACGAGGAGACCGCGCCGCGCTCGCCGAGCGCGGTCAACGCCCCGAGCGCGGTGGTCGTCCCGCCGGGGATCGTCTCGGCGACGAGCAGTTCGGCGGGCTCGCCGGCCGGTCCGCTCTCCGGGTCGGCTCCGCGTCCGTCACCGCTCGGGGGCGCGGCGAGCTCCGGTGCCAGCGCGCGAGCGCGCTCGAAGACGGTCGCCGCCTCCGGGACCGGCTCGGGGTCGCGGACGTCGCCGCCGGGGGCCGCACCGACGTCCCGGACGGCCGCCGCGGTCGGCGCTCCGAGTCCGGCGTCGACGGACTCGACGGGCAGGGCCTCCGGACCGAGCAGCTCGCGGACCGCGCGGGTGACGACCGCGGGCGTCGGACAGCCCGTCGGACTCACCGGCACGGGCGAACCGGACGCGGGGCGTCCCGCCTCGACGATCTCGAGGTCGGCGCTCGGCGTGTGAACGCGCAGCTCCGGATCCGCGCCCGCGGCGCTGATGCCGTCGATGGCGGCCGTCTCCGTCGTTCCCGCGACGACGACGAGCCTCACGTCCCCCACCGGGACCCCCCTCCGTCGAACCCGCGTGCCGGCGGCGCGGCGTCGAAGTGTACCACTGCCGGTTCATCGATACAAGTGGACTTTAATCGATCGACGCACTGTGATCGCTCCGGGCTTCCCGACCAGCCCGGCCGAGGGCGTCGCCCGCCCGGCCTCACGCACCCGTGGCACGTCTCCCCACGCGACCCGCGGAGCGAAGCGGTTAAGGGCGAACCACGGGAATTCTCGGTAACTCGCTGGTGCGGACACAGCGGGCACTCGCCGCCGGGGCCGCGGCCGGACCGACCGCCGCGCGCCCGGGACGAGACGACATGTGGCCCCTCGCGGCTGAATCGCAACCGTCCGCAGACACACAATGGCACGAAGCTTCTACTCGCACATCAAGGAGGCATGGCGGTCCCCCAAGGAGGGGAAACTGGCGGAACTGCAGTGGCAGCGCAAACAGGAGTGGCGCGACGAGGGCGCGATCGAGCGCATCGAACGCCCCACTCGGCTGGACAAGGCCCGCGAACTCGGCTACAAGGCCAAGCAGGGCGTCATCGTCGCCCGCGTGAGCGTCCGCAAGGGCGGGTCGCGCAAGCAGCGCTTCAAGGCCGGCCGCCGCTCGAAGCGGCAGGGCGTCAACCGCGTCTCGCGGCGCAAGTCGATCCAGCGCATCGCCGAGGAGCGCGCCTCGCGGAAGTACCGCAACCTCCGCGTGCTCAACTCCTACTGGGTCGGTGAGGACGGCTCCCAGAAGTGGCACGAGGTCATCCTCGTGGACCCCGCTCACCCCGCGATCGAGAACGACGACGACCTGAACTGGATCTGCTCGGACGACCACAAGGGCCGCGCGTACCGCGGCCTCACCTCCGCCGGTACCAAGGGCCGCGGCCAGCGCAAGCGCGGCAAGGGCACCGAGAAGACGCGCCCGAGCGTCACCTCGAACGACCGGCAGGGCAAGTAACACCGCCGTCGACGTTCGGTTCTCGTTTTTTCACCGACCGCGCCGCCGAGCGGACGCGCCGTTCGACGCGCTCGTTCTCCGCCGATTCCACCGCCCGACGCCCCTGTCGCCAGCCGCCCCCGCCGGCTCTCGCCCGAATCGCGCCCCGATCGGCGGCGGCGCAAGAGCAAAGAGACCGCGTCACATACGAACTGTAGTCATGGCGATCGCCACGTGACCGCGAACACGCCGATCCCGCCCGACGAGTTCGCGACCGCGCTCGCGCCGCTCGACGCGGACGCGTTCGCGACGCTCGTCGCCGACGCGTACGCGGCGACCGCCGACGCCGCCGACGCCGACCCGCCCCGCGTTACGGTGCGAGACGGGGACCGGCGGACCGAACTGCTCGTCGTCTCGGCCGCGGACGGACGCCTCCCCGACGGCCCGGCCGACGCCGTCGTCGTCGCGAGCGACTCGCTGCTCGACGACGGCGCACTCGACGCCGACGCGACGGTCGTCTCGCCGGAGGACCTCCGCCAGCGACTCCTGTACGCCGTCCCGCCGGCGGAGGCGAACGCGATCGCCGGCCGGACCCTCGGCGTCCCCGTCCGGTCCGAGTCGTACGACGCGGTCGCCCCCGAGGCCGGCGCTGCGGACGACCGCGGAGACGGAGCGGCGGCCGACGCCGGCGACGCGCGGAATGACGGTGCCGACTCGAACGCCGCCCCCGCCCCCACCGATCGCGACGACGGCACCTCGGCGAGCGTCTCGCGGGCGAACGACCGACCGAGCGGCCCCGCCGCTAGGGGACGCGCGAGCGACGAGTCGGGAGACGGTTCGGCCGCCAGCGCGTCGAGCGACCGGCCGGACCGTCGGACCCTCCTCGCCGCGGTCGCCGTCGCCGCGCTCCTCGTCGCGGCGGCCGGGGCCGGGTTCGCCGCCGGCACCGCCGGGATCGGCGGGTCGGGAGGTATCGCCGGCGGCGGCGACGACGGGACGACCGACTCGCCGTCGGCGGACTCGGACGCGGACGGGCCGACGGACGACGGCGGCGACGCGAGCGGAGCGGGCTCCGCGGACGGCGACGGCGGGAACACCGTGTCGGTCGCCGACGGCGACCTCACCGGCGAGGCCGCGCGGAACACGGCGCTGTCTCCCACCTGCGAGCGGTCCGCGCTTCAGGTCGTCCAGATCCAGATGAACGCGCTCCGGTACAACGACAACGAGACGAACGACGGCATCCGGACCCTTCGCGCGTTCGCGTCGCCGCAGAACAGGCAGGTCGTCGGCTCCGTCGGCGAGTACGTCGAACTGTTCGAGACGGCCCGGTACGGGCCGATGCTCACGTACGACACCGCGCAGTACTCGGTCCCGGAGATCGCCGACGGGACCGCCGCGGTCGAGGTCGTCACGCGCGAGAACGGCACCGTGACCGGGCGCTACGAGTTCCGGCTCGTCCGGGTCGGCGGCGGGAGCGCCACCACCGACGGCTCGCTCGGCGGCGTCGACGACTGCTGGATGACCGACGCCGTGGCCGCGTCGGCGGAGTGAGCGTCGGTCGGGGAGAGTCCCGGCCGCCGTCGGGAACACGATTATATCCGCGCCGGCACTGGTCGGAGTCATGAGTCTCTCCCTCGACGCGACCCAGCTCGACCGCTACTCCAGACACGTCATCTTGGACGATGTCGGTCCGGAGGGGCAAAAGCGGCTGCTCGACGCCCGCGTCCTCGTCGTCGGCGCGGGCGGGCTCGGCGCGCCGGCGATCCAGTACCTCGCCGCCGCGGGCGTCGGAACGCTCGGCATCGTCGACGACGACGTCGTCGAGCGCTCGAACCTCCAGCGACAGGTGATCCACGGCGACGGCGACGTGGGGCGCACGAAGGTCGACTCCGCCGCCGACTTCGTCGCGGACCTCAACCCCGACGTCGACGTCGAGCGCCACGAACTGCGGCTCGACGCGAGCAACGCCCGCGAGCTGATCGCGGCCCACGACGTGGTCGTCGACTGCTCGGACAACTTCGCCACCCGCTACGTGGTGAACGACGCCGCCCGCATCGAGGGGGTCCCGGTCTCGCACGGAGCCATCTACAAGTTCGAGGGACAGGTGACGACGCTCTCGCCCGAGGGCCCGTGCTACCGCTGCCTGTTCCCCGAACCGCCGGAGCCCGGAACGGTGCCGGACTGCGCCAGCACCGGCGTCCTCGGCGTCCTCCCCGGGACAGTCGGCTGCCTCCAGGCGACGGAGGCGGTGAAACTGCTCATCGGCGCGGGCGAACCGCTCGTCGGTCGCATGCTGTTTTACGACGCGATGGACCTCTCCTTCGAGACCGTGCCGTACGCGCGCAACCCCGACTGCCCGGTCTGCGGCGACGACGGCATCGACACCATCGACGGGATCGACTACGCCGCCGGCTGTCAGATCGACGCCGCTTGACGGTCTCCCCGGGTCGCGCTCACAGCGACCGGTCGGCCATCGCGGTCCCCGCGGTGACGCCGCCGTCCTCGTCGACGAACCCCGACTGCGCGCACCAGCGGCAGTACCGGTACCCGGCGCGGTTCTCGGCCCCGCAGTGCCGGCAGACGACCGTCTCCCCGTCGGCGTCGAGCGGCGGCGGGCCGTCCTCGCCGTCCGTCTCGTCCGCTCCGTCGGGCTCAGGGTCCCGGTCGACCGCGAGCGCCGGCCCGACGCCCTCCACGTCGCCGTCCGCGTCCGACGACCGGGTCGCGACCGAGCCGAACAGCTCCGCGGGGTCGCGGTTCCGCCGGACGAGCAGCCACGTCACCGCGAGGTTGAGCGCCGCCACGCCGACGAAGATCGCGGCGAGCGGCAGGAGCTGGTCTCCCGTCATATGTGTCGTGTTACCACTCCAGCCGCTTGTGTCTGACGGTGACCCTCTCGCCCGCGTTCGGCCGGTCCGCTCCAGAGTACTCTTGAGGCCGCCGGTCGAATGGCCGTCCGCATGAAGGAGACCATTCACACGGACGACGCACCGGCGGCGGTGGGCGCGTACAGTCAGGCGACGACCGACGGCGACCTCGTGTTCACGGCCGGGCAGATCCCGCTGACGCCCGACGGCGAACTCCTCGACGACGCGCCGATCGCGGTCCAGACAGAGCGGGCGCTCGACAACCTCCTCGCGGTGCTGGAGGAGGCCGGCGCGGCCCCCGAGGACGTGCTCAAGACGACGGTGTTCCTCGCCGATATGGACGACTTCGACGAGATGAACGAGACGTACGCCGGCTACTTCGACGAGTCGCCCCCGGCCCGCTCCGCGGTCGAGGCGGGCGCGCTCCCCAAGGGGGTCGGCGTCGAGATCGAGGCGGTCGCCGTCGTCGAGTAGATGGGCGACGGCGAGGGCGGACCCGACGCCGGGACCGACTCGGACGACGCGCCCGGCTCCGACGGCGGCGGCCGCGCGGTCGGCGCGCCGGCCACGCCCCGCGTCAGAGCGCGGTCCGCGGCGCTGTGGGGTGCCGTCGGCGGGTTCGCCTTCCTCGCGCTCGCGCAGGGGTACCGGCTCGTCGGTCCCGGGTCGCTGCCGGTCGGTCTCGGCGGGACGGTGTCCGTCGCGGTCGCCGTCGCGGTCGCGTCGGCCGGTCTCTCCTACCTCGCCGAGGCGCGACTGCGAGCGAAAAGAAGGACTTAACAGTCGCACCGGAGTATCACCGGATGAGCCAGGATGGCCGAGTGGTAAGGCGCACGCCTGGAAAGCGTGTTCCCATCCGGGATCGGGGGTTCAAATCCCTCTCCTGGCGTTTTCGACGAACGACACGGCGAGCGGAGCGAGCCGTTCGTCGAAAACCGAGACTGAGGGATTTGAACTAGGGAGTGAAGCGAGCGCAGCGAGCGGAACGACTGGAGTTCAAATCCCTCTCTTGGCGTTCTGTCGACGCCGACTACGAGCGAGGAGCGGCAGCGACGAGCCACTGCGCTGTCGGAGAACGCCAAGCGGTCGTTTCTCAGATCGACAAAGAACTATCAACGAGGCAACTGCTCACGGTGTATGGTCATCGCACCGGACGAAATTTCGGATAACCATCTGATCGATTACCAAGACGCGACCGTGTACGGCGATTTCGAGCAGGAGCAGGTGCTTCACCGAGGCGAGGTTCGCGTTCTCCCGAACGGATGGGTCGTATTACCTATAGTAGCCGTTAGAACTTTCCGCACGGCAGATTGTACAGTACCTAATGGATCATCTCGACGAGATCTCCGTCGAAGAACTCCAAGANCTATAGTAGCCGTTAGAACTTTCCGCACGGCAGATTGTACAGTACCTAATGGATCATCTCGACGAGATCTCCGTCGAAGAACTCCAAGACGCGCTTGACAACGTCGACGGAAACAAGCCGACACAACGGTTGTTAGCTGCGATCGCGTACAAAAACGGCGTCACGCAGACTGAACTTGCCGAGTGGCACGACACCGGTCGACGAACGATCTACAGTTGGCTCAACCGACTCGATACTGACAAGCCGCTTGAACAGGCCGTTATTGATGCTCATCGATCTGGCCGAAAGCGAAAACTCTCAGAAAAACAGCAACAAGAGTTTGAACACACAGTCCACGAATCACCACAAGAGATCGGCTTTGACGCGCCGGCGTGGACGCCGGCGCTTGTCAAAGAATATCTTGAAGAAACGTACGACGTCGAGTACTCAATCCCAAGCTGTCGGCGGCTACTGAAAGAGGCGGGATTGAGTTATCAAAAGCCACGCCGTTCAGCCGCTGAATCCGACGAAAACGATCAAGAAGCGTTTCACGACGAGATCAAAAAAAGCGACGGGAAATGGACGCCACAGTAGTCTGTATCGATCAAACCAAGAAATCTGTGCAAGTCGAGCCGCGTGCCGCGTGGTTTCCGCGCGGCACGCGGCCTTCCGTCAAATTATCCGGTCAACGGGACTGGACGTGCTTGTTGGGCGCGATCACCGAGGATGGTGAGCGCTTTTTCTCTCGGATCACGGAGTATATTACTGCTGATCACGCAAAACATTTCATTTTAGCATTATGTAATGAATTCGAAGATGATCTAATAGTCGTTCTTGATGGCGCACCGTATTTTCAAGCATCGGCCGTCACGGACCTCGCGGCCCGTGACGACCTCGCATTTGTGACACTCCCGTCGTATTCGCCGGAGCTGAACCCTGTCGAGGAATGCTGGAGACAGCTCCAAGCAGCACTCAGCAACCGCTTCTTCGACTCACTCGACGAGCTTACAACCGCGATCGACACCGCTCTTGAACAGCTTTCGATTCCAAAAGTGAGTAATTATTTCTAACGGCTACTATANTCACTCGACGAGCTTACAACCGCGATCGACACCGCTCTTGAACAGCTTTCGATTCCAAAAGTGAGTAATTATTTCTAACGGCTACTATACTGACCGGCTCCTGTCCCCCGACGCAGTCCATCACATCGATCCGTAACCCCCGGCCGAACGATTCGTGAGTCGCCCGTGTCGACCGCCTTCCGGTCAGAAGCCGCCTCCTCTGAACATGACCGACCACAGACGGCGTCAAACATCACCAAAGCCCCAGCCGCGAGCTCCGCCCCGCACCGCAGCCGCACCTCACGCCTCCCCACCCTCGTCAGTCGCCCTTCGCGTCGCTCCGGGCGACTGACTCCCTCGCGCGCTGCTTCTCGGCCGCCGGGGGCGGCCGCTCGCAGGCACGCGCCACCGCATCGTTCTCCGAAAAGCGATCGCGGTCGCTTCCGGGTCTTCGGGGTATACACCGCCGCAGTCGGCCGGATCTGCCCTGATCGAGCCCGATTTGCTCGTCCCGGACCCGTCCGCACACCGACACAAGATTCATATGTGTGGGTACTGTTGACACGGGTGACGATGCCAGACACGAAATCGGGCCGCGAGCGGAAAGGGAGGAACAAGCGCCGCCAACTCGAGAACCACCTCGCACGGCGCGAACTCGACGCGGACGACGAACCGCCGGAACCGTACCGGGAGGCGACAGACGCGGAGTTCCTCGCCGAGTCCGACGACGCGGCCCGGTGACCGGCCGCCTTCGGGTCCCTCCTCACCGCTCGTTCGACCCCGCGCCTGCCGGTGATTCTCCGTCGCGAAAGCTTTAGACCGAGGTGCGGCCTATCTCGCCGCAATGAGTCGCGGCCCCGAACTGATCATCACGGAGAAAGACAACGCGGCGCGGCGCATCGCCGACATCCTGAGCGGCGAGTCCGCGACCGCGGAGCGGATGAACGACGTCAACGTCTACGAGTGGGGCGGCAAGCGGTGTATCGGCCTGTCGGGTCACGTCGTCGGCGTCGACTTCCCCGCCGAGTACAACGACTGGCGCGACGTGGAGCCGGTCGAGCTCATCGACGCGCCCGTCACGAAGACCCCGACGCAGGAGGGGATCGTCGCCGCGCTGCGCCGGCTCGCCCGCAACGCCTCCCGGGTCGTCATCGCGACCGACTACGACCGCGAAGGCGAGCTCATCGGTAAGGAGGCGTACGAGCTGGTCCGCGAGGTGAACGAGGACGTCCCCGTCGACCGCGTCCGCTTCTCCTCGATCACGGAGAACGAGGTTCGGGAGGCGTTCGCGAACCCCGACGACCTCGACTTCGAGCTGGCGGCCGCGGGCGAGGCGCGACAGACCATCGACCTCACCTGGGGCGCGGCGCTCACCCGGTTCCTCTCGCTGTCCGCGCGCCAGCTCGGCGACGACTTCATCTCCGTCGGCCGGGTCCAAGGCCCGACGCTCAAGCTCATCGTCGACCGCGAGCGGGAGATCGAGGCGTTCGACCCCGAGTCGTACTGGGAGCTGACGGGCGAGCTGGCGAAGTCGAGCGGCGACCCGTTCGAGGCGCGCTACTTCTACCTGAACGACGAGGGCAACGAGCGCGAGCGCGTCTGGGACGAGGCGGTCGCCGACGCGCTCACGGAGGCGCTCGACGCGGCCGACGGGGCGACCGTCGACGACGTCACCCGGCGGACGCAGACCGACGACCCGCCGACGCCGTTCAACACCACCGCGTTCATCCGCGCGGCGGGGTCGCTCGGCCACTCCGCCCAGCGCGCCATGTCGCTCGCCGAGGACCTCTACACCGCCGGCTACGTCACCTATCCGCGGACCGACAACACGGTGTATCCCGAGGACTTGGAGCCCGAGGAGCTGATCGAAGAACTCTCCGCGGCCTCGACGTTCGGGAAAGACGCCGCGAGCCTGCTCGACGACGACCGCGAGATCGAGCCGACCGAGGGCGACGAGGAGACCACGGACCACCCGCCGATCCATCCAACCGGCGAGCTCCCCGCCGCCGCCGACCTCTCCGACGACGAGTGGGAGGTGTACGAGCTGATCGTCCGCCGGTTCCTCGCGACCTGCGCCGACCCCGCCACCTGGGAGCGGCTGCGCGTGGTCGCGCTCGCGAACGGCGAGGCGACACCCATCGCGGAGCGCGCCGACGGGCTCGCCGCGCTCCGCGACTCCGAGGACGCGGCGAAGCCGGCCGACCTCGCCGCCGACGGCGGGCTGCGGCTGAAGGCCAACGGGAAGCGGCTGCTGGAGGCCGGCTACCACGAGGTGTACCCGTACCGCTCCAGCGACGAGCGGATCGTCCCGGACGTCGAGGTCGGCGAGACGCTGGCGCTGTCCGGCCGAACCACCGAGGCGAAGGAGACCCAACCCCCGCGGCGGTACGGGCAGTCCCGGCTCATCGAGGAGATGGAGAAGCGGCAGCTCGGGACGAAGGCGACCCGCCACCGGACGATCGAGAAACTGTACGACCGCAACTACGTCGAGAGCGACCCGCCACGCCCGACGCGGCTCGCCGAGGCGGTCGTCGAGGCCGCCGAGGAGTTCGCCGACCGGATCGTGAGCGAGGAGATGACCGCCCAGCTCGAACAGGACATGGCGGCTATCGCGGCCGGCGAGAAGGCGTACGACGAGGTGACCGAGGCCTCCCGCGAGCTGCTCTCGCGCGTGTTCGACGACCTCACCGACTCCCGCGAGGCCGTCGGCGACCACCTCCAGACGTCGCTGAAGGCGGACAAGACGCTCGGGCCGTGTCCCGAGTGCGGCTCGGACCTCCTCGTCCGGAAGTCGCGACAGGGGTCGTACTTCGTCGGCTGCGACGGCTACCCGGACTGCGAGTACACGCTGCCGCTCCCCTCCACCGGCAAGCCGCTCCTCTTAGACGAGACCTGCGAGGACCACGACCTGCGCCACGTGAAGATGCTCGCCGGCCGCAAGACGTTCGTCCACGGCTGCCCGCAGTGTAAGGCCGACGAGGCGGACGAACAGGAGGACGAGGTGATCGGCGTCTGTCCCGACTGCGGAGCGGAACACGGTGGAGACCTCGCCATCAAGCGCCTCCGTTCCGGCTCCCGGCTCGTCGGCTGTACGCGCTACCCGGACTGCGACTACTCGCTGCCGCTCCCCCGCCGCGGCGAGATCGAGGTCACCGACGAGCGCTGCGAGGAGCACGACCTCCCGCACCTCCGGGTCCACTCCGGCGACGAGCCGTGGGAGCTCGGCTGTCCGATCTGTAACTACCGCGAGTTCACCGCCCGGCAAGAGGGGTCGGAGCTCCAGGCCGTCGAGGGGATCGGCGAGAAGACCGCCGCGAAGCTGAAGGACGCCGGCGTCGACGGCGTCGACGAGCTCAAATCCGCCGACCCGGACGACCTCGCGGCCGACGTCGACGGCGTGGGCGCGGACACCGTCCGCGACTGGCAGGCCAAGGCGGACTGACCGGCGTCGCGCCGCCCGTCGCCTCGGCTCCGGCGCGATTCATAAATCCATAAACACATATGCGCGGAGTGTCTGGATTACCGACAGATGAGTGACCGCGACGCGGACTCGTCGGGCGGCAACCGACCGCCGTCGAGCGGCGACGCCGCCGCGACCGGCATCCTCCGGGCGTTCGTCGAGGCGGTGCCGACTCCGACGCTCGCCTGCGATCCGGACACGCTGGCCGTCCGCGCCGCGAACGCGCCGGCGGCCGACCTCGTCGGTCACGACCGCGGCACGCTGACGCTGATGGGCCTCCCGGACCTCGGCGAGACCGACGCCGCCGTCTCCGGCGACCCGATCGCGGACGTCGCGGCCGCCGCGTCCGCGTCCGGCTCCGCCGGTTCCAACGGCGCGAACGAGGCGGTCGAGCGGTTCGAGTGGGACCTCCGGCTCGGCGACCCGGGACTCCGGGTCGACGTCGCGCTCCACACGGCGACGATCGCCGGAAGCGAGTGGCTCGTCGTCGGCCTCTCCGACGCCACCGCCCGCGTCGCCGCCGAGGCCGAGCGCGACGGGGAGCGCCGACTCGTCGACGCGCTCGCCGACACCGTCCCGCTCGCGCTGTTCCGCTGTACCGAGGAGGGAACGCTCTCGCGGTGGAACGACCGGTTAGCCGCCGACTCGGGTTACGAGCCGGCGTCGCTGTCGGGGCGGGCGCTCACGTCGCTGTTCGACGAGGCGACGCGAGACGCGGTCAGCGAGGCGCTCTCGCAGGTGTACCGCGACGGGGAGACCGCCTCCTGCGAGGCGCGGCTGCTCAGCCGCTCCGGAGAGCGCCTCCCGTACCGCCTCTCGATCGGGCCGGTGACCGACGGCGACCGGGTCGTGGGCGCGGTCGGCGTCGGCGAGGACCTCACCGAAGCGTCGCTGAGAGAGGAGCGGCTCGCGGTGTTGACCCGCGTGTTGCGGCACAACTTCCGGAACGACCTCAACGTGGTCACCGGGTTCACCGGGCGGGCCATCAAGGCGGTCGACGACCCCGACCTCGTCACCGAACTCGAACGCGTGGTCGACACCGCAGAGCGGCTGTTGCGCCTCGGCGAGACCTCGCGGAAGGTGGAGCGGCTGCTCTCCCAGCGCCCCTCGCCGCGACCGATCGCGCTCGCGCCCGCGGTCGACGCGGCCTTCGAATCCCTCGATCAGACGGTCCGCGCTCGGGCCACCGTCGACGTCAGCGTCCCCGACGGGCTCGCCGTCTCCGCGGTCGCGTTCCTCCCCGAAGCTGTCTCCGAACTCGTCGACAACGCGATACGACACAACGACGCCGACGAGCCGCGGGTCCGGGTCTCGGCCGCGGAGCTGCCCAGCGAGTCGTGGGTCTCGCTCGTCGTCGCCGACGACGGTCCGGGGATCCCGCCGGCCGAGCGCGCCGTGCTCACCGGGGAAGAGACGCCGCTCGACCACGCGAGCGGGCTCGGCCTCTGGTACGTGAACTGGATCGTCACCGCCGGGGGCGGGAGCCTCGACATCGCCGAGAGCAAGGCCGGCGGCAGCCGCGTCGAACTGTCGCTGCGTGCCGCCGAGGGGTCATCGTCCGACGACGGGGAACTGTTCACGCTCGACGACTTCGAGGACGGAGTCTAAGCCGGTCGTCGGCTCACTCGACCAGCCGCAGCTCGTCGCCCGCCGTCACCGACTCCGCCGCCCCCGCGGGGAGTTCGATCACGGTGTCGGCGTCCCCGCGGCCGAGCCCGACGAACGGCGAGAGCCGCTTTTTCGTCGTCACCTCCCCGTCGACGAGCCACACCGCGTCGATCGCGAACGGCACGAACAGCATGTGGAGCCACTGCGTGTCGGGCTCGTCGAAGGGGAACACCAGCGCGTAGTCGCCGGGGATCGACCGCCGGAACATCAGCCCGCGGGCCTGTTCGAGCGTCGACCGGGCGACGTCGACGTCGCTCGCGAGGACGGTCTCGCTCCGGTCGCCCGTCGCGTCGGGGCGGTGTACGAGTCGCACGCGGGTCACCTCGCCGCGGGCGGATAAATAGCCTCCCGTTCGGGGGTCAGCTCGCGCCGCCGTACGTCTCGTCGAGGTACTCGACGATGTCGTCGCTCTCGGGCATTCCCTCGACCCCGTGCTCCTCGTCGACGAGGACGGGGACCCCGGTCTGCCCGGATATCTCCTCGACCTCCGTGCGGTCGCCGTGCGAGCGCGGGACCTTCACCGAGTCGTACTCCAGATCGAGGTCGGCCAGCTTCGTCCTCACCTTCGCGCAGTACGGACAGCCGTCGAGCTCGTAGAGCGTTAGATCTGCCATCGCCCCCTCATACGACCCGGACGCGTAAAGAGGTGCGGCCGTCGATGTGCGCGGCGCGCACGGGCGAGGGAGAGGCGAGCGAGCGAAGCTCTATGCGCGCCCGCCGACTTCGGCGGCCTTCCGGCTGGTGGGGTGTCGAAACGGGGGAAAACGGAGCGTTCGTGAGGCGAGACGGTGACGGGGCGTGTGAAATCAGCTTTCGGCCGACTTCACATCGCGCCGCCCATGCCGCCCATGCCGCCCATGCCGCCGCCGGGGGCACCGCCCTCGTCGTCGCCGCCCGCGGTCGAGAGGTCGCCCGCCGAAATGATGTCGTCGATTTTCAGGACCAGGTTCGCCGCCTCAGCCGCGGAGGCGATCGCCTGCTCCTTCGCGTGGGCCGTCTCGACGACGCCCGCCTCGGCCGTGTCGACGACCTCGCCGGCGAACACGTCGAGCCCGGCGTTCCGGTCGCCCGTCTCGTGGGCCGCGCGGAGGTCGACCAGCAGGTCGATCGCGTCGAGGCCCGCGTTCTCGGCGAGCACGCGCGGGATCAGTTCGAGGGAGTCAGCGAACGCCTCGACCGCGAGCTGTTCGCGCCCCTCGACGGAGTCGGCGTAGTCGCGCAGCCGGCGCGCGAGTTCGACCTCGACCGCGCCGCCGCCGGGCAGGGTCCGGCCGTCGGAGACGGTCGTCGAGACCACGTCGAGCGCGTCCTGGATGCCGCGTTCGAGCTCGTCGACCACGTGGTCGGTGGTGCCGTACAGGAGGAGCGTGACGCCGTGGGCGTCCTCGCCCTCGACGTAGAACAGCTCCTCGTCGTCGTCGCGCTCGACCGAGCCGACCGCGAGGTCGTCCGCGGTCAGGGAGTCGAGGTCGGTGACGATCGGCGCGCCGAGGACGTTCTTCAGGAAGGTCAGGTCGGACTTCTTCGTGCGGCGGACCGCCAGCACGCCCTCCTTCGCGAGGTAGTGCTGCGCGAGGTCGTCGATGCCCTTCTGGCAGAAGACGACGTCGGCGCCGGAGTCGACGATCTGATCGACCTTCTCGCGGAGCTGCTCCTCCTCTTGATCGAGGAACTTCTGGAGCTGGTCCGGGGAGTCGACGTTGACGGAGGTGTCGACGTCGGCCTCCTCGACCTCGATCGGGTCGTTGAGGAGCAGGACGTTCGCCGACTCGAAGTCGGTCGGCATGTCGTCGTGGACCGGGTCCTTGTCGATCGCCGCGCCGGTGAGCAGGCGGGACTCGCCCGCCGCGCGCCCGGTGCGCGTCTCGATGTTCAGATTCGCCAGGTCGACCACGTGGGAGCCGTCGTCGGCCGCGACCGTGACGCCCTGTACCGCGCGGACGACGAGGTCGGCGAGCACGTCCTTGTCGAGCTCGGCACCCTTGCCGGTCATGGACGTCTCGGCGACGTTCCGGAGCGTCTCGGTGTCGTCGGGGTCGACCGCCGTCGCGACCTCGTCGACCTGCTCGCGGGCGTACTCGCTCGCGAGGTTGAACCCCTTGATCACCGCCGTCGGGTGGATGTCCTGTTCGAGGAGGTCCTGGGCGTTCTTCAGCAGCTCGCCCGCGATGGCGACCGCGCTGGTCGTCCCGTCGCCGGCCTCGTCCTCCTGGGTCTCGGCGACCTCGACGACCATCTCGGCGGTCGGGTTGTCGATGTCCATCTCCTGGAGGATGGTGACCCCGTCGTTGGTGATGGTGACGTCGCCCATCGAGTTGACGAGCATCTTGTCCATCCCCTTCGGTCCGAGCGTCGACCGAACGGACTCGGCGACGCCGCGCGCGGCGGAGATGTTGTACTCCTGTGCGTCCTTGTCTTGGACGCGCTGGGCGTCATCGCCCATGATGATCATCGGCTGACCCTGCTGCATTCGCTGACTCATACAGCGTTTGATTGATTGTGATTCTATATAAATGTCTCGTTGAGCGACGCCCGGACGCACACGGGTGACGCCGACGGCGTCCCGTAGAAACCACCCGACATCGCGGCGTTCGCACTCAGTTCGTGCGGAGAGTTAGCATTGATCTCTCTCGCTTCGAGCGAGCCGATCCGATGCCGTTTATATATCCGTATCGCGGTTCGGTTAGCCGGGCACGCCGCCCGCCAACAGGGCGGCGTCGACGAGCAGTAGGACGGCCAGTACGCTGCTCGCCAGCAGGTAGGGTCGGGCGACAGACGCCAACCGGGCGGATCCGGGGACGCTCGCGCCGCCGGCGAGCCGGTCGACCGGGAACCCCTCGGCCATGTACCGACCCCACCCGACGTTCGGGTCGACCTCGCGGCGCATCCGGAGGACGCCGAGTTCGACGACCCCGTTCATCACGCCCCACAGCGACAGCATCGCGAGGACGGCCCACCCTCGGCGGGTCGTCGCGAGCGCTTCCAGGGGCGCGTACAGTCGCCAGATCATGTACGCGCCGGTGACGGGGAGGACCACCCCGGTCCACCGCGTGACCATGAGGAGGCGGTGCGCGGCGTCGACGAACGCCTCGCGGCCGAGCGTCCCGTCGGCCGCTCGCGGAAGGGTCGCGTAGACGACGTACAGCGTCGCGCCGGTCCACAGCGCGCCGGAGAGCACGTGGAAGACGAAGGCGGTCGTGAGCAGCACACCGTTCCGTCCGGTCGACGGCGACATAAACTCCGGCCCGCGGTGCCGCGCCTCGGGACCGCGCTGTCACGGCAGCGTCAGCGTCCCCTCGTACCGGTGCGTGCCGTCGACCGTCTCGCGGTACTCGTACGCCGGCGGGGGCTCGATCCCCCACTCGCGGAGGCGCTCGTCGACGCCGTCCACGTACGTGACGAGGAACGAATCCCGGTCGCGGAGGACAGGCGGCGTCCGCGAGTACTCCGTCTCGAACCGACACCGCGCCGTCCGGCCGTCGTCGTCGGCCTCGATCCTGACTCGGAGGTCCGACCGGAGCCGCTCGCGGACCGGCGGCGGGTCGCCGCGGAGGTGCCCCTCGCCGAACGCGTCGACCGCGGCCAGCGCCTCGTTCGGGACGTGGTTCACGGCCGCGGATACGGGCCGACGACACGAATCTCTGCCGCTCGCACATCGCCGGATCGGCGCGGCCGACGACGGTGACGGTCCGCCGTCGATTTCCGACCGCGGTACGCGGACGAAAACGGACGCAGACGCGCTCGGAAACAGGTTTAACCCGGTTGAGGCCCTGTTGATCGATACCCACTCGTTTATGAATGGACGCTCCGTCGTCGAGTCGATACGCTCGTTCAGATCCGAGGTCGATCCCGTGCCCTTCGCCGCCGGCGCGCTGGCAACGTTCGCGTTCCTCGCGTACACGGCGGCCGACACGGAGGGGGCCGCCGCCGCGATCGACGCGGCGTTCGTCACGTTCGGCCAGGGGCTCGCGTGGCTCTACCTCGGCACGGTGCTCGCGCTGGTCGGGGCCGCCGGCTACCTCCTCGTCAGTCGCTACGGACGCGTCCGCCTCGGCGAGGGCGACCCCGAGTACGGGACGGCGTCGTACGTGGCGATGTTCTTCTCGGCCGGGCTGTCGGCCGGCATCGTCTTCTTCGGCCCCGTGGAGGCGCTGTTACACTACCAGACCGTCCCGCCGCTGTTCGCGGGCGAGGTGGCCGCGGAGTCGAGCGCGGCGGCGGTGCCCGCGGTCGCGTACACGGTCTTCCACTACGGCGTCAGCGCCTGGGGCGGGTACCTCGCGATCGGCATTCCGGTCGCGTACTTCGCCTACCGGCACGACGCCCCGTTCCGGGTGTCGACGGCGCTGTACCCCGTGCTCGGTTCCGACCGGCTCGACGGCGTCGTCGCCCGGACGGTCGACACGCTCGCGGTCATCGCCACCATCGGCGGCATCGCGACCGGACTCGGGTTCATCGCCACGCAGCTCCTGACGGGCGTCACGTTCCGTACCGGGATCGCCTTCGGCGACGCGGAGACCGTCGCGGTCATCGTCGGGATTACGGTCCTGTTCACCCTCTCGTTGGTGGCCGGCGTCAGCCGCGGCATCCGCCGTCTCTCCGTGTTCAACATCGCGATCATGACGCTGCTGCTCGGCGTCGCGCTCGTCGCCGGACCGACGACCGACGTGCTGAACGTCGGCGTCGCGGCGCTCGGCACCTACGCGACCTCCTTCTTCGAGATGAGCCTGTTCACCGGGAGCGGCGTCGAGGGAGGCGCGGGGTGGACGGCCGCGTGGACCGTTTTCTACTGGTCGTGGTGGATCGCGTGGGCCCCGTTCGTCGGGCTGTTCCTCGCGCGCATCTCTCGTGGCCGCACGATCCGGTCGGTCGTCGCCACCGCGTTCGGCACGATGACGGCGGTCTCGGCGCTGTGGTTCACCGTCGTCGGCGGGACCTCGATCCGTCTTCAGGAGTCCGGTGCGGTCGACGTCCTCGGCGCGGTCGGTGAGTTCGGCGACGGCGTCTCCGGCTACGTCATCTTCGGGGCGTTCCCCGGCGGCGAGCTGTGGCAGCTGCTGTTCCTCGTGTTGGTGACGACGTTCTTCCTCACATCCGCCGACTCCTCCACGCTCGCGGTCGGGATGCTCACGACCGGCGGGAGCCGGGAGCCGTCGGGCGCGAACCGCGTGTTCTGGGGCGTCCTCCAGGGCGCTATCGCCTCCGTCCTCGTCGTCGTCGGCGGCGCGACCGCGCTCCGGTCGTCGGTGATCGTGACCGGCGCGCCGTTCGCGCTCGTCTGCCTCGTCGCCATGGGCGGGTTCGTCCGGTGGCTGTCGGCGTCCGAGGAGCCGCTGCCGGCCGACGAGACCGACCGCGCGCCGAACAGCCCCTCGGTCCCGTCCGCGACCGTCGCCGAGGACGACGACTGACCTCCGTCGTCGTCGCGACTATCTCCTACCGTCGTTGCGACCGCTCCGCCCCGCCTCGCCCCGCGGCGATCGAAATCGGCTTGCTGCGGACGCCCGCACGTCGAGCCATGTCGCTGGCAGCCGACACCCGCGAGGCCGTTCGATCACGCCCGTTCGTCTTCGATGCGCTGCGGGCCGGACTCCTGAACCACAGCGCCGCGGCCGCGTGGCTCGCCGAGGCCGCCGTCCTCGACGGCGATCCGGACGCGGTCGCGGCCGCCCTCCGCCGCTTCCGGGAAGACCTGCCCGCGTACGCCACGGAGACGCGCGTAGCGAGCGTCTCGATGCGCAGCGGCGTCGGGCTCTCGGCGGCCGACGGCGCGGCCGAGGGCGACGCCGGCGGGCCGCTCCTCCGCGTCGGCGACGCGGCGCTCGTCCCGGAGGGCGACCGCACGGCCATCGTCGCGACGGGCGACGTCGACGCCGCGGCGCTCGCGGCGACGCTCCGCCGGCTGGCCGTCCGGGACGTCGAGGTCGCGGCCGCCGGGGTCGCGGGGGACGCGCTCGTCTGCGTCGTCGGCCGGCGCGACGGTCCGGACGCGGTCCGGGTCGTCGAGGAGTCGCTCGACGCGGTGCCGACGGCCGACCCGAACTGACTCGCGTCCGACGGCGGTCGCCTTTCAGCCCGTCCCGCGGCCTCGGCGCGGCCACGTTCTCGCCGCCCCGCAGCCTCCGAAGTCCCTAAGAGCGGCGCGGCCCCAGTACGGGTATGCAGTCGCTCGTCATCGTCGCGCACGGCTCGCACCTCAACCCCGAGTCGAGCGCGCCGACGTACGACCACGCCGACACGATCCGCGCCACCGGTGCCTTCGACGAGGTCCGCACCGGGTTCTGGAAGGAGGAGCCGCACTTCCGAGAGGTGCTCCGCACCGTCGAGGGCGACGAGGTGTACGTCGTCCCGCTGTTCATCTCGGAGGGGTACTTCACCGAACAGGTGATCCCCCGCGAGCTCCGGCTCGCCGGCTGGGACGTCTCGGAGTGGGACTCCGACGGCCTCTCGGCGGACCAGGCCACGCTCGTCGCCGAGGACATCGACCGGGAGGTTCACTACTGCGGACCGGTCGGGACCCACCGCGCGATGACCGACGTGATCGTCCGCCGCGCCGAGTCCGTGACGAACGACGCCGACGTGGGCGAGGGGTTCGGCCTCGCGGTCGTCGGGCACGGCACCGAGCGCAACGAGAACAGCGCGAAGGCGATCGAGTACCACGCCGACCGGATCGCCGAGCGCGACCGCTTCGACGAGGTGAAGGCGCTGTACATGGACGAAGACCCCGAGGTCGACGACCTCCCCGAACACTTCGAGAGCGACGACGTCGTCCTCGTCCCGCTGTTCATCGCCGACGGCTACCACACGCAGGAGGACATCCCGGAGGACGTGGGGCTCTGTGAGGACCACACCGAGGGGTACGACGTGCCCGAGACGGTCGACGGCACCCGAATCTGGTACGCGGGCGCGGTGGGGACGGAGCCGCTCATGGCCGACGTGGTCTTAGAGCGCGCCGCCGACGCCGGTGCCGACCTCGGGACCGCGCTCGACGACGTGCGCGAGACGACCCGCGTCGCCACGGGGGACTGACCGTGAGCGACCCGACTCCCGCGGAGACGGACGCGGCCGCCGCCGAGCCCGCAGACGACGGCGACGCGTCCGCCGACGACCCCGACGCGCCCGCAGTCCCGGAGATCGAACTCCCGAGCGAGGCGTTCGACGCGGTCCTCGACGCGCTCGCCGACCGCGAGCCGGGGAAGCCGGTCCGGTTCGAAGGGTTCAGCGTCGCGCGCGGTACCGAGGGCACCGACGAGGACCTGCCCGCCGGCGGGGCCGACGAGTACGTCCTCGCCGACGGCGACCGCCCGACGGGGATGACCGAGGGCGACCTCCACGAGGCGCTCGCGGAGCGCGCCGCGGCCGTCACCGACTGGTACGTCTTCGAGCGCGTCGTCGGCGAGTTCGGCCCGCGCCGCGCGTTCCTCCGCTGGATCGAGGACGCGGACGGCGAGACCGTCGCGACCCGGTACGCGGCCCTCGCCGAGGGGATCGAGCGCGCCTGGGGCGAACTGCGGGTCACGGCCAGGGTCACCGACCGCGGGGAGCGCCGCTACGACGTGCGCCACGTCGACGACGCCGGCGTCCTGGTCGATGACCTCGACGTCTACGACGATCCGCTCGACGCGCGCGGCTTGGTCACGTTCGACGAGAAGGGACGGTACCGCCCGCTCAAGACGGCCCTGTCGCTGGCAGGAGGGTGGGTCTTCCCAGACCTCAGCCCGCGCGACCTCTACGAGACGGTGGAGACGATCTACCCGGCGACCGTCGCAAACTGGCACCGCGAGCGGGAAGGGGACCTCGACGTGACCCACTGGCGCGAGACGATGGAGCGCCAGTCGGGCATCTACGGCGTCGTGAAGACGTGGGACCGCGGCGAGGGGTACGAGCACGTCAACTGGGTCGCGGAGGCGTGCTGCGACGACTCGCAGTGTCTCAAGCGCCGCGAGTGGCAGTACGACGACGAGACGGACCTCGACGTCGACGGCGGCGACGGGGTGTTCCCCTGCCGGGAGCCCTGCTCCGTGGTGGTGTCGGCCGCGCGGAAGTGGACGCGGCTGGAGAGCGAGCAGCCGCGGACCTACGAGTTCGACCTGACCCCGAGCGAGAAGGAGCAGGTCGAGGCGATCATCGACGCGGTCGCCGACGGCCGGACCGACGAGATCCGCGAGGCGGACGCGAAGGAGGGCGCGAACCGGTACCGTACCCGGTTCCTCCGCGCCAAGTTGTTCGACGAGGACGGGAACCTCGGCGGCGTGCCGACCGAGCCGGACGAGGAGTGACCCGCCACGAGGGGCGCGCCTGACGAAGGGCCCGGAAACATCGCCGCGCCCCGCAGGCTTTTCTCGGCTCCCCTGAAACGGTGGGGCAATGAACGCCGTCACGTTGGGCCCCGCCGGCACGTACTCGCACCGCGCCGCGCGCGCCGTCGCCGCCGAGGTGTCGTTCCGCGAATCGGTCACCGCCATCGTCGACGCCGTCGCCGACGGCGAGTTCGAGCGCGGCGTCGTCCCCATCGAGAACAGCATCGAGGGCTCCGTCACGGAGAGCCTCGACGCGCTCGCGGAGTACGACGTCTCCGTCACCCGCGAGGTCGTCACGCCCATCCGCCACGCCCTCCTCGCGCAGGACGACGCGTTCGACGTCGTCGCGAGCCACTCGCAGGCGCTCGCGCAGTGTCGCAACTGGCTGGAGGCGAGCTACCCGGACGCCGGCCTCGAAGCGGTCGCCTCCACGGCCCGCGGCGTCGAACGCGCCCGCGAAGACGCCCGCGTCGCCGGGATCGGCCACCCCGATAACGCCGGTAGCGACCTCTCTATCCTCGCCGAGGACATCCAAGACCGCACGTCGAACGCGACCCGGTTCCTCGTCGTCGCGCCCGCGTCCGCCAGGGCCGACGCCGGCGGGAAGACCACGCTGATCGTCTACCCGAACGCGAACTACCCCGGCCTGCTGCTGGAACTGCTGGAGGCGTTCGCCGACCGCAACCTCAACCTCTCGCGGATCGAGTCGCGCCCGAGCGGCGAGCGACTCGGCGACTACCTGTTCCACTTCGACGTGGACGCCGGGCTCTACGAGGATCACATGGCGAAGGCGGTCGGAGACGTCGAGGCCATCGCCGACAAGGGCTGGGTCAAGGTGCTCGGCTCGTACGACACCGAACACGTGCTGGAGTGAACGGTTCGACTCCGGTACTGCGCGGCTAGGGCTTTGGAGATGTTCTCCGCGGCCCTGCTGACGACGAGTCGCTAGTAAACTCCCGAATGTTCGGTACTATCACCGCTTCCTCGGCTACTTCAGCGAAAGCCGTATCTCCGTCCTACTCGAACCGGTACGTCGCGCCGTCCGGGCCGTCCTCGATCTCGACGCCGACCTCGCGGAGCGCGTCGCGAAGATCGTCCGCGCGCTCGTAGTTGCCGGCCTCGCGCTCCGTCTCGCGCACGTCCAACACGAGTTCGACCAGCTCGCCGGCGAGGTCGACGTCGCCGTCGCTCGTCGACTCGAACTGGAGTCCCAACACGTCGCCGCCGAGCGCCTCGAACGCCTCGACGGCCTCGCGGAGCCCGCGGTAGTCGTAGGCGGCGTCGCCGCCCGTGCTCCCGTCGCCGTCCGCGCTCCCGTCACCACCCGCGTCGTCGTCCCGAGCCTCGTCGACCGCGTCCACGTGCCGGTTCACCGCGTCGGTGAGGTCCAGAAGGGCCGCGGTCGCCTCCCGGAGGTTGAGGTCGTCGTTCATCGCGGCGGCGAAGTCGTCCCGCGCCTCGTCGACCGCGCCGCGGAGGTCGTCGTCTTCGGCCTTCGCGCGGGCGTCGGTCGAGTCGAGCGCCGCGACGGCGCGGTCGTAGGTGCGCGAGAGCCGCTCCCAGCGCTCCTCGGCCTCCGCGATCGTCTCCTCGGTGAGCGCCTGCTCGGAGCGGTAGGCCGCGCCGGCGTAGAAGGTGCGGACGACGTTGACGCCGAGTTCGTCCAAGGCGTCCGGCACGGTCCAGAAGTTGCCGATCGACGAGGACATCTTCTCGCCGTCCATCTCCAACAGGCCGACGTGGAGCCAGTGGCGCGCGAACGCCTCGCCCGTGGCCGCCTCCGACTGCGCGATCTCGTTCTCGTGATGGGGGAAGACGAGGTCGCGCCCGCCCATGTGGACGTCGAGGGTGTCGCCGAGGTGCGTCGTCGACATCGCCGAGCACTCGACGTGCCACCCGGGACGGCCCTCGCCCCACGGCGATTCCCACGTCTCGCCGTCGGGCGTCTCCGCGCCGTGGTCGTGTTTCGCGTGTTCGCGCGCGGCGGCCTCGCTCACGCCGTCGGCCTTCCACAGCGCGAAGTCGGCCGGGTTCCGCTTCTCCGACCGCTCGTCGGGTTCGCCCTGCGCTTCGAGCGCGTCGACCTCCTGATTCGAGAGCTTGCCGTACTCCTCGAAGGCGGTCACGTCGAAGTAGACGGAGCCGTTCGACTCGTATGCGTACCCCTTCTCGATCAGCGTCTCGACGAGGTCGACGATCTCCGGCACGTGTTCGGTGACGCGGGGGTACACCTCGGCGCGCTTGAGGTTCAGGCCGCGCATCGCGTCGAAGACGGTCGCCGTGAACGTCTCGGCCACGTCGCGCTCGGCCGCCCAACCCTCGCGCTCGCCGACGCGGGCCGTGATCTTCTCGTTGACGTCGGTGACGTTCTCGACGTGGCGCACGTCGTAGCCGAGGTGGTCGAGCCACCGGTGGAGCACGTCCGCGTGGAACCACAGGCGGGCGTGGCCGAGGTGCGGGTCGTCCGACACCGTCAGGCCGCAGACGTACAGCGTGACGTCGCCGTCGGCCGTGAACTCGACGCGCTCGTCTCCTAGGGTGTCGGTAACGACGAGACTCATTACGAGGCCGTTGCCGGAGTGAGCGTTTCAAATCGTCGGATCACGTCAGATCGCCTCCGATTCGATCACGAGTCGGTGTGGATGGCGGGTCGGTCGCGGACGCCGTCGTCGGATCGGCTATGAACGCTGTTGGCAGATCGGCGACGGACACCGCCAAAGCCCCAGTCGCTCGGCTGTACGCGGGTAGCTACCAAGTACCGGTGAACACCGCCAAAGCCCCAGTCGGCGAGGACTCGCGCACCTCGCTGTAGTCCTCAGTCGCTCACTCCGTTCGCTCCCTGCGGTCCTTGCGTCGGTATGCTTCGTCCTCGCGACTGCCCCTTTGAGTCCCACCCCAAACGCACAGCACCTCACACCTCCCCAGCCTCGTCGGCCTCCCTCCGCTTCGCTCCGGTCGGCCGACTCCCTCGCGCGCGCTCCTCGCGCCCTGCGGACGCTCGGAGGCGCGCGCCACGCAGTTCTCTTTCGAGAAACCGACCTCCCCGCTCACGCCTCCTGCGTCGTCCACTCCACCGCGTACCCCGCCTCGCGCACCGCGTTCAGGACGCGGTCGACGTGCGCCGGCCCGTTCGTCTCCACCTCGAACACGAGGTCGGCGTCGCCGACGGGGAGGTCCGGTCGGCTGCGCTCGTGGCGCACGGTCCGGATGTTCGCGCGCTCCGCGCCGATCAGCGTGCTGAT
The DNA here is from genome assembly GCF_000337035.1 of Halorubrum coriense DSM 10284. Lineage (GTDB taxonomy): Archaea > Halobacteriota > Halobacteria > Halobacteriales > Haloferacaceae > Halorubrum > Halorubrum coriense. The sequence continues at coordinate 54,734 of NZ_AOJL01000012.1, forward strand.
CTCGCCCATCGTCCCGGGCGTGTCATCGATCCGGACGGAGAGCTCGATCAGCTGGTCGCGGTCGACGAGGGCGTGGGTCACCACCTCCTTCAGCGTCGTCACGTCGATGTTCCCGCCACAGAGCAGCGGGACGACGGTCTCGCCGGCGAGGTCGAGAGCGTCGAGCGCGTCGTCGTTCAGCAGGGCGGCCGCGGCGGTCGCGCCCGCGCCCTCGACCATCTGCTTCGCGCGCTCCAAGAGCAGGAGGATCGCGCTCGCCACGTCGTCGTCGCTCACGACCACCACGCCGTCGAGGTGCTCGCTCAGGAGGCCGAACGTGAGGTCGCTCAGGCCGCCGGTCGCGATCCCGTCCGCGATGGTGTCGGGCTCGTCGCGCGTCACGAGCTCGCCGGCCGCGAGGCTCTCCGCGAGCGTCGACGCGCCCTCGGTCTGAACGCCGACGACCCGCGTCTCGGGCGACCGCGCCTTGACCGCGGTCGCGACGCCGCCCGCGAGGCCGCCGCCGCCGACCGGGACGAGGACGGTGTCGACGTCCGAGACCTGGTCGAGCACCTCCAGCCCGAGCGTCCCCTGCCCGGCGACCACGTTCGGGTCGTCGAACGCGTGGACGAACCGCGTCCCGGGGTCGTCGGTCAGCGTCCGGGCGTGCGCCATCGCCTCGGGGAACGCGTTCCCGCGGAGCACGACCTCGGCCCCGTAACTGCGGGTCGCCTCGATCTTCGCCGCCGGCGCGGACTCCGGCATCACGATCGTCGCGTCGATCCCGGCGTCCGCCGCCGCGAGCGCCACCCCCTGCGCGTGGTTGCCCGCGCTCGCGGCCACGACGCGCTCGATCGCCGGCTCGTCGGGTCCCGCCCCGCCGCGGTCACCCGCCCGCGAGATCGCGTTGTACGCACCGCGCGTCTTGAAGGAGCCGGTGCGCTGGAGGTGTTCCATCTTCAGCCGGACGTCAGCGCCGCACCGCTCGCTCAGCGACCGACTCCGCTCGACGGGCGTACGCTGGACGATGTCGGTGCCGGCGAGCCGCTCGGCCGCGGCCTCGATGTCGTCGATCGTGACAGGGGACATAGCGGAGCCGTTCTCGGGGCCCCACGAAAAGGACTCGGTTACGGAACGCCGGTACCCCCGCGTCGGCCCGCGACCGCTATCGCTTCCCGAGCGCCTCCTCGAAGACGCGCTGGGCCCGCTCGTACCCCTCGTTCCGGTCGACGATGGGGTGCGCGTAGTCGGGAGCGAGCTCCTCGCGCTCCGCCCGCGAGAGGGTCGGCCAGTCGACGACCTTCCCGGCCGGCACGTCCGCCAGCTCCGGGACGTACTCCTTCACGAAGCGAGCGCCGTCGTCGTACTTCGACATCTGGCTCACCGGGTCGAAGATGCGCACGTCGACGGAGTCGGTCCCGGTGGAAGCGGTCCACTGCCACGCGCCGTGGTTCGAGGCGTAGTCGTGGTCGATCAGCTGCTTGGTGAAGTAGCGCGCGCCGCGCCGCCAGTCGATCAGGAGGTGTTTCGTCAGGAAGCTCGCGACCACCTGCCGCGGGCGGTTGTGAATGTATCCCTCCTCGTTCAGCTGTCGCATCCCGGCGTCGACAAGCGGGTAGCCGGTCTCGCCGCGCGTCCACGCCTCGAAGGCCGCGTCGTCGTCGCGCCACGCGATCTCGTTCGGGAACGACTTGTAGTTCGACACGGCCAGGTCCGGGTTGTAGTACAGCAGATGGTACATCTGCTCGCGCCACGACAGCTCGTACCGGTACTTGTCGACGTTGCGGCGCTCCCCGCCGGTCACGGCGTCGTAGCGGTCGCTCGCGCCCGCCCACAGCTCCCGGATCCCGATCGCCCCCGTCGCGAGGTACGGCGACATTCGCGAGACCGCGTGCGTCGGGGCCTCGACCGCCTTCGGGAGGTCGTCTCGGGTGTCGTTGTACGAGGTGATCCCGTAGTCGAGGAACTCGTCGAACCGCTCGCGGGCGGCCCCGTACCCCGCGCCGGGGAGCTCGATGTCCGCGTCGGGCTCGGGGACCGTCTTCCCGTCGCGCACGTCGGCCAGCGCGTCCGCGTCCGGCTCGGCGTACGGACCGCGCTTCGGCACGGCCTCCCAGTCGCCGTGGAACTGGCCGTGGCTCGGGTAACGCGCCTCCAGCCGCCCGGGGTCGACCAACACGAGGTCGGTCCGCGAGTCCGTGTCGACGCCCGCACCCGCGAGCGCGTCCTCGACCGCACGCTGCCGGTTCCGGCGGGCCGGCCTGTAGTGTTCGTTGTAGAACACCGTCTCGGCGTCGTACGCCGCGGCGAGGTCGACGACCACCTCCTCCGGGTCGCCGGCGCGGACGACCAGGTCGCTCCCCAGTTCGCGGTACCGCTCCTCAAGTCGCTTCACGTGGCGGAGGAAGAACGCGCGCTGGCGCGCGCCGACCGTTCCGAGCAGGTCGGCGTCGTACACGAAGACCGGTACGAGTTCACCGTCCCGAGCCGCGGCGGCCAGCCCGGCGTTGTCCCGCGTTCGCGCGTCACCTCGGTGCCAAAACAGGCGCATACGATCGCCACGGCCCCCAGCCGATAGTGTCTGTCGGCCGTCCCCCGGACCGTCCCGAGCCGCCCGCTCCGGCAGTACGTTCAAGACGCTCCGTCACGAATCCTGACCTGTATGACCCGACTCGATCCCTTCGACGAGATCGAAGAGCTGCTCGAACGGATGGGCCGCGAGTTCGAGGAACTCGGCGGGACGCTCGAGGGGACCGGCCCCGACGTCCCGCGGTTCCCGGGCGCTCGCGACGTCGACGTCGACGTGGTCGAGGACGACGAGACGATCACCGTCCTCGCCGACCTACCCGGGTTCGACGCCGACGACGTCGACGTCGAACTGCGCGACGACGCGCTCGTGATCACCGGCTCCCGCGAGGAGTCGACCGGACTCCACGTCGCGGACGAGGAGCCCGCGGGCGACGGGGCAGATGGGGGAGACGAAGGGGACGAGACCGACGACGGCGCTCGCTACCACCGCCGCGAGCGCCGGCTCAGTTCCGTCTCCCGGCGGGTCCCGATCCCCGAACCCATCGAGGCCGACGCGGCGACGGCTTCGTTCGATGCCGGCGTGCTCACCGTCACGCTCCCCAAGCGCTCGCCCGACGACGACCGCGGGCACACGATCGACGTCAACTGAGCCCCGTCCCGCCGCCGGGACCGGTACCGCCCCGCCGCGGCCGCGAGATAGCACGCGTCAGTCGCTATTTAATACCTCACGGCTCTTTTCCGTCGGTATGAACACGACGAATCCCTTCGACGAGATCGAGCAGTTCCTCGGCCGTACCCCCTTCGCCGGCGAGCGGGCCTGGGGCCGCGACCTCAGGACCGCCGACATCGACGTCGCCGAGTACGACGACGAGTACGTCGTGATGGCCGACCTTCCAGGGTTCGACCGCGACGAGATCGACGTTCGCGCCCGCGAAGACCGACTCACCATCGCCGCCGAGCGCGACGCGGAACGCGAGGACGCGGACCGGCGGTACCTCCGACGCGAGCGCCGTCACGAGTCGGTCACTCGGACCGTCGACCTCCCGACGACCGCGCGGCTCGACGACGCGACCGCGACGTACCGCCACGGCGTCCTCACCGTGACGGTCCCGCTCGACGCGGTCGACGCCGACGAGGGACACCGGATCGACGTGAACTGACCCGACCGATCCGGCCCGCACCTCCCGGCCGATGCTTTCTCCACGCTCACCGTGCTACCGACTCGTATGAACGACGGCGACCGCGCGGCCGAAAGACGCGACCTCGTGAGCGCGCTCCGGCGACGGCTCGACGCGAGCGAGCGGACGCTGTCGGCGATCGGGGCCGTCCCCCGCCACGAGTTCGTCCCCGAGGCGCATCGCGAGTCGGCGTACGCCGACCGACCGCTCCCGATCGGTCATAACCAGACGATCAGCGCGCCGCACATGGTCGCGACGATGACGGACCTCCTCGACGTCGAGCGCGGCGACCGCGTCCTCGAAGTGGGGACCGGGTGCGGCTATCACGCCGCGGTCGTCGCCGAAATTGTCGGGCCGGGGAACGTCTTCTCGGCCGAGCGGGTTCCCGAACTGGCCGTCGCCGCCCGCGACCGCCTCGACCGCCTCGGATACGACGTGACCGTCGCGGCCGGCGACGGACGGGAGGCGTTCGCCGACGAGGCCCCGTTCGACGCCGCGTACCTCACCTGCGCAGCGCCCGAAGCGGTTCCCGACGCGATCGTCGACCGCGTCGGACCGGGCGGTCGCGTGGTCGCCCCCGTCGCGGACGGCGGTCGCCAGCGGCTCGTCCGACTCGCGGTCAGAGCAGACGGCATCGACCGCGAGGACCACGGGGCCGTACAGTTCGTTCCGATGCGGTAGTCGGCCCGCCGAACACACAGTTTTAGAGGACCGAGCCCCCAGACCGCGCATGGACGACGCGTCGCTCAGGGCGGACATGATCGAGGGGCTCGAACACCAGATCGGCGAACCGATCGAGCCCCCCGTGTTGACCGCGCTTCAGCGCGTCCCGCGCGACCCCTTCGTCGACGACTCGCCTCGCGGCGGTGCCGTCGACGAGGACGACCCTCACTCGCTCTCTCTCGCGACGGTGGTCCGGCTGGTCACCGCGCTCGACGTCGACGAGGGCGACACGGTGCTCGTCGTCGGCGCGGGGATCGGCTACTCGGTCGCCATGCTCGCCGAGATCGCCGGCGCGCGCCGCGTTCACGCGGTCGACATCGACCGCGCCGCCGTCGCCGCCGCGCGGTCGAACCTCGACGCCGCGGGCTACGAGGCGGTCCTCGTCGACCGCGCGGACGGGGCCGACGGACTGCCGGCGTACGCGCCGTACGACCGGATCCTCCTCGAAGCCGCCGTCGTCGAACCGCCCCGTCCCCTCCGCGAACAGCTCGCGCCCGGCGGCCGGATCGTCTACCCGCGCGGCGCGGGCGTTCAGACGGTCGCGGCGATCGAACCGTCGTCTACGCCGGATTCCGACGCCGTCGGCGGCTCTGCGACGACCACCCCCGTCCGAGAGGTCACCGCCGCGTCGGACGCCGACGCGGACGACGACCCGGCACCGGCCGGGTTCGAGACGGTCGAGACGCACGGACCGGCGCGGCTCCAACCCATGCTCGTCGACGGCGAACAGCCCGGCATGGAACGAAACCGCACTCGACGTGAGGACGCCGAACGCGCCGAGCGCGGGCGCCGCCGCCGGCACGGCTGGGAACAGGACTGGATCGACTGGGACGACCACCTCTGACGGCCCGGCGACCGAGAGCGTCGCGTCACTCCTCGACGACGAGCACCTCCGTGTTCCCCCGCTCGTCGACGTAGTCGCCCTCCGCCGGCGGCTTGATGTCTATCGTGAGTGTCCCGTCGGCCTGATTCGGCCCGAGTGACGGACTGACGTCCACGGTCGCGACTCCCTCGCCGTTCGTCTCCGCGGTGGCGACGCCGTCGATCTGCGCCGAGCCGCCGCGAACGATGACCGTCGCGTCCGCGACGCGGGACCCGTCGGGGTCGACGACCGCGACGTCCACCGACTGGTCGCCGGGCGTCGTCACTTCCGGCTGCGGCTGCGCGTCGAGCTCCGTCGCGGCGAGGCCGTCGATGTCGCCGATCATTCCCATCATCACGCTGAGGCTGGCGACACCGACGACGAGCGCGATGACGAGCCGGACCGGAAGTCCCTCTATCGCGCGGGTGTCGGTGCTGAACGTCCGGCGGTTCGCGGTACGCGAGTCGTGTGTTCGATCGGACATACGCCGCCCTGCCCGCGGCATCGGTTATAAAGAGTCGGACGAATCGGACGGCGTGACGGACCGATCACGAGACGAACCCGACGCCGCGGAGCCCGACCCCGACGCCCGACCGTTTTTATTCCTGTCTCTTATACACATCTCTGAGCGGGCTGGCA
>NZ_AOJL01000013.1 GCF_000337035.1 Halorubrum coriense DSM 10284
GGACCGCCCACGACGACGGGACCGACCGCGATGACGGAACCGACCGCGACGCCGACCGCCCGCCTCACACCGCTCGGATCGGCTCCTTCCTCGCCCGTGACGGGAGCGCCGGCGCGGCGGTCGGCGTCGACCTCGACCGCCCGCACGCGGGCGTCGTCTTCGGGAAGCGGGGCACCGGGAAGTCGTACACCCTCGGCGTCCTCGCGGAGGAGCTCGCCGCCGCCGACGGCGTCGCTCCGGTCGTCGTCGATCCGATGGGTGTCTTCGGCGGTCTCGAAGCCGCCGGCGGCCGCGTCGTCGACCCCGCGGTCCGTCCCGCCTCGATACCCCCGTCCGCGTGGCCGCAGTTGCTCGGGCTCGACCCGGCGAGCGGCCCCGGAAGCCTCGTCTGGCGCGTCGTCGCCGACGCGGTCGACGGCGGGTCCGGAGACGCGGCGGACTGCGACTCCGCGGGCGGGACGAGCTCCTCGCCGTCGATCGCGGCGCTCCGCGAGACTGTCGCCGCGGCCGACGCGCCGAGGGAAACCCGGCGCGCCGCCGCGAACCACCTCCGGCTGGCGACCTCGTGGGGGGTCTTCGACGCCGACGCGCCGCCGGTCGCGTCCCTCGCGGCCGACGGGGCTCCCGCGGTCATCGACCTCGCCGGAGTCCCCGACGCCGCCGCCGCGGCCGTTGTCCGCGCGGTCGCCCGCGGACTCTACGACGCCCGGATCGCCGGCGGCGGCGAGGCGCGCTCCGCCTCCGGCAGTCGGGCAACGTCCGACGGTCTCTCACGGCTCCCGTGGCTGCTCGTCGACGAGGCGCACGCCTTCTTCGACGGAGTGGCCGAATCCGCGCTCCGGACGCTCCTCACTCGGGGGGGGGGCGCGCCGGGCGTCTCGCTCGTCTGCGCGACGCAGCGGCCGGCCGCGCTGCCGAGCGTCGCCGTCTCGCAGTCCGACCTCCTCGTCTCTCACCGGCTTACGGCCGCGCGCGACGTCGACAGGTTAGCCGAGGCGGAGGCGACGTACCTCGCCGGCGACCTCGCCGCGCGACTCCCCGACGGCGTCGGCGAGGCGCTCGTCGTCGACGACGCCACGGAGACCGCTCACACGGTCCGGATCCGCGAACGACGAACGCCTCACGAGGGCGAGAGCCCGCGAGCGAGTCGGCTCTCGGATGCCGAATCGCAGTGACGGGTTCAGAACGCACAAGCCGCGCCGGAAATACGCTGGCGTATGGAACGAACGCCCTACGGATTTCTCCTCGTCGCGGCCGGGGGCTTCCTCGGTGCGGTCGCCAGACACGCCGTCGACGTGGGGGTCGATGGCGCACTCGCCGCTGCGTCCGGTAGCCGGCTCGCCCTTCTCGGCGGCGTCCCGGCCGGCGTCGGGACGCTGACCGCGAACGTCGCCGGCTCGTTCGCCCTCGGGGTCCTGCTGACTTGCGCGTCGAGCGACCGGCTCCGACTGCTCGTCGGGACGGGCGCGCTCTCCTCGTTCACGACGTACAGCACGTTCGTCGCCGACGCGGTCGCGCTCGGGACGGTCGCCGGCGCGGGGTACGTCGCCGTCAGCTACGTGACCGGATTCGCCGCGGCCGCGCTGGGGCTCGCGATCGGGGGGTCGTACCGGCGATGAGCGCCTCGCCGCTCCTCGCGACGGCGCTCGTCGGCGGCGGCGGCGCGCTCGGTGCCGCCGCCCGCCACGCCGTCGGGCTCCGCGTCGAGGGACGTCGGTCGGTCCTCACCCTCAACACCCTCGGGAGCCTCGCCCTCGGGGCCGTCTCCGCCGCACCGATCGGGTCGACGGCGACGCTGCTGTTCGGCGTCGGCTTCTGTGGCGCGTTCACGACGTTCTCGTCGTTCGCGGTCGGGACCGTCCGGGCGGCGAGCGAGACCGGTCCCCGCGCCGCCGCAACGCTTGCGGCTTCGAACCTCACGGCCGCGCTGGCGGCGTTTCTCTTCGGTTCGCACCTCGTCGCTGCGGTCTCCGTCTGACCGGGGTTCACGGCCGTTGACCGGCCTCTCACCGGGCAAGCGACAGGTACAGGATCCCCCGGCCCCTACGCGGGTGCGTGACCGACACCGACCGCTCCGTCGACGGCGAGTCGACCGCTCCGGCCGACTCCGGGGGTCCCGCGGACGACGCGGTCCCAGAGGACGTCCCCGACTTCGGCGACCTCTCGATCCTCCAGCGCGGGTTCGTCGCCGCCGCGCAGAACCCCTCGCGCGGACTGCTCGTCGTCGGCCTGTTCGCGTTCGCGATCGCCTTCTACGCCGCGTTCTGGCTGTCTTTCCCCCGCGCAGCCGGACTCCTCTCGGCGGTCGCGCTGGTCGTCGTCGCCGTCGCCGCGGTGGTATACTGGCTTCTCGACCGGCTCTCTCGCTGACTGTGTCCCCGTTGCGGTCGTCTCTCCCCGTCTCCGTGAGGAGCCCCTCTCGGCGGCCTCACGGTCGCGGCTCGTAGAACTCCCGGAGCGGCCGACCGAACGCGGGCGCGAGCGTCGCGACCGCCTCGCCGACCAGCACGTCGCGGTCGTCGAACGCCGGCTCCACCCGCGCGCCGAGCGCCACGTCGCCCGCGGCGTCGCTCTCTAGGTACTCCCGAACGGTGGCGAACTCGCGCTCGCGCTCGACGACGTACCGATCCCCGTCGATGAACGGCCCGTAGGTGTCCGGGTCGACGTCGTCGACGTACGATTCGTAGAAGCTCGCGGCGTGTTTCCGCACCGCGACCGGCGGCCCCTCGTGACGCGCGACCGCCGGCCGCTCCGTCACCTCCAGTTCCGCGTACAGGGCGGCCCGCGTCGACTCGCCGGCGTCGCCGCGCTCGGTTCCGTTGTCGACGTCGCTCGCCCCCCCGGCGTCCTTCGCTCCCGCCGCGTCGGTCATGGCGCGCGCTCGGAGCACGTCGAACCCGTGCCCGTTGAGCCCGCCGACGATCCCGTCCAGCGATCGGCGGAGCTGCGGCCACAGCTGGTCGTCGACCACGTCGGGAGCGTCGAAGACGACCGCGACCGGCGTCGTCCCCCGCCGGTCGAGGTGCGCGCGGACCTCCTTGGGACCGAGCGGCTCCGGCTCGCCCGGCTCGAAGCGATCCTCGCTCGGAGCTGCGAGCAGCTCGCGCGCGTAGTGCTGGAAGCGCGCGAGATTCGTCGCCGACAGGACCGCCGCGACGTTCCGCGTCGGGTCCGTGGGGTCGACGACGACGAGCGGGTCGTCGAACGTGCGCTCGGCGTGCCCCTCGGGGTCGAACTCCATCGGGGGATGCCAGCTCCGCGCCGACTCGACGAGCGGGACGAACCCGCCGAGTTCCAACACGAGCAGCTCCGTGAGATACCCCGAAAAGCCCTCGGTGCGGAGGTCGCTGCCGTACGCGCCGATCCCCTTGAGGAACGCCTTGGCGAGTACCACGTCCGCCGCGAGGTCGTCGCCGAGCCGCGCGGAGAGGTACGCGTCGTGGAACGGGGTGCGGTCGACCGCGGAGACCAGATCACCCGCCGTCTCCACGTCGTGACAGGGGACGAGGTCGACGTCGAACCCCTCGTAGTTCCCCTTCACGTACGGGTGTTCGGCGTACTCCTCGTGGCCGTCGGGGAGGACCGCGTGCCCGACCGCAAGGCCGTGCTCTTCCAGTTCGGCGCGGCCGAGATCCGCGTCGAACCGGACGAACAGATCGATGTCGCGGTCGCCCGCGACCCACGTGCCCCGCGCCGTCGACCCGACCTGGACCACGTCGGCGTCGACGGGGAGGTCGGCGATCGCCTCGCGGGTCCGCTCGGTCAGCGTCGCGGCCGCCGCCCGAAGCCGCTCCCGTTCCTCCGGCTCCGGGAGGACGCGCTCGCGGACCCGCGACAGCACCGCCTCCAGATCGTCCATACCGAACGGTCTCGCGGTTCGGCCGAAAACGTGTCGGTCGGATCGGCGGCGCGACGAGGCGACGGATCGTCGTCGCCGTCCCGCGTTTCGACCCGCCCCCTTCCGCGCCGTCGGGCGGAAACGAAAGCCCTATCAAAAAGACGCGAGTACCCGAGACTGAGCCGAAGTAGCTCAGTTGGTAGAGCGCCTCGCTGTTAACGAGGCGGTCCCAGGTTCGAGTCCTGGCTTCGGCGTCCTTCCGAACTGCTCCGCTCGAAATTACATTTTTTGTTCGATACCGACACAGGGACCGTGTGTCCCTCCTCGAACGGTGCGACCTCGTGGTCAAACTGGGCTGAGAGTTCTACGGAATCTAGGTCGAGACCGCGTACGACAGCAAACGCGACGTCGCGGTGGAATTTCGGACCCGACGCGCACGGACAAAAAGCGACGGATACGAGCGAACGGGCTACGAGAGGAAGGTCGATTATCTCGCGGACCCGGACATCAGAACCGAAGAGATCTACTTGATTACGGTCGACGAAACGGGCCCGACGACGACCACGATCAGGTACGAACCGGCCGCGAACAACGACCGAGCGAACGCCAACCGGCACGCGGGGTACCGCCTTGAGACGATCCTTGACGAGCTCTAGTCGGGGTAATGCGGTAACGTAAAGAACGTCGCTCGTATACTCGGGATCGACGCGGGCCTTTAGCTTAGTCTGGTTAAAGCGACTCGCTCATAACGAGTTGATCGCCGGTTCGAATCCGGCAAGGCCCATTCCAGATCCTCCCGGTTCCGTGTGGTATCTGGCCTTCTACTCCTGCTGGAGCGTCACGTCGGTCGCCGTCTCGTTCGCGAGGTTGTCGCTCACCGGACACCGCTCCTCGACCGCGGCGGTGAACTCGGCGAGCGTGTCGTCGTCGACCTCGTCCGCGAAGTCGACGTCGACGGTCGCCTCGACGCCCTGGTAGCCGGCGCGCGGTTCCTCGTCGCGGCCGAGGTGTTTGCGGGGATCGAACCCGCCGGCGACCGCGACCTCGACGCTCTCGACGTCGAAGTCGAAGTCCGGCGCGGTCGCGCGGACCGTCGCGTCGAGACAGCCGCTCCAGGCGGCGAGCAGGTACTCGATCGGCATCGCGCCCGCGTCGTCGCCGCCCATCGCCTCGGGGTCGTCCATCACCAGCTCGTGGTCCCGGGCGCGGGCGACGAACGCCGACTCGCCGTCGCTCTCTCCGGTGACCTCCATCCGCTGCGTCGCGTTGGCGTCACTCATCACCCGTCGTAGCGGCCGGACGGGTGTAAACTGTCACCGTCGCCCGGGTTCGTGCCGGTGCCCGTGACACCGGACACTAGAGAGAAAGCGTCCGTAGACGCTGAAAACCGCGGACGTGGCGTCTCTGACGACCGGAGCCGCGGCGACGCGTCTCGGATAGCGGCGATTTCCGCGATCGCCGGTGGGGCCGTCGCGAAGCGACCGAGAGCGGTCGGCACGGGAGGGACGAACGAGGGCCGAGCCGCCGTGACACGTCGCCGCCTACTCCAGCAGCCCGACCAGCTCGTTCACGTCCTCGACGACCGCGTCCGCGCCGACGTCGGCGAACTTCTCGCGCCCCGACTCACCGGTGAGCCCGCCGGTGAGGACGCCGACACCGTAGTAGACGCGCGTCTCGTCGTCCTCGTCGGCGTTGCGCGCGGTCAGCACGTCGTCGAGGGTGTCGCCCGCGAACGCGACCCGCTCGGCGTCGACCCGCTCGGCGAGTTCGACGAGCGCTCGCGGGTGCGGCTTCCCCTCCTCCCAGTCGTCCATCGTGAACCGCCGGTCCTCGGGGACGTCGAGGCCGACGCGCTCTAACGCGATGTCGGCCTCGGCCGCGGGCCGCCCGGTGAGGACGCCGACGTCGAACCGCGCGGTGAGGTCGGCGATCGTCTCGGGGTCGACGAGCGTCGGCTCGTCGTGGATGTACCCGTCCGCCTCGAACGGCGGCTCGCCGCCCTCCAGCTCGCGGTACAGCTCCGCGCCGAGGTACAGCGCCTGAAACGTCTCGCGGAGCGCGTCCCGGTCCCACTGGTCGCGGACGCGGGCCTGCGCGACCCGCGGGAGGTCGCCGACGACCTCCTTGGCGGCGTCGAGCCCGCCCCCCATCTCGGCGACGCGGTCGGTGAACTCGTCGACGTCCATCCGGAGCCCCTCGCGGCGGGCCAACACGAACAGCGCCGCCGCGTCCGTCAGCTCCCAGTCGTTGTTGAATCCGCCGGCGTCCTTGAACGCCTGTACCGCGTCCCGGTCGATCGGCTTACCGCAGACCCGGTCGACCGACTCGAGGATCGCCCGACGGTAGGAGTCCGCCACGTCGACCAACACCCCGTCGATGTCGAGGACCACTGCGTCGATCTGCATACCGCTACCCCGCCCGGCGGCGGAATGAACGTTCGGGTTCGCGGTCGCCGTCGGCGGTCCGAGCGACGCGGCGACGGCGACCGCTAGGGGGCCGTCAGCGCGCCACGTACACGACGGTTCCCGACGCCGCCGCGCGGCGGGACACGCCGACGACCGGCTCCTCGAACCCGAGCGTGGTGAACAGGCAGGCGGCGTCGAGGCGCTCGGCGAGGGCGACGGTCGCCGACTGGAGCTCGGCGGGGAGGTTCCGGGCGTACACGGCGTCGACGCCACCGGCCGCGTTCGGGGTCTCCCCGCCGACCTCGTCGCTCGCGCCGATCCCGAGCGCCCTCCGCACCTCCCGTCCGTCGTCGACCGTCGCGAGCGCCGTCACGTCCGCGGCGACCACGCGGAGCGTTCCGCCGCTCGGCGTCCGCGTCTCCGTCGCCGCGTCCCGCGCCGCCTCGCTCACCGCGACATCGAACGCGACGACCTCGCGGCCCCGGTCGGCGAGCGACCGAGCGACAGACGGTCGCCGTCCGACGCCGACCTCGATCAGGCGCTCGTACGGGTCGAGCGCGTCGACGAGCGCCCGCTCCGATGGCGGTGGTGGTCCCACGGCGCGGCCTTTATGACCGCGGCGGTCAAAAGCGGTTTCATGCTCGTGGACATCGTCCCGGTCGGGGAGGTCACCCCCCGAGTGAAACGGGAGGCCTCCGGTGCGCTGCGTTCCGTGTACGACTGTGACGTGACGGTCCACGACGACCAAGCGATCCCCGACACCGCGTTCGACGCCGACCGCGACCAGTACCGCGCCGAGGACCTCATCGAGACGGTCACGCGGGTCGGCGGCGGCGAGAAGAACATCGGCATCACGCCCGAGGACCTCTACTACCGCCGCCGGAACTACGTGTTCGGCCTCGCGTACCTCAACGGGAGCGGCTCCGTCATCTCCACGCACCGGCTCCGCACGTCCTCCGACGGCGGCGTCTCCACCAAGCCCGCGGTCGACGTCTTCGGCGACCGCGTCCGCAAGGAGGTCGTCCACGAGATCGGCCACACCCTCGGCTTGGAGCACTGCGACAACAGCAAGTGCGTGATGTCCTTTTCTCCGACCGTCCGCGAGGTCGACGTGAAAGAGGAGAACCTCTGTGGCACCTGTTCTCGGCTCGTCCGGTGAGCCGACTCTCGACCTCCCGCTCTCGCCGGTAGACGTAAAGTCCGCCCCGTACAAGAGACGGGTATGGCCGCAAAGCCGGAATATCGCGACCGGCCGGACGTCGAGGTCGCGCTGCTCGACGCGCTCGTCGACCGCGGCGACGAGGGGATGACGGTCCTCGAACTTCGCGCGGCCGTCGACGCGGACATCGACGCCGTCGAGGAGGCGCTCTCGGCGCTGAAGGAGGACTCGCTGATCACCGTCGAGACCGAGGAGCGCGTCCGCGTGTACGCCCACGAACGGGTGATCCCGGACCCGGACGCCCCGGAGGACGAGCCCGCGGAGGGCCTCGTCGACGCGATCCGCGACCGTCTCGGACTGTAGCCGCCGGAGACGGCGGCCTTTTGGCCCTCGATCGCCTCCGTGCGACCATGACGCTCGTCTCCGGCACCCACGACGCGCACGGCGCCGTGTACCGCGACCGCGGCGGCCGCGAGGTGGTCGACCACTACGGGAAGCCCGTCCGCGTCGGCAAGGCGGTCCGCAACGTCGCCGGCGTGATCGAGATGGGGTACGGCGTCCTCGCCGTCAGGGGGACCGACCGCGTCGAGTTCGTGGACAACGCCGTCTCGAACCGCGTCCCCACTGAAGACGGCGAGGGGACGTACGCCCTCCTCTTGGACCCGCAGGGCGGGATCGAGACGGACATGTACGTGTACAACGCCGACGAGCGACTGCTCGTCTTCCTCCCGCCGGAGCGGACCGAGGCGGTCGCCGACGACTGGGCGGGCAAAGTGTTCATCCAGGACGTCGAAATCGACGACGTCTCCGACGAGTTCGGCGTGTTCGGCGTCCACGGCCCCAAGTCGACCGAGAAGGTCGCCTCCGTCCTCGGCGGCCCCGGCGCGCCCGAGGGGCCGCTCTCGTTCGTCCGCGGGTCGATGGTCGACGCCGGCGTCACCGTGATCGCGACTGACTCTCCCCTCGGCGAGGAGGGATACGAGATCGTCTGCGCCGCCGCCGACGCGGGCGACGTGTTCGACACCCTGATCAACCGCGGGCTCAACGCCGCGCCGTTCGGCTACCGGACGTGGGACGCGCTCGCGACCGAGGCCGGAACGCCCCTCTTCGAGTACGAACTGGCGGGGACGGTCCCGAACGTGCTCGGCCTGCGGAACGCGCTCGACTTCGAAAAGGGGTGTTACGTCGGCCAGGAGGTCGTCTCGCGCGTAGAGAACCAAGGGCAGCCGAGCCGCCGGCTCGTCGGCCTCGAACTCGACGGCGTCGCCGAGGCGGTCGCCGACGTCGATCCGGACGCGGACCCGCAGGGGATCGACGACGCCCTCCCCGCCTCCGGCGCGGCCGTCTTCGACGGCGACGAGGCGATCGGCGAGGTGACTCGGGCCGCGGTCGGCCCCGCGACGGACGTGCCGGTCGCGCTGGCGCTCGTCGCGTTCGACGCCGACCTCGGCGGGGTCACCGTCCGCGTCGACGGCGGGGAGCGTCCGGCCACCGCCGTCGACCTCCCGTTCGTCGACGGCAGCGCCCGGTCCGCTCGGCTGCCAACGTATCCGGAACTGCGCGCCTGACGCGGCCAGCGGGACCCGCGGGGGCGACCGAATTCGCCCTCCGCACGACGAAGCGGGCGGCCGCTTTCACACGACGAAGTCGACGACCGAGTAGAGGCCGAACCCGAGCGTGAACGCGCCCGCGAGCGACCCGATCCACGCGAGGACCGTGTATCCCATCTTCCGACGGCTCACGCCCGCGTCGCCCGCCGCGTAGCCCGCGCCCACGATCGCCGAGACGATGATCTCGTTGAACGAGACGGGGATCCCGAAGGCGACGGCGGTCTGCGCGATCGCGAACGAGGGGATGAGCGCCGAGATCGACCGCCGCGGGCCCATCGAGGCGTAGTCCTGCGAGATGGCCTTGATCATGCGCGGCGCGCCGGTCCACGAGCCGGCCAACAGTCCGACGCCGCCGCCGACGAGCAGCGCCCACAGCGGGACGCCCACGTCGCTGAATATCGGGACGAGCGGACCGATCGCGAGGCCGACCTGCGACCCCCCCGCCGAGAAGGCGACGAGCCCGCCCATCGCGAGGAGGAACCGCCGCTGGGCCCCCGCGCGATCGCGGCCGAGGTCGGCGTACACGGCGACCGCGACGAGCGCGGCGATCGCGAGGGTCACCGCGGGCGGCCCCGCCCCTCCGATCCCGAGCCCCGACCCGAGGACGCTCGCGACCGACGCCTGCTCGCCGGCGGGACCGAGCAGCGCGAACCCGACGTTCGCGAGGATCGCTCCCACCACGCCCGCGAGAGCGGCAGTGAGCGGCCGCTCCGAGAGCGACTCGCCGATGAGCAGCCGGGCGACGCCGTAGGCGACGCCGCCGCCGACGAACGGCGTGAGCACCCACAGCGTCATGATCTCGGCGTACTTCGGCCACGCCGGGTCGCCGCCCATCGCGAGGCCGACGCCGACGACCGCGCCGGTCACGGTGAACGCCGTCGCGATCGGGTACCCCGCGAAGACGCCCATCGCGACCAGCGCCGCGGCCGTGACGAGCGCGACGATGGCCGCCGCGGCGGTGAGCGTCACGCCGCCGATCAGCTCGGTCCCGACCGCCTCCGTCACGTTCGCGCCTTGGAGTATCGCGCCGAGCAACCCGAGGACCCCGACGACCAGACCGGCGCGCATCACGGAGATAGCGTTCGCCCCGACGGCGGGCGCGAACGGGGTCGACCCGGAGGAGCCGGCACCGATCGACCACGCCATGAAGAGGCTGGCGGCGGCGGCGACGAGCAGCGTCGCGGCGGTGACGAACACCATCAGTTCCGCCCGTCGTTGTACCCCTCGTTCAACCCCCTCACCGTGCGTCGGACGAGGAGGAACCCGAAGAAGAACAGCCCGAGAAGACCCAGTAAAAGCAGGACGAACAGCGGTTGGACCGGAAGCATACGCCTGAAACCGTCGGCACGCGGTTATAAGTTTCGAGCGGGTGGTCCCGCGTCCGACTGGGACTCCCGCTTCCGTGCGATCGGATCGGTGGCTAAAGCGCGTCTTTGTGCCTCAGCCACGTATATGTCGGTCTCCGCACTACGTGTAATCGCGACCCCCGCTTCGGCCCTCACCCGCTCGACACAGCCGGCCGACGCGCCGGCCGGTCGGACCCGTACCGCTCCCTCCCTGCCCGGTACCCCTCCCCGGCCGACCAGCGCGACCGACCGCCGGCGTCCGCGCCCGCGCCGCCCGGGCACTCCACCGTGACACGACCGTCGGTCGGCCCGGCCGCTCGCGGGGTGTCGCGATCGGTCCCCGCCGACGCGACGGCGACGTCGCTCGGTCCTCGCGTCTTCGATTCGGTCCGTTGTACCGTTACTCGGCGTTCCCGCCCCCGATTCGGAACGTCTCGAACTCCTCTCCGTCCGGCGTCACCAGTCGCCCGTCCAGACCGTCTCCGGCCTCGCCTTCGACCGGAGTCAGTTCCGCGTGTGCCGGGCGATTCCCGCGCGGTTGGGCATGGCTCCCGGGGTTCAGTATCGGGAGCCCGCCGGAGTCGTCGAACCGGGGCCGGTGGCTGTGACCGCAGATCACGGCGTCCGCGTCGCGACCCCGCCCGAGCATGACGAGCCCGGTGTCGCCGCTGCGGTGCCGGTGCGTGACCGCGAACCGGACGCCGGCGTACTCGACGGTCCGCACCTCGGGGACCCGGTCGCGGATCGCCGCGTCGTCGTTGTTGCCGTAGACCGCCCGGAGGCCGGCGGCGGCCGACTGAAAGGCGTCTAACACCGGTTCGCGGTAGAAGTCGCCGGCGTGGATCACCAACTCCGCCTCGCGGACCGCGGAGGCGGTCCGCCCCTGTAGCCGCGATTCCTCGCGTGCGTGCGTGTCGGAGACGACGACGAGCATAGCGACAGTCCGCGCCGGCGTGATTTAAAAAGCGTGCCCCGCGGTGGCGCGCGCCTGCGAGGCCGCTTCGCGGCCGGGGCTTCGGAGGCGTCCGCCGTCGCCGGGCGGTCGGCATCTCATACACGAGCGGCCGGAGACTCGAACCCGGCCTCTCGCTACTCGTCCAGCGAGAGCGCCGCGAGCAGCGACTCCAGCTGGACCTGCTCGTTCGCGCCCTCGGCGATCCGGTAGTCGGCCTCGCCGATGCGCTCCATGAGCCGCACCGCCTCGCGCTCGCTCAGGTCGAACTCCCAGACGGAGCGGTGGAGCTGGTCGATCACGTCGCCGCCGGCCATCCCCGTCTCCGTGAGCAGCGTGTCGAGCGTCGACCGCGCCCGGGCGAAGTCCCCGCTCAGCGCGTCGGTCACCATCGACTCGATCTCCTCCGGACGCGCGGTCGCCGTGATGGCGTACACCGCCTTCTCGTCGACGACGTCGCCGGTCGTCGCGGCCGCCTGAAGCGAGTTGATCGCGCGGCGCATGTCGCCGTCGGCCGCGTACACTAAGGCGTCGACGCCGGCGTCGGTCACCTCGATCTCCTCCGCGGCCGCGATCTCGCGGACCATCCCGCTCACCGCCTCGTCCGAGAGCGGCGAGAAGCGGAAGACGGCACACCGCGACTGGATCGGGTCGATGATCTTCGACGAGTAGTTACACGAGAGGATGAAGCGCGTGTTGTCGGAGAACTGCTCCATCGTCCGGCGGAGCGCCGACTGCGCGTCGTCGGTGAGCGAGTCCGCCTCGTCGAGGAACACGATCCGGAAGTCGCCGCCGAACGACGAGCGCGCGAACCCCTTGATCCGGTCCCGAACCACGTCGATGCCGCGCTGGTCGGAGGCGTTCAGTTCGAGGAAGTTGCCGCGCCAGTTGTCCTCGCCGTAGATCTCGCGGGCGATTGCGGTGGCGGCGGTCGTCTTGCCGATACCCGCCGGCCCGGAAAACAGCAGGTGCGGCACGTCGTCCTGTGCGATGTAGCTCTGGAGGCGCTCGACGATCTCCTCTTGTCCGTGGACGTCGTCGAGCGTCTGCGGCCGGTACTTCTCGATCCAGATCTCCCGCCCGGTCGCGGTCGCAGCCGCCTGCTCGTCGGCCTCGCTCATTGTCCGATCTGACGGTCGGTGGGGTGATAAACGAACCGAGAACGGGACGCGCGCCGCGGCGGCGCTCCGGCCGCGCCGCGGTTACGCGAACTCGTCGATGAGCTCGGGCACCACGTCGAAGAGGTCGCCGACGATCCCGTAGTCGGCGATGTCGAAGATGGGGGCGTTCGGGTCGGTGTTGATCGCGACGATCGTGTCTGACCCCTTCATCCCGGCGACGTGCTGGACCGCGCCGGAGATGCCGACCGCGATGTACACGTCCGGCGTGACGACCTTCCCGCTCTGCCCGACCTGTCGGTTCTTCGGCAGCCAGCCGTTGTCGACGATCGGCCGGGAGGCGGACAGCGTCGCGCCGAGCGCGTCCGCGAGGTCCTCGATGAGCTCGATGTTCTCCTCCTCCTCGATGCCGCGGCCGACCGAGACGAGCACCTCCGCGTCCGCGATGTCGACGTCGCCGCCGCCGACCTCCTCGAAGCCGGTGACGCGAGCCCCCGACTCGGGGATGTCGACGTCCGCCGCCTCGATCGTCGCGTCGCCGACGCCCTCCGCGGGCGGCCACTCGCCGCCGCGGACCGTGAGGACGAACCGGTCGCCGGCGACGTCGACGGTCGTCTCGACCTTCGAGCCGTACATCTCGCGGGTGACGGTGAGCCCGTCGTCGTACGCCATCCCGACGGCGTCGGTCACGATCGGGACGCCGAGGGCCTCCGCGAGGGCGGGCGCGTAGTCGAGCCCGTTGACCGAGTTCGGCAGCACCACCGAGCCGGCGTCGATCCGGTCGGCGAGCTGCGAGAGCGCCGCTTGGTAGGCGTTGTGGTCGAACTCCTCGCCGTCGGCGACGGTGTGGATCGCGTCGACGCCGTCGCGGTTCAGGTCCTCCGCGAACCCGTCGACGTCGCCGCCGATCACGGCGACGTGGAGGTCGACGCCGCGCGCGTCTGCGAGCTCCCGCCCGGCCGAGATCGCTTCGTACGAGACGTCGCGGAGCGCTCCGCGACGGTGTTCCGCCGCGACGAGCACGCTCATCACGCGCTCACCCCCTTCTCGCGGAGGACCTCAGCGAGGCGATCCGCGGACTCCCCGGCGTCGCCCTCGATCATCTCCGCGTCGGACTCGCTCTCTGGCTCGTACATCGAGGTGACCGTCAGCGCGCTCTCGACGTCGTCGGCGGTCAGGCCGAGGTCGGAGAGGTCCTTCGCGGCGATCTCCTTGCGCTGCGCCTGCCGGATCCCGCGGAGGCTCGCGTATCGCGGCTCGTTGAGTCCGGTCTGGACGGTCAACACCGCCGGGAGGTCGACCTCGGTCAGCTCCTCGACGCCGCCCTCCAGCTCGCGGTGGACGTGCGCCACGCCCGCGTCGGCGTCCACGTCGAGGTCGTTGACGACCGCGGCGTGCTCGAAGCCGATCCGCTCCGCGAGCGCGACGCCGGTCGCGCCGAACCCGGTGTCCGCGGCCTGGACGCCGCCGAGGACGAGGTCCGGCTCCTCCTCCGCGACGACCGCCTCGAACAGAGCGACCTTCGAGGCGACGTCCGGGAACCCGCCGTCGAGCGCCTCGTCCCAGACGCGGACCGCGCGGTCCGCGCCCTTCGCGAGCGCCATCCGAATCGTCTCTTCGGTGCGCTCCCGCCCGACGGTGACGGTCACCACCTCGTCGGCGATCCCGGCCTCGGCCAGTTGGACGGCGGCCTCGACGGCGTAGTCGTCCCACTCGTTGAGGTCGTACTCGAGGTCGGACGCTGCGATGTCGGTCCCCTCGAT
The DNA here is from genome assembly GCF_000337035.1 of Halorubrum coriense DSM 10284. Lineage (GTDB taxonomy): Archaea > Halobacteriota > Halobacteria > Halobacteriales > Haloferacaceae > Halorubrum > Halorubrum coriense. The sequence continues at coordinate 14,192 of NZ_AOJL01000013.1, forward strand.
CGCGAAGTCGTCGTCCGCCTCCGCGACCTCCTTGACGGTCACCAGAACCTTCATGATCGTTACTCGGTCGCTCGCCCTGTAATGGTTTTCGGAACGGCCGAGGACATACCGGCGGTTTCCGCTCCGTCCCGTCGGTCAACCGACCGCTTCCTCGGCCGGATCGGCGCCCTCCCGCGGGCCGCCGCCGCGAACGCAGGCCGGTCAGCGACCGACGCCGCGACCGCCGGTGTCGGCCTCGTCGTCGCCGCCCTCGGCCTCGTCGTCGGGCAGCGAGATGAGGTTCTCGCGGCCCAGCCGGAGCTTCTCGACGCGCCCCTCGTCGGCCATCGCCGAGAGCAGCTGCGACACCTTCGCGTCGGACCAGCCCGTCTCGGCGACGATGTCGGCCTGTCGCATTCGGCCGCCGTTCTCCCCGAGGAGCCGCTCGACGCGCTCCTCGTCCGAGAGCAGCGAGAGATCCGGTTCGTCGGCTCCGTCGTCGGATTCGCCGGCCGCGTCGGGGTCCTCTCTCCTGCCCGCGGCGGGGTCGCCCGCGGTACGCTGCCCGGTCCCGCTCGGCGCGCCTCCCTCGCCGTTCGCGAGCGGCTCTCCGGCCGCGCCCTCATCGGCGCTGACCCGACGGTATCCGACGACGCTGCCGGCCACGAGGACCGCGGCGAGCACGATCGCGGCCACGAACATCCCCCACGGGGGTGAGCCCACGCCGGCGGGGCTGTACACTATCGCCACGGGCTCGCCGCCGTCGAACGTCTGCGGCCCCTGGATGATCACGTCGCCGTCGGAGAGCTGGGTCACCGCGGTGCTCGGCGTGCCGGTGACCGTGTACCCCTCCGGCGTCCGCACCTCGAGCGTCTGGTCCGCTTCGAGACTGCCGAGCCACGTCGCGTTGTCCGGCGTCGTCAGGGCGTCGCCGAGGACGAGGTTCTCGCCGTCCTGCGCGAGGAAGGCGGTCCACGTGAACGTCAGCCGGAGTTCGCCGACCGCGGCCGCGTCGTCCGTGGCGACGTCGAACTCGCTCGGGTCCTCGTGGACGACGAACTCGCGCTCGACGCCCTCGATGGCCATCGACCGGTCGACGTTGCGGTTCGCCGCGCGCCGGAACCCCTCGAACAGCTCGGCGTCGGGGCCGACCTCGCCGTCGCGGAAGCGCTCGCCGACGGTCCTGAACGTCGCCGTCTCGTTCTCGTCAGCGAGCGAGTACCGCACCGCGACGGTCCAGTCGGCGCTGCGGTCGGGATTCAACGCGACGCGGATCCGCGTCGCGGACGGCGACGTGACCGCGTCCTCGGTCTGCGGTCTGGCCGCCGTCGAGCGGTCGTCTATCGAGCCGCGAATCCGCTCGTCGGCCGTGCCGACCGAGACGTGGGCCGCGGTGTCGTCCGCGTCGAGGGTGGAGGGGACCGTGGTCGCGGCACCGACCGCGCCGCCGGCGCTCGTGACCAGCGCGAGCGTGACGAACGCTATCAAGAGCGCGCGAAGGGCGGGGTTCCGCATACGTCTCGGCTCACTCGCGCGCCGGCCAAAACGCTTTCCATACGATATTTTTTGACACGAAACCGGTAGAATCCCCGATCTGACTCCCGGGCGGGGCCGGGGCGCCCGCGGGGTCGACCTCGTCCGGCTCCGCCGTCCGACCGCAGTGGGTGGATTTTTTATATCGGGGGTCGAACCTCGTGACGATGAGAGCCCTCCAGATCGCCGTGGTCGCGCTCCTGCTGCTCGTGGCCCCGGTCGCCGGCGTCACCGCCCCCGGTGCCGTCTCGCAGCCCGTCGGTCCGGCGTCGGCCGCCGACTCGACGGCCGCCGCCGACTCCCCGTCCCCCGCCGCCCCCGGACAGACGACGACCCAGATCGACGCGGCGAACCTCACGCTCCGGACGCTGTCGACGCCGATCGGTGCGGAGACGCGAGTCAGCACGTACGGTCGCGGACCGGACCTCGGCTCGGCGCTCGGGTTCGCCACCGCCGACGCGGACGCCGCCTTCGAGACCGCGGCCGTCGTCGACCGGATCGAGCGCGCCGAGCCCGGGGTCGAGCGCCAACAGCAGATCCTCGCGGAGATCAACCGCGTCGAGCGCGCGGAGGTCGCGCTGTCCGGCCGCCAGACGGACGCCTTCAGCGCGCACGCGTCCGGCGAGATCACCGACCGCGAGCTCGTCGACGAACTCGTCCGCATCGCCGCGACCGCCCGCGAGTACGACGACCGGCTCGACGAGATCGACGCCCTCGCCGAGTCGACCGACGGCTTCAGCTCGCCCGGCCGGCTCGACGAGCTTCAGGTGGCGCTTCAGGTGTACGAGGGACCGGTCCGCGGCCACGCGCTCGCGACCGCTCGCGGGCAGTCCACCGCGAAGGACATCTACGTCGCGTCGAGTCAGGGGGCCGTCGCGCTCGCGACCGTCGTCGACGGCGAGTACGTCCGCGAGGTGTTTCGGACCGACCTGTGGGACCGCGGCGGCGGCGACATCTCGAACGACGCGGCGATCGAGATAATCGAGGCGTCGTACCCCGAGACCGCGGCGCTCCGCGAGCCGGACGCGTTCGGCGCGGGCTCGGTCCAGCGGATCACGATCCCGCACGAGATCGGCACCCTCCGCACCTTCGTCAGCGGCGGGACGGAGCGGGTGTTCGTCGAACACCAGCGCATCGACCTCGCCGCGTTTCCCGACAGCGAGCCGGTCACGGCGACGGGCGACGGGTTCAACGTCACCGTCGACCGGACGTACCCCGGCGGCCCGGTGACCGTGACCGTCCTCGACGACGAGACGGGCGAGCCGGTCTCCGACGTGACCGTCACGAAGTCCGTCGGCGGCGGCGACAGTCAGACGATCGGGACGACCGACGAGGACGGCGTCGTCCGGACGCTCTCCCCGGCCGAGACGTACCGCATCACGGTTGTCGACGAGCCTCGAGTCCTCGTGCTCGACGGCATCGAACCCCTCGCGACGCCGCGACCGATCGGAGACGTGTGAGCGTCCGAGCTGCTCGGTTCTGATTCCCGCGTTTCCGCGCCCGGCCGTCTACCCCCACTTCCCGGCTCGGCTCGTGTCGCCGGCGCGGCCGACCCTTTTACCCGAAGCCGCCGCAGGGCCGCCGTGTCACCAGCAGTCCGTTCCGCCGATCGAGGCATGGCACCGGTCGCGGGCGTGTTACTCCTCGCGATCACGGTCGTGCTGGCCGGCGGCGTCGCGGCCGCCGCGCTCGGCCCGTCGACCGCGACCGTGCCGCCCTCGGCGGTGTTGTCGCTGTCGGCGACCGACGACCGGATCGCGATCCGCCACCGCGGCGGCGACCCGATCGACGTCGCGGCCGTGACGGTGTGCGTCAGCGTCGACGGCGAGCCGCTCGACGAGCAGCCGTCGGTCCCGTTCTTCTCCGCGGCCGGCTTCCGGCCGGGACCGACCGGTCCGTTCAACGCCGCCAGCGACGACACGTGGCGGGTGGGGGAGACGGCGAGCTTTCGCGTCGCGGACACGAACGACCCGACGCTCGAACCGGGCCGAACGGTCACCGTCAGGATCACGGCCGACGGGCAGCCGGTCGCGACGCTGGAGACGTCCGTCGAAGCGGGGTGAGGAGGGACCGCGGAGCCGCCGGCCTACTCGGCGTCGGGGACCGAGGGCCCCGCGTCGGCGACGCTCGACTGGGATCCGTCGTCCGTCTCCTCGCCGCCGGGAACGCGAGCGACGGTCGTGATCGCCCGCGGGCTCTGCGGCGTCGCCTGCTGGATGTGGTGTTCGAACTCCTCGTAGCCGGCCGACTCGAACATCCGGTCCGCCTCGTCCGCGTCGTAGAACAGCATGATTGCGTCGGCCACCCGCTGGAGGATCGGGTTGTGCGGGTAGTCGGGCCCGACAACGAGGACCTGTCCGCCGGGCTTCGCGACGCGCCGGAGCTCGCGCAGCCCCTCGACGGGATTGGGCCAGTACTCGATGGAGCCGGACGACCACACCACGTCGAACGCGTCGTCGCGGAACGGGAGCCGCTCGGCGTCGCCGCGGTAGAAGTTCACTCGATCGTGTTTCCCGAACTTCTCGAACGCTTTCTCCATCTGGTGGACGCTCTGGTCGAGCCCGTGGACGTCGTCGGCGTGTTCGAGCAGCCCCTCGGTGCCGAACCCGGTGCCGCAGCCGACGTCGAGCACCGTCGGGTCGTCGCCGAACTCCAGCCACGAGAGCGCCTCCGCGCGCATCTCGTCGTTCCAGTTGAAGGAGTTGATCTGGTCGTACACCTTCGAGAGGTACTTGTAGAAGAGCCGGGCGTTCGACTTGTCCTCGAGGATCCCCATTTACCGGTTCCTTGGGCCGGCGGCCCCATAACGACACGGATCCGCGACCGGTTCGGCCGCGCCGGTGCGCCGCTTTCGACCGCCTTTTCAGCCCGCCGCCCCACCGAGGGGTATGGACCCGACGACGAGCGGCCGGTTCCGCGTCCACGACCGGCGCCAGCGGCCGGACATCGACGACGACGCGGCTCGGAGCGGCGACGACGCCGAGGAGTTCGTCCTCGTCGAGCTCGCCGACGAGCCCGTCGATCCGATGGCCTCCGACGCCGCGGACCGATACGACCCGCTCTACGCCACCGCGGAGGGGTACGAGGGCGACCTCGCGGACGCGGTCGACGCGCTCCGGCCCGGCTTCGTCGTCGACGCGACGCTCGCGTGGACCGACGGTTCCGCGCGGTTCCGCGATGTTGAGGTCGTCCGCGAGACTCGGTTCCGCTTCGCCGACGAGGTGGAGGGCATGTTCGAGGCGGCCGTCGAGACGTGGCGGCAGATCCGCGCGGAGGGGGAGCCCGTCGGCTCGATCACGACCCGGTCGAACGACGGGGACCCCAACGGCGCGCTGTACCTCTTCGCCGACGCCCCCGGCAGCGACACCTTCGACGAGGTCCGCACCGGGCGGCTCCCGGTCGAGCCGCTCGTCGCGCGGGTGAACGACTCGCGGGGCGACGACGACCCGCGGGAGGTGTTCGTGTTGCGCCCGGCGGCCCACGAGTTCGTCGCCGTCTACGTCGTCTTCGACCGCGACGGCGTCCTCGCGCAGACGGTCCGGGACACATACGACCTCGGGGCCGGACTGGCGGCGGGGCTCGACGCGAGCTACCCCGACGGCGAGGACGGCGGCAGTTCTTCGCTCCTCGACGACGCGGACGGCTCGGACGGCTCGGACGACGACTTCGACGCCCTCGACCGTCTGTAGACCGCCACCCGCGTCGTCGACCGCGCGGGGCTACAGCCAGTCCGCGTCGGGGTCGACGCGGCCCGCCGGCGTCTCGCCGTTCAACACGGCCGCGACGTCGCCCGCGCCGCTCCGGTTCAGGTCGTCTTTCGCCTCCTCGCTGTACCACGCCGCGTGCGGCGTGACGACCGTGTCGTCGCGACCGACGAGCGGGTCGTCTTCCGGCGGCTCCTCGGCCAGCACGTCTAGGCCGGCGGCCTTTATTTCGTCTCCCTCAAGTGCGTCGAGCAGCGCGTCGGCGTCGACGACCGGGCCGCGGCTCACGTTGACGACGACCGAGTCCTCGTCGAGTCGCGCCAGCGCGCCGGCGTCGACGATCCCCCGGGTCGCGTCGGTCAGGGGGGCGTAGACCCCGACGTGGTCCGACCGGTCGAACAGCGCCTCGAAGTCGACCTTCTCGACGCCGTAGTCGGCCATCTCGTCGGCGTCGACGAACGGGTCGTGCGCGACGAGGTCGGCACCGAACCCGGAGAGCTGTTCGGCCGCCCGCTCGGCGATCGGCCCGAACGAGAACAGTCCGATTGTCGACGCGCTGACGCGCCGGATCGGCGTGCCGGCCTCCCAGTCCCACCCGCCGGCGGCGACCGCGTCGTCGTACGGCTTCAGCGACCGCAGACACGCGAGGAGCAGCGAGACGGAGTGCGTCGCCACCTCGTCGGTACAGTACTCCGGGACCCGGGTGACGGTGACGCCGCGCTCCGCGGCCGCCCCGACGTCGATGTTGTCCACGCCCACCGCCGAACGAACGACGACATCGAGGTCCGTGGCGTCGAGCGCGGCCTCGGTGACGGGCGTGTTGATGTCGGTGACGACCGCGTCGGCGTCCGCGGCCGCGTCGATCAGTCGCTCGGTCGACCCCAGCTCCGCGACCTCGATGTCGACCGGCTCGTCGACCGCGTCGGCGAGGACCTCGCGGTACGTCTCCGGGTCTATCATCGGGAACGCCGACAGCACGACTTTGGGCATATACGACGTTTCTCCGCCAGACCACTTTACGGCTGTCACTGACGGCGTCAGGTCCTCATACGTCCGTTTCGATCGTGATCGATCGGCGTTCTGCGGCCGCGTTCCGATGGCTCTTTGCGGTCGCCGGTCGTACGGCGTCCCGTGAGCGACGAGCCCTCGAAACCGCCGATGCTGGTCCTGCTGGAGTCGCTGTCGTTCTACCGCAACGTCCGCGTCGGGGCGGCGGCGGGCGCGCTGCTCGCGGTGACGCTGTACCTCGTCCGGACGCTGGAGCTCCTCGGGCCGGTGATCGACACGCGCGACTACCCGCTGTTCGGGCCGGACGTGTGGTTCCTCCTGCTGGCGTTCGTGCTGGCCGCGACCTCGGCGCTGTCGGTCGCGGTCGCGCTCACGATCGCCGCGGCGGTCCGCGGCGCGCGTGAGGGCGACCCGGAGTCAGCCGAGTGAGCGCCGTGCGCCGCTGGGGCGAATCGGAACGAGACACTACTCGAGTCGGAGCGAGACGCCGCCGGACGAACAGCGCGCGGACGGGCGAAGCGGAACGTCAGTCGGCGGTACAGGAGGCCTCGCTCTCGTCGCCGGTGAACTCCTGTGCCGGCTCCGTGAGCTTGTAGAGGTTCTGTCTAGCGTCCGCGAAGTAGACGTCCTCGTCGACGACGCCGATCCCCTCGAGCCGTTCAAGAGCGTATCGGACGGTGCGGGCCGACAGCATCGACTCTTGGACGATCCCCTTCTGGGTCAACGGTCCGTTGTACTCGAGCACCTTGAAGACGAGTTTGGCGCTCGGTGGGAGGTCGTCGAGGCCCTCCGTTTGGGTTCCTTCCATCGTTACGATTCGAAACCGTACACGCTCATAAATGTTGATGGAGCATCCGGGCCGAACCGCCATTTACCGGCCAGAACAGCCGGTTCTCGCCGCCGGTACAGGCAACAACCTCCGGCTTCTCCCCGCTGGACTGACCAGTCAGTCAGCGATTTCGCTCGCGCGCGCTCCGGCCGCGACGACGCGCGGCGGACGGACCGGGAGAGGATCTCGCGGCGCTCCCGTCTCACCCGTGACCGGCGGCGGGAACGAACGGCTTTTCACGGGCGCTCGCGGATCCGATGGCATGAGCGACGACTCGGGCCTCTCCGACCACGCGCGCGGCGTGGTCGTCACGACCATCTGCTGTCTCGCCGGGATCGCCGCCGGCGTCGTTTCGGCCGTCTACGTCGGCACCGATCCGGCGTCCGCCGCGAGCACCACCGCGGTGTTCGTGCTCGGCGCGTTCGTCATCGCCCAGTACCCGGTGTTCAAAGCCATCGGCGTCGGGGACTTCGGCGTCAAAGACAACCTCTACATCGCGTTTCTCACGTTCACCCTCTGGTTCATCAGTTACACCGTCCTCCTGACGTCCGGCGTCGAGTTGGGGGTCTGAGATGGCCGACGACAGCATCGCGGTCGTGGACCTCGATCGGTGTCAGCCCGACCGCTGTAACTACGAGTGTATGAAGGACTGCCCGCCCAACCGGACGGGCAAGGAGTGTATCACGACGCGCGGCGAGGACGCCGAGGAGGGCGACCCGGATCAGATCCACATCTCCGAGGAGATCTGTCTGGGCGAGACCTGCGGCATCTGCGTCAACTCGTGTCCGTTCGACGCCATCGAGATCATCAACCTCCCCTCCGAGCTTGACGACGATCCGGTCCACCGCTACGGCGACAACGCGTTCTCGCTGTACGGCCTCCCGACCCCCGAACCGGGCAGCGTCACCGGGATCCTCGGGCCGAACGGGATCGGGAAGTCGACGGCCGTCCACGCGCTCGCCGGCGAGATGGTCCCGAACCTCGGCGACCACGCCGCCGACGGCGACTGGGAGCGCGTCCTCGACCGCTTCCGCGGCACCGGGCTCCAGAACTACCTCGAATCGCTTCGCGACGGCGACGTGACGGTCGCGCGCAAGCCGCAGTACGTCGACCAGATCCCGAACCAGTTCGACGGCAACACCCGCGAACTGCTGGAGCGGACCGACGAGCGCGGCGCGCTCGACGACCTCGTCGACCGGCTCAACATCCGCCCGGTGATGGACCAGGACATCGACTCCATCTCCGGCGGCGAACTCCAGCGCGTCGCCATCGCGGCGTGTCTCGCCCGCGACGCCGACTTCTACTTCCTCGACGAGATCACGCCGTACCTCGACATCGGCCAGCGGATGATCGTCGCCCGGCTCATCCGCGAGCTCGCGGACGACGACGCGGCCGACCGGTCGATGCTCGTCGTCGAACACGACCTCGCCATCCTCGACCTCCTCGCGGACACCCTCCACGTCGCGTACGGTGAGCCCGGCGCGTACGGGGTCATCACCGACCCGAAGTCGGTCCGGAAGGGCATCAACGAGTACCTGAAGGGATACCTCGACAACGAGAACATGCGGATCCGCCCCTCGGCGATCACCTTCGAGGAGCACGCGCCCCGGGTCGCCTCCCGGAGCGAGACGCTGATCGAGTACCCGGACCTGCGGAAGTCGTACGGGGACGGCGAGTTCGAACTCCGCGTCGAGGGCGGCGAGATCAACCGCTCGGAGGTGCTCGGCGTCGTCGGCCCGAACGGGATCGGGAAGTCGACGCTCGCGCAGCTGTTCACCGGCGACTTGGAACCCGACGAGGGCGAGCTCGACTTCGCGCTCGACATCTCCTACAAGCCGCAGTACATCGACATCGACCAGCACATGCGGGTCGACGCGTTCCTCTCGTCGATCACCGACGAGTTCGGCTCCTCCTACTGGAACACCGAGATCGCCCAGCCGCTCCAGCTGGAGCGCGTCATGGAGCAGAACCTCTCGGACCTCTCGGGCGGGGAGCGCCAGCGCGTCGCCATCGCCGCGTGTCTCTCCGACGACGCCGACCTCTACCTGCTCGACGAGCCCTCCGCCCACCTCGACGTGGAGCAGCGCGTGCGGGCGACGACCGCGATCCGCCGGTACGCCGAGAACCACGACGCGACGGTGATGGTGATCGACCACGACATCTACATGATCGACCTCCTCGCCGACCGCCTGATGGTGTTCGACGGCGAGCCGGCCGAGCACGGGCGGGCGGCCCCGCCGCAGGACATGCGCGACGGGATGAACGAGTTCCTCGCCGACCTCGAGATCACCTTCCGCCGCGACGAGCGCACCGGACGCCCCCGGATCAACAAGCCCGGCTCGCAGCTCGACAGCCAGCAGAAGCGCGACGGCGAGTACTACTACTCCGGTTGAGACGGTCGCCGCTACCCCGAACCTTTCCTCGCCCGGCTCCGGATCGCCGCCATGCCAGAGACGGACGCCGACCTGTTCGGCATGACGTGGGAGGACGCCGAGACCGCGGTCGACGACGCCGACTTCGCGGTCCTCCCGGCCGGCAGCATCGAGCAGCACGGGCCGCACCTCCCGGTGTCGACCGACACGCTCCGCGCGGACCACCTGACGGCGGAGCTCGTCGACGCAGCCGGCGAGTTCGACCTCGACCTGCTGCGGCTCCCAACCCTCCCGTACGGCCAGTCGGAACACCACATGCGGTTCCCGGGGACGATCACCCTCTCGACGGAGACGTACGTCGACGTGGTCCGCGAAATCGGCGAGTCGGTCGCGGAACACGGCGTCGACCGCCTCCTGATCGTGAACACCCACGGCGGCAACCGGGAGCCGCTGTCGATCGCCGCCGACCGGCTCGGCCGCGACACCGACCTGACGGTCCACTTCGTCCACTGGACGGACTTCGCGCGAGAGGACTTGGAGGAGGCGTACGGCGAGGGGTGGGGTCACGCCGGCGACCACGAGACGAGCTTCGTCGAGCTGTACCGCCCGGACCTCGTTCGGACGGAAGAAAAGACGCCGCAGGAGGCGGACGAGATGCCCCGCACCCGGAGCTATGAGTACTTCGATCAGGTGACCGAACTAGGCGGGCTCGGCGACCCGACGAACAGCGACCCGGACGCGCTCGAACCGATCGTCGAGGCGACGACGCGGGAGATCCTCGGCGCGCTCGTCGCGGACCTCGACGCGGGGTGGTGAGCGCGACGCGGCTCCGACCCCGCTTCCAATCTGCGGTATCGAAGCGATTAAGCCCGGAACACGCGAACCCCGGCACATGTACCACCTCATCATCCGCGGCGACCCCGACATACGGAAGGACGCGGTGATCGAGCACGACGGCGAGGAGCTGGTCTGTTTCGGCATCAACGTCCAGGGCGGCTGGCACGGCCCGGACGAGCCTCAGCTCTGGTGTACCGTCGGCACCGAGGACGAGCGCGAGGCCTACGACAAACGCGAGTACGTCCCCCACTGGCTCGACGTCGAGACGGTCGACGCCGAGGACCTCGACGTGATCAAGGCGAAGGGCGACCTCTCCGTCTGACGCTCCGACCGCTTCTCGCGGACGCTCCTACCCGTCCACCGGCGGGTCCGCCAGCCACGCCTCGATGGCCCCGGCCATCGCGCCGCGCCGGTGGATCGTCCCCGCGTCCGGGTCGACGACCGTGCTCTCGGTCCCGGGCGTCTCGCCGCCGTCGATCACGGCGGCGACCCCCTCGCGGACCCGGTCGTCGAGGTCGCCGAGGTCGGTGACGCTCCCGGTCCCGGAGACGTTGGCGCTCGTCGCCGTGAGGGGACCGGTCTCGGCCATGAGCGCCCGCGCGAGGTCGTGGTCCGGCACGCGGATCCCGACGTGGTCGCGGCCGGCGGTGAGCGCGTCCGGCACGCGGTCGCCGCGCTCGACGACGACGGTCACCGGCCCCGGGAGGAACGCCCGGGCGAAGGCCACCGCCCGCTCCGTCGGGCGGGTGTAGCGCAGGGCGTCGTCGACGCTCGCCACGCCGAGCGAGAGCGGGTTCGACCGGTCGCGACCCTTCAGGTCGAAGGCGCGCTCGACGGCGGCCGCGTCGAGCGCGTCCGCGCCGAGCCCGTACACCGTCTCGGTCGGGTAGACGACGAGTTCCCCGCGGTCGACGGCGGCGGCCGCCGCGCGCAGCTCGTCGGATCGGTCCGGGTCGTCGCTCGTGTCGGCAGTCACGGCCGTCCGTTCGACGCGGAGTTGAAAAAGGGTGACGAGTGGATGCGCGGCGCACGCACCGGCGCGAGCGGCTGCGGTGGTCGCCGACGGTCGGCGGCGTCAATCGGCGAAGCCGGCGACCGGATCAGTCGACGAGGTCGGCGACCGCGTCGTCGATCGCTTCGCCGTCGGGGAACTCCGGGTGCTCGCTCGCGACCCACGCGTGCTCGACGGTGCGGTCGGCGTCGAGCAGGAAGACGGCCGGGCGGCTCTCCGTGATCCCCGTCATGCCGTCGATGTCGTGCGCGAGGCCGTACTCCTCGATCACGTCCGCGCCCGGGTCCGAGAAGATCCGAACGCCGTCGCCGCGGTCGGCGAGCAGCCGCTTGTGGGCGTACGGCGTCGAGATGGAGACGCCGAGGACGTCGACGTCGTCGCTCCACCCGTGGTCGTCGACGGTGTTGTACAGGTACGTCCCCTGGAACGCGCCGTCCATCGGGTGGAACAACAGGAGGGTCGGCCCGTCGACGACGTCGGCGAGCGCGCGGTCCTCCCAGTACTCGTCGTTCACGAGCGGGCGAGTGAAGTCGGGCGCGGTGTCGCCCTCGGCGACGTGGTCGGTCTCCGGGAGCGAGACGACGTCGAAGTCGACCATCTCAGGCACCTCCCTCGCCGTAGGTCCCGTTCAGGTACTCGACGATGTTCGCGCTCTCGGACATGGTGACGCCGGTCTCGCGGTCGACGATCGCCGGGACGCTCCGCGCGCCGGAGACGCGCTTGACGACGTTGCGCTCGGAGTGCATCGGCTCGACGTACCGGGACCGATACTCCAGGTCGAGTTCGTCCAGCGTCCGGACCACGCGCTCGCAGAACGGACACGCCTGAAGCCGGTACAGGGTGATCTGTGGCTCGCTCATGTCCCGCGATTCGCTCGCGAGACGGGTAATCGTGTCGGCAGCGGCACCCCGCGGGTGCGGCGGACCCGAGCCGCCTCGGACCGCTTGTTCCGTCCGGTCGAGGGTTGCCGAAGGGAACGCTTTAATCGCGGGCCGACGGATGACAAACGGATATGGGCTTGTCGTCTAGCGCGCCGGTGATCGACGTCCTCCAGATACCGATGCCGGGCGAGGGAATCGTGACCGCCCTCGGCGTCGCTGCGATCCTCCTGTTGGTCGGGCTCTCGGCGTTCTTCTCCTCGTCCGAGATCGCGATGTTCTCGCTGCCGCAACACCGCATCGACAGCCTCGTCGACGAGGGGGTGACGGGGGCGGAGACGATCCGGGACATGAAACAGAACCCCCACCGACTGCTGGTGACGATCCTCGTCGGCAACAACATCGTCAACGTGGCGATGACCTCCATCGCCACCGCGCTCTTCGGGATCTACCTCTCCCGGGGGCAGTCGGTGCTGGCGACGACGTTCGGCATCACGACGCTCGTGCTGATCTTCGGCGAGAGCGCGCCGAAGTCGTACGCCGTCGAGAACACCGAGTCGTGGGCGCTCCGAATCGCCCGCCCCCTGAAGGCCTCGGAGTACGCGCTCTACCCGCTCGTCGTCCTCTTCGACTACATCGTCAAAGGCGTCAACAGCGTCATCGGCGGCTCGGCGGCCATCGAGTCGACGTACGTCACCCGCGACGAGATACAAGACATCATCGAGACGGGCGAGCGCGAGGGCGTCATCGAGGAGGAGGAGCGGGAGATGCTCGACCGCATCTTCCGGTTCAACAACACCATCGCCAAGGAGGTGATGACGCCGCGGCTCGACGTCACGGCGGTCGCGAAGGAGGACTCGGTCGAGGAGGCGATCGAGACGTGTATCCAGGCCGACCACGAGCGCGTCCCGGTGTACGAGGGGAACCTCGACAACATCATCGGCGTGGTGACGGTGCGCGACCTGGTGCGCGAACTGCGCTACTCGGAGGGGGAACCCTCCCTCGAACGGGTCGTCAAGCCCACGCTCCACGTCCCCGAGTCGAAGAACGCGGATGAGCTGCTCGCGGAGATGCAGGACAACCGCCTCCAGATGGTGACGGTCATCGACGAGTTCGGCACCACGGAGGGGATCATCACCCTGGAGGACATGGTCGAGGAGATCGTCGGCGAGATCTTAGAGGGCGACGAGGAGGCCCCGGTGGAGTTCGTCGACGACAACGTCGCGGTCGTCCAAGGCGAGGTGAACATCGACGAGGTCAACGAGATACTCGGGATCGACCTCCCGGAGGGCGAGGAGTTCGAGACGCTCGCCGGCTTCGTGTTCAACCGCGCCGGGCGACTCGTCGAGGAGGGCGAGGAGATCGAGTTCGACAGCATCCGGATCCGCATCGAGCGCGTCGACAACACCCGGATCATGTCCGCGCGGGTGACGGTCCTCGACGGGACCCCCGCGGCGACGGACTCGACCGCGCCGGTCGAGGCCGCCGATTCGACCGACGAGACCGGGGCGGCGGAAGCGGACGCGGGCGGCGACGCCGCGCAGAACGACTCGCCGTAGACGCCGTCGAGGCGCGTTTCGGGAACCTCCCGCGGGCGTCGACGGACGACGGCGCTCCGCCCGCCGAACGCCGGACTCAGACGGCGTACGCGCGGGCGGCCGCGACGAGCGCCTTCCGGTAGTCGCTCTCCGAGGGGTCGTGCCCGAGGTCGAGGAACCGCTTTTTGAACGCGTCGACGTCGACCGCGTCCGTGTCGCTGCCGGCCGCCCGCGCGAGGTCGTAGATCCGGTGGTCGGGGCCGGCGATGTCGTGGCGCTCCACGAGGGCGAGCGCGAACGCGGCGTTGACGGCCGTTATCTCCGGGTCGGCTCCGGCCGTCACCGGCGGCGACCCGGTCCGCGACACGTCGGGGCGGTCCGCGACCGCGGCCGCCAGCGTCGACTCGAGGAAGCCGAGGAGCTTGTCCGCGGGGGCGACGGAGAGCGTGATGTCGTCGGCGTAGATGTCTTTCATGTGATTCGCGATCTGGTAACAGTGGGCGAGCTTTCGCCGTTCGACCGACTCGCCGGAGAGGCCGAGGTACAGCGCCTCCTCCGTGGACTGGAGGTGCGAGGGGTGGCCCTCCTCGTAGCGGGCCATGTGCGCGAGTTCGTGGATCGCCAGTTCGCGCGCCATCGCGCTCGTGGCGGCCCGTCGGGAGACGTTCAGGACGTGGTGGTCGTCGTAGTGGCCGGCCCAGGTCCGCTCGTCGGGGTCGTCGCGGACCACGACGCGGACCGGCGCCTCGACGGAGCGCTCGGTCTCGAAGAGGTCCGCCGCGCCGAGAAACGGGTCTGGGGGGACGTCCCCCTGAACGCGAAGATCCATGCGTACAGTTCGCACGGGGGGCGGCGGTAAGTCTCTTGCGCTCGTGGAACCCGTCCGCGGACGCCCATCGCGTCGACGCGCCGAGGCGTCGGCCCCCGCGGCGACCCGGCGTACGCTTTTCACTCCGGTGCCCGAACGCCGAGATATGCGCATCTACGCGGCCTACGACGACGGGGTCCGGCTCGTCGACCCCGCGACCGGCGCGGTCGAGACGCGCCTGTCGGGCCAGCGCGTCGAGTGCCTCTCGGCGACGCCCGGTGCGGCGCGGACCGCCGCCGACGATGGCGACGCGACCGGATCGGCGCGCGTCCTCGCGGGGACGTCGGAGGCGGGACTGTTCCGCTCCGTCGACGGCGGCGAGCGGTTCACCCGCGCGGCCGCCGTGACGCTCGGCCCCGAGGGGTCCGGCCCGGACGCGGTGACCGCGGTCGCGACGAGCCCGCACGACCCCGAAGTCGTCTGGATCGGCACGGAGCCCTCGCGGGCGTACCGCTCCGCGGACGGCGGCGAGACGGCGAGGCGGATCGACGGGCTGACCGACCTCCCGTCGGCGTCCGAGTGGTCGTTTCCGCCCCGACCCGACACCCACCACGTGCGGTGGATCGAACCCTGCCCGGCCGACCCGGAGCGGTGGCTCGTCGGTATCGAGGCGGGCGCGCTCGCCGTGACGGCCGACGGCGGCGAGACGTGGACCGACCGGCCGCCGGGGTCGCGTCGCGACACGCACGCGATGGCGACCCACCCGGACGCCCCCGACCGCGTCTACGCCGCCGCCGGCGACGGGTTCGCCGAGAGCGACGACCGGGGCGACTCGTGGCGCGCCCGCGACGCCGGCCTCGATCACGGCTACGTCTGGGGGCTCGCGGTCGACCCCGGCGACCCCGACACCGCGATCGTCAGCGCGGCCGAGAGCGCGACCGCGGCCCACCGCCGCGGCGAGGCGTTCCTGTACCGCTACCGCCGAGACGGCGCGGGAAACGAGGGGTCCGCGGACGACCTCGGCCGGTTCGAGCGCCTCGACGACCGCGGATTCCCGACGGGATCGGGGACGCACCGCGCGGTCCTCGCGACCGGGCGGGCCGCCGGAGAGATCTGGGCGCTCTCGAATCGGGGGCTCTTCGTCACCCGCGACGCGGGCGACTCCTTCGACCAGGTCCCGGTCGACCTCCCTGACCGCCCGGCGCGGGCGCTGGCGGTCGCCTGAACTGCCGGCGAGGCGAAAACGAGGCCGTCCCCGGCCGGTTCGGTCAGTCTCGGACCGCGCCGACGACGAGGTAGACGACCGGCGTGTCGAGGACGGCGATCGCGAGCTTGAGGAGGTACTGGCCCAGCCCGAGCGCGAGCAGGACGCTCCCCGGGAGCGGGCTCCCGACGCCCAGCAGGACCGGAGCAGCGTAGAAGGCGACGCCGACGAAGATGGCGGTGTCGAGCGCCTGACTCGTCGCCGTCGACGCGAGGTTGCGCAGCCACAGCATCCGCTCGCCGGTGCGGTCGCGGATCGCGTGGAACACGAACACGTCCCAGTTCTGACTGACGACGTACGCCAGCAGGCTGCCGGCGACGACGTTCGCCGCCGGGCCGAGCGCCGTCTGGAAGGCGGCCGACACCTCGGGGTCGATTCCCGGGGCCGCGAGCGTCGACCAGACGAGCGCCAACACGAGGAAGTTGGCGACGAACGCGACGTTGACGACGACCTGCGTCGCCCGCCGCCCGTACAGCTCCGCGTAGCAGTCCGACGCGAGGAAGGTGAGCGCGTACGCGAGCGCGGCCCCCGGCAGCGTGATCTCGGGCCCGACGACCGGCAGCGCGAACGGGAGGGGGAGCGCGAGCACCTTCGCCGCTGTGACCTGCGCCGTCGCGAGCGCGACGGTGAACAGCGTGACGAGCGCGACCGCCGCGACCGCCGACCGGTCGAGCGGGTCGGTCCGGAAGGGGTCCCGCTGGCCGCCCGTCGCCCGGCTACTCATCGCTCCCCTCGCCGGGCCCGGTCGCGGTCGACGGTCCCCCGTCGTCGAGGCGGTCGTGGCGGGCGTCGATCTCGTCGAGCAGGTCGAGGTTCTTCCGGATCGACGCGCGCACCGCGTCGCTGCGGTTCACGAACTTCCCGTCGTCGCCGACGTGCTCGTCGAGATCGTCGAGGAGCTCCGCCGGGATCTCGACGCTTATCTTGGGCATACTCGCGTCGTGGACGCCGGGCGGGCATGAACGTTATTATCCGAGGATTATCCGCGGGTTCTCACGGTAGTCGTTCGACGAACTCGGTCGTCTCACTCCGCCCGCGTCCGTCTCGTAAACCGCTACGTTGAAGTGGGTTTACGAGACCGTTCAACCATGGCAACGAACACGGAGTCCGTCGACCTCGTCGGCGACGAGGCGGCGACGAACCTCGCGCGAGCCGCGCTGTTCGCGGCGCTCGTCGGGGCGTTCGCGTACGTCACGTTCCCCAACCCGGTCTCCCCGGTGGACGTGACCCTTCAGGTGCTCGGCGTCTTCCTCGCCGGGATCTTCCTCGGCCCCGTCTGGGGCCCGGCCTCGCTCGTCCTCTACCTTGCGGCCGGGGCGCTCGGCGCGCCGGTCTTCGAGGGCGGCTCGGCGGGCGTCGGGGCCCTCGTCGGCCAGTCGGCCGGCTACCTCTGGTCGTACCCGGTCGCCGCGGCGGTCGTCGGCGCGGTCGTCCACCGGGGCGCGACGCCGCGTGACCTCGACGCCGTCGGCCTCCCGACGCTCGTCGGCGCGATGGTCCTCGGCACCGTCGTCATCTACGGCTTCGGCGTCGCCGGGCTCGCGCTCGTCCTCTCGCTCGGGCCGGTCGAGGCGGTCACCGTCGGCGCGGTCGCGTTCCTCCCGGCCGAGGCCCTGAAGGTCGCCGCCGCCGTCGGCGTCGTCAGGTCCGACGCGATCGCCGCGGCGTGATCGACCTCGACGGCGTCACGTGTCGGTACGGCCGGGGCGGGGGCGACGGGGACGCCGACGCCGCGGTCGCCACCGTCGCCGTCGACGACGTGTCGCTCTCCGTCCCCGACGGCGAGTTCCTCGTCGTCGCCGGCGCGAACGGCTCGGGCAAGACGACCCTCGTCCGGACGTTCAACGGGCTCGTCGAACCGGACGCCGGCACCGTGACGGTGAACGGGACGCCCGTCGACGAGGACCTCGTCGCCGCGCGCTCCGCGGTCGGAATGGTGTTCCAGGACCCGCGCGACCAGCTGGTCGCCGCCACCGTCGGCGCGGATGTCGCGTTCGGGCCGGAGAACCTCGGACTCTCGCACGACGAGATCGACCGACGCGTCGCGGACGCGCTCGCGGCGGTGAACATGGCGGGCCGGGAGCGCGAGCGGATCGACTCCCTCTCGGGGGGCGAGCGCGAGCGCGTCGCCATCGCCGGCGCGCTCGCGATGGATCCCGACCACCTCGTGCTGGACGAGCCCTTCACCGGCCTCGACGAGCCCGCGCGGCGGTCGGTCGTGGACCGGCTCCGGGCGCTTCACCGCGGCGGGACGGGCGTCGTCGTCGTCACCCACGACCTCCGCGACGTCGCCGCGCTCGCCGACCGGATCGTCGGCCTCGCCGACGGGCGGGTCGCGGTCGACGCGCCCCCGGACGAGGCGGTCTCGGCGCTGCCCGGACTCGACGTCCGGGTCCCCGAGAGCGGGAAGTTCGCGTCCCCGGCCGAATGACGCTCTCGTTCGTCCCCGGCGGCTCGCTCGCCCACCGGCTCGACCCGCGGTCGAAGCTGCTCGTTCAGGTCGGGTTCGCGGCCGTCGCGTACGCCTACACCACGCCGCGGGGGCTCGCCCTCCTCACGCTCGTCGCGGTCGGCTGCCTGCGCGCCGCCGACGGGGGCGCGCGGGACCTGTGGAGCTACCGCGTCGCGTTCCCCGTCCTCCTCTTCGCTCCGCTCGTCGCGGGCGCGACGGTCGGCGCGCCGTGGTTTCGCGTCGAGCGCGCCGTCGCGACGGGACTCGCGAGCTACCGCGTCCTCCTGCTGCTCGTCGTCGCGGCCGCGTACGTGCGGTCGACCCCGGTGCGGGAGTCGCGCGCGGCGCTCCAGCGGACGGTCCCCGGCCGGTTCGGCGTCTTCCTCGGCGTCGGCGTCGCGCTCGTCTTCCGGTTCCTCCCCCTCCTAAAACGCGACCTCGCGGCCTCGCGCGCGGCGGTCCGGGCCCGACTCGGCGCGGAGCGGTCCCGCCGCGAGCGGATGCGGCTGGTCGCGGTCGGCGGCCTCTCGCGGGCGTTCTCCCGCGCCGACCGCCTGGGGACCGCGCTCGTCGCCCGGTGTTTCGCGTGGAACCCGACGCTCCCGCGGCTGGCGTTCCGCCGCGTCGACGCCCCGGCGCTGGCGCTCGCCGGCTCGATGTTCGCGGCCGCGGTCCTCCGGGTCGCGTGACCCTGTCCCCGAGGAGCGCGCCCCGTCGCCGTCCCGGCGTCGGGTGAAACGCCGCGCGACGAACACCTCGTTGTGGCAAGTTTTAACCCGACCCTATCCCGGTGATCGATCATGACTCCCCTACAGGCGGCCACCCGCGAGACCTTCTGGACCATCGGTCCCGTGGGGAAGGCCGCGTTCTACTGGCTCGCCGTCGTCGCGATCCTCGTCTTCCTGTACGGCGTGTACGCGCGGTTCGCGGCGTACGCGCGCGGGAGCGCCGACCCCCGCGACCGGCTGTCGAACCTCCCCGGCCGAACGGTCGCCGCGACGAAGACCGTCCTCTCGAACGAGAACCAGTTCGACGGGGACCTGTACACCGGCGTGATGCACACGTTCGTCCTGTGGGGGTTCCTCGTCCTGCTCGTCGCGACGACCATCCTCGGGATCGACATCGACCTCTACCGTCCGCTCACGGGCGAGTCGTTCTGGGTCGGCGACTTCTACCTGGCCTACCAGTTCGCCGTCGACGCGTTCGGGCTGCTGTTCGTCGTCGGTGTCGGGATGGCGGGCTACCGCCGGTACCGGAACCGCGAGGGGCGGCTGTGGGGCAAACACACCTCCTTCGAGGACGCGGCGTTCCTCTGGACCCTGTTCCTGCTCGGGGTCGGCGGCTTCGTCGTCGAGGGCGTGAGCATGGTCGGTCAGCCGCAGCGGGCGACCGAGACGGTGAGCTTCGTCGGGATGGCGCTCGCCACCGGACTACAGACGGCCGGGCTCACGGCCGCGGGCGCCGAGGCGGCGTACGGCGTCCTCTGGTGGAGCCACTCGCTGCTGGCGTTCGCGTTCGTCGCGTGGATCCCGTACGCGAAGCCGTTCCACATGATCTCCTCGTTCGCGAACGTCGTCGCCCGCGACGAGAAGGCGGGCGCGCGGCTCCCGAACGTCCCCGCCGACCTCGATCACACGAACGCGGAGTCGCTCGACGACTTCACGTGGAAGGAGCTACTGGACGGCGACGCCTGTACGAAGTGCGGGCGCTGTACCGACGCCTGTCCCGCCGACACGGTCGGGCGCAACCTCGACCCCCGGAACGTCATCCTCGACCTGAAGGCGTACCGGGAGTCGGTGAGCGACGACCCGGTGGCGGGCAGCGGTGGCGGGGCGGTCGCGACCGACGGCGGTGTCGCGAGCGCAGACGGAGGTTCGGTCCCCATCGTCGCCGACGAGGGCGGGGTGATCGACGCCGAGTCGATGGAGTCGTGTATGTCCTGTATGGCGTGTATGGACGCCTGCCCGGTCGACATCGAACATCTCACCTCCTTCACGAAGATGAACCGCCAGCTCGTCGACGAGGGGGCGGTCGACTCGAACCTCCAGGACGTGTTCCAGGACGTGATGGGGAAGGGGAACACCTTCGGCGAGTCGCAGTCGACGCGGGGCGACTGGGCGGACGACCTCGACGACGTCGACGTGCCGGACGCCCGCGAGACCGAGGTGGAGTACCTCTGGTACGTCGGCGACTACCCGAGCTTCGACGACCGGAACAAGAAGGTGGCGCGGGCGCTCGCCCGCCTGTTCGACGAGGCCGACGTGTCGTTCGGCATCCTCTTCGACGACGAGAAGACGGACGGCAACGACATCCGCCGGATCGGCGAGGAGTTCCTCTACCTCGAGCTCGCCGGCCACCACGTCGAGACGTTCGCCGACTGCGAGTTCGAGAACATCGTCTGTACCGACCCCCACTCGTACAACACGATCAAAAACGAGTACCCCGAGGTCGACTTCGCGGAGTTCGCGGACGACCCGATGATGCCGTTCGACCGCGAGGAGCCGTGGAACGCCGACGGCGCGGTCGACGTGTTCCACTGGACGCAGGTCGTCGAGGAGTTAGTCGAGAAGGGCCGCCTCGGCCTCTCCGGCGACGAGCTCGACTACACCGTCACCTACCACGACCCCTGTCACCTCGGGCGGTACAACGACGAGTACGAGGCTCCCCGGGAGCTGATCCGCGCGACCGGCGCCGACCTCCACGAGATGCCCCGGTCCCGAGACGACTCGTTCTGCTGTGGCGGCGGCGGCGGCGGGCTCTGGACCGAACACGAGGAGGCGGTCAAGCCGAGCGAGGAGCGCCTGCGCGAGGCGGTCGAGGACACCGACGCGGGCGCGGCCGTCGAGAAGTTCGTCGTCGCCTGTCCGATGTGTACGACGATGTTCGAGGACGGGCGGAAGACGGGCGACTTCGAGGACCAGATCGAGATCGTCGACGTGGCGGAACTGCTGATCGAGGCGGTGGACGCCGGCCCCTGACGGCCGGACGCGCACGTCTGCGGCCGTCGGCCTACGCCCGCCGCGACTGCGCGCCCGCCGCCTCGTCCGTGCGCCGCAACAGCGCCCGTCCGGGGGCGCGGTCGCGGACCGGCGCGTCGCCGAGGTAGTCGACGAGCGCGTCCCGGAGCAGGGCGACGCCCTCGTCGTCGAGCGCCGCCCCCCGCTCTATCGACTCGATCGGGCGGCGGTACGCGGGGTCCTCGTCGGTCGCGTTCCGCGCGGCGTCGAGCAGCGCGGCGTGAGCCACCCACGCCTCTTCCCGGGAGGCCGTCGGCGCCGGCGGCTCGTCTGTCGTGGGAGGGGTCATTCGTCCGGCTTCTCCCGTCACGGGGACTTAAAACTACGTCTCGGTTCGCGGTCTGCGGCGACGGCGCGCCGCCGATTTCGGTCGCCGCCGCTTTCCGTCGCCCACCGCCCCTCGGCCGCAGCGAGACGGATTATATAGTAATATATAGAATATGTACCAAAATATAGCGCTATTTGGCCGTACGCGACCCCCCGTACCGTTCATAGCATACTACTTAACCGGAACTCGCCCATCTCGGGTGATGGCTTCCAGCCACGACGCGGACGCAACGGGAATCACTCGGCGGAAATCGCTCGCGGCTATCGCCAGCGCGGGGGCGCTCGGACTCGCCGGCTGTACGCAGAGCGGAGACGGCGGCGACGGCGGCGACGAGCTCTCCGGACCGATCAACATCGCCGGGTCGAGTACGGTGTTCCCGCTGATGAGCGCGATCATGGAGGACTTCGCCGAGCAGCACCCCGGCGTCGACCCCGACATCAGCTCGACGGGCTCGGGCGGCGGGTTCTCGAACTTCTTCTGTACGGGCGACACCGACTTCAACAACGCGAGCCGCCCGATCCAGCCGGAAGAGGAGGAGCTGTGCGCGGACAACGGCGTCGAATACGTCGAACTCATCGCGGCGACTGACGCGCTCACCGTCGTCGTCAACCCCGACGCGGACTGGATCGACTCGCTCACCACCGAGGAACTCGCACAGATCTGGAAGTCGGACCCCGTCCAGACGTGGGACGAGGTCCGCGACGAGTTCCCGAACGAGGAGATCGAGCGGTTCGGCGCCGCCGACACCTCCGGCACGTACGACTACTTCATCGAGGCGATCCTCGGCGAGGAGGGCCACACCGGTGACTACCAGGCGACCGAGCAGGACAACACGATCGCGCAGGGCGTCTCCGGCAGCGAGTACGCCATCGGCTACTTCGGGTTCGCGTACTACTTCCAGAACCCCGACCAACTGAAGGCGCTCGGGATCGACGACGGCGACGGGCCGGTCGAGCCGAGCCTCGAAACGGCTTCGTCGGGCGAGTACACGCCGCTCTCCCGGCCGCTGTTCACCTACCCGTCCATCGAGTCGCTGGGCGAGGAGCACATCGCGGAGTTCGCCCGCTACTTCGTCGAGCAGACGACGAACGAGGACCTCGTCGCCGGCGACGTCGGCTACGTGCCAGCCACCGAGGAGACGCAGGAAGAGCAGCTGCAGACCCTCGAAGACGCGATCGAACAGGCGCAGGGCTGAGCCCACGCGATGAACCGGTGTATTGATTTACGACAGCGTTCGATACCCCACCGTTCGTGACTGACAGCACAGAGAGTCCCGACCTGTCTCGACGGGGCGGGCTCACACGACTGAAAGAGGGAACATACGGCGGCCTGTTCGCGGCGTGCGCGGCGATCACCCTGCTCACGACGGCCGCGATCTTCGTCACGCTCTTGTCGGACGCGGTGGTGTTTTTCCGCTCGATCCCGATAGCCGAGTTCCTCGCCGGCACTAACTGGAGCCCGAACCCGGCGGGTGGCGGGCAGGCGTTCGGCATCGTCCCGCTGTTGATCGGGACGATCACGGTGACGGTCACGGCGGCGTTCATCTCGATTCCGGTAGGGACGCTCACCGCCATCTACCTCAGCGAGTACGCGACCCCGAACGCCCGGTCGATCCTGAAACCCCTGCTGGAGATCCTCGCCGGGATCCCGACGGTCGTGTACGGCTACTTCGCGCTCGTGTACGTCACCCCGGCGCTGAAGGCGACGCTGTTCCCGGAGATGAGCACCTTCAACGCGCTCGCGGCGTCGATCATGGTCGGCATCATGACGATCCCGATGGTGTCGTCGATATCCGAGGACGCCATGAGCGCGGTACCCGACGAACTCCGTCAGGCCGGCTACGGCCTCGGTGCCACGAAGTTCGAGGTCTCGACCGGGATCGTCGTCCCGGCGTCGATCTCCGGGATCGCCTCCTCGTACATCCTCGCCGTCTCCCGTGCCATCGGCGAGACGATGATCGTCGTCGTCGCGATGGGCGCGCAGGCGCGGATGCCCGAGGTCCAGCAGGCGCTCTTCGGTATCCCGTTCGTCAATCCCGCCGACGTCCTCTTACAGTCCGGAATGACGATCACCGTCGCGATGGTCCAGATCACCGGCGGCGACCTCACCGGCGGGACGCTCCCGTACAACTCGATGTTCGCGCTCGGTCTCGCGCTGTTCGCGGTAACGCTCGTTATGAACGTAATCAGTGATATCATCGCGCAACGCTACCGGGAGGAGTACTGATGGCGACCGACAACGCGAACGCGGACGGGTTCGGCGAGGTCAGTCGGGTCCGCGGGATCGTCTTCGAGTACCTCTCCTTCGGCGCGAGCGTGTTCGGACTCGTCGCTCTCGGCGTGCTGCTCGTGTACGTCGCGATCGACGCCTTCGACCTCGCGAACGCCAGCCCCGAGTGGCTGTTGACCTACTTCCTCACGCTCGTCGTCCCCTTCCTCGCGTTCTGTCTGTACAGCGCGAACGACCGCGGGGTCACCCGGCGCGCGCTCGGCGCGCTCGGGGGCGGCCTCGTCGCCGTCGCCGCGCTGTTCACCGCGGTCGAGACGCTCGTCTCGCCGATCCCCCGACTCAACTGGCAGCTCGCGTACCTCTTCGTCGTCGGGGCTCCGGCCACCGCGTACCTCGCGTACGTCGGGAGCGGCGGCCGCGTCGGAGCGGTCGGCTTCGGGCTCCTCGGTCGGCTCGTCGGCGGCGTCGCCATCGGGCTCGCGGTCGGCACGCTGTTTCTGGTGTTCGACCCGCTGCTGTGGTTCCTCGCGTACACGCTCGGCGTCCTCCCGGCCGTCGGGCTGTACGCGGTCGGCCGGCGTCGGTCGACGCCCCGAGCGCAGACCGCGGCGGCACCGGTCGGCCTCGCGGGACTGATCGCCGCGGTGGTCCTCCGCGACGTGGTCTCCACGTACCCGTCGGACCTCATCATCTACCTCTGGACGGTCGCGGTCCCGGTCGCGGCCGCCGGGGGGCTCCTCGTCGCCGGCCGCCGCGGACGAACCGCCGCGGCCGTCGTCGCCGGCCTCCCGCTCGCCGTCGCGACCGCCGGGGGATTCCTCGCCGCGGGCGCCGGGCTCCCGGCTCCCACGGTCCTCCTCGTGCTCGTCCTGACCGGCGTCCCGACCGCGGCGTACGTCTCTCGCGTGGTCGACGCCGGGGAGGGTCTCGCCGGTCTCGGGCTCCCGCTCCTCCTCGGTGCGGGCGTGATCGCCGGGGCCCTGATCGTCGAGGCGTGGGGCGTTCCGGCCCCCGACCCGTGGCTCGACGGGTCGTTCCTCACCGGGGCACCCTCTCGGACGCCGACCGACGCCGGGCTCTATCCGGCGATCGTCGGGTCCGTCATCATCATCGCGTTGGTCGCCGTGCTGTCGTTCGCACTCGGCGTCGGCACGTCCGTCTTCCTCGAGGAGTACACGCCCGAGAGCGGTCCGCTCGGCACGCTGACGCGGATCCTTCAGGTCAACATCGCGAACCTCGCGGCGGTCCCGTCGGTCGTTTACGGGCTCCTCGGCCTGGGACTCTTCGCGAACCTCCTCGGACTCGGCATCGGGACGGCGGTGACCGCGGCGCTGACGCTGTCGCTCCTCATCCTGCCGATCACGATCATCTCCGCACAGGAGGCGATCCGGTCGGTGCCGGACGACCTCCGGCGGGGCTCCGACGCCATGGGCGCGACACGCTGGCAGACGACGAAGAACGTCGTGCTCCCCGAGGCGATGCCGGGCGTCCTCACCGGGACGATCCTCGCGCTCGGCCGGGCCATCGGCGAGACCGCGCCGCTGATCATGATCGGTGCGGCGACGACGGTGTTCAGAGCGCCGGACAGCCTGTTTAGCCGGTTCAGCGCCATGCCGATGCAGATCTACACGTGGGCGGGCTTCCCGCAGGCCGACTTCCGGTACGGCGTCGTCGCCGCGGGCGTTATCACGCTGCTGATCATTCTTGTCGGCATGAACGGAACGGCCATCCTGCTGCGGAACCGCGCGGAACGGGGGAGTTAACATGAGCAACACGACATCAGACGACTCGCTGATCACGACGGAGGTACAGGCGGACTCGAACGACGACCGCGCGGCATCCGCCGCCGAAACCGCGGTGGCGGCGCGCGACCTGAACGTCTACTACGGCGACGAACGGGCGATCGACGACGTGACGATGGAGATCCCCGAGAAGCGGGTCACCGCGCTCATCGGCCCCTCGGGCTGCGGGAAGTCGACGTTCCTCCGGTGTATCAACCGGATGAACGACATGATCGAGATCTGCCGCGTCGATGGCGACGTGGAGTTCGGCGGCAAGAACGTGTATGACACCGACGTCGACCCCGTCGCCTTACGCCGGAAGATCGGGATGGTGTTCCAGAAGCCGAACCCGTTCCCGAAGTCGATCCGCGACAACGTCGCGTACGGGCTGAAGATACAGGGATTCGACGGCGATGTCGACAAGCGCGTCGAGGAGTCGCTGAAGGGGGCGGCGCTGTGGGACGAGGTGAAAGACCAGCTCGACTCCTCGGGGCTCGAACTGTCCGGCGGCCAACAGCAGCGCCTCTGTATCGCTCGCGCCATCGCGCCGGACCCGGAGGTCATCCTGATGGACGAGCCGACTTCGGCGCTGGACCCCGTGGCGGCCTCGAAGATCGAGGACCTGATCGACGACCTCGCAGAACAGTACACCGTCATCATCGTCACCCACAATATGCAGCAGGCGGCCCGTATCTCGGACCGGACCGCCGTGTTCCTCACGGGCGGCGAGCTCGTCGAGTACGACGACACCGCGAAGATCTTCGAGGACCCCGAAGAGCAGCGCGTCGAGGACTACATCACGGGCAAGTTCGGGTAACGTCCCCCGAAACCCATCCGGAGATCCGGGAGGGTCCCCGACGCGGCGCGGTCGTCACACGCGGCGAGCGCTGCGCGGCGGACTGACGCACGGGCGACCGGATCGACCCGAGCGCTTCCGGAATCACTAATCGGCTCCGTGCGCACTGATCGCACGGTGACGCTACTCTACGAGCTCATCGGCGACCAGTCGCTCGTCGTCTGGGTCGCGCTCGGCCTGGTCGGCTTCCTGTTGACTTGGAAGGGCGCGAACGTCGTCGAGTCCACGACCTCGAAGATCAGCGACCACTTCGGCGTCTCGCAGGCGATACAGGGCGGCCTGATCGTCGCGGCCGCGACCTCGTTCCCCGAGCTCGCGATCATCGTGATCTCCGTCTTGGTCCTCGGGGAGTTCGGCGTCGGCGCCGGGGCGCTCATCGGCACGGCGGTGTTCAACATCTTGGTCATCCCTGCCGCCGTCGCCGTGACGAGCGGCGACACGACGACGACGCAGGGAATCGTCTACCGCGACGCCATCTTCTACACCGTCGCGGTCCTCGCGCTCTTCGGCGTGATCGCCTTGGGCGTCCTCGGCACCGACGGGCGGGAGCTCGCGCGGATCACCCCGCAGATGGGCGTCGGACTCTTGGTGTTATACGGCGTGTACGTGGTCCTTCTCGTCGGCGGCAAAAGCGGCGCGTCGGACCGGACGCGGACCGAGTCGACGAACGTCCCGAAGCAGCTCGGCCTATTTGCGGGCGGGTTGGCCGTCGTGCTCGTCGGCGTCGAGTCGATGATCGGCATGACGCTCCAGGTTGCCGACGCGCTCGGCGCGCCGCCGTTCCTGATCTCCGTGACCGTGCTGTCCGTGCTGAGTTCGTTCCCCGACCTCCTCGTCGGCGTGAAGATGGGGCAGGCGGGGGACAAGCGCGCGGCGGTCGCCAACGTCTTCGGGACGAACACGTTCAACCTCGTCGCGGCGCTGCCGATCGGCGTCATCCTCGCGGGTGGCGTGTCGATCGGCTTCCTCACCTCCGTCCCCCTGCTCCTGTTCCTGTTTTACACGACGCTCGTCGTCGTGGTGCTGTCCGCGACAGACTTCGAGATATCCACCGAGGAGGGGTACGTCTTCCTCGCGATGTATGCCGTGTTCCTCGGCTGGATGACGACCGAGGCGCTCGGCATCACCGCGCTGTTGACCGAGTCGACGCTCCGGACGATCGTCGGGTGACCGACCGCGCTCGCCCCTCGAGAAACCTTCCTGTTCTTCCGTTAGAATCAAACCGGCACGCGACCCATCGTAGGGCATGAGCGCCGAACAGCAGGAACGGGCCGTCCGGTGTCTGGTCGCGAAGGTCGGGCTCGACGGGCACGACCGGGGCGCACACGTGATCGCGCGAGCGTTCCGCGACGCCGGCTTCGAGGTCGTCTACTCCGGGCTCCACCGAGCGCCGGAGGACATCGTTCAGGCGGCGGTGCAAGAGGACGTCGACGTGCTCGGCATCTCGATCCTCTCGGGCGCGCACAACACGCTCGTCCCGAAGGTAATCGAGGGGCTCAAAGAGTACGACGCGTTCGACGACACGTTGGTCCTCGTCGGTGGGATCGTCCCGGACGAAGACGAGACCGAGCTGAAAGAACTCGGCGTCGCCGAGGTGTTCGGCCCCGGGACCCCAATGGAGGAGACGATCGAGTTCATCCGGAACAACGTCCCGGAGCGCGCGTAGATGGCCGGGCCGGACGCACCCGCGTTCGCGGACGCGCCGACGCTCTCCGACGCGGACGCCGCGCTCGTCGAGGACCTCCTTTCCGGGAGCCACCGCGCGCTCGCCCGCGTCATCACGAAGATCGAGAACCGAACCCCGGGGTACCGGGCGATCGTCTCCGCGCTCCACGAGCACACCGGCGGCGCGGACGTGATCGGGATCACGGGCTCGCCCGGTGCCGGGAAGTCGACGCTCGTCGACAAGTTGGCCGCCGCCTACCGCGAGCGCGGCGACACGGTCGGCGTGATCGCGGTTGACCCGTCCTCGCCGTACACCGGCGGGGCCGTCCTCGGCGACCGCATCCGGATGGGATCGAACGTCGGCGACATGGACGTGTTCTTCCGGTCGATGAGCGCGCGCGGCCAGCTCGGGGGCCTCTCGACCGCGACCGCGGACGCCGTGAAGGCGCTCGACGCGTTCGGGAAAGACGTGGTCGTGCTGGAGACCGTCGGCGCCGGACAAAACGAGGTCGACGTGGTCCGCACGGCCGACACGGTCGCCGTGCTGGTCCAGCCCGGCTCCGGCGACGACGTCCAGACGCTGAAGGCCGGCATCCTCGAGATCGGCGACGTGTTCGTCGTCAACAAGGCCGACATGGACGGCGCACAGCGGACTGTGGCCGAATTAGAGGAGATGGTCCACCGCCGCGAGGGGGGAACGACGGGCCGCAACGCTGGTCACCACGGCGCGACCTCGACTGCCTCGACCGGCGGCGGTCCCACGAAGGGGTCCCGCGACGACGATCACGCGGCGGCCGAGGGGGGCGGCTCGGGAGACGCCGGCGACTCGTGGACACCCGAGGTCTTAGAGACCGTCGCGAACAGTGGCGAGGGCGTCGGGTCGCTGATCGAGGCGTTCGACGCGCACGCGGCGTACCTCCGTGAGTCCGGCGAGATCGAGACGACCGAACGCCGCCGGTACGCCGAGGAGATCCGCACCCTCGTTCGGGCCGACGTGGGGGCGCTCGCGACCGCCGAGATCGAGCGCCGCGGCGGGATCGACCGCCTCGCGGAGCGGGTCCGCGACCGCGAGACGGACCCCTACGCCGTCGCGGAGGCGATCGTGGGACCGATCGCTGACTGCGTCGACGGTGAACGCGCGGACGGCGACCGCGACGCCTGACTGCGAGGCCCCAATAGCGACCGCGACGACTGATTGCGGCCCCAGCCGACGCCCGCGGAACCGGCCCCGACGTACCGCCGCGTCCCACGGGTATAAGTCGCCAGCGAACCAACAGTTTGCCATGAAGCTCAGGAACCTCCTCGGAAGCGCCGCCCTTGGCGTCGGCGCGCTCGCCGCTATCAACACCGGCCTCCGGTACGAGGGCGAACTGGAGCCCCCGCTCGACGGCGACGACGGCACCTTCCGCTGGCGCGGGATGAACGTCGCCTACACCGAGGCGGGCGACCCCGACGACCGGACGCTCGTGTTGCTCCACGGGATCAACGCCGCCGGGTCTTCCGGCGAGTGGCGCGCGGTGTTCGACGACCTGGCGGTCGACTACCACGTCGTCGCGCCCGACTTTCCCGGGTACGGTCGGTCCGACCGGCCGCCGCTGCGGTACTCCGCCGCGCTGTACGAGGACTTCGTCCACGACTTCCTCGCCGAGTTCGACGAGCCGGCCGTCGTCGCCTCCTCGCTGTCGGCCGCGTACGCGGCCGCCGCGGTCGACGACGCGGACGGCGGCGTCGAACTGAGCGGGTTCCTCGGGGTCTGTCCGACCGCGACCGCCGGACCGAGCCCGGCGAAGGGGTGGCTCCGCGAACTGCTCCGCGCGCCCCTAGTCGGGCAGGCGCTGTTCAACGTCATCACGTCGAAGCCGTCGATCCGCTACTTCAACGCCGACCACGGCTACGACGACCCGGCGAACCCGAGCGCGGAGTGGACCGACTACGAGTGGCGCACGACCCACGTCGAGAACGCGCGGTTCGCGCCCGCGTCGTTCGTCTCCGGCACGCTCAACAGCGAGATCGACCTCGCCGCGGCGCTCGCGGACTTCGACGTGCCGCCGACGATCGTCTGGGGCCGGGAGGCGACCGTGAGCCCCCTGACGGACGGCCGCGAGCTCGCGGACGCGGCCGACGCGCGCCTCGTCGTCTTCGACCGCGCGCGGCTGCTCCCGCACGTCGAACACCCCGACCGGTTCGTCGAGACGGTCGAGGAGGCGCTCGTCGCCGGCGCGACGGCGTAGCGGCCGGTCCAGCCCGCGATTCTCAGCCCTGAATATCGAACGGCCACCGATAAATACGGTACCCTCGGAGGACTCCCCATGACGGACACGTTTCGCCTCCTGTGCGTCGACGACGAACCGGGGCTGGCCCGGCTCGTGGCGACGCACCTCGAACGAGACGACGACCTCGACTGCGAGGCCGCGGTCGAGACGGACCCCCGCGAGGCGCTCCGCCGGGTCGAGCGCGAGTCGTTCGACTGCGTCGTCAGCGACTACGACATGCCCGGCCTGACCGGCGTCGAACTGCTCTCGGCGGCGCGCGAGGTCGAGCCGGACCTCCCGTTCCTGCTCTTCTCCGCGACCGGCCCCGACGAGATCGCGGCCGAGATGATCCGCGCGGGCGTCAGCGACTACGTCTCGAAACACGGCGGGGTGGACGGTTACACCGCGCTGCTCCGTCGCGTCAAACGCGCCGAAGCGGGGGAGGACGGGCGCGGCGACGCCGGCTTCGAGGACGGTGCCGGCCGAGACGTCGCCCTCGACGGCGTCTGTACCGTGGGGCCGGACGGGACCTTCGAGTTCGTCGGCGAGGAGTACGGCGAGCTGTACGGGTACGACCCCGAGGAGCTCGAGGGCGAACCGTGGCAGCGGGTCCACCCCGACGCCGAGGTCGAGCACATCCGCACGCACATCATCCCGGTCGTGACCGACGGGGAGCGTTGGAGCGGGACGAGCACGGGGCTCCGCGCGGACGGGAGCCGGTTCGCCGAGTCGAAGATGGTGAGCACCACCGCGGACGACCGGCTCGTCATCTCGGTGTCGCCGCTCGACACCGCCGCGCCCCCCGCCGACGACTGAGCCGAACCGACGCCGGTTCGCGGCACTTCCTCACTCGTCGCGGCGCACGTACAGCGTCTTCTCGCAGGCCGCGTGGACCGCCCCCCCGTCGTCGACGAGCGAGACGAGGTACTCGCGGTCGGTCGACTCCCCCGGGTCGAGCGCCTCGCGGATCGACTCGGTCTCGGCCGACGGCAGGTGGAACTCCGCGTACAGCGTGTCGCGGCCGGGCTCGATGAACTCCAGCGCGGCCGACTTGTCCCACACCGTGAACCCGTCGCCGAGGACGCGACGGAGCATCATCATGTACACCGGGTCGATCGCGGCGTAGATGCTGCCGCCGAAGATGGTGCCGACCGCGTTGCGAGTGCGCCAGTTCAGCGGGACGCGGATCCGGACGTACCGCCAGCCGGCGGCGATGTGGTCGACCCGGGCCCCGGTACCTCGGTACGCGGGGAGGAAGTTGAACCCGTACCGCCAGAGCCGCGTCCGACGGCTCTCCGCCGGCGGGTCCTCGCGAAGCGGGCGCGGGTCGGGGTCGCGGCCGACCCCGGTCGGGGAATCGCTCACGGCGATCCGCGGAGGCCCGGCGAGAAACCGGTGTCGGAACCGGCGACAACCGACCGACGGTTGTCCGGCGCGACCGTCCGACGGAGCCCGAAACGGGTATCCCCGCGCGACCGCAACCCGACACCGATGGAGTGCGACAAGTGCGGGGCCGACGCGATCCACCACGCCGCCTACTCCGGGGCCCACCTCTGTGGCGAACACCTCCGACAGTCGGTCGAGAAGCGCGTGAAGCGTCGGGTCCGCGAGGACGGCCTCCTCGACCTGGACGCGACGCCCGACGACCCCGACCGCTGGGTAATCGGGCTCTCCGGCGGGAAAGACAGCGTCGCCCTGACGACGATTCTGGACGACGTGTTCGGCCGGGACCCCCGCGTCGAGATGCTTGCCCTGACGATCCACGAGGGGATCGAGGGGTACCGCGACGCGAGCGTCGACGCCTGTGTGGAACTGGCCGACGACCTCTCGATGCGCCACGAGCTCGTGTCTTACGAGGAGGAGTTCGACGTCCGGATGGACGACGTGGTCGAGGACGACCCCGAGAACATGGCGGCGTGCGCGTACTGCGGCGTGTTCCGCCGCGACCTGCTGGAGAACTACGCCGCCGAGTTCGACGCGGACAAGCTGCTCACCGGGCACAACCTCGACGACGAGGCGCAGACGGCGATGATGAACTTCCTCGAGGGCGACGTCCGACAGGTCGCGAAACACTTCGACGCCTCGCTCGGCCCCTTCGACGAGCGCGGGGACACCGACGCGTTTGTCCCGCGCGCCAAGCCCCTCCGCGACGTGCCAGAAAAGGAGATCGCGCTGTACTGCCACGCCCGCGACCTCCCCACGCACATGGCCGAGTGCCCCCACGCCGAGGAGGCGTACCGCGGCGAGATCCAGTCGACGATCCACGCGCTAGAGGAGAACCACCCGGGCGCGCGCCACTCGATCATGGCCGGCTACGAGGAACTGTCCGCGCTCGCGGCCGACGCCTACCGCGGGGACGGCGACGAGGGCGACGAGAACCCGGGCCTCTCTGAGTGCGAGCGCTGCGGCTCCCAGACGAGCCGCGACGTCTGCCGGAAGTGTCGACTGCTGGAGTCGATCGAAGCCGTCTGAGCGCGGAAGACACGCGTCGGCGCGGGAAAAAAGCAAACTGCGGTCGGTGTCCGGGCGACCGGAGCGTCAGCGGATGACGTCGAGCCCGTTGTTCTTCTCGATCTGGTCGCTCCCGCCGTCGGACTCCCACGCGCTGCGGTCGCTGCCGCCGGAGACCGCCGGTTCGCCCCGGCCACCGGCGGCTTCGTTCGCCTCGGCCGCCCGCTGGCGCGAGTCGCCGAGGTCCTCGCCGTTGACCGCGGCGCGGGACTTGTCGGCCTGCTTCTGAGTGGAGGGGCCGAGCACCTGTGCGCTCTGGACGCCCGTCATGATCGCCATGACGCGGACCTTCCCCTTGTACTCCTCCTGGATGCGCGCGCCCCAGATCACGTTGGCGCTCGCCTCCAGCCGCTCGGTGATGTTGTTCGCGATCCCCTCGGCCTCCTTCAGCGTGAGGTCCGGACCGCCCGTGATGTGGACGAGCCCGCCGGAGGCCCCGCGGTAGTCGACGTCGAGCAGCGGGTGGTTCATCGCGTCGTTGACCACCTCTTGGGTCTTGTTCTTGTCTTGCGTCTCGCCGACGAGCATGACCGCGACGCCGCCCTGATTCATGATCGTCGACATGTCCGCGTAGTCGAGGTTGATGAGGCTCGGTTGGGTGATCGTCTCGGAGATCCCCTTCACCGTCTCTGCGATGATCTGGTCCATCACGGAGAACGCCTTCCCGATCGGCAGGTTCGGGACGTAGTCGAGGAGGCGGTTGTTGTCGAGGACGATGATCGAGTCGGCCTCGTTGCGGAGGTCTTCGAGTCCTTCCTCGGCTTTCACCGTGCGGGCGCGCTCAACGTTGAACGGCGTCGACACCATCCCGACGACGATAGCGCCCTGCTCTTTGGCGATCTTCGAGACCACCGGCGCAGCGCCGGTGCCCGTGCCGCCGCCCATCCCGGCGGTGACGAAGACGAGGTCGGCGTCCCCGAGCACCTCTTTGATCGTCCCCTGGGCCATCTCCGTCGCGCGCTCGCCCATCTTGGGGTCGCCGCCAGCACCGAGCCCCTGCGTGAGCGACTTGCCCACGAGGATCTTGGTGTCGGCCTCGATCATCTTGAGGTGCTGTTTGTCCGTGTTAATGGCGACGGTGTCGGCACCGTCGACGCCGATGTTATACAGACGGTTGACCGTGTTGTTCCCGGCGCCGCCGGCACCGACGATGACGATCCGGGGGTCCCCGAACTCGTCGTCGTCCATGTCGACATCCATGTCGCGCTTCTCCGCTTCCGCGTTGTCGAGGGCGTCCTGAACGAGATCTTGCATCAGTTTACACCTTCGCCCAGCTGCGGTTGCGGCCGCGCTCGTCGCGCTCGCCGTCCTGTTCGTTCAACATGTCGCGGACGGCCGACCGGATCGCCTCGCTCCGGTTCGGGAACTCGCCCGTCTCCACCATCTGTTCGACCTCGTCGATCTGCTGTTTCGGAATTCGTAGTGTCACACGCTCCATTGTATTCCCCCGGTAAGACGGCGTCCACGCAACGCGTGTGTCTTACAGTCCGCAATCGCCCGGGAACGGGGTCTCACCCCGATCCGGACGGTCGCTGTAAGACGACCGTCTTACGCAATTTGAATCACCGAGGCTGTTCATATAAAACTATCGGCGGTTGTAAGACAAACGAGTCGTTCGCCGTATACGCGCGCTTACAACCTGTTATCTGTCTTTCAGTACGTCCGCGGCCGGGGTGCGACGCCCGCAGCCCGGGCAGAACGCCCAGTCGCTTCGGAGCTCGTCACCGCACTCACAGAACGCCCGGTGAGACTGCTTCTCGCCGCAGTTCGGACAGTAGACGTGTTCTCCGGGGACCGTCTCGCCGCAGCCGCCGCAGGCGCTCTCACGCGGCTGCGCGCTCGGCCCGTCCGGGGGACTCCCCGCGCTCGCGTCCGTCTTACGCGCACTCGGCTCCGCGTCATCAGTCGTCTCACGCGCCACACGGACGGCTTTCTCCGGGTCGCTCGATCCGGCGGACGGCGCGTCGAGCGTGACGTTTACGTTGATGTCGCCGGGTTCCCCGGTCGCACCTGGGGGCGCAGCAGCGCCGCATGCCGGGCCGATCCGGTCGTCGAGCGCGGCGTCGAGCCGCTCTGCGATCAGCTCGTCGACGCGGCCCGCGAGTACGTCGTCGACGCTTTCCGTCGAGGCATCCGACGCGTCGGACGCGCTCGCCTCCGCGTCGCCCTCGTCGAGATGCGCTCGGAGCGCTTCCCGCATCACCTCGCTCTTGGAGGCGTCACACGCTTCCAGGCGGTCGACAAGGTCATCGTCCGCTCGGAAGGTGATCTTGCTCATACCAAATTGATACCTCGGGTCAGTACTAGTATCTTCCCCTGCCGCCTGACACGTTTCACGACTCGGATACGTCCGGGCGTGCGCGGACCGGCCCCGCGCCGACGCCGGCCGAACTCCGTCGGTGCGGGTCAAATCCTGCCGCGGCCGCCCGAATCGTGGTGTTTGGTCACACATGTGTCTGACGCAGATTTATACCCGTCGCGCGAGCATGCGTGTATATATGAGTAACCGCGTCGAGGACCTCGAACGACAGGTCGCGGAGCTACAGGCGGCGGTCAACGGACTCACCGAAGAGCTCGTCGAGATGAAAGAGCGCGTCCGACAGCTGGAAGACGAGCGGTCGGTCGCGGTCGAGGCCGACGCCGCCGGCGCGACGGCCGGCTCCGAAGGGAGCGCGGCGGCCGCCGCCGAGTCCGCCGAGTCCGCCGAGTCCGCCGACGCCGCGCAGGCCGCGTCCAGCGGCGAGCGGACGACCCACTCCGACGACCACGTCGACGTGTTCGAGTCCGTCGAGGAGTCGTCCGACGGGGCCGATGAGGCCGAGCCGAGCGCGGAGGAGGGTGGCGACGTCATCGTCCCCGAACAGTCGGCGACGACGCCCGACGCCGACGCGGAGGACGCCGCCGAGGACGACGGCGAGTCGAGCGACACCGACGACATCATCGTCGCGTAAGCGGTCGCCTCCGCCCCAATGCACATCACTGAAGTCGTTTTGGACGGGTTCAAGAGCTTCGGGCGAACGACGAGGATCCCCTTCTACGAGGACTTCACGGTCGTCACCGGCCCGAACGGGTCCGGGAAGTCGAACATCATCGACGGCGTGCTGTTCGCGCTCGGGCTCGCCCGCACCCGCGGGATCCGCGCCCAGAAGCTCACCGACCTCATCTACAACCCCGGTCACGACGACGGCGAGGCCGCGGACGGGCCGAACGAGGCCTCCGTCACCGTGGTGCTCTCGAACGAGGACGGGGTCCTCGACCGGTCGCAGGTCGTCTCCGCCGCCGGCACTGAGAACGTCGGCGACGTCTCCGAGATCACGATCAAGCGCCGCGTGAAGGAGACCGAGGACAACTACTACTCGTACTACTACCTCAACGGCCGCTCGGTGAACCTCTCGGACGTTCAGGACCTGCTCGCGGCCGCGGGCGTGACGCCGGAGGGGTATAACGTGGTGATGCAGGGCGACGTCACCGAGATCATCAACATGACTCCCTACCAGCGGCGGGGGATCGTCGACGAGATCGCGGGCGTCGCCGAGTTCGACGAAAAAAAGGAGGCCGCCTACGAGGAGCTCGACACGGTCGAAGACCGCATCGGCGAGGCAGACCTCCGGATCGGTGAGAAGCGAGACCGGCTCGACCAGCTCGCCGACGAGCGCGAGACCGCGCTCCAGTACCAGGACCTCCGCGACGAGTTAGCGGAGTACCGTGGCTTCCGCAAGGCCTCCGAGCTTGAGGAGAAGCGCGACGCGCTCGCCGACGTCGAGGCGGAGATCGGCGAGGCGGAGACGGACCTCGACGAGCTCCGCGAGGAGCTCGACGCCCGGCAGGGGAGGCTCACCCGCTTGGAGGAGGACCTGGCGGACCTCAACCACGAGATCGAGACCAAAGGCGAGGACGAGCAGATCCAGATCCGGTCGGAGATCGAGGAGATCAAAGGCGAGGTTTCGCGGCTGGAGGACAAGATCGAGTCGGCCGAGTCGCGCGCGGAGTCCGCTGAGACCGACCGTCGGCAGGCGTTCGTCCAGATCGACCGCAAGGAGGAGACGATCGGGGAGCTGGAAGACGAGATCCGCGAGGCCAAAGTGGAGAAGGCGTCGGTGAAGTCGGAGCTGGCGACGAAGCGCTCCGAACTCGCCGACGTCGAGGCCGAGATCGAGGGGGCGGACACCGAGTTCGACGAGCTGAAAGCCGAGCTGTCGGACAAGAAGGAGGCGATCGAGTCGCTCCGCGAGGAGAAGAACGAGACGCAACGCGAGAAGGACCGGCTGCTCGACGAGGCGCGCCGCCGCTCGAACGCGGTGAGCGAGGCCCGCGAGGAGCTGGAAGAGGCCCGCGAGTCGCTCCCGGAGCACAAGGCGCGGATCTCCGAGCTGAAGAGCGAGCTCGACAAGGCGGAGAAGAACGAGGCGACCATCGAGGACGCGGTCGCCGACCTGTTCGCGGAGAAGGCGGAGCAGAGCGAGCAGCTGGAAGAGATCGAGGATACCCTCCGCGAGAAGCAGAACGAGTACGCCAAGCTGGAGGCCGCCGCCGACCAGCGCGGCGACGCCTCGTGGCCCCGCGCGGTCACCGAGGTGAAGAACGGCGGCATTGACGGGGTCCACGGCGCGGTCGGCGAGCTCGGGTCAGTTGAGGCCCAGTACGCGGAGGCGTGCGAGACCGCGGCTGGCGGCCGGCTGGCGAACGTCGTCGTCGACGACGACGGGGTCGGCTCAACCTGTATCGATTACCTGAAGCGGCGCAACGCCGGGCGGGCGACGTTCCTCCCCATCACGGAGATGGACGACCGGAGCCTGCCGCGGAAGCCCTCCCTCCCGGGCGTCGTCGACTTCGCGCGCAACCTCGTCGACTACGACGCGGAGTACGCGTCGATCTTCTCGTACGTCCTCGGATCGACGCTCGTCGTCGAGGACATGGCGACCGCCCGCGAGCTGATGGGCGACTACCGGATGGTCACGCTCGACGGCGACCTCGTCGAGAAGTCAGGCGCGATGACCGGCGGCTCCGGCGGCGGCTCCCGCTACTCGTTCACGAAGTCCGGCGGCGGGAAGCTCGAACGGCTCGCGACCGAGATCGCCGACCTCGAGGACGAGCGGCAGTCGGTCCAGTCGGAGATCGACGCCCTCGACGACGACATCGAGGACGCGCGCGACCGCAAGGCCGACGCGGCCGAGCGCGTCCGGTCGCTGGAGGCGGACATCGAGCGCGCCGAGGCCGACCTCGCCGAGGCGGAAGACCGGATCGAGGAGCTGGAAGCCGAACTGGAGGAGCTGGAGGCGGAACGCGAGTCGGTCGATGCGGAGATGACCGCGTTAGACGAGCAGCTGGCCGAGACCGACGCCGAGATCGACGAGCTCGCCGAGGAGATCTCGGCGATCGAAGCCGAGCTCGCCGACTCGAAGATCCCGGAGCTCTCCGAGCGCGCCGACGAAATCCGCGTCGAGATCGACGACCTCGAAGACCGGATGAGCTCGTTCGACGGCCGGATCAACGAGCTGGAGCTTGAGAAGGGGTACGCCGAGGACGCGCTTGACGACCTCCACGACGACGTTGAGGAGGCGCAGAACGCGAAGGCGGAGGCGGAGGAGGCGATCGCGGACCACGAGGCCGCGATCGAGGAGAAGCAGGCCGACCTCGCCGACAAGAAGGAGGCGATCGCCGACCTCGAAGAAGAGCTCACGGCGCTCAAAGAGGAGCGCGAGGCGCTCCGCGAGGAGATTCGCGAGGCAACGCAGGCGCGCGACGAGCAGCGGTCGCTCGTCTCGGCGGCGGAGTCGGACCTCTCGGACCTCACCGACCGCCGCGACCGCTTGGACTGGGAGATCGACGAGCTGGAGTCGCAGGTCGGCGACTACGACGCCGACGAGATCCCCGACCTCGACGAGGTGGAGTCCCGGATCGAGGAACTAGAGGCCGAGATGGAGGCGTTAGAGCCTGTGAACATGCTCGCAATCGACGAGTACGAGGAGGTTGAGGCGGCGCTCGACGAGCTACAGGAGCGCCGCGACGTGCTCGTCGAGGAGCGCGACGCCATCGAGGAGCGGATCGAGGGGTACGAGGCGGCGAAAAAGGAGACGTTCATGGCGACGTTCGACTCGATCAACGACCACTTCGAGGACATCTTCGCGCGGCTGTCGGCCGGGTCGGGCGAGCTCGTCCTGGAGAACCCCGAAGACCCCTTCGAGGAGGGGTTGACGATGAAGGCCCAGCCGGCGGACAAGCCGGTGCAGCGGCTCGACGCGATGAGCGGCGGCGAGAAGTCGCTCACCGCCCTCTCCTTCATCTTCGCCGTCCAGCGGCACAACCCCGCGCCGTTCTACGCGCTCGACGAGATCGACGCCTTCCTCGACGCGGTCAACGCCGAGCGCGTCGGCGAGATGATCGAGGAGCTGGCGGAGGAGGCGCAGTTCGTCGTCGTCGGTCACCGCTCGGCGCTGTTGGAGCGCTCGGACCGCGCCATCGGCGTCACGATGCAGGGCGACAACCTCTCGGCGGTGACCGGGATGCAGTTCGGCGACGAGGCCGACGAGGAGGTGAGCGCGGATGACTGAGGAGGACGGCGTCCCCGACCTCGACCTGACGAGCGAGCGCGACGGCGCGGCCCCGCTCGCCGACGACGAGCCGGAAGCTGGAAGAGCGGAGACCGGCGAGCCCGACTCGCCCGGCGATCCCGCCCCGGACTCGCCCGACGTGTCGCCGCCCGACGAGACCGACGACGACGAGGTCGAGCCCGTCGAGCTCCTCGTCCAGCTCGCCGAGGAAGGCGATATCGAGCCGTGGGACATCGACATCGTCCAGGTGACGGACGCCTTCTTGGAGAAGCTCGACGAGACGGACCTCCGGACGACCGGGCGGGCGCTGTTCTACGCCAGCGTCCTGTTGCGGATGAAGAGCGACGGCATGCTCGCGGACGACGACGAGGACGAGAAGCCGGAGCCCGAGCCGTGGGAGGTCGCGATGGAGGGCGGCGCGCCCGACCTGGCCGCCGACGGCTTCGACCCGGTCGACAAGCTGGAGGCGGAGATGGACCGGCGGCTCGACCGGAAGAACACTCGCGGTTCGCCGGAGACGCTCGACGAACTGGTCCGCGAGCTCCGCGAGGCCGAGCGCGGCTCGTGGTGGAAGGACTCCCGCGAGTACGACACCTCGGAGTCGCCGCACGGTCACGCCCGCGGCACGCAGACGCTCGACTACCACGCCGGCGACGAGTTCCGGCAGGACGGCGAGCCGACCGCGGGCGAGGCGACCGACCGCACCCACGACGAGGACATCGAGGAGGTGATCGTGGAGATCGACAACGCCCTCCGGACGCACTTCGAGCGCGGGCGCACGGAGGTGCTGTTCGCGGAGATCGAGGCGGCCGGCGGCCGCCCGTTCATGACGTACCTCGCGCTGCTGTTCATGGCCCACCGCGGCTCGGTCCGCCTCCAGCAGGACGACCTGTTCGGCGACCTCTGGGTGAAGGACCCGTCGGCGATGGCCGGCGAGTCGGAAGCGATAGCGGATTAGTACGTTTCGACGTCGTATTCGCTTCCGGAACTGTAACTGACCGTACCAAACAGCTACCGCCAAACCGACGGCAAGTATCGTCGCATCCTCGGCCGATCATTCGTCAGTAAACGAGGCGGTGGCGCGTGCCTGCGAGCGGCCGCCTCTGGCGGCCACGAAGCCAGCACGCGCGAGGGACGCCGCGAGCGACGCGGGCGACCGAAGGGAGCCCCGAGCGAGCGGCGAGGCTGGGGAGGTGTGAGGTGCCGTGCGGAGCGGTGGGGCGGGACTCAAAGGGGCGGCCGCGAGGGCGAAGGCGCACGACGCAAGGACCGCAGGCGTG
Source organism: Halorubrum coriense DSM 10284 (assembly GCF_000337035.1). Lineage (GTDB taxonomy): Archaea > Halobacteriota > Halobacteria > Halobacteriales > Haloferacaceae > Halorubrum > Halorubrum coriense. Next base: position 54,876 of record NZ_AOJL01000013.1, read on the forward strand.
AACGGAGTGAGCGCCGAGGACCACAGCGAGCGCACCGGGCCCTCGCGGCCGGGGCTTTGGCGGTGTTCGCTGGCGATCCGGAGTTAGCGAATTATAAGTAGTCGCCGAGCAGCGGCTCGACGCGCTCTTTCGTCTCGGCGGGGATCGCCTCTGTCGGCGTGTTGACCGTGCCTTCGAGCGAAGTGTGCGCGTCACACTCCAGATCGTCGGGCAGCGTGCGGACGGCCTCCTCGACGGCGGCCTTGATCGCCGCCTGGTTCTGCTCGGCGTTCTCGAGCACTTCTTCGAGCGTCACCTCGCTGTCTTCCTTCCAGACGTCGTAGTCGGTGACGCCCGCGATCGTCGCGTACGCGATCTCGGCCTCGCGGGCCAGCTTCGCCTCGGGGATCGCAGTCATGCCGACAAGGTCCCACCCCTGCGACTTGTAGAACTCCGACTCCGCGCGCGTCGAGTACTGCGGCCCCTCGATACAGACGTAGGTGCCGCCCTTCACGACGTCCGTGCCGTCGTCGCCGTCGCCGCCGACGGCGGACTCGGCCGCCTCAGTGAGGTGGTCGACGAGCTCCGGGCTGTACGGGTCCGCGAACGGCTGGTGGACGACGACGCCGTCGCCGTAGAAGGAGAGGTCGCGGTGTTTCGTCCGGTCGTAGATCTGGTCCGGGACAACGAGCGTCCCCGGCTCCAGCTCCTCTTTCAGGCTTCCGACCGCGTTCGACGCGAACACGTGGGTGACGCCGGCCCGCTTCAGCGCGTACATGTTGGCGCGGTACGGGAGGTCGGTCGGCGAGACGCCGTGCTCCGACCCGTGACGCGGAAGGAACGCCACCTCGCGGCCCGTGTCGCCGAACTCGCCGATCGTCACCGCGTCGCTTGGCGCGCCGTACGGCGTGTCGAACTCGACTTCACGCACGTCGTTGAGGGGGAGCGCCTCGTAGATGCCGCTGCCGCCGATGAATCCGATCGTTCCCATACCCGGAGTGCGCCCGCTCGCTACTTATAAGACGTGAACCCGGTCGACGACGGGCGAGGGGACGAGGCGCGCTCGTCGGCTCGGGCCGACCGCGCGGCCCCGACCGTCTCACAGGAGCCAGCGCACCGCCGCGAGCGCGACCGCGCTCACGGCGAGCAGGTGGACGAGGACGGCCCCGACGGGCGCCGCGCCCACCGCGCGCATGTCGTCGATCCGGATCGAGAGCCCGAGGCCGACGAACGCCAGCGCGAACAGCGCGTCCGACACGCGGCCGATCGACGCCAGCGCGGCCGGCGAGAGCAGCCCGGTGTTCGCGACGACCGCCACGACGAGGAAACCGAGCAGGAACTTCGGGAACTCCGCCCAGAGGCGTCGGACGCCCGGGTCCGCGGCCGACCGCGCCGCGTACGCCAGCGAGTACGCGACCGCGACGCCGCCGAGGAGCGAGTTGCGCGCCAGCTTCGTCACCGTCGCCCACTGGCCCGCCTCGGGCGAGTACGCGAACCCCGCGGCCGCGACGGGGCCGGTCGAGAACATGCTCACGCCCGCCCAGACGCCGAACTGCCGACCGGTGAGGCCGAGCCACTCGCCCGCCAGCGGGAACGCGACGAGCGTCACCGCGTCGAACAGCAGGATCGTCGCGGCCGCGAAGGTGATGTCGGCCCCGCGCGCGTCCAGCACGCGGCCGATGGCGACGACCGCGGAGACGCCGCAGATGCTCGCGCCGGCCGCGAGCAGCGAGGACGTGGGCGACCCGATCCGGAAGAGCCCGCGGGCGGCGACCTCCGCGAACAGGAGCCCGCCGCCGACGACCCCCACCACGAGGGCGAGGACGGTCGGTCCGGCGGTGAGGAACTCCTCGACCGCGACCGCCGCGCCGAGCAGCACGATCCCGGTCTCCAAGAACAGCTTGTCGACGCCCACGCCCGGCTCCGCGACCTCGGGGACGCCGACGGTGTTCCCGACGCCCACGCCGATCGCGACCGCGACGACGAGCGGCTGGAGGCCGGGGACCGCGCCCGCGACGAGCGTCGCGGCGACCGCCCCGCCGACGAGTAGCCCGAGGCCGGGGAGGTGCGTCCGAACCGCCTCGGCGGTGCCGGTCACAGCGCCTGGCCGACGAGGTGCGCCGCGACGACGCCGAGCCCCAGCGCGAGCGCCTGCCAGCCCCGGTCGAGCGCGGTCCAACGGTCGACGGCCGCGGAGCCGGTCGCGTCGTCGGGGTCCGATGCCATACGTGTTGATCGCCGCGCCCGCATTTATATGGTGTGAATCGGGCCCTTCTCGGCGGAAGCGACGGCGAACGGCGACGAACGGCGGCCCGGTGCCGACCGAAAGAGGCAGGACGTCGGAGGGTGTGGTGCCCACAATCGATGCCCACGACCCAGATCAAAGACTCCGTTCACGGCTACATCGAATTGCCGGACGCGCTCGTCGAGGGCGTCGTCGACACGCGGCCGTTCCAGCGGCTGCGGTACGTCCGACAGCTCTCGGCGACTCACCTCGTGTACCCGGGCGCGAACCACACCCGGTTCGAGCACTCGCTCGGCGTCTACCACCTCGGGCGGACCGTCTTCCAGAACCTCCGTCAGCAGTCGTATTTTACGCAAGACGCCGCGGTCGACGAGCTCGAGGAGATCCAGCGCACACTGGAGTGCGCCTGCCTGCTCCACGACGTCGGCCACCCGCCCTTCTCGCACCTCTCCGAGGGGTTCCTCGACGAGGGGATCCTCCGGGAGCGTGTCGCGGAGACGGGGTTGGTCGACGCCTTCGACGCGGCCGGCGTCGGCGGCGCGCCCCTCCGGTCGGCGAATCCGCACGAGCTGCTCGGCTGCGTGATCATCGTCGAGGAGTACGGCGACGCCCTCCGCGCGTTCGACGTGGACCCGTTCGAGGTGTGCGCGTACGTGCTGGGCTACAGCCTCGCGTACGAGCGCGGCGAGCCTTGGCAGTACGGGGTCGGCGCGCAGCTACTCCACTCCCCCATCGATGTGGACCGGCTGGACTACATCACCCGCGACAACGAGATGACCGGCGCAGGCGTGTTGAGCTTCGACGTCGAGCGCATGGTCGACGCGTACACCGCCCACCCCGAGGAGGGGCTGGCGCTCTCGGAGAAGGCGCTGTCGACCATCGGCAACTACCTCGAAGGGCGGATCGCGCTGTACATGTGGGTCACCCAGCACCACAAGTCGGTGTACGCGAACCGGCTCCTCCAGGCGCTGCTGGGCGAGTACGCCTCCGAGACCGGCGAGAGCCCCGTCACGGTCGACGGGATCTTGGACCGCGAGCTCGACGACAACGCGGTGCTCGAACGCCTCCGGAGCGCCGCCCGCGAGAACCCCGACTCGACGCTCGCGTCGATGTACGACCGCTTCCGGAGCCGCCGGTTCCCCGCTACTTGCTGGAAACACCGGATCGCACTCGCCGACCGGGTCGGCGGCGACTTCGACGAGGCCCTCGCCGGCGACGACGACCCGCTCGACGCGTTCACCGCGTGGCTCACCGAGGGTGACGACCGACTGGAGCGGCTCCTCGCCGACGCGCTCAACGTCCCGGTCCACGAGGTGTGGATCGACCGTTCGTACGTCCCCGCCTACGACCCCGACGAGCTGGAGGACATCCCCATCGCGTACGGGGGGACGACGCGGTCGGTCGCCGACTGGGGGCTCTACGGTGACCGCGCGTTCGACGTGCCGATCCCGTTCGTGTTCGTCCCCAGCGGGACGAAGCGCCGGGCGATCCGCGTGCTCCGCGAGGCGTTCGAGCGAGAGGTCGCGGAGGAGGGGCTCGCGTAGGAGCGGATCGCCCGAGCCGGCGCTCGACGCGCGCGCGGTTCGGCGGCGGCCCTCGCTACTCGTCGCGCGCGACCCGGTACCGCTCGCGGACCGCCGCGAACAGCTTCCGCCCGGCGTCGGTCCGGAGCCGCGGCTCGGTCGTCGCGAAGAACTCGTCTAAGTCGTCGTACTCGCTGAACGCGTCGGGGTCGCCCCGCTCCGGGTCGTACCGGTCGCCGCGCTCGTACCGGACGGCCTGAAGACTGGTGTCCAGCAGGTCGCACTCTTTCACGAGGACCGCCTCCGGTGACTCGCGCGCCTCGTACGCCTCCCACGCGTCCCGAACGTCATCCGGGAGCGGCCCGGCGAGATCGCGCATCGCCGCCCGCTCGGCAGCGACCTTCGCCTCGCGGTCGACCCCGCCGGCGGTCGCGTCGTTGCCCGGCTCCGCAATGTCGCGTGCCCGCGTCGCCACGTCGCCCGTCTCGGCCTCGGCGACGTCGTGAACGACCGCGAGCCGCAGCGCTCGGTCGACGTCGACGCCCGGGAGGTCTTCGCGGAAGCGGTCGCCGAGCGCCAACACGAGGTAGGCGACGCCCCACGAGTGGGCGGCGACGGACTCGGGCGCGTCGACGCCGCGGAGCTGCCACCCGGTGCGCCCCTCGTCTTTCAGCGCGTAGGCGTCGAGGAGGGCGTCGAGCGCCGTGTCGGAGTTGTCGCCGTTTGCGGGGGTGGTGTCACCGCCCGCGGGGTCGCCCTCGTCGCCGCCGTCACCGGAAGTCATCGCGCCGTCCGGCTACTCGGCGAGCGCCCACGTCTCGTCGCCGACGGGCATAGCCACGTCCCGCCGGACCATCTCCTCGATGACCTCGTCGAGGCGGCCGGGCTGTGCGACCTCCATCTCGATTCGTCCGATGCTGTGGTACTCCTCTAAGTAGTGGCGCAGATCCTCCCGCGAGAACGCCGACTCGTCGGCGCGCTCCATGGCTCCCTCCGTGAGGTCGACCATGTCTTCGAGGAAGTTCCACGGGTAGACGACCCACGTCCACTGTTCGAGGCGCTCGCCCACAAAGTCGGGCTGGAACTCCGAGGTGCCCAAGAGCTGGAGCGTCGCGGTGCGGACCGCGCCGGCGTCGCGGTCCTCGACGTACTCCTCGGCCCGCTGGATCGAGCCGCCGGTGTCGGCGATGTCGTCGATGATGAGGACGTTCTTCCCTTCCACGCTCCCCTCGGGCATGGGGTAGCGGATCTGGGGCTCGTCGCTCTTCTCTGCGGCCCCGACGTAGTGTTCCATCTTGAGGCTGGTGAGGTCGTTGAGCCCGAGGAAGTCGCAGATACACCGCCCTGCGAACCAGCCGCCGCGGGCGAGGGCGACGACCACGTCCGGCTCGAAGTCGGCCCGCTTCACCGCGTCGGACACGTTGCGGCAGAGCCCGTAGATGTACTCCCAGTTGGTGAGTGTACAGTCGAAGTCGTCCGGGAGGTCGCTCATACGAGCGTACCTGCCAGCCGCGCGCTGATAAGGGTTTAGCTCCGCCCTCGCGGGGCGGCGACGGCTGGGGCAGCGCCTCGCTCTCCGGTCGCTCGCGGCCTCACCGCAACGCCGAGACGAGCGCGATACCGCCGGCCAAAAACAGCGCAAGCGCGGCGATCGGCTGGCCGCCGCCGACCGCGAGCGTCACCCCGTAGACGAGCGCGGCCGCGAGCACGCCGACGAGCAGGCTCGCCCCTGCGTGGACGGCGACGTTCCGCCGGACCCGCGCGCCGCGGCCCACCTGTTCGCCGAGGCCGACGCCGTGGTCGGCGAGGTCCCACGCAACCGTCAGCCCGACGGCGGCGACGAGCAGCGCCTCGGTGGGGGCCCCGCGGTACCCGGCGAGCCCGAGTCCCCCAACGCCGATCGCCGCCCCCCACGTCAGGACCCGCGCTGACCGCCGGAGCGACCCGGCGAGGAACGCGAGCGCGGCGATCCCGAGCAGCGCGCCGCCCGCCGGGCTGGCGATCACGCCGGCGGTCGACGCGACCCCCGCGGCGGTGACGCTCGCGACGATTGCGACCGTCGGCGGCCGCGCGTCGGCCTCGTGGAAGTCGACGAGCGCGTCGTCGCCGTTCATCGCGACCACCGTCTCGTCGCGGCCGCGACCGCGACTGGGAAGGAGTCGTCGCCCCACTCCAGCGCGCGGATCCCCGCCGACCGGAGCGTCCGGAGCCGCTGGCGGCGTTCGAGGGCCGCCAACCGCTCGCCCGCCGTGCCGGTCGCCGTGGGGTCCGGTGAGAGGACCGTCACGAGGTGGCCGTGCGCGTCGATCCGCCGCGCGAGCGTCGCCGCGGTGTCGTCGACGAGCGGCGTGAAGAAGAGCACCTGCGCGTCGGCCGGGAGCCGCCGTCTGAACCGCCGGAGCCACAGCGACCGGTAGAACCGCTCGTCGCTCGGCGTCGGGGCCAGCGCCGGGTCGGTGGCCAGCGTCTCGCGCCCGCGGGCCGCGTGGACCGTCCCGCTGCCCGGCGGGAGCCAGCAGTCCAGCGGCGACAGGGCCGCGACGCCGACCCGGTCGCCGCCGTCGAGGAGTGCGGAGAACGCCTGTCCCGCGGCCGCGACGCTCGCCTCCACCGCGGTCTCGGCGTCGGGGTCGGCGGCGACGTAGGCCGACTCGCGGGCGTCGACGAGCAGCATGACGGTGGCGGAGCGCTCCTCGCGCAGCTCGACGGTCGACAGCTCGCCCGTCCGCGCGCGTCGGTTCCAGTCGACCCGCTTGAGCGGGTCGCCGCGGCGGTACTCCCGGGTCGCGTGGAACTCGACGCCCGCGCCGCCCACGTCGGTCGGCACCCGCCCGTGGTGGACGGTCGTCAGCCCCCGCAGCGGGAGGTCGCCGCCGGCGGACAGCTCCGGGGTACAGGCGATCGCGGTCGGCGCGTCGAGGTCGCTGACGCGCTCCCGCGCGCCGGCCGCGTCGCGGGTGATCGCCGTCAGCGGCTCCCACTCGTGGTCGCCCCGGGCTCCCCGGACGGTGTACTCGAACGTCACCGCCGTCCCGGGTCGCAGCGCCGTCGCGACGCGGGCGGGACCGTCGACGACCGCCAACCCCGGCGGAACGCCGTCGACGAGCCTGAGGTCGGGGAGCGCGCGCTCGCCCACGTTCTCCGCGCGGACGGTGACCCGGACCTCGTCGCCGGGCTCCGGGGCCGCGTCGCTCACCGACCGCGTCACCGCGAGCGTCGGTGGCGGCGCGTCGCCGGCCCGCGCGTACACGGCGTACCCGACGCCGACAGCCCCGGCGAGCACCAGCGCCGACTGCCGGACGAGCACGCCGAGCCCGACGAGCGACAGCGCCGCGCCGGCGATCCCCAGCCAGCGATCGGTCGCGACCTCGCGCCGGCGTTCCCGGTCGGTCGCGGTCTCGGTCGACTCCGCCCCGGTCGCGTCGCTCTCACCCGCTCCGGTCGCCTCGCTCACCTCTGCTCCCGTCGCCTCCTTCGCCGCCGACGCACCGGCGTCGCTCGCCTCGCTACCGTCCGGATCCGAATCTGCCGACCCGGGCGCGACCGCTGCGTCCCGCGACTCGCTCACGGCTCGCCCCCGTCGATCCGCTCGAGCTCGTCGATCGCGGCCCGGAGCCCGTACCAGTAGTTCGAGCGTCCCCTGACCCCGGCCACGAGCCGGACGCGGACCGGGTACCCCGTCCGGGTATCGAAGAACGCGGCGGCGGCGGGGTCGTCAGTCCACGTGCCGTCGTCGACCGCTTCCGCCGCCGCCTCCCGCGCGCAGTTGCGGTCGCGAGCGACCGCGACGACGGCCGCCTCGCGGACGCGGCCGCGGAGGTCGCGCCGGCTCTGATAGCCGCCCGGTGCGGGACTGGCGACCTGCGCGATCCGCTCGTCGAGTGCCGAGCCGGGCACCGTGGCTGGCGCGCGCCGCTCCGGCTCGCCGGGGTCGGTCAGCAGTTGCCGCCGGTCGCGACGCGCGTTCACGTACCGGACCCCCTGCGCGAGGCCGAGGACGCCGAGCAGCGTGACGACGGCCGACGTGGGCGAGACGGCGGCTGCGATCCCGCGGTCGAGCGCCGCGAAGAGGCCAGCTGCGACCGCCGCCACCCCCGCGACCGTGAGCGGTCGCACTACGTGTCACCCCCGTCGAGCGCCGTGTCCGCGCTCCCGCCGCGGCCGCGGGTCACGAGTCGCCCCCGTGGCGCTCCTCGATCCGGCGCAGTGCCTCGACGGCGCGGCGCTCGCGGTCGTCGGTCGCGTCCTCGCCGCCGTAGCGCACGCGCTCGAAGGCCTCGGTGAGCGCGGTCACCGGCTCCTCGTCGACGCCGGCGTCGACCGCCGCGGTCGCGAACTCCGCCGGTGTCGAGGACGCCGGCCGGTCGACGTCGAGGACGTCGGTCATGTCCCGCCACGCCCGGTACACTTCGTTGTCCGCGTCTGAGGATTCGATCCGGTCCGCGGCCTCGCCCGCCGCCCGCCCGACTGCGGCGAGGTCCGGCGGCTCCTCGGCCGGCTCGTCAGCTCGGCCGCCCTCGTCGCCGTCGGCCTCGTCGTCGCCGCCGGCGAGGAGGAGCGCGGCGACGCTCGCGATCACCGCGGCGACGACGACGACCGCGAAGAGGAGCTGCGGTGCCGACGCCGCCCCCTCACCGCCGCCGAGCCCGCCGCCGCCGGCGGCCCCGGGCGGTAACAGCCCCGTCTCGTTGCCGCCAAGGCCAAGCGACGCCGAGATGCCCCCTGTTCCGCTGCGGCACGTCGACAGTACCCACCCGAAGAATCCGATCGGCGCGCCGACCGCGGCGGCGACCGCGACGCTCGCGAACGGCGACGCGGTGTCGCGATAGGCTACCGCGCCGAGCAGGGTGAGTCCGAGGACGAACGCCGCGACGGCGGGCGGCTCCCTGAGGAACGGGAGGCAGACGCCAGTCACCGACACCTCACCCGCTTCGCCCGAGGAGGAGAGGATGCCCGGGTCGTCGCCGCCCTCGCCGACGCTCGGGCGCTCGCCGGAGCCTCCGCCGAATCCGCCGCTGCCGGTGTCGACCGCGGAGTCGAGCGTCGCGGACGCGACGCCGAGCGCGAGGAGGGCGAGGAGGGCGACGGCGACCGCGACGAGGGCGTCCCGCTTCACGTCACCGAATACGGCGGCCGGCGGGAATAGCTTTCGGCGACCGCTGTCCGTCGCTCCGCTTGCGCGTTGTCGCTTACGCGTTGTCGCTGCCGTCAACGACGTCGTCGAGCGGCGTGGTCGGGAACAGCGCGTCGACGTCGGGATCCGAGTCGACGAGTCGATAGGCGGTCCCGTCGGGTTCGACGACGCCGGCCTCGGCGAGGTGGTCGAGGTGCGAGAACGCCTCTCCGGGGCCGTGGAGTACGTGGATGTCTTCCAGCGAGCCGAACAACGCGGCTGACACCTCCCACGCGGTCGCCGACCCAGACTCGCCGAGGACCTCGATCACCCGGCGGGTCCGGTGGCGGTGGTGGTCGAGGATCGTCGCCGCCCGGCGGCTCGGCTCGTCGATCTGCCGGCGGTGCCCCGGGTGGGCGGCGTCGAAGTCGCGCGCGACGATCCGAGCGAGGCTCTCCGCGTACGCCGCGAGCGCGCCGTCGACGCGCACGTCCGCGCCGCCGACGTTGGGAGTGTACTTCGGGAGCAGCGCGTCGCCGGTGAACGCCTCCTCGGTTGCGTCCGCGCCGGCGACGGGGTTGTGTTCCGGCACCGTCCGCGGGTCGAACGCGAAGCCGGAGAGCCCGGCAGTATGGCCCGGCAGGTGGAGCGCTTCGAGCGCGACGCCGCCGGCCTCGATAACGTCGCCGTCCGCGAACGTCGTCACGTCGGCCGGTCGTCCAGAGAGGTCGACGCTGACGGCGTCGAAAAAGTTGATCAGCCGCTTCTGGTCGGCGGCGGGCATCCCCCAGCGCTCGAACGTCTCGTGCTGGAGGTCACGGTCGGTAAACAGCGGGGTCTCCGTCCCGTCAACGAGGCCGGCGTCAGCCTCGTGGACGTACACGTCGGCGTCGCCTTCGGCTTGGACCTCGCCGGCGAGCCCCGCGTGGTCCGGGTGCCAGTGGGTGAGCACGACCGCGTCGACGTCGGCGAACGAAAGCCCGTAGTCGGCGAGGCCGCCGACCAACTCCTCTCGGACTCCGGGGAGCGCGACGCCGGTGTCGACGAGCGCGGTCGTCTCGCCGTCGAGCAGGTATACGTCGTTTTCTCCCTCGAAGACGGTGTTGCCGAGCTGGATCCGTTTCACACAGCTACGTCGGCTGCCGGGCATTTCACCGTTTCCACCACGTCGCCAGCGCGATCACTCGACGTCGACGCCGGTGAACTCGAAACGGGCCCCGCCGTCGGGGCCGTCAGTGACGCCGACCGCCCAGCCGTGCGCTTCGGCGACCCGCTCGACGATGGCGAGGCCGAGGCCGGCCCCCTCCGGATTGGCCGTGTGGTCGCGCCCGAAGACCTCGTTGCGCTCGTCTTCGGGGATTCCGGGGCCGTTGTCCGCGACGTAGAACCCGCTATCAAGATCGCCGACGGTGATTGTGACCGCCGGGCCCCCGTGCGAGACGGCGTTCCGCAGGAGATTCTCCAACAGCTGTTTGAGTCGGCTGCGGTCTGCGCGGATGGTTGCCGTCGCCTCCGCGCGCAGCGTCGTGTCTGCGGTCTCGACGCCCTGCCAGCACTCCTCGGTGACCGCGCCAAGGGCGACCGGTTCGAGCGACTCGACATCGACACCCTCGCGCGCCAGCGTCAGGAGGTCGTCGATGAGCGTTCCCATGCGGTCATGCGCCTTCGCGACCGCTTCGAGGTGTGGGGAGTCGTGCTCCTCACGAGCGAGTCCGAGGTACCCCTGAGCCACGTCCAGCGGGTTCCGGAGGTCGTGTGAGACGATGCTCGCGAACTCGTCGAGCCGCTCGTTCTGGCGCTGTAACTCGCGTTCCCGGTATTTCCGCTCGCTGATATCCCGGATCACACCGACTCGACCGAGCTCTTCCCCGTCGCCGAGGTCCGTCGGCCCGAACCGCATCTCCGCGGGGAACGGCTCGCCGTCGATCGGCTCGAACTCGTACTCGACTACCCCGGTGTTGTGGGCTGCCTCCCACATTTCGGTGTGCTCGCGTCGCGCCAGTCTCGCCGTCTCTTCGCTTCCCCAGTCGTAGGTGCCCGTGCCGAGGAACTTGTCCCGGTCGACGCCCTTCATCTCCGCGTACCGCTCGTTGACGTAGGCGACCGTCCCGTCGGAGCGGATGGCGTAGACGGCGTCGTCGAGCGACCCTAGGATCGTCTCGTACCGACTCAGATCCCGCGCTCGACGGTCCGGGTTACGGTCATCCATGGCACTTGCCGTCCAGTTTTGACCGACCGGTAAAAAGCCCTCGCTCGTCTGCCCGTGTCTCCCGACCGCGCAGGGGCCCGCTCTGACCACCGCACCGGTTCCCCAGCCGACCGACTTGAGGCCGTGACCTGCTGGCCAGATCGATCCGTTGAGGCTTTGCCCGTCCCGCCCGTTTCGGCCACATGGAGTATCAACCGGGCGTGTGTAACATCGGACCGACCCAGCAGCGACGGCGGCTCTTCCTCGGTGTCGGGTCGCTCGCGCTCGCCGCCGTGTTCGTGGCGGCGGTCGTCTCGTTCGCGTGGCCGCAGTGGTCGCTCATCCTCACGGTGTTCCCGCTATACGGCGCTGCCATGGGGGGGTTACAGTATCGCGAGCGCTTTTGTATTGGCTTCGCCGGCATGGGCGTCTTTGATGTCGGCGGCGGGACGAGCGAGATCCAGAACGAGGCGGCGCTCGCCGCTGACCGCAAGAAGGCGGTCAAGCTCAACCTGAAGGCGGTGGCGCTCGGCGCAGCCGGGACGGTCGCCGTCTACGTCGGCGCGGCCGTTCTTCTATAAGAGACCGCGGACGCGTCGATCGATACTGAGACACGACTGTTTGCGGATTGGCTGAGAACCGATCTGAAGCGTCAGAGATACCTCCAATCCTCCCCCGCCATAGACGGCTCCGTCCCGCTGTACACCGCCGCGATCCGTTCCGCCCCACGCGAGTCTCAGCCGCGGAATACTCACAAACGTGCGTATAGAAAAGCATTAGACCCGGCTCGGTGACCACACAGATGAATGAGTCTGTCCGATGCGGACCACGAGCTCGTGACCGCGGAGCTCGGTCGAGAGCCGACGGCGGCCGAGGCCGCGCTGTTCGAGAACCTCTGGAGCGAGCACTGCGCATACCGCTCCTCGCGACCCCTGCTGTCAGCGTTCGATAGTGAGGGCGACCAGGTCGTGGTCGGCCCCGGCGACGACGCCGCAGTCCTCGCGCTGCCCGAACCGGATGCGGCTAATGCGCCGGCGGCCGAGCGCGACGCCGACGACTACGGCGACACCTACGTCACCTTCGGCGTCGAGAGCCACAACCACCCCTCCTTCGTCGACCCGTTCGACGGCGCGGCGACGGGGGTCGGCGGCATCGTCCGCGACACGATGAGCATGGGCGCGTACCCGATCGGGCTCCTCGACTCGCTGTACTTCGGCGGCTTCGAGCGCGAGCGCTCGCGGTACCTCTTTGAGGGCGTCGTCGAGGGCATCTCCCACTACGGCAACTGTATCGGCGTCCCCACGGTCGGCGGCAGCGTCGCCTTCCACGGCGGCTACGAGGGGAACCCGCTCGTCAATGTCGCCTGCGTCGGCCTCACAAACGAGGACCGGCTCGTCACGGCGACCGCCCAGGAGCCGGGCAACAAGCTGGTCCTCGTCGGTAATGGCACCGGTCGCGATGGGCTCGGCGGCGCGTCCTTCGCGAGCGAGGACCTCGCCGAGGACGCCGAGACGGAGGATCGCCCCGCGGTCCAGGTGGGCGATCCGTACGCCGAGAAGCGCCTGATCGAGTGTAACGAGGCCCTCGTGGACGAGGGCCTCGTCCTGTCGGCTCGCGACCTCGGCGCGGCCGGCCTCGGCGGCGCCTCCTCCGAACTCGTCGCGAAGGGCGGGCTCGGCGCGCGGATCGACCTCGACGCGGTCCACCAGCGCGAGCCGAACATGAACGCCACGGAGATCCTGCTTGCCGAGAGCCAAGAGCGGATGTGCTACGAGGTCGAGCCCGCCGACGTCGAGCGCGTCGCCGCCCTCGCGGAGCGGTTCGACCTCGGCTGCTCTGTCATCGGCGAGGTGACCGACGGGAACTACGTCTGCGAGTTCGCCGGCGACGCGGGCGCAGAGGCCGAGGCCGTCGTCGACGCCGACGCCGAGTTCCTCGCCGACGGCGCGCCGATGAACGACCTCCCGAGCGAGCCGCCGAGCGAGCCCGACCAGGACCTCCCCACCGACGAGCCCCCGCTCGACGAGGCGGTCGCGGCCGTCCTCGCGGCCCCCTCCACCGCGAGCAAGCGCTGGGTGTACCGCCAGTACGACCACGAGGTCGGGACGCGCACGGCGCTGAAGCCCGGCGACGACGCCGCGCTGCTCGCGATCCGCGAGACCGAGCCGGACGACGAGCGCGACGCGGATGACGAACCCGCCGCGGGGGGCGACGGCGTCGGCCTCGCGCTCGCCTCGGGCGCGAACCCGAAATGGACCACGGTCGCACCGTACGAGGGGGCCCGGGCGGTGGCGTTAGAGAACGCGACGAACCTCGCCGCGACCGGCGCGGTCCCGCTCGCCGCGGTCGACTGCCTCAACGGCGGCAACCCGGAGAAGCCGGACGTGTACGGCGCGTTCGAGGGGATCGTCGACGGCCTCGCGGACGCCTGCGCCGCGCTCGACACGCCCGTCGTCGGCGGCAACGTCTCGCTGTACAACGACAGCGTCGAGGGGCCCATCCCGCCGACGCCGACGTTGGCGGTGTTGGGTACGACGCGAGGGTACGACGCCCCGCCCGCCGCGCTTGACGACGACCGCGCGGCTGACTCCGAGCTCCTGCTCGTCGGTTCCGGGGGCGACGCGCTTGGCGGCTCCGAGTACCTCGCACACGCCGGCGGCAGCGACCGGTTCCCGACCTTGCCCGACGAGTCCGGCGGCGCGGACGACCTCGGCGGTCTCGTTGCGTCGCTGGCGGCGGCCGCGCGCCACGAGTCGACGCTCGCGGCCCACGACGTGAGCGAGGGCGGGCTCGCGGTCGCGCTCGCCGAGCTGGTGACCGACGACGCCGGCGTCGACGCGACGCTCCCCGACCGCGTCGCGACCTTCGACGAGACGCCCGGCCGCCTTCTCGTCCAGACGACCGACCCCGAGGCCGTCGCGACCGCGGCGGGCGACCTCCCGGTCTTCCGCCTCGGCGCCGTGACGACTGACGGAACCCTCTCGTTGACCGTCGACGACGAGTCGGTCGCGCTCTCGGCCGAGGCGGTGCGCGACCACCGCGACGTGATCGACCGCGAACTCGCCTGAGACCCCTCCGACGCGGGGTATGGGCAGCGAGCCGACGCGGCGTCTGCCCGCGTGCGCCCGATTTCGACCGTTCGAGAGCGAGCGATACGTTTTTAGGCACTCCTAAAGTACGTGGCGCCAACAGCGGGACGCCGGCCAATCCGGTGCCCGCCTCTCATCGATGGCATCCACGGAACCAGTCGGCACGACGCGCTCGACCGAGTCGGACGACGCGAACGCCGATCGACCGGACGACTCCGCGACTGACCACCGAGCGAGCGCCGCCGCCGACGACGGGGCGACCGCTGTCGCGGACCCCGTCCTGTCGCTGTCGAACGTGACGAAGGCGTTCGGCCCCGAGACCGCCGTCGAGGATGTCTCGCTCGACGTGCGGTCCGGCGAGCTGCTGACGTTCCTCGGCCCCTCCGGCTGCGGTAAGACGACGACGCTGCGCACCATCGCCGGCCTCGAAGAGCCGACCGACGGGCAGATCGCGCTCGGCGACGAGGTCGTCGCCGGCGACGGGGCGTTCGTCCCGCCGGAGCAGCGCGACGTGGGCATCGTCTTCCAGAACTTCGCGCTGTTCCCCCACCTCACCGTCCGCGAGAACATCGCGTTCGGGCTGACCGACGCCGACGCGGCCGCGAGCGAGTCGCGCGTCGACGAGCTGCTCGAACTCGTCGAGATGACCGACCACGGCGAGAAGACGCCCGACCAGCTCTCCGGCGGCCAGAAGCAGCGCGTCGCGCTCGCGCGCTCGCTCGCCCCAGAGCCCGAGGTGCTCCTCTTAGACGAGCCGTTCTCGAACCTCGACGTGCGCCTCCGCGTCGAGATGCGCGAGGAGGTCCGCCGCATCCTGAAGCAAGCCGGCGTCACCGCCATCTCGGTCACGCACGACCAGGAGGAGGCGCTCTCCATCTCCGACCGCGTCGCGGTGATGAACGGCGGCCAGATCGAGCAGGTCGGTCGCCCCGAGTCCGTCTTCGAGCGTCCCGAGTCGAAGTTCGTCGCCTCCTTCCTCGGGCGGGCGTCGTTCCTCGAAGGCGAGCTCCGTGACGGGAAGGTCGACACCGGTATCGGGCGCTTCGACGCCGTCACGCTGGAGGGGTACGACACCGTCTACGACGGCGCGCCCGTCGACGTGCTCGTCCGGCCCGACGACCTCCGCGCGACGCCTGCGAGCCCCGACCTCGCCGACGGCGTCGTCACCTCGCGGCAGTACGTCGGCCCGTCGTTCGTCTACCGGGTCGAGCTCGACTCCGGCGAGGCGGTCCACTGCCTCCACAACCACGTCGAGGAGTTCGACCTCGACGTGCCCGTCTCCTTGGAGCTCACCGCGGACCATCCGCTCGCCTGGTACCCGCGGTAAGCGAGTCGCTGGCGACTCGGTGATCGAATAAAACCCGACGAGCGACGGCGTTCAGAAGGTCGCGAGGAACGGCACGGCGTACGCGAGCAGCAGGCCGACGAGCGTGACGGCCGCGCCGATGCCGACTTCGCGGCCGCCGAACTCCTGCATCGGGGCGGTCACGCGCTTGTCCGGATCGGGCTCGTGGGAGTGGTCGTCCATGTTTTCGGATGTGACTGGGAGATACATAAGCGCACCTGAATGGCCCCGTCTGATCGGAGACAGACTCGCTTCCGTCACTCTGCGAGCGACTCCAACTTCTCGACGATCCTCGTATACACGTCCGGCGCGACGTACCAGCCCCGATCGACCATCGCGTCGACGGTGTCACGCCCCGCCGCAGTCGAGAGCGCGCCGTCCCTCACGGCGGCGAGGACGAGGTACGCAGTCCCCCGCGTCTCGATGTCCTCAACCTCGGCCGCGGAGCGACTGGCGGACTCGTCCATCACGGCGACCGCGTCGCGAGCGTCCGCACAGGCGAGGACCGTAACGTCGGCGTCGCTCAGCCCCGGATGCCGCGCGAGCCGCGTCGCGACCGCAGAGCCGTCAGTATCGACCGCGACGACGTCGATGAGGCCGTTCTCCACGGCGCGCTCGATCCGACGCGCGTCGTCGTATCCCTGCTCGACGCCGGCGGTCACGACCTCGTGATAGACGGCCTCCGGGATGACTCGCGGCTCGTCCAGCGCCTCGACTACGCCGAGCCCCTCCGCCTTCGCGAGATAGATCAGCGGGGTGGCGTCGAACGCCCAGCTCACAGCTCGTCGAGATCCGCTTCGAGATGATCAGACGAGACCCACGCGTCGTCGGCGTCCCCGGCGAGGCGCGCGAACTCCCACACCGATACGTCCGCGAGTTCGGCGGCCTTTATCAGCGGACAAGGCGAATACCCCGAGGCTTGACCTCGGGGATGAAGCCGACGACTCGTAATACAAATCATTAACTCAACATATCTATAATCATAAGACAGCGATGGAACACAGTCACCGCTACCGCGCCTACCCGACACAAGAGGTAGCGGAGGGGCTGGAACACCATCTTAACGTTCATCGCCAACTCTACAACCACGTCCGCTGGGACTACGAAAACAGTCCAGAGGACGACAAGCCGACTGAGTACGACCAGAACAACAAACTCCCCGAGTGGAAGCAGAAGTGGCCCGTATTCAGCGAGTTACACTCGAAGGCTGCCCAAGCTACCGTTGCTCGCTTCCACCGCAACCTCTCGGACCTACGCAAAAAGAAAGAGAAGGGGTACAACGTCGGTCGGCTCAAGCGGCAAGCACCCACCGAGTACCGAAGCGTGACGTACAACCAGTCTGGTTTCAACCTCGATGAAAAGAGGGGCCGAGACAGGTTCGCCTACGTCCGCTTCAGCAAAATCGGGTGGGTGAAAATCCGGTATCACCGTCCCATTCCCGACCACGCCATCATCAAAGAAGTCACGTTCAAGAAGGAAACGACCGGCGAGTGGTTCGTCTCCTTCGGGTTGGGAACCGACGACTCCGACCTGCCCGAGAAACCCGACGTGGACTCGCTCGGCGCGAGCAACAGCGTTGGAATCGACCTCGGTATCCAGAACTACATCCACACCAGTGACGGCAAGACCGTGGACTGGCTCGATCTCGAAGACGAGTACGAACGCCTTCGCCGTGAACAGCGCAAGTTGTCACGGAAGGAGATGGAGTCGAGCAACTACGAGAAGCAACGCCGAAAAGTAGCGAAGGTCAAGCGTCACATCAAGCGGAAGGTGCTTGATTACCAGCACAAGATAACGACGTGGCTCGTCCGCGAGTACGACGCCGTATTCGTTGAAGACTTGGACGTGAAGGAGATGCTTGAACAGTCGCATAACGCTCGGAACAAGCAGGATGCGGCGTGGCGACAGTTCACCACACTGCTTGAATACAAAGCTGACCTGTACGGTTGTCACGTCAAACAGGTCGAAGCGCGAGGCACAACCAAAGAGTGTGCGTCGTGTGGTGTGGAAACAGCGAAACCCATCTTGGTACGGGAACACTCCTGCCCGTCGTGCGGATTCGAGACGGACAGGGATGCGAACGCAGCGATGAATGTCTTGCAACGCGGCTTTTCTGAGTTAGGGCTGGGATGGCCCGAAGATACGCCCGTGGAGACTGTGACCGCTACGGACACGACTCACTTCGAGTCCGTGTCTGCAAGTCACGTCGTAGAAACGGGAAGCCTCGGGGCTTGACCCCGAGGCGATTCACCAGCGTGAGCTCCCCGTCGGCGAAGCGTTCCAGTGCGTGCTCGCGTCGCCACGCTTCGAGCCCCTCCGAGAGGAGCTTTCGCACCGCCGTGCTCCGGTCAAGGCGCTCCTCGTCGAGGTAGGCTTCGAGTTCCGCTTCGAGGTCGTCGGGGACTCGCGTGGAGATAGTGGGCACGCTGTTTGCTATCTTTCTTCGAGGAGAGAATCCCGGCGTTTACGCCGGGCGTGAATCCGACAACTCCGGTATAAACCACAGTCTGACGACGATACGGATATTTAACTGGCATCGGTCCGTAGCATGACGTACACCGAGGCGGTCCCACCGCCCACCCAATTGCACAATATCGGGACTCCGAGACCCAGAATGTTCGAGACACCCTCTCGAACCGCTGTGGTGTCTCGGGTAAGATAACTCCGAGTCCCCTGCCGGGATAGGAGTAACGGCGGTGTGGCCCCGCCATCGACCTGTCATACCGACAGGTCGTCAACCAGCAAATATCCCAACCCAGCGGTGCGGTACCGTGGGAAGCCCCGGCGTTTACGACGGGGAGGAGGTCACGTACACAATCTGTACAAGCGCTTCGGTGACAAATGTAGACTCTGGCGCGGATTCAGGTCACTGACTCGAGCCACCAACGTCAATCCAGATATGTAGATCCCGATATGAGTTCTCTTCGGTGGGTGTCTCCGGAGCACTCCCTTTATACAATAAATACTTGACACGAATATTCTCTCCCGGTTGTCCCGGACGTAACGTATGTGGTTCGTGGTGTGTGCCGTTGTGTTCTACTGTTGCTTGAAATCGGTCAATTTCCTCGCGATCACGCACGGTCGTGGTGTTCCCGGTTTGCTCAACTGTTTGGAGCTGGACAACAACGGTGTACGCTGTTGTCTCATATTCGTTATTGCCGATCCCGACAATCAGCTCGCTTTGCTCACCAACTGCGAGTTCATCCGGATAGCCGTCCGCTACTAACTCGCCATCCTCAGATTCGCTCAACAAGTAAAACTCCGAGAACTGCTCACCTTGTGACGGGACAGCAACCGCGTATCCCACACTCCCAACAGCAAGCAACACCGAAATCACAAGGACAACATTCAGCGCAGCATCCATCCGGCTCTCTGGATCAAACAGCTCGGCTTTCCCAGCCGCGATCCACTTCGTGTATGGGACACGGAACCGTTCTTCAGCAGGCAATTCATGGCGTCGCTTTGCTGCGACGGCCACACACGCGAGCGTGAAGACTGTGACCGAAAGCGCAATCGGTGCCAGTCGAATGCCCCACGGTGTAAAGTTCAGCCCTAACCCGATGAGCGGTACAATGGCAATCGATAAGCCAAACGACAACGCGACCCGTTCGATTCCATCGATCCCCTGTTGTTGTGTGTGTTCACCGGATGGTGTCGGCTGTGTGGGTTCGGACTCTGCTGCGTCGGTCCCCGGCTTTGGACTGGGTTTGGCCTTGGTTTCATCACTAGTCGCTGTTTGTGTCTGCTCGTCGTCGGCTTCGGTCTCGGAGCTTCCCTTTTCAGGAAACAGTGCCGCAATCAGTGCGTAGCCGGGAAGGAACAAGACAAATCCAAGTCCAAAGATAATCCGCAGCGGCGTCTCATTGATGCCCGGAATAAATACACTGCCCAACGTGAGCAGTGTCAACACCACAACGGCTGCTAAGTCGGCCGGAAGCCGCCGGACTGGTCGTGGAAGCAACAACCACGCCGTCCGCCGATCACTCATAACTCAAAGTCGGATACCAGAGACAAAAGCCACACGGTGTCAGTCAGGCTGCCAGTAGTGTTCGTCGCTCATTCGAGTCCCGTCTGTGACGCGACAGGGGTAGCGCAGCCCTCGAAGCCACACAGACACGTTGATGTCTCTCGGTACGGGCGGGGCCGTTCGCACTTGCCGCACTCCAGTTGTGTGGGCTAGACTCTCCGGAGGGCCGTTGCGATCTCCGCACCCGGTCCATTGTCGGCTCCGACGCCGTGTCCCTCCACAGATACCGGGCCTACAGGTCACTTACTATCAGATTAAAGAGTGCCCGTCAGCAGCGGTTGACGGACAGGCTCGGATGGCTCATCACTCCACCCGAGGCCGATTTATGCTCATGCGACGAGCATTATCTTTTATTACTGATGGAATAATAAATGTTGTGTCTGAGTAACACTTGGACGTTATCTTGGCTACGCTGAGCAATCCTAACTGAATCTACTGTTTCGTATTCTCTCCAACCAAGGTGAGATCAAGATATGGGAACCGTCGATACCCAGTCACGCCCCCCGCGAGCGCTGAGAATATAACTGTCACAGCCAACTGTCCGTTGCCTGTGATTCCAGCCCCGGATAGCAGCCCCGCGACTGCTACAGTTATAACGAAGACACCGACTCCGATGGCCGCTTCTCGGAGTACAACCGGTTTGAGACGCTCACGGCGCTGTGAGCGGTCAAACCGCAACACCGGCAACTGATTTCGTACTCGTGTCTGGACGAAGTAATTTGTGAACGCTGCGAAAAGTCCACCGAATAATGACCATTGGAACGTCACAGTTCCGAATTGGAGTCCACCCGGCTCAAGCGTTGGACCAGTAGCCTCCTCACCGGTGTCTGGTCCTGTTTCATCACCTGTGGTGTTTTCTGGAGCTGGTTCTGCTGAGGAGCCATCACCACCGGTGTTGTCGCCGGTACTCCCACCAGGTGTCTCTCCATCCCCACTATTGTCACCCGATCCAGTACCAGTATCTTCTGTGCCATTCGTATCGGTACTACCTACGCCAGCATCTGTCCCCCCACCGACAGATCCACCACTAGTCCCACCGTTGACCCCATCTAGCGGCCCACCACCGGTTCCTGTCTCACTACCTCCACTCTCTTCGCTGCTGTCTCCGTCGGGGACATTCACTTCAAAATTAATTGTTCCGGTAACGCTGGTTTGCTCTGTCGTGAGTATAACACCGAATACGACACTCTCGCCGGGCTGAAGTGTTATTTCACCGTTGTCGAACGTTGCTCCAGTGTCCATTCGCGTCAGCGTGAACTGCTTGTTGGCGCTATTGATTCCGACCGTTGTGGTGTTGTCACTATTCTGGTAACCATCGAACCCAACAACAAACAGATCATCGACACGAGTGCGGCTTCCAGGTGGCACCCCACCAAATTGGAGGCGGACTTCATCACTCGCATCGAACTGGACGTATTTGTCAGCGTTTTCGCTGTCAGCGGCATCGAGATACACCTCTGACCCGGGCGCGACCTCATCACCGTCGGTGAATGCCGCAACCGGAGCGACCGTGCCACTGACGAGAAGTAACAGAGTGAATACAACGACAGTGACACGGGTCATGTGGAGATTGTGATTGTGGGACCGTCGGTCAGCAACGCTCGGTACTGCTCAGCTACTCGCTTTGGTTTTGGTTGAACTGGCTGGCTTCATCGCTAGTTGTTGGTGGGCTTTGCGTCTGCGATGAACGTCACTTCGGTGATAGATTCAAGTGCTGTTTTGTTTGCGCCATTCCGCAGGTCCACGACGATATCGAGTGAGACACTGCCACCATCTGTGGCAAGTTCATCGGCGTTTGTGCTCCCAACAATTGATGTGTTGTCGGTAGCCGTCTGGAAATCAAGCGCATCGCTGCTTTCAGTTCCAACATTGCTTACCTCTTTGACGTAGATCTCAACGGCCGGGTCGCCACTCTCTCCGTTGTTTGTTACGGTGAGCGCGTCTTCGAACAGCGTTTTTGCTTGTTCGTTGAGGTCAGACTGTGAAAATGTGATCACATCCGCACTATCGTCGTCCGTGCTCGTTTCAATGACGCCGCTTGCCCCTGTTCCCGGGCCAAATCCAATCCGAGCGTCCGCATCATTCTCAACTGAGAGGTCGACTGTTCGGTTGGCACTCACCGTGGTGAAGGCACCAGATCCAAACGCGGCTCCGACTCCAACACTTGACAGACCAATTCCCGCGAGTAACGCTCGTCTTCGCATTATCACATCATATACACTACAGGGGTATAATATTGGAGCGCTTTAGCAACCAACCAAATTGCGTGGGGCGGTTCAGGGTGTGCCTGAAACGGTTTACTGTGGCTAAATGCGGCATTTAGAATCCTAACGCGGCGTGTTATTAATTGGGTATCTTGTTTAGAAAGAGCTACACCAATGAACGTGAATCGGCGAAGTGTGCTGGGTGCGATCGGGGTTATCGGCGTTGGAACAGGTGCGGCATTCGGGTCAGGTGCGTTCAGCTCAACGACCGCAGAGCGTGCGGTCGAAGTCAACGTGTTCGGTGCTGAGGTTAGCGATTCGGGTACGGCCGGGGTCGTCTCTGGGTTAACCGAGGGGGAAGAGACCACCCTCGCAGGCCAGATAACCGGCAACTTTGTTGATGTCCTTGTTGACGCGTCGTCTGACACCGTTGATATTTATGACGCAACTGGTGACACGGAAGTTTCTACCGATGGGACTGATGTATACCCGGAAAACCCAGGTTCGAGCGAAACGTACTCTGGGATTGGGAACAACTACGTGAGTCTCGTTGCCAATGACGTGACAATCGTGTTTGGCGATGATAACGGCCTCCCGCCGAACTCCACGGTGAACTACGGGGACCTGTTCTCCTTTGTTGGGAATGATAATACTAATTTTGATGTCACGTTCGGTGATACGAACGGTGGCAGCATTCTGTCGTCGGTTGGTGGATCCACTGTCAGTACCGGGGCTACGATTACTGTGAGTTCGGGAGCCACACCGACGGCGGACGCTGACGTGGCGACTGGAACCGACAACAACAGCCGCGAGCAGCTAGACATCCGGATCGAAGAATCCTCGTCGTAACACATCAGCGCGGAGGATTCGAATTGTCCTGACTCGATTTGTGGGCTGTTGGTTGGTATTTATAGACACAGTACGGAGCTGGAAACGACCCGCACCTACGTCGCACGCATCACGAACCACCAACAGGTTCGTGACGACATCGACCAATGCGGGTTCGCAGCGTCAAAACTGTGGAACGTCGGACGCTACTACATCCAAGACCAGTGGGACAAAACTGGTGAGATACCTGACGAAAGCGAATTGAAATCGGAGCTGAAAGATCATGAACGCTACAATGCCCTCCATTCTCAGTCAAGTCAGCGAGTTCTCGAAGAACTTGCTGAGGCGTTCACCGGCTGGTACAACTCCGACGACGGCAACAACCCACCCGGCTACCGGAAACAGGGCGACCGACACCCGCGCTCCACCGTCACGTGGAAGAAACAAGCCATCAAGCACGACACGAAGCACTGCCAGCTCCGCCTCTCGAAAGGATTCAACCTGAAACAGAGTCGGTCTGACTTCATCCTCGCGGAGTACGAAACCCGTCCCGACGTAGAAGTTGAGAACATCCAACAGGTGCGTGCCGTCTGGAACGGAGACGAGTGGGAACTACACCTCGTCTGTAAGAAAGAGATACCAGTCGAAGACGCACCGGGAGACAAGACGGCGGGAATAGACCCCGGGATTAGCAACTACCTCGCTATCGACTACGAGGACAGTTCCTCAGAGTTGTATCCGGGGAACACGTTGAAAGAGGACAAGCACTACTTCACCCGTGAGCAGTACCAGACCGAGGGTGGGAACGGCCCAAGCAAGCGTGCGCGGAAGGCTCGCCGAAAACTTTCCCGGCGTAAAGACCACTTCCTTCACACCCTCTCGAAACACATCGTTCAGCGGTGTGTCGAAGAAGGCATCGGGAAGATCGCGGTTGGCGATCTCAGTGACATCCGTGAAGGCGAGAACGGTGACTCTCGGAGTTGGGGCACGTCGGGGAACAAGAAACTTCACGGCTGGGAGTTTGACCGATTCGCTCGACTCCTCGAATACAAGGCTGAAGAACACGGGATCCTCGTTGACCGTGTAGACGAGAAAAGCACGAGCAAGACCTGTTCGTGTTGCGGGCAGATTCGTGACAGCAACCGAGTGGAGCGCGGTCTGTACGTCTGTTCGTCGTGCGAGACGATGATGAACGCGGACGTGAACGGCGCGGTAAATATTCGGAGAAAGATAACTCAGAGTCCTCCGTTGGAGGATATGAGTAACGGCTGGTTGGCACAGCCAGGAGTCTTCCTGTTCGACCGCGAGAGCGGACAGTTCACACCGAGAGAACAGGGAGAGTGTAAACCCTAATATTCCAACGCTCGGGATTCCTCCGCCTTCAGGCGGAGGAGGATGTCAATTGTCGATTCGTTCGCTGAATTTGTATGACAAAGAATATATCCTTTAAACACAAATTCTTGAAGTAGACGCAACCAAAGAGGAGACAAACGTCACCTCTTCACTCCGTATTATGAGTACATCACCTCAACCGTCACAGACTAGCCCACAACTGTCGCGTACTGATGTGCACGATATTCTGAGCAACTCGCGACGCCGCCACACAATTCATATTCTAAAACGCGACGATGGGGAAAGCGCACTCTCCAGTATTGCTGAAGAGATTGCAGCGTGGGAAAACGACAAACCAGTGGCAGAGGTCAGCTCACGCGAACGCCACCGAGTGTACACCTCGGTTCAACAGAATCATATACCCCGATTAGCGCGCGCTGGCATTATTACACACAACAGGGGTAATTTAGAGTTGACAAGCGAGGCCGACGAACTCGACGTCTACATGGATGTGGTCCCCAACAACTCAATTCCGTGGGGAGAGTACTACTTGGGATTGTCTGCGTTCTCACTCGCGCTTGTGGCTGCGGTATGGGTCGGTGTGTTCCCAGCGTCGATTCCATCGCTCGCGTGGGCAGCGCTCATCGGATTGCTCTTCGCTGGGTCATCGGCGTATCATGTGTATGAAAACAGTCAACAGCTACTTGGAAACGGCGACAAGCCAGCTGAGTTCCGATCGTGAGTCGAGACCGCAGGTGGACTCGACGAGCCGCGCTGGGATTTCTGGGGGTTGGATTTGGCCTCACAACACTCAGCACTGATGCGGCAACACACATACACTCCGACCGAGCTGTCGAGTTCACAACAGCTAGTGATCCAACGGCGTTACTGCCGCTCCGTGATGAATCAGCAACCGCTTCGATCAGCGGGCGGGATAGGTCAACGACAATCTATACGATACTAGCCAGTCAAAGTGAGATGGCATTTTCACTCATGGATCTTGCTGTGTCTGTGACAAGCGTCTCTGTTGAGAATGGCGACCAGATTACTAGCAACGCGGTTGAAGCATCACTCACTGAGACGGGGAGTAACGACTACGCCGTCACGCTGGCTTGTGCTGACTCAGCAAGTAAATTCAGTGGGACATACACGTTCACTTTGGCACTTGTTGTGGACGCTGATTCGTTTTCTGTTAACGCAACGCGAACGACAGCCAATGCTGTGAGCGTTGACTGTTCGGCCGATTATGGAAACTCGAGTAATTACAGCGACGCTGTTGATGGCACTGCTGTACAGCCCGGTGATGATGCTACTGGCGAGGTTCTAGCCCCTGAGAACGTGAATGATGGAGATGGTGGCACATCTGCGACACTCAAAGGGAGTGGCGGTCAAGGGCTTAATGTTGGCTTCGCGTTGCCGTCTGTCTCGTCCGCTGACGCGTACACGCTCCAAATCACGGCTTCAAAAGTAACCGGGAATCTTACTGTGTATCTTGTGGATAACGATGGGGATAGGCTGAGTTCTGAGTTCTTGCTCAAAAATAAAAATAGGCCATTCAATTTCACTGTCGACCCTGAAGAGGATATTAGCAACAGAGAGCTATTTTTGATATTTGACGGCGGTACTAACGGTCGAAACCAATCTCAACTCGAAGGATTCAGCCTCAAGCCTGTGGAGTACTCTGAGTAGGCTGTAGCGTACTGCTCCGTCTGGCTGTGTTCTGTATCCTCTGTGTCACACTCGACTCCGCCGGCGTCGTGTTCGCTGTCGCCCAAACCCAAAGGCTGCGCCGATGAGTGTTGTAGTCGTTCCGATAACCAACAGGTTGAACGCCGCGATCGCGACAAGGGGGTGAATCGCGTGAAGCCGAGTAATGACTGTTGCTGGCGCAATGAGGAAATAGCGATGTTCAGACACGGTTACCACCGCTTGTTCTTCTGGTGGAGGCGCTGTGACGGTTACAGTCGTGGTTGCTGACTGACCACGAGGCACAACCAACTCGTTACGGCTGAGCGCTCCATCTGGGTATGTCGTCTCAAGCAGTACGAGCATCGTTACAAGCCCACCGTTTTCGGCAGTGAGGCTGGTGTCGACAGGCTCACCCGCCGCTGTGCCAGCGGGCAGATCATCGCCATCGACGACGATCTGATGGGTGCCCGTTGGTGCGAGCATCGCCGCATTTGCCGGGACGAGAATCAAAAACGCAAGCGCAAGTGCGACCCACCGGCCGTCAATACCCTGATCGTCAACCCGAGACCGACTGCGAGTCCGATCACGTGTGTGTGGCGTGCGAAGGTCATCGGCGAACACAGCTAACAGCAACACCAAACCGATCGCGATAAACAGTCCACTGAGACCTTCTGAATCAACTACAGTTTCGATTCCAAGTGCTCCGGTTAGTGTTGTTTGGAGGCGTGACGCGGTCTCTCGTACCAGTTCAATACCAGCACCAAGCTGTGGGATGCGGACGACCTGCCCGTTCACTTGAAGTGCGGTTGCGACGATTCGGCCATCCGTTACAACTGGTTCATCGCCGTCTTGGTCTGGAAATGGGTTGTTGTCCCCTTGGGTGAGATAGCCGGCGTCTGTCTCGCCGACGACTCGATGGGTTGTGAGCCCACCTCCCTGTAGCTCAACGGCTTCAAACACGACAACATCCCCAGTGTCAATGTCATTGCCTAGCCCCGCTGGAACCGCCACAAACCCATCGCCCGCCTCCAGTGTGGGCGCCATGCTCTCTGACGTGACGAACCCTAGCAAGACCGGCTGGCCAGTGAGCTGTCCCACAACAAGCGTGATAACTGCGATAACCGCGAGCACAGTGAGGATATCTGTCGCGGCTCGCCGCAGCATACACTTTTTTCCCATTGTCTGTTCTTCAACGTGGCGTTTTGTCCGACGTCGACCTGTATCGGCTATATTAATATCAAAAGATATACCATATCTATAATACATAGTGGGTCAGCATTTATGATGGATGAGTGAAACAACAATAGATTGTGGAACAGCCCATCCCATCAACGTGCCCTGGGTGTGGTACCCTCCAGATCAACATTGTAGAAGTACCGCCGCGAAGCCACGAACACGGTGACCAATGGATCACCCGCATTGATTGTCCGTCGTGTGCGTACACTGACGACTTCGTGTAGCATCACCTCATATCAACAAAACTACCTTTTTGGGTCACTACCTGAATCAAGGAGAGAGTCCCGGCCTTTAGCCCGGGCGTGAATCCGACACTCCACTTCACAACCACGTTCGACGCTTACTCCAGGNCTACCTGAATCAAGGAGAGAGTCCCGGCCTTTAGCCCGGGCGTGAATCCGACACTCCACTTCACAACCACGTTCGACGCTTACTCCAGGGTATCCTCCCTGACTTTTTTCTCGCCTTCGAGGAGCAACCCCTTCCACGTCAACCCACGGTGTTTCTTCAGTTCCTTCAACCGCTCGTACTGTTCATCGTCATCGAACTCGATGCGAACTTCAACCATATAGTAACACACAAACCACATCTTTATGTGTGTTCTGATACAACCAGTAGTCGGTGAAGCGAACCAACACGTTCGACGTGGTTCCCAAGTCCGCAGAGGACGAGGAACTCCTCCGTCGATTGTTGGACGCTTCTGCCGCTCTCTGGAACGAAATCAACTACGAGCGCCGCGAGAACTACGCCGACCCAGACGGAGACGTATGGGACATCAGCGAGTATCGCGGTCGCTACGGCGGCGTTCTCGGTGCATCCACGGTTCAACAAATCGAACGCAAGAACCGTGAATCGTGGAAGTCGTNTTTTTTAGCCTCAAAAAGAAGGGCGAAGCCAACGGCAAACCCGGCTTCTGGGGTAACTCGGAAGCCGGCAGAGAACTCCGTACGTACATCCGCAACACATCATACTCTGTTGAGTGGGGCGAATACTCTCGGCTCGAAATTCTCGTCGGTCAAGACCTGAAAGACGAGTACGGGCTTGGATACCGCGAACGTCTCCGCCTCGAAGTTCGAGGGGAACCCAACTGGAAGGAGTACGAGAAACAGGGTCGGTTAGAGTTGTTCTACGACGAGCAAGCACAGACGTTCAGGGCCTTTCAGCCAGTCACAATCAGCGAAGACCATTCTCGACTGGCACACCCACTGGCTTCAGAAGAAGCCGCTCTGGATATTGGTGCGAACAACCTCGTCGCCTGTACAACCACGACCGGTCAGCAACTCTTGTACGAAGGACGCGGGCTGTTCGAGCGATTCCGCGAGACGACACGAGAAATAGCCCGCCTCCAATCGCTCTTGGAGGACGGCCGATACAGTAGTCACCGCATCCGGTGCCTGTACGATCGGCGCACGAAGCGACGAGACCACGCCCAAGACGCACTCGCCCGCGAGCTCATCGAACGCCTGTACGACGAAGGCGTTTCGACGGTGTACGTTGGGGCGTTGACGGACGTGCTTGACACACACTGGTCGGTGGAGACGAACGCGAAAACGCACAACTTCTGGGCGTTTAGAACGTTCGTGAACCGACTGGCGTGTACCGCCGAAGAATACGGTATTTCGGTTGAGATTCGGTCGGAGGCGTGGACGAGTCAGGAGTGCCCGAACTGCGGTTCGACAGAGGACACAACACGCCACCGAGACACGCTGACGTGTCCGTGTGGATTCGAGGGGCACGCAGACCTATCTGCGTCAGAGACGTTCCTTCGGCGGCAGACGACGGTAACACGGTCGATGGCACGACCTGTATGCCTCAAGTGGGACGACCATTCATGGTCAGAGTCATCACGCTCTCTTCGTCCCAACGAGGAGCATACGAACCCGCAAGTTGCNTCATGGTCAGAGTCATCACGCTCTCTTCGTCCCAACGAGGAGCATACGAACCCGCAAGTTGCCTCCGTGGGTCGGTAAGCGATACCCCCAGCGTGAGGAAACCTCGCCGTTCACGGCGAGGAGGATGTCATGAAACGATGTGATGAGTCTCTCCGACAAGCAGATATTGCTCATGCTGCTGAGGTGAGCGAGATGACGATACGAAACAGGTATCCCGAGATATTGGCCGCAGCAGATACTGAAGATGTGTAAAGACAGTGAATGTTCGAACCCGTGCGCGAGTTGGTCGAACTAAAATGATCGGTTACACATATTAGATCTATTTTTATTACTGTGTGCCTAACATCTTGTTAGAAAAGATGGAAGAGCAGCTCAAAGTTGGAGTCATACAACACAACCCTGTAATCGGCGATATAGACGGAAATGTCGGTAAGATCGTCACGGAGTACAGGCAGCTGCTGGATACTGAGCCGGATCTCGTCGTCACACCTGAGCTCTCGGTGGTTGGGTATCCACCTCGTGATTTACTCCACCGAGCAGAGATACTTGATGCTCAGGAGGCAGCGCTCAACGATCTAGCGTTAGAAACCGCTGACGGGCCACCGTTAATCGTCGGCGCTGCGGTCAGAACCGAGCGTGACAATGGTGCGCCGGTCCACAATGCCGCAATCGTGCTCCGCGATGGAAAGACGGGTGAAACGTACCACAAGCGGTTACTCCCGACATACGACGTCTTCGATGAACATCGGTACTTTCAGCCCGGGACCGACCCAGTGGTCGTAGATATTGCGGGCACCGCCGTTGGACTCACAATCTGTGAAGACGCATGGCAGGATGCCGTCGTAACCGGGACGCGCCGCCACGACGAGAGTCCACTACAAGACACAGCTACAAGCGGAGCAGATCTTATTATCACGCTTTCTGCGAGCCCATTCAGTCTTGAGAAGCCGTCGCGACGTGAGCGTCGGTTCGCAGCGCATGCTGCTGAGACAGGCTGTCCGGTTGTTTTTGTTAATCAAGTGGGTGGGAATGACGAGTTGATCTTCGACGGGCACTCGTTGGTCGCTGTTGATGGAGCGGTCCACGAGCAGCTGACGGGATTCGAGTCTAGCACCACTGTGGTAGACGTTCCGGTCCGCGGAGACGCAACAGTTCCGACGGGTAATACTGAAACCCGCGCTACGCAGGCTCGCAAAGCACTCACGCTTGGGGTACGGGATTACTTCGAAAAAACTGGGTTTGAGGAAGCCGTAGTTGGGTTATCAGGTGGAATTGATTCAGCAGTCGCGGCCGCGCTCGCAGTAGCGGCACTCGACGCAGGCAACGTCTATGCCGTGTCGCTCCCAAGTGAAGTCACAAGCCAACAGAGCATCGCCGACGCTCGGACGGTGGCAGCGAACTTAGGGATCGAGTTCGATGTGATCCCCATCGGGTCGGTGGTGGAGGACATCTCCCAGACGCTTGATGAGAACGACGCATCGCTCGCTGGTGTTGCTGCTGAGAACATCCAAGCGCGAATCCGTGGGTCCATCCTCATGGGAATAGCGAACCAGCGTAATGCGCTCGTGCTCACTCCAGATAATAAGAGCGAAGCCGCAGTCGGCTACTGTACGTTGTACGGCGACGCCGTAGGCGCACTTGCTCCACTGGGTGATTGTTACAAACGGCTGGTGTATGAGTTAGCTAGCGTATTCAACGATACTTTTTCCTCAGCAGAGTCATCGCCAGTCATTCCAACATCTGTAATCGAAAAAGAACCGAGCGCAGAGCTTCGCTCTGGACAGACCGACGAGGAGGAGATCCCAGCGTATGAGGTACTAGATCCTATTCTTGAACACTATATCGAGGAGGGCAAAAGCACCAGTTCGATACAAGAAGAATATCCTGACCACGTCGTTGACGAAGCACTTCGACGGACCACGCGCGCTGAATTTAAACGGCGACAAACTCCACCACCACTTCGTATCACGCAGAAGTCGCTCGGGCGCGGGTGGAACTATCCAATTGCCGCAGCGTACGATTCCCTGCTCGATGACCGCTAAGACTTCTTGAGCGGATCTTCTAAGCTGCGGATAGGCCAAGCTGGGTATGATTTTGTTATACTAATTCACGAAGGTGTTGAGCTAGAGTTTGGTGCGAAACTCAGATATAGATCTTACCTGAGCTTATTGATCGCTTGTCTTAGATACAGATCTCAGACTCATAGCAGTCAGTAGGTAGGCGGCAAAAGGCAGCGAGTCTGTCCAGTTAGTCAGTTCCACTACTCCCCATGTACGCTAACTGCGCCGTGAGATCAGTCGCAGAGACCATTCCAACGATCTCATTTTTGTCTCCAGCGACTGGGAGATGCTGGATATCTTCGCGGAACATTTTGACTGCAACATCATAGAGAGTAGCCGTAGATGAAACCGTGAGCACATCCTCTGTCATGTAGTCTCCAACAGTACCGCTGTAGAGAGAGTTATTTGTTGACACGACTGACACGAAGTCAGTACTTGTCAATACCCCTTTGAGGTGACCCTCAGAGTCTAACACGACCAATGATCCGACACCCTGGTCCAGCAGTATATCTGCGGCTTCAGAGATCTTAGTGTCGGGTGTAACGGTCAGAAGATCAGTGCTCATTAGATTTTCAACTGGAGTATTATCAACACCCATGATAACATTACACGCACTACTGATGTATACTAATTTCGGTGATTAGTTGCGTATAGAGGTGCGTGTCGCGTCATAGCCACCATATTGTTTAGTGTTAATTGTTATAAGCGAACGAGTAGAGAAAGTTGGACACATACGGGTAACGCCAAATTCGGGCGTATTGAGTGTCATGAGGCAATCAATGCGTTCGCCCGCGAGATCCTGCTGACTGCGAAGGAGCGACTGGAAGCCGGCGGCTGGCGCGTCGTCGATGGGATTGTCGATTCGATCTGGGTGACGCCAGACCCCGACGTCGGCGACAACGACGACCGTGGGGACCTCCAGACGCTCGCAACGGCGATCACGGAGTAGGTCGACATTCAGCTCGAACACGAAGCCCACTACGACTAGGTGGCGTCCGTGCCGCAACAGGAGAGCAACGCTGGCACATTAACGAAGTACTTCGGGAAGGTCACCGGTGATGACGAGTTCAAGATTAGAGGAATCAAATCCCGACAGCGCTCAACCCCACCGTTCATCGAGGCCGCCCAGCGTGACTGCCTCGATCGGCTCGACACGACTCGACCTCCGGACGCTGTACTCGAGTGTATTTAGGAGGCGATCAGTCGGCTCCACGCCGGAGCGGTGCCGGTTGAGGGCCTCGTTGAACGCAATCGCGTCTCCAAGCCACTCGAACAGCATACGCAGAACACTCAAAATATGGCGGGGATGAAGCGGGCTCGCGACCAAGACCTCGTTGTCCATCCTGGACAAGAGATCGAGTACGTGGTCGTTGACGGTGAGAAACACTCGCGGGAGCGGGTCGCGTTGGCTCACGAAAAGACTACGCCGCACGATGCGTCGTAGTATGAGGCACAATTCATCCGAGCTGTCGGAAGTTTGCTAGCACCGTTTGGCTGGGATCAGCCAGAGATTCGTCGAGCACTGGCAGAGACACGGATGCCAGAACTGCTGGCCTTCGCCGGCGGTGGAAACGATTAACCAACAGAAGTGGCGGTTGACGTAGGGTTGTTGGTTAATTACGGTTCCACGTGAGCGAACCCCCACGGCCCGTGTGCGATGTCACCAACCCACCTCTAAGATGGTGGGCTTGTCGGTGGACTCCCGTTCTGGCCGATCCTACTGGATGGCAGGCGAGTAGCCGCCATTCACTTTCAGTGCCCCCAACTTGAGGGCGAGGTGACGTGTCGCCCCTCTATGCGGAGACTTTTGCCCCGCATGGAGTGGCCGAAATCCGATGTTCTTCGCCGCGTTGACTTCGTAGCCGCAGTTCACACAACAGAACTTCGCTTGCGACTGGCGGTTCTCGTCCAACGTCGTCTCGCACTTTGAGCACCACGTAGACGTGTACGCCGGATTCACCTGTGTGGCGTTGATAATATATACTACGGTACCATGGAGGGAGTCGGACTGTCGGCCCCGGTGGCTGCTTCCCACGGTTTTAGCCGTGGGTTTCTGTTTTGAATTGCTATGAAATCACAACACCAGATGTGAGTGTGACAGCTAGCACGTTGCGGACGACACACCCCTCTATCGATGTGTTTTCCACGTTCGGTGTTGTTAGTTAGGTTAGAAGTCGAATCACGGTTTTGACTAAGAGTGCTATTCACTAGCCGTCACCTCGAGGCCAAAGAGACACACACCCCTCTATCGATGTGTTCCACGCAGTCGTTACTGAACAGATAATCGTAACATCTGAGCTGGGATTGTTGATACAGCCCGAAAATTGACCTTTGGGGCAGTTATACGTCGAATACTGTAAGAGTACTAGCAACCAAAATTGTTGGAGTGAGAAACACAGAATACACGCAGTCACAACACATCGAACACATCGATAGAGGGGTGTGTGTGTTCGTGTTAATTGGAAGAAAGAAGAGAAGAGAACGAAGAGGATGAAACGAACGACTTGAAACCGACAAGAGTACGTTTCGTCCAATTTGGACAGACAAGACGCGGTCACTTCCAACACACTAGTTGAGGTGGTCGACGAATTGCCCACCCCGTGAAGACACTGAACACATCGATAGAGGGGTGTGTGTCTTCGGGTGTGTGATCCTAAACACATCGTCACCGGCTACTGCTAGTTACCCTATTATCACCATTCTCACGCGATTAATGCGGTATCATGCGGTTTCAAACGGCTAATCACACTTCGATAGAGGTGGGGAACCTTTTTGATACAGGCCGGTATCAACATGCGTATGGGTATTGACGACTCCGATGATCCTTTAGATGAGTCGGGATCGCCGGAGGACGAGACGACGGCTCAAGCAGAGCTGTCGAACGCGTCACAGTCGGAACCGTCGCGACAGCCGACATCGTCTCACGTCACAAACGGTGATTCACAGTCCAAAGATGATCCTGACTCTGGAGAGCCCTCACAGTCGATCGAGGACATGCTCCTCGAGTTCGACGACCAGAAAGGATTGATTCGGGAGCGAGCGCTACTTGATCCCAATTACGTCGTCGAAGAGGACCGCATCGTAGGTCGTGACGAGCAACTTCAGGAGGTCACCAAGATGCTTCGTGTTGCGCTCGGCGACAACCGACCGCCGAATCTGTTCCTCTATGGGCCATCCGGAACAGGCAAGTCGCTGATCACAAAGGCTGTTTGTCATAATATTAGCCGTATCTGTAAAAGTCGAGATATCCAGTTTGGCACAATCGAAGTGAACTGCCAAGATTTAGACACGCTGGGTATTGCCGTGTACGAACTTGTTCAGCAGGCTGCCGACGAAGCAGGTGTCGCTGTTGAGGTTCCAAAACACGGCGTCGCGACGAAAGAGAAATGGGATGAACTCTATCGGATCGTCAACGAGCATTTCGATTCTGTTGTGTTTGTCCTTGATGAACTGGATATGCTTGTCGGACGGCGAGACAAACAGGAGCCTGCGTTCTCGCGGCTGCTGTATCAACTCTCCCGAGCTGGCACGAATGACGATCTCAACGCGTACATCTCAGTCGTTGCAATCTCAAACGACACGAAGATGATGGAATCTGTCGGGAGTCGCGCCGTTAGTTCGTTTACTCCGGAAGACGTCCACTTTGACGACTACGACGCAGACCAGCTCCAATCGATCCTTCGACGCCGTCAAGATGCTTTTCATGATGATGTGCTCGACGATGATGTGATCCCGCTTGCGGCGGCATTTGCGGCTCAGACTCATGGTGACGCAAGGAAGGCGATTGACCTTATCCGTGTTGCCGGTGAACTGGCTGAACGGGAAGGCGACACTCGCGTTCGCGAAGAACACGTCCGCACCGCACAAGCGAAAGTCGAAAAAAATCGGGTGCTTGAGGTTGTCCGTGGCATCAGTACACAAAAGAAGCTCTGTCTATACGCAACCGCAGCTGTCGCTTCCCAAAGCGATGGTGGGTCTGCTCGAAGTACGACCGGTTACCGCGTGTACCAGTATCTGACTGACGCTATCGACGCTGATCAGTACCATCAGGAGACGTACGTGAACAAAATGAAAGAACTCACGACCTATTCGCTGGTTGACTTCGAACGTCGAAGTCACGGTCCTAGCTCCGGAATGTTCCTTGAGTTCCAGTTTGGAGAGCGACCAGAAACAATCTTGGAAACACTCCGAGAAGATTCGCGTATTGAGGCGGTCTCTGAGGATGAAGTCAATTCTGTCGTCAAAGCGCAAATCCGTAACCAGACCTAATAGCAGCTTTCGCTTGGAGTAGCGTCCATCATTCTCTCGATTTGATCCCAATGGAGCGGTTCCGCAATCGCTCTGTAGATTAATCTCTGCTGCTATTGTTCATCCGAGCATACACCCCTCTATCGATGTGTTCAATGTGTCTGCTATCAGGACGCAATTTTCACTCAGCCAACCAATTCTCTTCCTCTCAGTTGCGGTTTTTATCTAAATTGCGCAGACACCCCTCTATCGATGTGTTCGAACCGTTTGTTCCCAAGTAACAATTGCTACTTTGCTTAATGGTTCCTAATCCCCGACTATTGTTTTCCAGTAGTTCGCGTATACACCCCTCTATCGATGTGTTCGGTACGTCTGCTAGCAGTCCACAATTGATACTCAAATCACCTGTTTTGTGCCAATATACCGGTTTCCATTCATTCTCGCAGACACCCCTCTATCGATGTGTAAATCGGTTTTTGAAGTATTGAAAAGCCAAGTGAGCGAGGAATTTGCTTAGGTGAACGACTACCAACATTTATGTAAATGTCGCATATGGCTCAGTTGCTACTCATCCGCGCTGACTGGTCCCTTGTATTGTGAGCGGATTTTCTTTCCATCTCGCCACTGCCAA
Organism: Halorubrum coriense DSM 10284; assembly: GCF_000337035.1. Lineage (GTDB taxonomy): Archaea > Halobacteriota > Halobacteria > Halobacteriales > Haloferacaceae > Halorubrum > Halorubrum coriense. The sequence continues at coordinate 90,505 of NZ_AOJL01000013.1, forward strand.
TAATAATATCGGTTGTCGTTGATCTCTTTGATCGTTATCGTGGCTTTTGAGGGGACATTGTTAGGAAGATCGCCAGGTCGCTCGTTAGCTTCGTTGCTATCCGGCTCTTCTTCGAGGTGGACTCCACGAGTTTTGTGCGATGCCAAAGCCTCGGCGTAGTGTGCGACGTATCGGAGCTGAGTTGGCGAATAGCTGTTGAGCGTGTCAACCATCTCTGTCGGAAGATCCGCTGGTGGCGTCGGTGGCTTGTTAGGCATCAGCAATTGCCTCGTGTTAACCAACAGTATCTCTGTTGGCATAGATTTGTTGGTTAAACAGATCGCAACATACCCCGTCTAACAAGGGTGAGATATATCCACAGAGGCATCGACATAAATGGGCGGCTCTGTTGAAATCCTCAGCCGCTGACAGTTTGCTGAGGCTGTGCTGAATACGAGCGTGTATCTGTCGCTGATCTACCCGCTGAGAACCGGGATTAGGAATCGCTCAGTACAGACTATTTATTTCGTAGCGTCTGGGTCAATCTCGCGAGCGAATTGTATAAAGAACGTCTCCATCACATCCCAGCGCGACTCTCCAAGGCGGCGACCTGGGTCCGTATACAACGCGCCGAGGCGTTTGCGCGCCCACTCGTACAGAAGATCCACATCTGGCAACTCGGGGGCATCGTCGGGAAGGGTCTCTACGTCATCAATGATGGCGTACTGCTTGCCGATGCGTCCGGAGCGTTCACCGACGATACAGGCGAGACGGACGAGTCCGACCGCACCGACTGCATCGAGCTTGTCAGCGTCAAAGAGTAACTTTGCCTCGATCGTTTCAGGATCAGGCGAACTTGCCCGAATGCTGTGTGCCCGAAGACAGTGTTCAACCGCTGCGATCCGGTCCGACGGTACATCTTCCGACGCGAGGAGAGTCGTGGCCTCGTCTGCTGCCCAGTCGTCGTGATCGTCGATTTCCCCGACGCGTTCGAGTGGCCGCCCGATATCGTGAAACCACGCTGCTGCGGCTAGGATGTCTCGATCGACGCTGTCCGGATGCTGGTTCGCAAGCCTGAGTGCGACATCACGTACTCGTTTCGCGTGGAACATATCGTGTGCGGGAAAAGAATCCTCGTAGTATGGGCGCGATAGCCCGCGGGACAGAGGAGCTAAGTTGGAGGGCATCACTGGAGGAAAATCTCTGCTAGAGTCTTAGTTATTGTGAAATACGCACCCTTCAGCGACCGGCTGTTTCAGACTGATGGATGTCTGAAGAAGTGGATTTCAACAAAGACATACTGCTCTATCTTTCTATAGATGCTACTGAAGATATGCTCGGGGCATATCGACGCAACATGTACGCCTCTTCTGGGCGTTTCCCCGAGTTGACTCCCTATGGTGACCGCCTACGACTCTAGTTCGGCCTTTGCGCCATCGATCTCAATGATGTCACCATCACCGACGTCTAACGCGTCATGAAGTGCTTCGAGATGGTCATCAGCCTCCTCGCGGAGCTCTTTCGCAGTGGGCAGATCAACGTCTCCTTCCTCAAGCGTTTCTGCGATCTCTTCGAGCCGATCGATCCGCTCGCTGATGTCAATCTCAGCCTCGCTCATGAACGGTGGTTGGCCGGAGCGGTCTTGAATACCTGGTTTCTGTCACAGCAGTCCACTTGCCCACAGGGCGACACCGAGCACCAGTAGCCCGATAAGAACGAGTACGACTATCCGAAGCTGTTGAGCCTGTTGCTGTGCCGCTTGGACATCTGTATTTGTCTCGATGTCCTGGTACCCACGCTCGATCCGACGTTCAAGATGTTCAGTTTCGCGCTGGACGCGCGTCTGATATGCCTGATCGATGCGTGCTTCGAGTCCGGCGACACGTCCACGGGCTGCTGTGGCCGTAACAGCCTCCGTCTCGGCGGCATGCTCTATCTTTTGGATTCCGGTACCTATCCGTGAGTCAAGACTGTCAAGACGAGCCGAGACGAGTGTCGAGTAGGCGGTGTCAACCCGCTGTTCGAGGTCAGCTGCTCGTTGGATTTGTGCCCGACGGTTCTCTGCCGCTCGTTCGATACTGACCACTGCGTTGTCGACGCGTCGATCAAAGGCGTCCAGCCGGCCAGTCACAATCGCATCATATCCGGCTTGGAGCTGACGCTCGATTTCGCCGACCCGGTCACGGACGGTACTCACGGCCGGCGTCGCGACGATCCCGGCCTCCGTTGGTGTTATCGCGGACTTATCCGCCACACCTTCGGCAAGCGTCTCATCATCTTCGTGGCCGACAGCGACGACTGTTGGCGTCCGACAGTCCGCGATGGCCCGAATGACAGGCTCCTCGTTGAAAGACCACAGCGTGTCGTCTGCGCCGCCACCACGCGTAACAACAATGATATCGATGCCCGGATCCTGATCTGCCTGCCGGATGGCCCCAACGAGTGATGGCGGGGCATTTTTGCCCTGTACTGTTGCGCCGAAGAAAGTAAGCGTCACACCCGGCGCACGACCCCAAGCAGCTTCACGCACGTCCTCTCGTGCGGACCCGGTTAGCGAGGTGACGATGCCAATGTTCGATGGAAATTGTGGGAGTGGTTGTTTCTGATCAGAATCGAAGAGTCCCTCCTCATCGAGTTCGGCACGCAATGCCTCCAACTCTTGTGTTCGGTCGGAGTCGCCTACCGCCCAGTAGTTTTTCACATTCAGCTGTGTGCGTCCGCCGTCGGTGTAGAAATCGACGTTCGCTCGAACGATCACCTCCTCGCCTTCGGTGATGCGCTCATCGATACGATTCCGATAGGACGACCACACGATACACTGGATCGTCTCCTCGCCATTGACGTCTCGAAGCGTGAAGAATGTTCCATAGCTTTTCGCTGTCGCATCCGAGACCTCGCCGACAACATATGTCGGGAATCGATTGGAGGCTGACTCCAAGGTCGCCTCGATCTCGTTATTGAGCCGGCCCACAGACCACGCTGATTCGTCTCGTTCCGCGTCCCCACTGCGAGTCTCATCGTCGACGGCCATTCGCTCAGATATATACTGTCGGGCGGTTTAGTTTGTTGGCTCCCTCCTGTCCTGTGGATATTCTCACAGCCAGCGACATCTGTATGTGATGTGACAGCGTACATTAGACTGTGTCGACGCGACGTACTGACGCTGGCTCGGCCGCCATCGTTGCGGTTATCGTCTGGATCGCTGCGCGGCGAGGTGGGGCGACCACTCAGGAGCTACTTCGACCAAGTCCGTTTCTGGGGGGTGCGGCAACAGCAGTGATCATTGAAGCCGTGTTCGCGTGGTGGCCAGAGCGCGCAGGTCACCTCTGGCAGCAACCGAGTGTTCGGTTTGGCTCGCCCATCGTGCTGGTTGCCGTGGCCCTCTCTGTTGGTCGTCGCAGTGACATGGCTTACGCGGCGACGCTCGGTGGCCTCGCGGGATATTTCTCGCTATTAGCAGGTGTCGCTGCGGCCGTCATTCCGGAACCACGAGAGTGGTTTTGACAGTCTAACTCTGATAACAAATACGAACTGCTTGGGCTGGCCTACCTTCTGAGGTTGCGTACGCGTACCATCCTAGAAATGTCTGTATTTAACCGCCTGAAAAATAATTAAGTGCTGTATCTATCTTGAGCCTTTGTATGGTAGGGTCTCGTCCCCCTTCGGATCGGACGCCAGAGTCGGTACATCAGCCGTAGGCCACCGTCTCCACCCGATCATATAGTCAGGAGAATACAACCGTCCAAATCATCTCCGACTGTCATATGCTCATCGCGTATAAAATGAGTGATCTATTATATAATAAAACAATAGTATTTCATAGCTTGAATCCGGATATTGGGATATGTACGATCTTACCGGGTTTCAGCGGGACCTGCTGTACGTCATTGCGGGGCTCGATGACCCACATGGGCTCGCAATTAAAGATGAACTCGAAGAGTACTATGAAAAAGAGATCCACCATGGCCGCCTCTATCCGAACCTCGACACGCTTGTTGAGAAGGGACTTGTCGAAAAGAGTCAGCGGGACCGCCGGACCAACGAGTATGCGGCAACTCGCCGCGGCCAAAGAGAAATCCAAGCCCGCGTCGACTGGGAAGCGGAGTACATCGCCCACGACCCCTAAAATCGCTCACCCCCAATACTCTCTCCGCGTTCAAAATAGAGACTCCAGTTCCCCATCGCTATCCATCAAATCCGCAAAGCGGTCCGCGCTTTCGTCAGTGATTTCTCCACGATTCTGCTGTGCTTCGATTGCGACTTGCTGGAGCTCTTTCACTCGCGGAACGTTCGTTATGCCACCGAGTAGTACGAGTGCTGCGACCGTTCCCTCACCGCGTCGTGGGTAGTCACCACCACGGACCTCCATCGACCCGGTCTGATCTTCGAGCCACTTACGACCATGCTCGACCCCCTTCCGATTCAGATACTCAGGCGGCCCGGCGATGACGAGCAATGCTCGCTCTGTTCCGTTCACCTCACAGGGTAGAGTGAGGCGACCTAAGGTCGCCTTCCGAACGAGACTCGTTATTCGATTGGTGGCCTCTGTACTGTCAATCCCGTCATTCGAATCACCACGGAGTCGTGAGAGCAATCCACCCCGCTCTGCTTCCTCCACCTCGACGTCGGCGTACCCCAATGTCGAGATACCCCCGCCTTTGAGCGTATTAATTATCTCGGACGAGTCGACCACGCTTTCGGCGACATCGCTTCCTTCTGTTATTTCACCAGCACTGAAGAGCACGCCGAACCGCTGGACTAACTCTTCGTTGATTGCGTCAAACCCTTGCTCGACGGATTCACCGGAACTGCGCCAGGCGTCGTTGTCAAACAACATGAGGTTGTCAACCTCATCGACGAACGTCTTGAGCGATCGAGCAGCGTTCAGCGTGTAGATCCCACCCTCATCGCTGCCGGGCAGAATACCAAGTCCATATACTGGTTCGGTGTAGATCCGCTTGAGATTCTTCGCGATTACGGGCGCGCCACCCGATCCTGTCCCGCCTCCAAGTCCTGCGACGACGAGAAACGCATCAATCTCGTGGACCGGCACCGAGTCGAGTGCGCCTTGGATTTCATCGAGGTCTTCCTCGGCGATTTCTGCGCCCAACTCGTTATCCGCGCCCACACCGTGGCCTTTGACTCGTGATTGCCCGATTAGAATTCGACGGTCCGTCGGGAGGTTGTTGATCCCTTTGAGGTCTGCTTTTGCCGTGTTGACGGCGATCGCTCCCCGAACGATATCCGCGCCTGTTTGTGCGTCGTAATGTAGAAACTCGTCGACTACCTTCCCACCTGCCTGTCCAACCCCAATTAATGCGAGTTTCATGAAAGCACACCACATGTCTCTACGCATGTCGGACAAATAAAGTTTGAATTCTTCTCAATCGTGAGATAGCCGAAATTGCTACTTGAGTACGTTAGTGTTTTAGCGTTCGTTGGGTGGTGATCTATTCTATCTCCCTAGTCAAGAGTCGAAATCTGAAGGACTAATCCTGACGCCTTCTGCTAAGTTAATAGGAGCAGACTTATTTACTGAAAGACATCACTCCACGTTGTGATTCGACGAGGTTTATCGACGCAATCACCAAGTCCCACCGATTATCATTGACTTGGACTAGCTGCCCACCGTATACGGACACGTTCCCGAGTTATCATCGAGACTTCAACCAATGTCAACACGCCCTCCATCCGGCGGATCAGACGAACAGTCATCCGATAACGACCTTACCGACTGGCCACCAGGCGACTCAGATCAAAGCGAGTCATCCCCGCCGTGGCTTCCAATTGGTGTTGCTGGAATCATAGCTGTAGCTATTGGGTGGTTCTTTCGGCCGTGGCTCCACGGACTCGTCTACACAGCATACTCAACACCGTTACTGTTGCTCGGTATCGTTGCCGGCGGGGTTGCTGCGTGGGTCACCGCGCGGTCGGGAGATCGCGTTGAGACTGTCGTCAATACACTCTCCAGCAATGACCATACGATTACCCCACTTCGTGTTGGGGTGGTTGTGCTCGTGATTGCTGCGTTTGCGCTGGCGCCTCTCGCCAACGCAGTCGCTGGCGTCACGCTAAGCGATCAGACGATGAGCCAGACGGCTACAATTGAGCGACTTGATGATGTTGATGCCGACAACCCGCGCATCGTCACGCGAGCGGTCGCTGATCGATACGCATCAAACACGCTCAATCGCCCACAGTATCGTGTTGGTGACACAGATATTAGCGTGGTGAACGGGACTCCCTACTGGGCGGCGCCGCTCGCTCCGGATGGTCTATTCAACAGGATCACGAAACGACAGGCCGGCACCGTCTTGGTCGATATGACGACTCAGCAGGCCAATGTCCGGTCTGTTGATGGCGAGCTTGAGACCGGCGTCGGAACCATTTTTCATCGGAACTATCGGTGGGAACTCCTCAAATCGCAGGCTTACCTCGTTGACTACGGCGATCCGAAGATGGTCATTCACAATGAGACTCAGTATATCACTGTCCCATACACCGAGCCAGCGTTCCACTTGACGCCGCTTCCTCACTCTACACCACAGTGGGGCGGTGTCGCCGTTATTGATCCAAGTGGTTCGATCGAAATGCTCTCGCCCGCTGAGGCTGCGGCCAACCCGATCCTCGACACTCAGCAACTGTATCCAGAGAAGTTGGCACTCCAGTCGGTCGCAGCGACGAAGTACCGCAATGGAATTATTAATACGTACACGAGCCACGAAGATGAAATCGAGGTCGCACCACTCCCCGGCGACGACAACGACCAGCCATTCTTCGTTCTCTCTGAGTCGGGCCCGCAGTACGTTGTTGCCGTCGAACCGTATGGCGACGCACAGGGGCTTCAAGAGTTGTGGACGATTGACGGTCAAAACGGAACCTTCGAACGGTACGTGCCAACTGACTCGCTGTTCGGCCCACAGCGAGCGGCGGATCTCGTGAGGCAATCAGCGCCACAGACGGATTGGGACCGCTTTTCACCAGCCGAACCGATTCTCACCGTTATCGACGACCGAGAGTACTGGCAGGTACGGGTCGTCCCCGAAGACAACAGTGGGATCGCGTACGTTGCGTTTGTCGACGCACGGTCTGGTAATGTCGATTCCTTCGAAGAGACAGATGCGATAACGCAGTTCCTCGCAGGCGAGACGCCAACTGAGACAGCCACCGAAACAGATCCAAGCGAGACGACTACAGAGACGCCAACAGTCATTGTCCAACGGGTTGCCGAAAATGGCACCGTGATCGAGACCATGCGGGTGTATGACGACGAATCGATCGAAATTCGGACGCCGACAAACAGCTCTGTTGGCGCTGAGAACACGACCACAAAGAGCCTCGCAAGTTAGCTCTCGCTGAACACTGGGCTACCAGAAGGGCTAATCACCTGTTTGTGTATTCCGACTCATAGCCCTCCACGCAGTCGAAAACGTTGAGAAAGCGTTTGGTGTTACTCGAGAGTTTCTCACTCTCGCCTCCGTGCGCCGCTGGCTGACACTTGCGATTGTCGTGTTCTTTGTCGGGGGTGGTTTAACATCCTCCCGGCGCTAAAGTGCGAGGCTTTCTCTTGGATTCTCCGTAAGGAGGGTGTCTGTCTGATTTATGAGGCATTCCGCATTGTCCGCTTGGCCCCGATTAAAAATGGGGGTATGCGCTCGTATCTATATTATCAGGCGTTACGGGCGGATCGTCTCAATATTTGAGGGGTAATGATGAAATCAAGTGCTGCTGTCATGAGCAAAATAATTCGAAGAGCTTGATCCTCGACAATGAGTAGAGCGATTCCAACCAGTATCAATGATGTCATTGTGGGTATGCCCAAGCGGAAAAGCGGACTCTGAAAAACCCCGGAGTGCTGTGACATACATCGTTGCTCTGTACCGAGAGTAATAGCGCCAAGTGGTGTGTTTCTCAGCGGGACACAACCGTCGGTAGTACAGTGAAGATAGTGAGATCAGTACCCACAGCTTTGTGGTTGGCAATACTGTTATCCAAACTAATCCGCTGTGTCGTTCGTAGACACCCCTGCTTGGGCGAAAAATCAAATTCACTTGATAATATCTTACTAATCATCTCCGTGTAATTCGAGAATAGTGGGGAGTCTCTGCCAAGAGAAGATCAACACAAGTACCCAGAATACAGTCCAGACGTTCACAAATAGCGGTGAACCTAACATTCCTTCACCAGCTAAGAAGCCCTGCTCCAGTAGCGGGTTGGCAACTCTCAAAACGAGAATCTCAAACAGCATGTACGGGATCAAGAGTAGTCCTGTGAATGTTGACAACTGTCGTTGCTGTGGCAACGTTGAAGCGGCTTGATATAATGGCGGGCTGATGAGCGCTAACACAATTGTTACTCCAATTGCTAGGCGAAGAAGCGGATTCAGTCTTGGAAAAATGCCCCGAAGAATTACCATCTCATCGCCACCAGACTGTGCGACGCTGTATATTCGGCCGAAAGGCATGGTCGCGAAGATTAGACAGAGTCCGATCGATCTGTTTGGAAGGCTTTTTTCGTTCTTATTATATGATACCCAATCCACATGAGCCCATAAGTAAAGACAAGACCAGCAACTGGTGCCAAGACAATTTCTGGCGTTTGCCGACACGCAAGCTGCCACATGTTGAAATTCCGTGGACCCCAAGACCCACAGATCAATCGCCCGACACCAGTGTGTGATATTTCATGGATCTCGTTATGTACGAATAACAGCGCGACAAATGCGATTGCCCAAGAAGAGCTAAAATTGAACTTTAATGCCCTGTTACGAGGCGATTCTGATGTACTGCCTAGCTGTAGAGGCATGGACGCCCATACGTGCGAGAGCGAATAGTACGGAGAGCCACGTTTCTGGAATTGAAACGGGACCTCGATATGATCTTATGTCTTGACCGCGGGGTGATTCACTTATCGGCTAAAATTCAAGCCTCATGCTGGATCAAGTCACTTGATCATGACCTGTCTAACACCTTTTGTGAAGAGGACCGCGTGGTGAGAGACCAGTCAATTGATCGTACAGTGGACAAACAATAATTGAGTATCTGACAGATATCTTGTTAGCATGAAGCAACCAGTGAGTCTCAGACGTGGAAACACGGCGAAAGTATCTTGAAACAACTGCTGGCAGCGTTATATGCTCGGCCCGCCGCTAGTTTACGAGTCATGTCCCGGTCCGGAGCAATGAACAGTCTTCCACAGGCCGACATCGGTGTCGTACTCAACTCGCCTACTACGTACATGGATTGAGCAGTTGTTTCATCCCAACTGAGTTGGGGAGAACCCGCTCGAAATGACGAGTAAATCCAGTCAGTACAAGTGAATCACGTATCGTTCGGTACAGAGAATACATCCAGCAAGAGGTACTTTCTGTAAATCGTATTATCAAACTGATAGCACTAACTGCCCGAGTTAATCAAAGATGGCCAGAAAAGTAACTCCAAGGAGTACAAATATCGTCCAGAGGACGGGTAGTGGGGCTTGATTTAGTACCCCATACCACTGGACGAGAATCCCTAGCCCGCCTCCAACAACAACAAAAACCGGCAGGAGTAACTTGGCCCGTTGCGGGTTGTTCCACGCCTCAAAACCCGTCGAAAGTAGGCGAGATCGGAGTTTGCTACGTATGTCCGACATATTCTATACTATAGAATTATCCCAATTCAAACTTTGTACTACGCAGATAAGCAGTTCTCATTAGCCGGCTGTTTCAGGCGAGAATATGTCTGAATGATGGGATTTCAATAAATCCTCGCATTTCTTTCTCCCCTATACGAAGGTAGCAGCGGTCGTGTCAAAGCACTTCCGTCACGTTTCTGCGTCTGAAACCGGTACGAGACAGCACAAGGAATTTTAGGGACATCGTCACTTCTTGATGGAATAAACAGTGAGCAAAACGAGCGGGATCGTAGTGAACAAGAAGACGAACACACCGGCTGCGACGCTGCCTTCAAATTGAGCGGATATTATTATCGCAATTAGCGAGACTGCCCCAAACAGGCCCATTGATACAAGTGACATCCGAGTGGACGATGAGCTATCTAGCCGTAACAATGCGGTACCAACGTCGATCATCGAGTCTCGGTCGTCGCTCTCAGCGTTCCAATCACGTATGTTGCTGTCAGCCTCACCTGCCTCAGCAAGCACGCGTGTGATCGCAGTTGGATCAGCAAGCCGTGGTAACTTGGTTGGCCGGTCGCCACGGTCAACAATTACCGTCGAGGTGTCCAGCCAACTGTCGACAGCGTCACGTTCGACTCGAACCTCACCATGATTAAGCGATTCGTACCGCCAGAGAGGTGTTCGAAATAGCGTGTCGGTTGCAACAATAGCGCTCGAATCAGCCTGGTATTCAATACCAGCGTACCGAACCCAGTAGTCCAGCGTGACGAGTGTAAGGGGTACACCGAGCCCAATGCCCACGAATCCAATTGCGATTCGGATAGATCCGTCGGATACGGAAACTGACGCGGCGAGAAAGGCGAGCGGCGAAAGTAGCCACGGCGCAGGATGTCCTCTGAAGTGTGATGCGGTGGGCACTAGTCGTCCAAGAAGTGGTGGGCGGAACACTGTCGGAGCCCCTGACAGCATTGTCTCGATCGTCTCAGGACTTGGGGGGGGGTATGCGTCTCCGCGACCAACAAGTGACCACAGTCCAGCACCGAGACGACCGTCATAGTAGTACCCGGCAACGTCGGTAAGGAGCCTGATTGAGACGACGACAATGACGAGTGGCCCAGTCGCGACGCGTTCGATTGTCTGAGGACCCTCTCTACCTCCGCCGTTGGTGACAAAGACAGCTGCGGCGAGCAACGCGACGATACTCGCTATAAGCACTGTTGCGCCCTCAGTCAGAACGCTTTGGAGGGCCGTGGCGACGTTATGATCTTGATACCCGTCATCCCGAAAGTAGGTAGTGATTGTCCGCCACCCCTCTGCGAGAAAGATTCCAAACGCACCAGCAACGATCCACACTGATGGCTCAGCAGTTGGGTTCACATTCGCTACAGGCCCAACAACTAGCGCACCAACAAACACCCACAATCCGATGAGAAACGGTGTCACGAACAGAAGCGTCGGAATCGTCATCACTTGGATGTCGGCATCGACTACTGGGATCGGAATTGAAGCCCTCTTTTCATCGAGCGCTCCCAACAGAAGTGGGTCTTTGTCTCGCTCTATTGGCCGCCCAGCGAACAAGGCCCGAACGATTGCCCAGAAGCAAACAACGCCGAACTCGAGCCAATACAGCGTCAACAGTCCTAACACGGATAGACCGAACGCGATGATTCCCACGATCGGGACCAGATTCGCGATGATAATTGCCGCCAGTTCTGGATCTGGAATACGGCTGTCTTGTGTGTCGTCAGACGGTCCTGTTGCGTTCATGTTTGACTGACGTTGCTGGCTGACTCGTTACCCGCCTCTTGAGTATGGAGTATCTCCTGAGAGATACTCGCAAGCAAGTGTGGGTGCTCGAAAGTGACTGTGACCGTTGTCTCACTTCGCCGTCGCGGTATCAAATTCGCGGTGTTAGCCATGAGAAAACGAATCAGTTCTGATCGCTGTGTATTGGGGGGTGCTGCTTGAGAGTGCCTCCCGCTGAGGCGAGCACGACAAGCATCCCGATCACGATGAGCAAAGCCGCAAGAACCGGTTCAGCGAGGTAATAGAGTACCAAGCCCATCATAATGTTTGCACTAGCCAATACGAGCGGGTATACTACATGCCCTACGTACATCACTTTGGGTTCAGTAATGTCTGTGTGGCAATTATAGGTGTAGCTATTGGCTAATAATACAGAATCAACGAGTGACGTGAGTCTAAGTATCCAGACAGTACCGATTCATATTCAGGGGGCGCCCGCAGACACCACGCTGATCTGACCGCCCTGGGAGGGAGTGGCTCTGTTTGGCTCCTTGGGAGTGTTGAGATACGGTCGAAGGATGAGGCGATCAAAGTGTCGAGTAGTATACGTTGACGTGTCTATGTGGTTTCGAGGAACACGCCGACCTCACGGCGTCAGAAACGTTCCTTCGAAAAAACAGCGATTGCGAAGTCAGGCCGATGGCACGGCCCGTGTGGTTCGAGTGGAACGACCACGAGTGGTCGAGGAAACCACACCCTCACGAAAGTCTCAAAGAAGTACGCACAAACCCGCAAGTTGCCTCCGTGGGTCGGTAGCCTAACCCCCAACCGAAGAACCCTCGCGTTTTAGCGCGGGGAGGATGTCAAGCGATGAAGAGGACCTTGGACGGAGCGGAGGGCCGTCCTGTCAGCGGGGTAGCCGATACAGCACTGCCGGGTACAGACGAACACCCCATCGGGGGAGGAAGCGGTGGGGGTTCGATGACCGGACATTTGTTAGGAGCGGCCTCCGGTCAGTGGCCACGTACGTATCGTGCTCGGTATCATATCAAGGCTGTAGCAGTGTTTCAACGGGAGAAACACGGATTAGCAGGACCGGCTACCTGTCGGTTTGATCATTAGTCAGGTCCACAACGGGAGGGTGAATATTACTGTACTACCTGCGTCTGAGCCGATCATCGTCACTACAGCGAGTGAGCCGACCAAGTTGAGAACTATCGTCGCCGATACGATGAGGGCGAGAAATGCCCTTGTGCGAGCAATACCGGTCTTCTTTTTGAGTCGACCCTGAAACGTCGTCAGGGTGGAGGGCAGTTCAACCACACACTGACAGCCCGTGATAGATTGTAAGTATCATCTGGATAATCATTAAGTTGAATCAGCACTCGCAAGCTGGATTTGGCTCGGTACATCACGAGTGTTTGAGATACTATTCCTTTTATTACGGCATCTCAAATAAATAAATACGATTAATATTTTGGTTTTATATCTACACACCCAGAAACAGTCACCCAAGGCACGCCAGTTTGGGTAGCTATCGCAACGGTGGTTCTCGTAATCGCCGCTGCCGTCGGTCGAAGTAGAAAAATCCAACATTGAGATCTTCCTCGCGCCAAAGAGCGAGGCTTTTCCCTCGATTCTCCGTAAGAACAGATATACGACTCAGAGCGCGTCGTGTTTCCGGTGACGTAACAAGCACTGTGGTATTATTTATGAACCTGCCAAACAGTCGAGGTGACTGGCTACGATGACGATCACAATCGGCCTTGGATTCGCTCCGGTTTCAAGTAACTATTTAACAGGAACACTCCTCCACCAATGCTGCTATCATTAGTCACATCAGTTGCTATCGATGCTGTTGTCGTAAGTCTACTCGCGTGGGTAACGTGGCAGGTTGGGAAGGACCGGTCCCCGCCGAATGCGGTCCCTTTTGCGCTCATGAGCGGCAGTCTCCTACTGTGGGCACTCCTCTCGTTGGTCTCGGAATTCCCAAACGCCTGGGAGATTGGTTCGAATCTCGCTGCGCTGGCACAGATTGTCCCAGTTGTGTTTCTCCCCGCCATCTGGTTGGTCTATGTGCTTGGGTATACCGGCCGGGAAACAGGTTTCACTCGGCTGCGAAGAGCATTATTTGTTCTCCTCGCGCTCCCGTTAGTTGGGGCAGCAGTCACGTTCGAAGGTGACCCAACAAGAGAAGAAATTCAGCGCTCGATTGCGTCACTTGCTGGAACTGAACTGTTCCTGCTGTTTGCTGTGTATATGTATGCGGCAGTTGTTTTCCTCAGGTATGGGTGGAATCATGGCCGGGTATCGAGAATACAAGTTGGAATCCAACTAGGAGCAATTTCAGCTCCATATCTCATTGGTGGCTGGCTTGACGGAAGCTCGATTGTTGACGGTGTCACAGGCGGATTGTTGGTTTCGGGGATACTGCTTGGAGTCGCAATTAAACGTTATCCAGTATTGACAGGATTCCCGAAGGCGGACTATGTCGCACGGTCACGTGTTGTCGAATCGCTCCAAGAAGCAGTTATCGTTGTAGATTGGGAGATGAACATCCTTGATGCCAACGTGACAGCTGAAGAGTTGTTTGGCTGGACAACTCGAGATATGATTGGCACACCACTCGATGCGGCTATTGATGATATCTCCGGAGCTGATATTTCAGCTGGTAGCACAGAACTCGTCTCGCTTCAGACAACCGACGGTCGACGTCAGTTTCAGTTCACCGTTTCCGATGTCGAACGTGATACTAGTGACGGCGGTGGCGAGCCGGTGGCGAGAACGGTTGTCTTTCGAGACGTAACCGATCAGCGGACGCGTGAACAACGTCTTTCCGTACTCAACCGAGTACTTAGACACAACACCCGGAACAAACTCGATGTAATTTTGGCACACGCTGACCACGTCGCAGACGACACCCATCGTACAGCGATTCAAAACAGCGCTACAGATCTCGCCTCAGTCAGTCGCAAAGCACGAGAGACTGAGGCGGTCATGACCGACAGTGTTGGCTCTCCGTCGACAGTTGACATCGCTGCTGTCGCTCATGAGGTAGCCGCGACGGCCCGTGATGACTATCCAGACAGCAGCATCTCAGTCGCCGCACCGGAGCGACTACACCTAACCACCTACCGAACGGTTGTACGCCGACTCATGGCCGAACTCGTGGAGAACGCAATCGTTCACTCGGATGATCCCACACGGGTCGATATTGAAGTTCAAGAGTCGACTGACGATGGTCCACAGCTCCGTGTCGCAGATAACGGTCCCGGGATCCCCGACCGTGAGCGTGACTTGTTGACCGAACCGACCGAAACACAGATCAAACACGGACTCGGTGTGGGGCTCTGGTTCGTCAACTGGGCAGTAAGTCAACTCGGTGCTGAGCTTGAGTTCCAGTCCGCCGGCACAACAGGGACTACTGTTGTCGTTCGATTCCGTAATAACATCTCGTCATAGATTGCCGCCTCCTGCCTAGACAAGATTTTGCCTCCATTTGGCTCTCTTGAAACCATTCGAAGTTGATACATTCTGACCGGCTGTGATCAGGACAGGTGACTCATGTAACGGTGCCAGACATCAGACCTCCGGAGTCTGTCAGTAGTCTTGTGCGAGATACAGAGGGATCTATACAGCACGACGACAGATTTCATCCAGTCCGCAATATACGGAATCAACCGTGCTACTCCGAGTGAAACTTGGTCAGTTCGTGAACGAGCACATCTGATCGTAATCGTATCGGTCACATCCCTCCTTGAGATAGATGCTGAGTGTGCTGCGATATTCGGCGACGGCAACAACGCAATCGACATCTTTCGACAACGCGAACTCCGTGATGGACTCTTCTACCCACTCGCTGTCATCAGCACGGATCCGAACGCTATAATCGCCTGGAGTATTTCCCCAGGTACACTCCGCAACGGCTCCGTCGATGTATTTGCCACCGCCATCTAGCTCGCGTGCCGCGTCAACTGTATGTGTCGAAGTGTGAACCCTCTCTCCATCTCGGTTCACTTCGAGGTCAAACTGATGTGACGAATCTGTGTCGACATTGTGGACTCCGAACCACCCGAGTTGAGTGGTCGGATTCACTGTTTCTCGAACCGAAGAGAGACACCCACTACTGACGCCCGCTATCAGTACGCCGCACGTTTTAATGATACTCCGACGCCGCATACCAACGCCAATTCACTCGTCGGTAAGTGCTTTCTCTGTACTGACCGATCCGGACAGTTGGTTTTCCGAAAGACCCCAATGCGAGATACGCGCCCTACGTTCAGCAGAGTCGGGTGGTCTCTCGGGAGGTATTTTCTGACTCACCTGTCTGCTCATAGGAATGATTAAGAATAGGTGAACGCGACCCGGTCCATGGGCTCTGATATCGATGAGGCCGTGAGACTTGTCGAATCGACGACGGGAGATGTAATGATTCGTGAGTACACCACCATCCATGATTCCGAGATTGGTGACGGATGCCGGATCTACGAGCGGTGCTCAATCAAGAAGAGCTACCTCAGCGAGGGGGTCGATATCAATGCCGGGAGCTACGTCGAAAACGCTGACATCGGGTCCCACGTTCAGATTGGGCCCAACTGTAGTGTCGTCGGTGTTACCCACGAACTCCATGATCAGGGTATGGTTTTCCGAGACGACATATTCGAGCGGATTATCCTTCACGATCGGGTCTTCGTTGGTACAAACGCGGTCCTCGGGCCCGGTGTGGAAATCGGTTCTGGATCCGTTATTGCCGCTGGAGCTGCGGTTACTCAGGACATCGACTCCGGGAAGATTGTACTGGGGAGCCCCCCCGCACAACAAATTGAGGAACTTGACCACTGGACTGGTGACTAAGTTATAGGCGGTATACAATACTTGACGAATATCACCCTCTTGGATTCCATCTAAAGCTTCATCTCGTTCTTCCTCTGATGTTGCTTTTTCAAGCTGATATGATAAATTTTTAAAATCTTGAATGTCTGTGTCTCTTCCAACACAATCCCTGCCAGCCTGATGACTGTAATTAGATCATACATCTTATCCTAGGTCTATTCAATAAAGACTCTTTAATTTGACTGACATTCGCGCTGCATTTAGCACGCCTCTCTGGAAATCGACAAAATCTGACAGGATCTGTAGCGGTGCGTCCGCACACTTCAGCGACCGGATGTTTCAGATCATAACGTGCCTGAAGAATAGGATCTCAACAGAGCCCTCCATTTCAAAATCCCCGGTTATTAGACGCTGTAGCTAGTATCACCGCGCTGTGACGGCCGATATGTACGTTGACCGGCCACAGGTGCTACTCGTTGACGATGAAAAAGAGGTTGCTGACGCGTACGCCCTCCGGCTAGATGCCGTAGCTGACGTTACAGTCACCTATAGCGGCCCTGAAGCATTATCCGCAGTTGATGAGTCAGAACCTCCAGACGTGGTCTTGTTGGATCGGCATATGCCGGACCAATCGGGCGATGACATTCTTCGGGAACTGCGTGACTACAACCTCCACACCAAGATCATCATGGTCACCGCCATTGATCCGGGGCTGGAGCTCTTGGACCTCCCATTTGATGACTACCTCTGTAAACCGGTTGACCGCGAGGATATCCGAGCCGCAGTCGATCAACAGTGCCAGGTTCTCGCATATGAGCTTATTGGCGAATACTTTGGGATAGAGTCGAAACGAGCAGTCATTGCCGCAGAGTTACCGCAAGACCGACTCAAGAATCACGAGAAATTCTCAGCGCTCAACGAGCAAGCCACTAACTTACAGGATCGTATTTCTCGACTACTTCCTGACGCTAAAGAGTTGTTAGACACGTTCTCTGGCATCGAACGAGAAGCATACTGACCACCTTGGGAGGAAACTTCAAATGAATAATCACTATCATGAGAAGCTAACCTCGACATCGTCAGTTTGTGGATCAAGTCCGCTGAACCAGACCCTGACTGCCCCCATCGGTATGAGATAGGCCAGCCATGTAATGCGCGCCTCATAACTGATCTCGAATGCGATCCCGATAACTACGATAATGACTGTGACAGGGACGATCACGTATACCGATATAATAAACAGTTCACTGAGCGGAACAAATCCGAATTGAACTGCATCTAGCGGTGACTTCTCTAGATACTGCTGATCGCGAATGAAATTCTGCCAGACCCGGTGTAACTCAAAAAGTGTGATCCCAACTACTACCAGCCCGACCGACGGGGCACGTATTGACTCAACCTCAAATTGAGCCACCAGCGCTTGTAACAATACTGGAATAAGAATCCCAGTGGATAGTACATATCGAAGGATGAACCGGGCATTCCGATAGTACACTGCGGGAAACCGGCTAATCGGTTGTATCGGTGTCGGCTTGGTGTTCCACCGCTCTTCATCACTATCTGTGAGGGGTTGTGGTGTGAACAACGCAACAAACAGATACAGAACGTTGACGATCGCAATCTCCAGTACATACATTACCGCAATCTCCAGTAGACTCCATTGGAAGCCAATTATCGCAACGATGAGTGCGATGTTCAAAACGAGACCTGGAATATATTCACTTGATATCTGGAGTGTCTCTGATATTGTGTCGGCACTTCGCCTCAACGCACGTTTCCACATGTCTATATATACACTATTGCTGTACAAAACGCAATTAGCGCTTCTATCTATACAACGTCATTTCACATGTTGAGTTCTTCAGCGAACAGGGGAACCGGCCGTCCGCCCGGAGCAGGAAGCGCCTTCAAATGTTGATCTCAAATTTAGCACCACCGCAGTCTGCTACTGTGAGCGTTACCTCCCAATCATGTGCTTCTATAATCTGCTTAACAATTGCGAGACCAAGTCCTGTACCTCCACTTCGTGTGGAGTATCCAGGATTAAAAGCGACGTTGCGCTCTGCGGCCGGGATACCCGGCCCGTTATCAGCAATATAAAAGCCGTCTTCGAATGGTTGGACAGTCACGGTCACCCCGTCACCTCTCCAATTCTCTTGAGAGTTGGAAGATTTCTCATCAGTCGGGTCTGTCTTCTGATTTGGTTCTGACTGGTTGCTAGGGATAGTATGCTCAACGGTATTCCGAAATAGGTTCTCAAATAATCGCCGGAGACGATCAGGGTCTGCAGTGACGGTTGGAAGGGCCTCTGAAACTGTCAACTCAACATGCTCAGTGTCAATTGACTCCCACGCGTCTGTCGCAGTGGCCTCAACTGCGACCTCCTCTGAGGGTTGAATAACGATATCGTCGCGCGTTAGTGTAAGCACATCGCGAATAATTTGTTCCATCCGATCATGCGCGTTAGCAACCGATTGAAAATGCTCAGCATCCCCGGTCTCTTGCGCTGCCTGAAGATGCGCTTTCGCGACATCTAGTGGGTTCCGAAGATCATGGCTGATGACACTGCTAACTTGATCAATACCCGGTGACTCTCCTCTGTCTGGGCACTTACGCAGGTCTGAAAAAATGATATAGCCCGTGTCATCATCAGATGGAATTATCCGGGCGAAGAAGGGGCCCTGACGGTTATATCCACTAAGACGGACACCAACCTGATCGCCTTGGAGCAGATGGGTCAATGGCTCTTTATCCCCAGTTGTGTTACACTTATTAAAACGATCGAATATCGTCGAGATGAGTGCCCCCGACAGTTCGGTTTCAAACTGCTGGCTAAAGGCGTTATTTGTGGCTGTTATGCGAGCGTCATCAGCTTCAATAGTGTACGCAAGAGTTGGGTCAGGAAGTTCATCCAACAGAATGCTGGTGCGACGCTCACTACTCATTGGTTACCCGAACTCCTCTTTCTTACTGTTACCCAGATTGTTCACGTGTCTCAGCGGTATTGATGACTGCGTAAGCCGCCGCTTCCCACTGTCCATGGTCTCATCTTGACTCGCGCTACTAGTGGGCGTTATTTTTTGCTTCTGATTCGGAAGTACTTGAGTCATTTCAGCCAAGTTAGATTCCGTTGTAATCTCATGGTTGATCTTGATTATGAATTCCGAGCGGCGCGCTTCAATATCTGAGGCGTAACAAGAAGATCAACAGCAGCTACACCGACCATTGCTAATCTAAGCATCCGATCTTCGATAATAAAAAACGCGATAGCTATAATAGCGACAGTCGTCATGAGAGGCATTCCCCACCGGACAACTGGACTTTGGAAGAGGTTCACTGACTGCGACATATCGAATTATTAGACTGTCTCTATATAGTGATACTGGCGTGTTTCAAGCCTAGAAATTCTGGAGGATACATTATGGAAGCAAGGAGCCATCCGCTAAACATTGAACCACAACAAAACAGATAAACCGGTAAACAAGATTTCGGGCATGAAACGCAGGGTACTCGCAATACTCGTTTTGGTGGCTCTGGTCGCACTTGCGGGGTGTTCGGCAGCGGGATCATTGTCGATGAAGGCCGCAGACGACGCGGAGATAGTGGAGGCCGCCAGCCGACCAGCAGCCGTGGAAAGTCCTGCCCCAGACGATCAGGCAGTAGTTCGGGAGGCGATTGAACATGGATCAGGAACAGTTACAGCTACTAAACCGCCGGTTGAGCGAGGGCTCCCCTTTGTATATGAGGATAGCTACTACGAGGTTGACTGGAATGTAACTGGCACAGAGCCCGGAACCGCGTTCGTTGTTGGCGTTGATCTCAACGGAACAGCGTCGGCCGACGAGACAGTCGCTTTTGATGATCTCTCTAAGCATGATAGGCAGCTATTGGGCGGTCTGGTTTCGGCTACAACAGAGTCTGAGGGCCGGCTAAGACCCGGTCCCGAGGTTGCTGTTTCTGAAGAGTACACCATGGCAAAGACCAATACGTCCGTGCTATTATCCGGAGATTACAGTGCCTTACGATACAACGGCACCGTTTATCCCTTCGAGCTGAACGAACGCGAGAATGTGACGCTGACCCGCTACCGTTACACCGTCAGCACGGTCGCAGACAGCACCGCCACATACGCTCAGCAACTTCGCGAGAAGCACTTAATCACCCTCTCGGGCCTCTCAGAGGACGAGCGGATGGTGGTAAATGAGGCGGTTGACGACGTCTATTACGCTGAGGATACAGATGACGAGGCATTCCGGTCTGTGATGGACCATTTCCCGGCAGAGTCAGCGATCGATGCTGACAGCTACGACGGCACGTGGCTGGTGCGCTATGACGGGGAAATATACGTCGCAGACTTTTCTTACGGCGGGTTTGATCTAAACGATCGGCCTGTTACCGAAGAGTAGGGCCGGCCGAGAACACTTGCGGCTTCAGGCCCAAGATGAACCCGACCATACTTACTTAGCAATCTGGGCTGACCACGCGCGGTCAGAAGATATTATCTCTAAAGACTCTAACAGAATTAGAAAACTTAGGCTCTGTTGAAATCATATTCTTCGGATATTTTCTCGCCTGAAACAGCCGGTCGCTGAAGGGTGCGAACTGATCAACGAATTTCTTGTCCGTCCTCCTGCTTATATAGGGCCAGCGTCAGGTTCTTTTGTCAACGGCGTAAGCAAGAGAGAATAGGAACGAAACAAATGCGAGGACGGTGTTCAGATAAGGATTGAAAGGTGAGGCGGTGCGTTTTCAAAGTGTTCTATGCCCGAAAACGACCGCCTCAGTGGCTGTTTAGACGAGATCAACTTAGAGTTTGTGGAGCGAGAGGCAACACCGAAGCTGTTGATGAAACTCAGTATTCAGCTTCATTTAGCAGGACTATCTCTTTCGAATACTGTTTCGTTTCTTGAGGTATTCGGTGTTGATCGGGTTCGATCCACCGTTCATAACTGGGTTCACAAAGCCGATCTACAGCCGGAATCTAGTCGGTGCCCGAATCAAGTTGCGGTAGATGAAACCGTGATTCAGCTTGATGATGAACAATATTGGCTGTACGCCGCCGTCGATCCCGACTCAAACGATTTACTCCATACAAAGCTTGAACCGACAAGAACAAACGTGATCGCAGATCAGTTTTTCGCGGAACTCCGGGAGAAACACGACGTAGATGACGCGATCTTTCTCGTTGATGGAGCGGTTCCACTTCACCGAGCCTGTGAGAAACACGACCTCGATTTCAGATACGAACGACATGGAAATCGGAACAGCGTTGAACGTGTCTTTCGTGAAATAAAACGCAGAACTACCAGTTTCTCAAACTGTTTCAGCAACGCCAAAGCAGAAACTGCTGATACGTGGCTCAGATCGTTCGCATTCGCATGGAATCAGCTTATTTGAACACGAGGAATGCGAGTCAGCGAAGACCTATACGCTCGGGTGAAATCGGAGAACCGAGAGGGGGAAACACTCGCAGAAACATTGGACCGGCTGGTCGGTGGGTATTCGCTAACTGACTTCGCTGATGATGCGACCGAACTTGATCTTGAGGTGAGCGTTGAGGACGTGACTGACGGATCAGTTAGCGCGACGCCGCCCGGGTCGGAATGATTCTGGACACGCAATACCTCGGCGCGCTGGCCGATGGCGATGAGGCTACACGTGAGAAGGCACGAGAGCTTGATGAGAGAGTCCTCCCGACCCGCGTTCCGCCAGCAGTCGTTTGGGAGGTCGACACTGGTATTGGAAATGCCCCACTGGCGGAGCAAGGAGAGAAGTTGTATGCGCTCTACGAGCGACTGATTGCGAGCCGCTCAACTGTCGATCTCTCACCGGAAGTAGCTCGCCAGGCTGGTAGGTTGAACGGCGAACATATGAAGTCCGACGTGCTGGCAGAACTCGACGGTGCCGACTCAATCGTCGCCGCTCATGGTCTACTACTTGGCGAGCCAGTGGTCTCGAATGATTCCGGCTTCCGAGATGTCGAAGGTCTCGAAGTAAAGATCTACTGAGTTGCGACAGCCACTCCACCTCTGTCGAACGCTTCATAGAAGTCCTGTACTGACCACATCCAACTCAGAATATATCATTTCCCGAGGGTTTCAACAGAGCCAAAATTTGCTATTCGACTCAGAGCTTCCGTACAGCAGAGATAATTGAAAGTATACTGAATATACCACCGGAGACGATTGTCATAAGAGGAGCATTTGAGATATTGTCTTTTAAGAATGCGTCTCCCGGTTGGTCCGGAAAAACATACGCGACAGTCTGTTCTCCCTGTTCGTACTGCTCCATAGCAGACTCGGCACCGGATCGAGTGTCATAGTTCTGTTCGATATCTGCTGGATATATTTTTGTACCAGCATATTCGGTGCCGTCGCATGTATACTCAAACTCAACGATTGGCTCGTAATTTACACGCATATTTGACGACGTCCCGCTGTCTGTCTCGATGCCGATCTCCGTGATAGTCGCATCAACCTCAACCGACTCTCGAACTGCCTCCGTTTGCTGTACATAGTCGTACCCTCCGTAGCTGACGATCGCAATTCCAATGACAAGATACAGTAACGCACCCTTGAGGCTATCAGGACCGTTAATGTTTAATCCAGAACCGTTTGCCATCTTGTTAATCACCCCAAACTCGGTTCGGGTCGGTCGGCGGTGAATTGTTTCTGCGGAGTACAGCTTTCTGTGGGTCAACCTGCCTGCCAAACAGTGAGTAGTGGGGGATGGAGTGAGTAAATCGGCGTTTCAATTGTTGTCTATGTACTCGATGATTCACGAGGGCCCTTATCCCAGCGGTGCGGTGCCGTGGGATTCCTGCGTCTTCAGGCGCGGGAGGATGTCAAGCTCCAAACGGACAGGCTAGAATAATAGTATCTGCCTCTTCGCTTCTGAACCAGAAACGGTCGTTTGTAATCTGTCGGCAGTGATGTCTAGCTCAGCGTGACACCTGTTAATCGTCAGGAAGTGGTATCTGTACTCTGACTGCCGCCCCTCCGAGATGACTCTCCTCAAAAGTTAGCTTCCCGCCGAGAGACTGTACTGCCCAGCTGGTCCCCCAGAGACCAATTGAAGTGGCGTGGCCAAGTCTGTCTTCGGAGCCCGCCTGAACTGCTGTCACCTCTTGTTCGGGAATTCCAGGCCCGTCGTCGGCAACAACTACTTCGGCCCCAAACGTCGTCATTTCGCACACAATCTCTACAACCGGGGTCTGTGTATTGTTATGTTCGATGGCGTTCTCGATGAGATTCCGGAGTGCGAATCTCAGTAGTTCCCAGTTGAGTGTGACGGAAGTCTCTGGGATCGTAACGGTAACCTCGACTGTCTCGTCTGTGGAAGTGACTTCCGCGACGACCGACCTGATGAATTCATCCAGCTGCTGAGTAGCCGTCTCCTCTCCCTGCCGATTAATCAGCGTCTCGATTCGCCGGGCATCTGTGCTTAATTTCTCTAATTCATCAGAAATGTCAATTATTTGTTTTACCTGTGCCTTGGCATTACGATCTTTGTCAGTCGCAAGGTCGGCGCGAGCTTGGATAGCACTGAGGTCGTTGCGTATATTATGCCGTAGAATACGGTTAAGCACCTGAATACGCTCACGCCGCATCTCCCGCTCGGTCACATCGATGAGCGTAATAGTGACGCCAAGCCGCTGTCCGCCGCCACCAGTGACAGTTGAAACACGGGGGTCAAACTGCCGATAGCCATCTGAAGTCCGGTGTTCGAGCACATTGACGTCACGCAAACCCCTAACCGACTGTCCAAGCATCTTCTCGAACGCGTCACCCACAGTGTCAGAACCAAAGAGAGACTGTGCCGTTGCGTTCGCGCTGACAACGGTACCGTCGCTGTTTACCACGAAGACTGGTTCGTCCATCTCTGTGACTACTGATCGGAGCCCTAAACGACTCGTGCCGGGGCGACGAGTCAGCACATCGTACCGGACGACAGCCAACCACAACGAACCGCCGACGACTGCGAACACGCTGCCATTCAGGAATGTCCGGGCATCCGGGTCAATACCCAATGACTGTGCCGCCATCAATAACACGGCGACTGGAAGCACTAACACCACACCCTGTCTCAGCGAGTGTCCGCCGTGTCGATATGTCGAAAGCAGAATCGCACCGGCGACCGCAAACGTCACTCCATGGAGTCCCACTATTCCAAATCCCAAGAACGCGGTTGTGACCGCTGAATCTGGGAAATCTCCAGAGATACTCGCAATGAATACTCCAATGAACACGTAAACGAGAGCAGCGCAACCGACAATCCTAGCTGTCGTTAAGATGTGATCTCGACCAGCATATCTGAGACCGAACATTGCCCATGGGACTAACACCGCCGCCCAGATTATTAGATTGAGCGTTGAGTACCCGTCCGTCGGGATAACAACCTCGTAAACCGGGAATAAGACCACCAGAAGTCCGAAAAGACCCGCTAAGAGAAAAAATGGTACAACGAGGTCGGCGTGGCGTTCACGCAGTTCCTCTCGTCGGAACACGCTTAGCCACACTGGAAGGGCAGATATGAGCAGTCCAATTAGCACCGTCAGAACGGTTGCGAGCGTCCCAGAAGCAACGGTAGCGCCCATCACAAACACACATTGTGAACTATCTCGTATGTATCAATCGGCGGCAATGCCTGATATAGACAAGCTCACTTAGTGTGAAACTCTCAGACAACAACAGCGGTAGAATATTCTTTCTCTCGGCCTCGGAGACGTAAGAGTGGCTCAGTCTGAATCGACGTCTGTGGTAACTACGCTCTCTGTGGATAGCCTGTCTGTATAATGGCTGTCTTGGAAGCAGGAAATCCTGCCCTCAAGAAGGGCACGGCGCTAGCCGTGAGCGAGTAGGGTAGCTTACCAACTCAGACTGACAGTTGCTTCGACTTCACCGCCGTCAAGCGACACGGAAATGTGTTGTGCAGACGCGGTAAATTGTTCGCGATGGTGGCCATCTGGCGCAACGTAACACTCGCTCGTGATGAGTCCGGCGTCTTGGAGTTCGTTGAGACGGCGATAAGCTGTTGGCCGAGAAACGTCGGCTGCCTCTGCGACAGCACGGCCACCACGTGGCTGCTCAGAGACTGCTTCAAAAACTCGTCGGGTGTACTCATCACCAAAGAGGTCAAGCAGCTTCTCGGTCGGAACTTCCGCGGCCGTTTCTTCTGAATGTTCGTTACGCGACTGGGGTCGTACTGCCATATGAATACCGTACTGCGGCATACTCTTGGTAGAATATGCTTAGTATCCAGAGTCACCGATGAAGACGTATCTAACTATCCAGATTCATACTGTGTTTTAACCGGGAAGTGCGCGTATCGGTGAGTATGAACTACCTCGACGTTGAGCCTGAAGTATTCGACTCCTGACGACTGGGCAGATCAAAATAGGATTTCTCTAGCCATTGCTCATATCGTGCTCGTCATAGAACGCATCAAGCAGCTTTCGCTGACTTGCTCGAAGGTGGTGGAGTAGCGTTGATCCAGTGATTCCAAGTGACGTTGCTACCTCTTCAGCTGTGCTTCCACGCGGTGATGTGAAGTAATCCGCGAGATAGGCTGTTCGCAAGACCGTCGCCTGTCTATCAGTCAGTCGGTCGTTTAGCTCGTTTTGAAATTCTCGCTTCGTTGTCGGCGATCTTGTCTTATCTTGCCGTGCGAGAATAGGGGCTGGCCCACTGTTCCCAAGGGCGTTTGCCAAACTGCGTACGTTCGCGTCTGGCGACAACTCCACGACTAAGCGACCCTCATTCCCGTTGAACCTTGCTGTCTGTATATTGGCACCGCGATTGATCGCCACAACAAGCGGGACTGTCCCCTCGACAGTCAGTTGGATTCGACCGTGTGTTGCGTCTGTCTGTCGAATGACTCGTCCGTTCTGCGTTTCTGGCATGGCGGTAATAGTTTCGAGAACATCTTCTGGATTAGATCCGGAGACTGTCACGAAGCACTTGAGACCACTGTCGTCTGGGGTGACGGTCCCACTAAGAGTAAGTTCAGCTTCGCTGTCTTTGCTTGCGCGTACTAGTGGCGAATTTTGATCAAGGCCGAACGTTACCTCAGTGACTGTGTCGGCATACAGTAGTTTTCGGTTCTGTGTTGCGTTGATTGCGTATCCAGCAAGGTCTCCCAGTGTCTCAAAACTTGACTGGACATGATCACTAAAAGCGGCCTTTGTTCCAGCGTAGACACCAACAACACCGTAGACACTAGAGCCGTAAGCCAACGGAAGCGCAAAGACAGATTGGACGCCCTCCGCAAAGCCTGCAGCACGTACAGTCTCTGGGACCGATTTGTTTTCACTTAGTGATTGAATCAACGTTGGAGACTGCTCGTCCACAGCCTGCTGTTCAGGGGTGGCACGTCCTTCCTCAATCGACTCACGAATCGCCGTGAACAGTTGTCCCCGCTCTCCTTCGACGCCACTGATAACCAACTCACCACTCTCGACAAGGTACTCTCCAGTCCATACAAACTGAAACTGGTCAGACGTCCCCAGCTGTTCTCGAATCGTCTCCATAATTGCATCCTGCGACGTGGCATCAACAAGCCCCTCGAGTACGTCTCCAATCAGCGAATCAATGATCGTGGCTCGTTCAGAGTCCGCACGAAGTCGCTGGACCGTCTGCTGGGTGTTTTTCATTTCTGTCACATCATCCACGTAGATGGTCGTGGTCTCATCGTTTGGAACGATAGAAACAGATAGCCATTGGTCGATTGCTGGATAATACTCTTCAAATACCACATCCGCTACCGAGTTACCATTGAACGCGTTCGGGACTGACCGCTCGACTGACTGTGGGAACACGTCAACAATCGGCTTGCCAACTGGGGAATTAATTGGAAGAATATTGGACGCAGTCTCATTCACCGCACGTACGGTTCCCTCTTGAACGGTAATAACGCCGATTGGCGCTTCAGCAAGACGATGTTCCATTGTCACTTATTCATTCACAAGACGACAGCACTTGGATCGAAGAGTAGAGGGGTTCAAGTGTTTCCCGCTATCTGGCTCTACAAGTCTCACTAGTTCGTTTATGTGCTTCTGGTGATTTAATTACTGTCCACGAGGACCCCAGTATATTGATCCTACCTAAATACGGGCAAGCATCGCATACAACAGAACACCGATCAGAATTATAAAAAACGGGGCGAGCATCATCAAGATTATAACTACTTCTACTCCGGTTATCTGTGAAGAGCCAAGCATCATAAGCGGAATGCCAGTAAAAAACAGTGCTAATGCGAGAGCGGCACCGACGACAGCAGGGTCCTGCTCGGGACGTCCTTCATGTTTGACAGGCAAATCAAGTGTTTCGATCGCTTGATCAAGATCAGCAACAGGCCCGAATTGGACCGTGCTTGTCGGCGTCGCTTCGACGTTTGAGACGCGTAGTGTCCCAGTACCGAATAGCCGGTCGGGAATTGCGTTCTTAATTTCAAACCGTGCTCGCGAGTGAACAGGCACAATCCACTGTGGAGCATTAAGCAGTGTATCATACGCGACTAGTACATCTCCGCGTCGCTGGTATTCAATGGTGCCATATCTGAGGTAGTAGCTCCCAATTCGGACAGCAAGGACACACACCAGAACACAGAGGCCAACACTGCTCCACACGAGGTGTCCTGTAAAAATCGCAGCGATAACGCCAATCAAGAGCAGTGCCACGCCACGATTGAAAATCGTTAGCAGTATTGTACTCGTGCTTCCCAGTAGCACTGACTGCGGGCTAACAACCACCCGTGCCTGAACGGCTTCATCAGGGAGGTCCGGCTCTGGCTGTGGACGACTGAGTTCACGATCAGCGCTCAACCGATCAAAAATCGATTGTAGAGATCTTGCAATCGGCCCAGTGGATTCCCACGAAACAGAGAGCGCTGTCTTCACGACCACAAAGCCGCCAAGCACAGCCACGCCTGCCGACTGGGTCGCTGTCAGTCCAATTACCCCAAGTAGCATCATCGCTACTGTGAGCTGTGTTGGTTGCTGTAGAATCTCTCGAGCAGACACATCTTCGTACTTTCTGGTACCTAGGTAGTCGACACGGAACTCGATCAGTTGTGCCAGCAATAGCACACCAGTGCTAATGCTCACCTCCCAGGATAACACCACTGGTATGTCTACTGTAGCCCACACAAGTGCTGTAATTGGCACAATGGTGGAACCCCAAATGCCGAGTACTGAGAGCGCAAACGGCACATTTCGTGGGTATACTGGCGGAAGTGTTTGTAGAGGATACCACCCACCTCGCTTATGACGTAGTTCGTGGAGTGGTTCTCGCTGACCAATAACATCAGGCGATCCCTGCTTTGCAAACAATGACTTCAATGTACCAAGAAGAACTGTGCTAAACGCTTCAATCCAGTAGAGGACTAGGAGCGTCCAAACGTTCCAGCCGCTACTGAAGACACCGATCAGTGGAACGAGGTTCGCTGAAACAATAACAAGGTCTGACGTTGATTGGCGCGATGGCGTGGAGGGCACGCTTCGCATATCTAATCAGTACGAACCGTGATAGAAATACCCCCTGCGTTGCTCAGTATGATGCCGGCATCTTCGTGCTATTTTACTCAGGAGAGCAGAGATCTGCCCCCTTCGTTCTTGAGCTTCTCGGCGAGCTCCGCGCCGCCGCTCTTGACGACTTCCCCGTCGTTCAGTTGGACTGTACAGAGTCAGACGTTTCGACAGACGGGGGAGCATGGCCCACCCCATTGGCGAGGACGGTGTACCCGAGGTGGGTTAGAGAGAGGCCGAACGGGTGGAGGTTCTGTTGGGTGGGGGATGGTAATAGCCCAGCAAGAATGACCACTTCGCCGCTTCCGCCCGGAACCCGGATGGTTCCCGCGGTGACAAGTGTTTTGTCTTCCCGCTGGTGGTACCCGGCGACGCTTCCTCCAGCGGCCTCGAAGGCGTCGCGGTCGACGCCGTACACTGGCACCCCGTTGGCCGTCGAGGCGTACCCGAGTGGGCTACTTCGAGCGAGTTCACGCTGGCCCGGCTGAGTCCCCTCCAATAGTGAGTGATCCTCATTTCGCGTGCCCAGCGATATTCCTCTCCGTGTGACCCGCTGTACGGCGTCTTCGGAGATCGACTCCGAAAATTTTGACTCCCCGAGCAATTGGACCCCGCTATCGGTTAGAACGACCGTCCTGTCCTCGTCAGTCAGCACCGTGTTGAGACTCTCGACATAGTCCGACCGGTCGATACCTGTGTCAGTAGGAACGACCATGGCGTTGACGTGGTCTATCACTGACTCTACCACGTTCGGGTCCCGAACCACGGCGGGGTAGACAACGTTGCTCGCCGCTCTGTAGCTCGGCGCGACATCGGTGATAGAGACATCGTAGTCGCGTTGGTTGTAGCCCAGCGCGGCGCGAGGGTCCCGCTGCGGCTCGGTGACCGACCGCGTTTGAATCGATATGACGGCGCCTTGATCGCCGCGCTCGTTAGATAGTTCCAGTTCCCAAGTCCCGCCCACTGGATCGTTGACACCCCAGACGAACCGGCCTTCGGGTGCCGTCGCCATCGTATACTCGTCGGCTGTTCGAACGATCGCGCCTGAGGGGTCGTAGAGGGTGACGTCGGCGGCGCCGGTGGTGGCGTCGACTGTCGCTGTGAGCCGGTGCGCCTCGCCTTCCATCTTGATAGGCACAGTCATCTGTTCGTCAACCGGAACAGACTCTTGTGTCTCTGTCGCGCCAACACCGATTACCGCGTCTCCACCAGAACTGCCACTCGCGGCAGCGTCTCCATCGTGGCGCCCGACTGGGTACGGAAGCTCTGATGTAGTAGCGCGAGTGCTGTCTCCGTCGATAAGTGCCACCTTCTCCCCGGCTGGATTCTCGATGGCTATGTTTTCGTTGCCGGTGTAGGAGGTGAACGACTCGAGTGTAGTCTTGTAGGCTCGGATCTGTAGGTCAACGACGGCCGGATCAAAACTCATGCTGCCGATCCGGATGTCCCACGCCGTCTCTAAGGCTATACCACGAGCACCTAATCCGCCTGTATGGAACCGAAGGCACCGTCGACATTCTCGATTCCTAAGCGGTGATCTCTTAGTTACCAGCGCCGGGTGGGGGGTCGGGGCGATCTCGTGAGGCGGTCAAACCGACCTGAC
This sequence comes from Halorubrum coriense DSM 10284, assembly GCF_000337035.1. GTDB lineage: Archaea > Halobacteriota > Halobacteria > Halobacteriales > Haloferacaceae > Halorubrum > Halorubrum coriense. Next base: position 120,807 of record NZ_AOJL01000013.1, read on the forward strand.
GCTCTAGGCGTCCGGATGCGCTTGGCCACGACATCGATCCCTCGAAGCTGTCCGCAGACTCCTTGGTCCGTATAGCCCGGTCCTCAATGCTGCTCTCCCCCTGAGTAGTCTTAGTCCCCGTCCACGGGGAGTAAAAAGGGCCCACGCCGGTCTCGCGGTTGTCAGTCGTCCGCGGTTACCTGTCCGGATGAAGTCGGTGTCTCTGGTATCGTCTCTCCGTCGTTGTCGACCAGCGCCCCAACGTTCTGGACGACGAGCGCAGCAAACCCAACGCGGTAGATGATATTGGTATATTGGAGGGTCGCTGTCAATGTGAACAAATCGAGGACTCCGGTCACCTCCAACTGCGACCACACGACCAGCATCGCGAAGATGAACACCACGAGGTTCCGGGTCTTCGCGTACAAGAGTTCTTTCCGGGGCGGCTGGTTGGACGCTTTCTTGGCGATAGGCCCGTACATAAGCACAATTGCCACGAGATAGAAGGCTATGATCCCGAGATTCGCGACCGTCGCGATGATCCCGTCAAACACGGCTACGAGGTCGTATGAGATCCGGACCGCCAGCAGAAGCCCCACGACCCCGCCGATGTACCGCCGTCCGGCCCCCGAGACGTAGACCGAGAACCCGAACAGCAACACGTAGGTCGGGTAGTCAGTCACCAACTGTGGGAGCCGCAAGACACCGCTCCCCACCGACACGAAACCGATGCCCGCACCCCACGCTGCCGCCATTACTGTTGCGAGCCCAATCAGGCCGAGGAACGGGTAGCAGTACCGGCGAGCGGCTTTCTCCTTCCGAAGCGTTAGGCCGGTCAGAACGATTGCTGAAACCGCGTAAACGGCCGCTGTTCCGTAGTGTATCGCTGTGGTGTCAATCATCGTCAGTCACCCCCGTCCGGCGCGTCTTCGCCCCGGCCTGTGGCGTTTGTTCCGGTTCTACCGTCGTTGGCTCCGCATCCACATCACGGGTTTCAAACTCACTCAGTCGCGCCTCAAGCTCGTGCGTCCGGTCCGTGAGGTCGGACGTGATCGCCTCAACTTCTTCCATCATCTCGGCCGCTTCCTCGGCCGACTCAGCAACGGTGCGGGCGTCAGAGACTACATTCTTCGCGCTCTCGGAGACCTCGTTCACGACGGCCGCCACTTCCTCGACGCCCGTCGCGCCTTCGGCCGTCGCGTCCGAAATGTCTCCCATCGCCGAATCGACTTCCTCAACGGTACTCGTCAGTTCGGCTATCGTCTCACCCGCCTCACGGGCCGACTGGGTCGTCTCGTCGATCTGCTCGACCGTCGCCTTCATGTCCGAGCTCACCTCGTCGACGTCGTCGATCGCGCTGGAAATCGTCTTGTCCACCTCCGCCGTCGACTGCTGGGTCTCCTCGGCAAGTTGCTTCACCTCCTCGGCGACGACCTCGAACCCGTCTCCCTCCTCGCCCGCTCGCGACGCCTCGATCGAAGCGTTCAGCGCAAGGATGTTCGTCTCCTCGGCGATCTCGGAGATGATCTCGGTCGTACTCCCGACCTCGTCCATCTGCGTATCGAGTCCGTGAATAACCTCCTCAAGCTCCTCTAACAGCTCCGCGATAGCGAGAATCGACTCGATCGCCTGTGTCGCCTTCGTCTCGCCTTCTTGACCAGCCTCAGCCGCTCGTGTCGCGTCGTTCGCTACGTCGTCCGTGGTCGACGCGATCTCCTCAATGAGCGCCGAGAAACTGTCTGTCTCTTTCACCGCTTGTTGGAGTTTTCCACTCTGCGCCTCAACCTGCTCTGCCAATTCCCGAATCTGCCCCGCGACGTATTGGTTCATTTCGCCGACCTGCCCGGCCTTCTCGGACACGTTCGTACTTGTCTCCTCGACTTCGTCCGCGAAGTCGTGGAGTTCGCCGATCGTCACGGAGAGGTCGGTTGCCATCGCGTTGTATGCCTCCGCGATCTCACGCATCGCTTCTACGTCTGCGTCGGTACCGAGTTCCGTCGTAAAATCCCCGTCTGCCGCGGCTTCCATCGCACCCTCGACTGACTTCGCGTGCTCCATCAACGCTGCGTTCATCTCCTCAGCCTCTTGTTGTGCCTCCTCAGCGTCTTTCTGTGCCGACTCCGCCTCGCTCACTGCTTCATCAAGCGAGACTCGCATATCGTCGATGCTGGCGAACAGGTTACCAATCTCGTCGCTCCTGTCTGACTTCGCCGTGGTCTGAAAATCACCGTCCTCGATCGCGCTCGCGACCGTCAGCAACCGAGAGAGTTCTGTCCCGACATTGTCACCGACCATGATTCCGACAACCCCGAAATTCAGTAGCATCACGAAGGCCGTCGCAGCGACCGCAGCGACTCCTGCATCCACAGTGCCGGCCGACTGTAGGTGCTGGACGAACAACGCGGAAAGCCCAATCGTCAGTAAGATTGTCCCCGCTACAATCCCCCGAAGCCGGCGACCATAGCTACCTTCCACCGCCTCGATTAGCCCCATACATTTTTCTCCCACTACGGTAGGTAAACCCCGGCGACCTAATTATTTTTATTGATAACAACGCGCCCCACGCGGCCACTAACGCCACCGAATAGAGACACCCAACGACTCCTCGACCTACCACCTTCTGTTCTTGACGCTACTCACGTTTGAGAGTGGTTTCACCGACTCGCCGTACTCCGGGTTTGGGCGTCCTGCCACTGCTAAGTCTTGTCCGGTTCTTGTTCGCATAGTGGCATTTGATTTCTTAGCTGGAGATGGTATCTGTCAATTCGGACGAGTACCGGGATGGAAGTCGCAGATACTGAAAGCACACCGGACATTTCTGAAGACCGACCAGCCGCCCCGTAGCGACTCATTCTCGAAGAGGTTGCCGCCGCTGGCGAACTGTGCGTCGAAGCGGACCGACGCTCTAGACGTCCGGATGCGCTTTGCCACGACATCGAGTGGAATATAGTATTCTCTTGAAGGAATCCCTGTGAATCAGATGTTGAGGTCACGATGTCTAGGGCGGACACACACCTCACAGATCTGCGGAGGCATCTCCGTGACGCCGGCGTAGGTGTTCTTCTCAGCGTAGCGTGCGTTCTTGCTGGTATCCACGTTGCTGTTCCAGAACCGCTGGTGTCACAGTTCGTGTTTACGTACGGCGACCCACAGTTGGTGACTGTCTGGACGGCGGCAGCGATTCACGATAGTCCCGCCCATTTCGCATCAAATCTGGCATGGTACGGGATCGTAGTCGCACTTGCGTATACGCTATACTCCATCTGGGGTCGACGGCGGCTGTTCTGGCTGCTCTACGGGAGTCTTCTTTTGATCACTCCCCCCGCCACGGTGGCAGTTGACTACTAGCTGCTGTATCAACGGTGGGAGCTTGTTGGACCCCCCTCAGTCGCCTACGGATTCTCCGGTGTTGTGAGCGCCCTCGGTGGACTGCTTGTGTTGGGCTGGTGGGGCTGCTCGCTGCGTGGTACACGTGGGCGATTTCGATCGCATCCACGTTCACGTTCGTGGTGTGTGGGCTAGGTGTCGCACTCTATCGGTCCTCACTGCCCACAGTCCCGAGTGCCGGTGTGCTAGCCATTGGTGGGGCGATTCTGCTAGTCGCCATCGGACTCGGGTGGCAGTATCGAGAGATAGCCGTTCGCCAGTGGCTATCTACGCACCAGAACGCGATCATACTCCTTGGAGCGTGTGGTGGTGTCGTCAGTTCCTTCGTCGTGGTCCTGTTTTCTGTTGAGGCTGCGTCTGGTGGCCGGTTTCCAAACGTGATCGCTCATGGGACCGGATTTGTGACTGGCCTCAGCGTCGCGGTAGGTGGACTCCGTCTGCTGTGAGGAGTGCTGTGTTTGGAGTTGCGGCGGGCTGATCAATCAGCCGACTGAGGGTGAAAATCACCCGCCCTCCTTGTGATCTCATGCGTCGCCTTTTGACGAGGACACGATCTCGTTAGCATGGGTTCACCACGTATCTCGACGACGCTGTAGCCTCAGAGCACTTGTTGGGATATTCACCTGAACTAGTTCACATATTCGTTAAGTATATCATATATAAGAAACTATTGTAAGCTTCCCACGTGCTACAGCGTGGCAGGTGAACCTATGAAAGGAATCCAAGACGGAGTCGCAGTTGTTACCGGCGGAGGGTCAGGAATCGGCCGACAATCATCACTTCGGTTCGCCGAAGCGGGAGCAAAGGTTGTCGTCGCTGACGTTGACGAAGACGGCGGATACGAGACTGTCGAACTGATTGAGGAAGCCGGAGGCGAGGCGATTTTCGTCAACGCAGATGTCACTGATTCAGATGATGTCGACTCAATGGTACAGACAGCCATTGACGAATATGGCGGGCTTGATTTCGCACACAACAACGCTGGCATTGCCGATGAGGGTGCTCGTCTCGCTGAGTACGACGAAGAAGAGTGGGACCGGATGATTGACATCAATCTGAAGGGTGTCTGGCGGTGTCTCAAAGCAGAGATCCCCGAGATGATCGAACGTGGTGGTGGAGCGATCGTCAACACGTCGTCGGTCGCCGGTGTGAGTGCGAATGGGAGCGCACACTACGTTGCCAGCAAGCACGGGGTTATCGGATTAACTCGACGGGCAACAATCGATTATGCGGGAGAGGGAATCCGTTTCAACGCCGTGTGTCCCGGTGTTATCGATACGCCGATGGTCCAACAGGCAGGTGAAGACAACTCAGAAGAGATGGACCGGATCACTGCGGGTATTCCAGCGGATCGGCTTGGCGATCCCCAAGAGATAGCTGACGCAGTTGTCTGGCTCTGCTCTGAGGAGGCATCCTACGTGATGGGACAGCCGATCATTGTCGACGGCGGGTTGCTTGCCCAGTAGTAGCGACCACTCGGCCGAGCCACACAAGTGTCTCATCCGAAGAAATGTACTCGAAATCACCCGCCGAAAATTTTTGTCTGTACTTGAATACGGAGCGAGAGCCGATTGCCTGGCCTCAAAGCTCAGATGGTGATGTTACTCCTCTACAAGCCTGACTCGACCGCATGGAAATTGACATTTTTGACGCTTTCTCACTATTCACACACATACAAGATTGGCACTCTAACATTCTAAGACTCACGTCTAAGATAAAAGTCTAAGATCTACTCTTTGAGACTAGAAATTTGTGATAGACGACGAGACGGTAGTCGCCCACTAGCCTTCACTGGATCTGATCAATCTACCCCCACCCCAAAAGACATATTTAATCTGGTTGTATCGAGTTTTTTATGGCTCATAACGGAGGCACAGATAGCAGAAGAAATCCACCCCAATCGGACGACTCATCTGGCTCACCTAAGTCCTCTGAGGAACACCCATCTAATGTTGCTGATGATCTTGAAGACACGATTAGCAGCGACACATCGATAGCACCAGATGAAGACACCGAAGCATCAGTAACTAATCGAACAGGTGATTCCAAGCCGGGAGTGACTGATAATGATTTCGATATTTCAGATCCCGATACTATCGCGAGATCTGATGCCAACGAAAACGAACTGGAGAACACGGCTTCGAACTACGAAACGTCGGCTAGTTCCTCCCTCAGTGGTGATCTTAACGCTGATGACGCAGAGAAGTTCATCGAAGAAATCGAATCTGAACAAGAGTACATTCAGATCACGCCCGTCCGCGAAGAGGTAAACTCAGAGACGGTCAAGCGAGAATTGTACGGCCTCCATCGCTACGGAAACGGCCGGAAACTCCCGCTAGATATGGAGCTTCATATCGCCGGCATCGAACCAGTCGCTAACTTCGAGTTCATCATCTACAAGCCTGAAGACGAAGCGCAGTTCAAGTTCTTCATCGGCCCCGGAGAACGCGGCGACGTCACTTGTGACAGACTCGAAGGCACCACGCGATCGCAGTATCCGGAGAACTTCGAGTTCGACAGAGAGCAGTTCGACATCACGAACGTCTTCGACGAAGTCCCAGAGATGATCCGCTGGGAAGGCGTCGAAGAGAAGCGGCGTGACTGGATGACGACGCTCACATCGTACAACAACGAAGCGATCGAACGCTCCCCACTTTCGAATCTTCTCGAGACCATCATCCAAACCGACGGCTCGGTCATCTTCAGAGTTACACAGAACAAGTGTTAACAGGGTACCCGCTAATCAATACAAATATATGAAGATTGAGGTTAACGCGCTTGGGCAGTTTAACCAACTTGCTCATGACGGGTCGAAACAGGCTGCGCGATCACTTGGCCAACTGACTAACGTCCAGCCGACAGTTGAAGCGACAAGCATTGACCTCCTTCGGCGTCGAGATATCGTTGCGGATCTTCACAATCAGGAACTTGTCGGTATTTCCAGTGACTTCTCTGGCGGGATTGCTGGAACAGCACTACTTATTTTCAACATGACTGGCGCAAAGACACTCGCAAAGAGTCTCCCCGGTAATAAAGGTGGAGAGATCGGGCTTGAACCCCGACTCACCGAAGTCGGAAACATCATGCTGAGTGGATTCATCGACGGCTGGGCAGACTACCTCAACCAGTCCATCGATCAGCGTCCACCAACCTACCTCACTGGAGATGGAGCAGATGTTATCCCAGATGCGTTACCGCTCAATGAGACTTCAAATCAGGTATTGACCATAAATAGCACATTTGAAACGACAAACGCCGTAGTTGAGACGACAGCGTATATTTTTCTCCAGGAGGCGTCGTTCAAGCGTATTCTTGATAATCAACTCTCTAGTGAGTCGACCCCGATCCCGCTCGACAAACTCCAAGCATTCAGCCAAATGGCTGCGAAAGGTGGCGACACCGCAGGCGATAATATTACGACGATGACTGGCATCGAGACAACGGTCACGATTAGCCGCATGAGCTTTCTCCCCATTGAACAGATCGGGCCACGACTTGGTGATGAACAACACGTTGGTGTGGTTGCCGAACTGACTGGCTTACCAACCGGATATATTCTCATCCTCTTCGATGAAGCCTCTGGTGAAACAATTGCGGAGGCGATGGGTACCGGCGAGGTTACCGATGGATTCGAAGAGCTACACAAAAGCGCAATTGAGGAGATTGGGAATATTATGATCAGTGGATTCGTTGATGGCTGGGCCAATGTGCTTAGCACATCGAACCAGCACACTCCTCCGGAGTTCGTTCACGATTTTGCGTCGGCTATTGTTGACCCAATAATGCTTGATTTTGCGACAACACAAGAGTATGTGTTTGGATTCGATACGCTTATTCAAACGACATCAGAACCCGTGCAATGTCAGATTCTCGCGCTCCCGAGAGCTGAGGAGCTCAAACAGGCACTTGATGAACTATCGATTAGTGAACTGTCTGCCGATGTTGAGGCCAAAATGAAAGCTGACCCCAAGTCATTATTCGACAACCACGCCGAGTAGTTGTGGCGAATGTTTTGAACTGACTGCTGGATATTCACCATGTTTGACATTCCCCCCACGCCTGAAGACGCGGGAATCTCACGGCACCGCACCGCTGGATTGGGATATTAGGGTTTACAGTCTACCACCTCTGCCCGAGGTTGGAATCCTCGAGAGAGGTCGTGAAGGTAGACTCCNTTGGGATATTAGGGTTTACAGTCTACCACCTCTGCCCGAGGTTGGAATCCTCGAGAGAGGTCGTGAAGGTAGACTCCGGGCTGTGCCAAGGCGGTGTGGTGGTGTTTAGATAAGCTGATTCAATATAAAGGCGAACGCTTGTAACCAATTTTCGGCGGTGCTTGGCTCGGCGTGGCTAAGCGTATTTGAGAAGTGGCTTGTCCGTCGTTTTACTTCACGGATGACACGTTCAACGGCATTCCGATTCCCATGTGTGACGTGTTGGAATCAGAGCCCGTAGCGATGGCAGGCCGCCTGTAACCATGACGCACCGTCGACGAGAAAGACTGCGTCGTCAACCTGATGTTTCTCACGCAGTTCTGAGAGAAACATCGATAAAATTGCGTTGTTTCTCGTCGGGTAAAGTCGAACATGGAGTAGGCGGTTCGTGCCGGGATCGACGGCAGCGTACAGCCAATGTTGCTCAGAATTGAGTTGAATCACGGCCTCATCGACCGCAACATGATTCGGATCAGCACCGCCAGTCGGCTGTAGATCGGCCTTCTGTACCCACTGATGGACGGTGGTTCGATCGCGATCGACACCCAACCTCTAAAGAATGGAGACGGTATCCGAAAGTGATAGTCCAGCCAAATGGAGTCGGATACCCAACTTCATCGCCGACTCGGGTGTCACCTCTCGCTCCAGAAAATCTAATTCGATATAACCGTTATCGCCGCTGAGGCGGTCAAAACTGAGCATAGATCACTCGATCTTTTGACCGCCTCATTCCTTATCGCAACGCTACCAACCGCCCAACGGAGTTATATCAAATGTCTCAGAGTGCGCCCAGAGCTTCAAGCGACGTGAGGTGGTCCTCGACACGACCTTCGGCAGCGGCGTTATCGAAGTGCCCGATTTCCATGTCGAGATGTTTCATCAAGCGCAACTGGGCGTCAACCCGGTAGATATCGGGGATTGTCGGTATTTCTCGGCGTTGAGCGTATGCCTCTCGGAACCGCTCCCATAGCGTCACTTGGTCGGCGACAAGTATCGGCCAATCGGTGAGCAACGCTTCTACATGAGCGAGTTCGTACGCAGCAGGTGCTGCGGTGGCGCCTGCCCAGTCGAGGACAGCTTGGGTGATACAGTCGGCGTCGGGATCGATCACGAGGTTTGCGAGGCGGTAGTCCATGTGGGCCAGGACAGGGGTGACGGGTGTGGTCGAGCGGCACTTGGTAGTCGCCTCGTTGACGTGCTCATTAAGAGTCTCCACATATGATTTGAACTGCGGTCCGAGCTGGTCGACCTTTGCCGCAAGCGTGCGCTGGAACCCTGATGGCCAGTCATCGGCTACGTTTGCGACTGTTAGGCCGTCGTCGCCGAGAACAATGGGCCCACACCGCCCAAACGTATCGATGTTATGTAGGCCGGCGAGGTGCTGGCCAGCCTCAGTACAGATCCGGGCAAGGAGATCGGGAGACTCGATGACAGGCCGGTCCGCGAATGTTCGCCCGGGTACGCGTTCGTAGAGACAGCAGGGAAATTCAAGCATGTTCTTCGAGGTTCCGATCACCTCGGGGACCGGAACGGCTGTGTGCTCGCGGATAAGTTCTATAATTTGCGGTTCAGCCATCACACGGTCACCCGACGCTGTTCCGACTTTCAGGATCGTGTTCCGGTCACCGTACGAAACAGAATAAACACTGTTTTTGCCAGTTTCGACTGGTGTGATATCGAGAACAGCTGCGTCCGGGTACAGTGAATCCAGTGCTGTTTGGATGGCAGCCTTGGAGGGGGAGGACATAGAAATCACATGAGAGTGGTGGAAATGTAGTTTCTTTGCCTTATTACAACCGACAACAAAACGAATCGTGGTCAGCGAGACTACGAACTGCGTCAACAGGCGTGTGGAAGTTCGGTGTCAAAGGATCCGTAATTAACCAACGATCCTACGCTAACTGCCACTTTTGTTGGTTAATTTTTCTCACCGCCTGCGAAGGCCATCAGTTCTGGCTCCCGTGTCTCCGCGAGTGCTCGACGAATCTCCGACCGATTCCAGCCGAGTGGTGCTAGCACACTTTCGACAGCACGGACGAGTTGCGTCTCGTAATACGAGGCATCGTACGACGCAATCTCTTCGTGGGCCAATGCGGCCCGCTCGTGGGAGTTCCTTTCATCATCAACAACCACATACCTAATGTCTTGTCCGGGATGGACAGCGAGGTTCTGGTTGCGGGCCCGCTTCAGTGCCGCCACATTTGGGTGTTCTGCGTGTAATCTTCAAGCGGCTCGGAGACACGATTCCCTTCAACGAGGTCCTCAATCGACACTGTCTCAGCGTGGAGCCGATCGATCGCTTCCTGAAGACACTCGAGGACTTACTCGGCGACACAATAGAAGACTACGTTCGGCTGATACTGGTAGACTACACTCAGGAGATCTATGAAGGCATGGATGCTCGGAAAGCGGCGGCGAGCTAACAGAAACCTCCGATTAGCAAGCCATCCGGACGCTTCCCCTTGGTACTGTGTGGAGCGACACATTCACCAACTATATCCGCCGCACTAATCGATTCAGTTGCGTCCACTTGCTCGTAGCCGATTCGCGCTGTCTATTCAGCAGCGTCTTTGCTAACTACTTGATCGGTGTCAGTAACAGGGTGACCGATGTAGAGGGTGTATACAGCAGGGACTAGTCGGGTAATTCTGATACCGTCTGAGGAAGCGTACTGACTACAGAAGAGATAATCACTGCTGGCTGTCCCTTGGACTCTTACGTTCTGTCAAGATTAAATGGGCCGAGCAACTCGCGGTCAAAATCACCCGTGAACGTCCTGTACGCAGCGTGAGGTGGTTCTGAAGTCTCCGTCTGGAGCGGTCGTGAACGTGAGTGCCATGTTACGGCCACACCGCATCGTGTGTATGTCCACCAGCTCGTTTTGATACGTCTCGACGACATAGACGGTCATTCGACTCTGGTTCCAGTCCTCGACAAATTTCGTACTGTTCCCATCCGAGACTGTCGGCACGCGGTCCGAACGTACCTGGGTGTGGAGGGTGACGTTGGTGTAGTTCGCATCGGCCCGTAGTTCTTCCATCTCGACGAGCCTCTGACGTCCAGCTCTCGTGGTAACGTCGAAGCGAAGCTCTTCTGCGCTCTCTTGCGTGGTTTGAAACACCGTGACTTGGTAGCTCGATTCTCGCTCGTTCTCAATGAGAATTTGCGTTTCGTCATTGGAGAGCAGCGTCGTGTAACCGGCGATCAGTACGAGACAAGTCAGGAGACCGGTGAGAATCGCTCGTCGGGAGGGAAGCCGCACAGTGTCAACTACTGCCCTCCTTTTATTATTTGTTTTGACCAATCAACGATGTCGCGGCATAGTGAAATCAGACTCGTTGGTGGCCTCGCAGACGGCGGTGGATACGTATGTAGAATCCTGTGTAACAGTCGGTCGTCGATCTGCCAACAACTCGTGCTCTGTATTCAGCATGGCTCCAAGAACATATACCCAGATGAGGATTCCAACAGAGCCGCACAATAGTGATCTGTATTAAACGAGTTACTGACCACCATCCACCGGTTCAAGTGACTTCATTGAAAAATCTGACTTCGAGCAGTATCGTTCGGCGACGTCCATCAGGGCTCGAGTGCGCCGTATATCGGCGACGTTGTGGAGTACGACCGCTTCGAAATCACCAGTCTCCCACGCGTCAACCGCTTTGCTACTCTCCTCAAATGGATCGACTGTGCTGTGTCCGGAAGCCACAAGCTCGTCATACACTCCAGTGAGACTGTTCTCGCTCGTATTGAACCGTGAGGAGAAGATCTTCATCACGTCGATGTACGGCAGTTCAGCGAACGGCCACTCGCGTCTGTGATAACTCAACCGCGTTCGAAGAAATGGCAGATCGAATCCGCCTTTCCATGTTTCGCCGTTATAGGCTACGAGCTTGATATCTCGCTGTGCGATCGTGGCGTCGACGAACGTCTTGACGGCGTCCAACAGCGCGCCCTCATCGTCATGAACAGTGAGTGTTACTGGCGTCGTAAGCTGGTCGTTCACGCGCTGTTCGATATCTGAGGCACACGCACCCCCGTCTGTATTGAGGAATACTCGTGAGCCGATCTCGGCGTCAAAGCCGACGACGGTCAGCTGGTCAGTCGTCGAAAACCCCGTCGTCTCGATGTCGAATGCGATCGTCGCGAGTGTACTCATTGGGGTGGCTCGCTGGTTTCTTCATCGGATACTTGTGTATCGGTGCGTTGTTCGTTGAGCCGGCGTTCGAGCACTTCGAGGCGTTCCTCATGGTCTTCTAATGTGGCCTCCTGTTTGAGATCGATACTGAACAGCGCCGGCACCAGTGGATTCTGGTGGTTCAACAGCCCACTCGCGTCGGCGTGTTCGCGAGCGTACTCGAACAGCTGGTCGAAGCGCGGTTGGTCGCGACGACGGAGCGCCCGTCGGAACTCCGCCCAACGGTCTTCGATAGCCCGCAGGGAATCCCGATATGTTGGGTTCGTGCGTCCCATTGTTATCGCCCTCTAAGTGCTGTCCACGCATCGAGGAGCGGACTCGTGGTAAGCGACATCGTCTCACTGTCAGCGGTCACGCCTGTTCCGACACCTGGCGGACTCGACGTCGACGACGAGGGTGTCGCCGGTTCGAGGCCAACCTGTGTCGCCCGTGTGGCGAGTAGCTGTCGCCAGTAGGCGAACGTGGTCTGGTAGTACGCACCGTCATCAACGGGATAGACGAGTGTCTCGAACTCGTCACCGACGAGTCGCGGCCCCATCCGGCTTTGCTCACACTCAAGATGGTGACTGGCGGCCGTCGCGACCGGTACTGTGAACTCGTCGATCGTACTCCGAGTAACGAGTACCGAGACGTCGTAGCTGTCGGCGTACGTCGCTAGTCGAGCGAGGGTTCTCGGCTTGGAGTGTTTCTGTGTGCTGCTCGCTGAACGTCTCGTTGCTGCGGTACTGGGCGTCGACGGCCGGCGCAACGATGAGCGACGGGGTGTGTGGAGACGAGTTTTCGTTTTGAACCGTTGACTGTCGACCGGATGTACCGGTGACAGCGGTCGATTCCTGGATTGCCTGGTTTACTGCCATCGAGAGATCGTCGACAGCGCCGTAGTGCTGGTACGCGGTAAATCCGCGGGCGACGTGGATCCGATCGAGCAACCGCTGGCTCGGTGTAATCTGCGCCAGCGTCGTCGTCGCGTGGCCGTTCGCGTCAACCCAGAAGGTGGGCCCATCGTGTAACAAGAGATGGTCAAGCACGAGCGACTGGAGGATTGGGACGCCACGGCCACCGTCTACGTCGAGCAACGTGATGCCGTCGTCGAGTGACGGTAGGAGCATCTCTTCTGTGGCTGGGTCGGCTTGATCTGCCAAGCCCAGATTGTGGTCTGCCCCCCGTGTCCGCTTATCGGCCGCCACTCGGTTCGATGGTGGGTGATCTCCCATACTCGACTAGTGATCTACAGTTCCGATAAGCCACGGCGTGGGACTTCCGCGTTTCAGGAAGAGGAAGATAGAAGCAGGCCCTGGCTCAGTGCCTGTATTTTCTGAATAAATCGAGCGTTTCCGAGATCGTTTCCTGAATCGCTATCGGTTCGTGCGACTCTCTTAACCAACATACCGTACTCTACTGGGTCGTATGTTGGTTAATATCTGAATCACCCATGGAGATACTCCTGACGCAATTGGGCTACACTCGGTGGCTATGAGAAAAGCTCTCTATGAAACCGCATGACTTGACGCCGATGGTTCGATGGGGTTAAATATAAAACCCCGTTCGTATTGAATGCGAAGGTCCCCCGGCGCGGGGGATAACGATCGGCCGCACCGCGGCCGGTCAAAGTGTTCCGACGGGCTTATACAAGTAAGCCCGTTTGGTTGAAAAGCAAAGAACGCACCGCGGACTCGGGACGTTCAATCCGTCCCGGTTTCGCAGAGTCGGTTCATCCGACTCACCTGATGAGGATCACGCCCCCTGCGCTCCGGCGTAAGCGGTGATCTGATGTGAGCCGTGGTCGTTCGGTGTCATCCAAGCCGTTGGATGGTCCGGACACCACACAGACCAATGCAATGGTGTGTCAACTCTCGTTTCCAACGAGATTGACACCCGCCAACACCCCCTTCAGGCCGGGAATCAGGCCTGAAGGATATTCATTCCGGTTGATCCTGCCGGAGGCCATT